>NZ_JANNOD010000043.1:0-86927 GCF_031398885.1 Hymenobacter sp.
CTGGCGCTGCCCAGGCCGCTGCTGGCCGCGCAAATACGCGCTCACGGACGTAACAGGCGCCCCGAAGCGCCAACTCGGGCAAACGCGAATCGGCTACTCCGAAATTGAACCACCTAAAGCGAGTTCTGCAACAGCCACGACAGTTAAAAGGGACGGGTTAACGCGCTTTTGGGGTCGGACTACCCGCTTCGTTCTGGCGTTGGCCTCCCCCCGGCCCCCGCTCCTTCAGCAAGGGAGAGCCGAACAAATAAAAAGAGCAACGAATCGGAAACCGCCTTAAAAAAGCTGCCCGGCCTTTTAACTCTTCACTTTTAACTTTTAACTGCCCAGGAACTGCCCGGCACTAGCCCGCCGACGAAATAAAGCGGCGAATCAGCCACACTTCCCAAACGTCGGCGGCGGCCAGGGCCAGCTCCTCGTTGGTGCTCTGCCAGGAACACGCGTAGAACAGGCCGCGCTTGACATCGTGCACCCGCAAAGGGCCCACGTGGGTAACCAGGGCGCGGGCCGGCGCGGCGTCCAGGTCGCACGGGTCATACGGGTCGTCGTTGTCGCCGTAGTGGAACAATTCGGTGTACACCAGCAACTGGCCGGGTTCCAACCGGGGCCATTCGCTGCGCTTGCACGGCTGGCAAACGGCAAAGCGCGGCGGCCGGGCGGGCAACTGGTCCACGTTTTCGTCGGTCGTGAACCGGTTGAGGGCAAACACGCAGCAATTGTCGCGCTCTTCGTCCGTCAGCGTCAGCACCTCGTTGATGGATGGGTGCAGCGGGCGCAGGTACTCGCTGGTCTGCGTGTAAGAAGGCAGGCCGCCTTCGCCGGCCAGCAGCCCCGCCTGGGCGGCCTCCACGGTGGCGTGGTAGATGAACAGCGCCAGGGCGTAGGCAAAGCTGTTGGTGCATTCCAGGTTGATTTTCTGGCCGCTGGTGGACGTGTAGCGGACCGAGTAGCGGCCCTCGGCCTGGGTGGCCACGGCCCGCACTACGGCCGGCAGCTCAAGCGCGGCGGCCGCAACCGCCGAAATAAAATCGCGGGGCTGCGGGTGGGGGTCCGCGGAAGCTTTAACCTCAGTTGTACCAGCACCCAGAACCATACGTTATCCGATAAAGCGTGTGTTGCCGTCAAACAGAGCAGCCAAATGTAGACGTTTCCGTTGTCACGCCACAAGTTAAGTTTTTAATTTCCTGCTTTTTGCTCGCACGAAAAGACGAACTTAAAGAACTGCTGAACGCGGCATTCTTCGGCATTGACAGCCGAATTTCGGCCATTCGACGGGTGCGGGCAGATGCGCGCCGGGCGGCGTTTCGCGCGGCCAACAACGAGCTGCGCCTGGGCCCCTACCCTGTCCATTGCCAGTCCCCCATCAGCCGCCTTTCGGTCGCGGGCAGGGCAAGACCAACGCCCCGCCTACCGCCGCGGGCCGCGCACGAGCGGGAACAGCTTGATGCGCACCGGCTGGGTCGTGGTGTCCGTCACGAGCTGGTCCTGAATCACGAAGCCGGGCGCTTCGACGCGCAGGTAGAACGACGCCTCGGCCGGCCGGGGCAGAATAAACTGCCCCTCCGCGTTCGTGGAGGTGGCATTGCTGGGCCGGTCGCGTTGCCAGACACTGGCCCCCGCCACAAATTGCCCGCCGCGGGTCACCACGAAACCGTTCAGCTCCTCCGCAGCGGGGCGCACGGGCGCGGGGCCCGACAGCAGGAACAAGGCCGGAAGCAACAAACTCAACAATTTCATAAGCAGCAGCAAGCCACACAGGCAGCTATTCGCCGCACGAAGCTACGAGTGCAGCCGCGTTCCCTTGTTTAACAAGTGGATTTAGGACTTATGCCGCCGCCGCGCCGCGCCGCGTTGGCAGGAAAGAAGGAAAGAAGTGGGAAACAACGCCGAGCCGGCACGCGGCGTTGGCCAAAGGTGCCGCCGCGTGCCGCCGCGTGCCGCCGCTGAATATTCATCCGCAAGGGTTCACAACCAACGCGTGGCCGCGTGGCGACTGCGGCAAGGGCGTAGGTCCTCAAACCGTTTGGTTTCCGAAATCATTAGCGGGCGTGGCAGGCAAAGGACGCCGCTTTTAGCGCAGCACCTGCGCGCGCCACACGTTGTTGGCCGGGTCGGCGTCGGGCAGCAGCTTGCTGGGGTTGAGGCGGACCAGGGTGAGCGGCGTAGTGGAATTGTAGCGGAAGGTCCAGGTGCCACCGCGCTGCCAGATTTCCACCGGCAGCTGCACGCGGCTGGTTTTGCCGTTGGTTTCGGTCACCTCCGCCGTGACGGGCATGGCGGCTTGGCCGCGGTTTTCGAGGCTGATGAGTGCGCCCTGGGCCGGGTCCTGGTTGACGTAGGCCACGGTGGTCACGGCCTGGTCGAGGGCCCAGTTGTTGTACACCCACGCGCGCCAGAACCAGGTCAGGTCCTCGCCGCTGGCCTCGTGCATGGTCCGAAAAAAGTCCTTGGGCTGCGGGTGCTTGAAGGCCCAGCGGCGGATGTAGGTCCGAAACGCGTAGTCGAACCGCTCGGGGCCCAGCACTTCCTCGCGCAGCAAAAACAGGCCGTAGCCCATCTTGCCGTAAGCCGCGAAGCCCAGGTTGCGGGGCTGCGTCACGTCGGGCACGGTGTAGGGCGGATCGGTGGCCGGGTCCGAGATGCTGCGCACCAGGCCCTCGACCAGCCGCAGCGTGTCCAGGGCTTTGTACTCGCCGTTGTTGAAGTTTCGGGTCGAGAGGATGTTGAGAAAGGTGTTGAAGCCCTCGTCCATCCACGGGTACTTGCGCTCGTTCGAGCCCACCACCATCGGAAACCAGTGGTGGCCGAACTCGTGGTCCGTCACGCCCCACAGGTTGGCCTTGCGGGCCTTGGCGCCGCAGAACACGATGCCCGGATACTCCATGCCGCCCACCACGCCGGCCACGTTGGTGGCCACCGGGTAGCTGTACTCGTACCACTGCTTCGAGTTGTACTCAATGCTCTGCTTCACGTACTCCGTCGAACGGTTCCAGGCCGTGTCCTGGGCCGATTCGGTGGGGTAGAGCGACATGGCCAGCGACTTGCGCCCGCTGGGCAGCTTCATCCGGGCCGCGTCCCACACGAAAGCCGCCGAGGCGGCCCAGGCCACGTCGCGGGCCTGCTGGCAACGAAAATGCCAGGTGAGGCGGCCGCTTTTGCCCGCCGGGCGCGAGCCAGCCTGGGTCACCTCATCGGCCGAACGCAGCAGCACGGTTTTGTCGGAGCCGGCGGCCTGGGCCAGGCGGCTTTGCTGGACGCTGGTCAGCACCTCGGCAGGGTTCACCAGCTCGCCTGAGCCGCCCACCAGGTAGCTGGCCGGCACGTTGAGGGTGTAGTCGTAGTTGCCATAGTCGAGGTAAAACTCGGCCGCGAGGTAGGGCAGCGTGTTCCAGCCCTCCACGTCGTCGTACACGGCCATGCGCGGGTACCACTGCGCCACCTCGAAGATTTCGCCGTGAGTGGTTTTCAGGCGGCCCATGCGGTCGGCGCCGTACTCGGGGATGTTGAAGCCGTAGGCAATGCGGATGACGAGCTTGTCGCCGCCGGGCCGCAGCGCTTCGGGCAGCCGAATTTGCATCCGGGTATCGTACACGTGGTAATCGGCCTTCAGCTTTTTGCCGTGCAGCTCAATGCTCACGGTTTGCAGGCTGTCGCCGCCGCGGAAGCCCCGGGCCGCATTGCCAAAGCGCCCGCCGGCCACGGGCGTCACGGCCGCCCCGCGCGAGTCGGCCCGGAATAGGTTCTGGTCGAGCTGCAGCCACACGAAGGGCAGGCGGTCGGGGCTGTTGTTGGTGTAGGTGATGGCGACGGCGGCCGTCACGCGGGCCGTCTTCTCATCCAGCCGGGCGGCGATGTTGTAGTCGGCCGCGTTCTGCCAATACGCCGCGCCGGGCTGGCCGCCGGCCGTGCGCGTGGGCGTGGCCAACTGCTCGATGAACGAGGGATTGAACAGGGCGCGGGCGTCGTAGGCCGGGCCGGTCGGCACGGGCGCTTGCTGCGCTTCGGCCGCGCCGGCCGTGAGCAGGGCCGCGCTCAGTAAAAAGCAAGGAAGAAAAAGTATTTTCATGCGGACCAGATAGTAAAGATTCTCTGAGCCAAAGGTAGCCGCAAGCAAGGCGCACCCGCTCGTGGTTGAACCGCATCATCAGCGCAGCGAGCTGCGTCCGTAGGGTACGGGGCTTGCCCCACTTGAAAACTTCGGTGACTGGTTCCCAGCGTCCTGCTACCCCGCCCCCGCTACCCCGGCCCGGCCGCCGCCAGGAGCTGGGCGCACTGCCGGGCAATTTCCAGCTCCTCGTTGGTGGGGACGACCAGAATCCGGGCCCGCGCCCCGGGCCCGCTCAGGTCGCGCAGGCCCGGGGCGCGCCGCTGGTTTTGGGCCTCGTCCAGTTCCAGGCCGAAAAACCCCAGGTCCTGGCACACTAGGGCCCGGACCAGCGCGTCGTTCTCGCCCACCCCGGCGGTGAAAACGATGGCGTCGAGCCCGTTGAGCACCGCTGCGTAGGCCCCGATGTACTTGCGGATGCGGTAGGCGTACACGTGGTAGGCCAGCTCGGCGGCGGCATCCCCGGCGGCCAGGGCCTGCCCAATGTCGCGCATGTCGCTGAAGCCGGTAAGGCCCCGCATGCCGCTTTCCTGGTTCAGCAGGGCGCCCACCTGCGCCGCCGAGTAGCCCAGCTCACTCTGGAGGTAAAGCACCACGGCGGGGTCGAGGTCGCCGGAGCGAGTGCCCATCACCAGGCCCGCCAACGGGCTGAAGCCCATGCTGGTGTCGAGGCACCGGCCGGCGCGGACGGCGGCCATGCTGCAGCCGTTGCCCAGGTGGATGGTGATGAGCCGGACGGCCGGGTTGCCCAGCCACGCCGCGGCCTGCGCGGCCACGTACTGGTGGCTGGTGCCGTGAAACCCGTACACGCGCAAGCGGTGCTCGGCGTAGAGGCGCGCGGGCAGGGCATAGCGGAAGGCGTGCTCGGGAATGGTCTGGTGGAAGGCCGTGTCGAACACCGCCACCTGCCGGGCCCGGGGAAACAGGCGCTCGGCCACCTCAATGCCCAGGAGGTTGGCGGGATTGTGCAGCGGGGCCAGGGCAAACAGCGCGCGGATGGCGGCCTTCACCGGGGCATCGACGAGCGTGGTGGCGGCAAACGTTTCGCCGCCGTGCACCACGCGGTGGCCCACCACGTCAATGTCGGCGGGGTCGCGGATGACGCCGCCCGGCTGCTCGGTCAGCAAACGAAGCACTTCGCCAAGGGCGGCCTCGTGGTCGAGAAAAGTGGCCGTGCGCCGTACGACCCTCTCCTGCCCATCAACCAAGGTTTTGTGGGTAACAACGGCATTATCCAGACCGATGCGCTCCACCAAACCGCTGCACACCGGCTGCTCGGCCGGCCAGCGGAACAGTTGGTATTTGAGGGAGCTACTGCCGGAGTTGACGACGAAGATGTTCATGCGGCAGGGTAAGTTTTCATAATCCAGAATCGAATGCGTTGAGGCGGCGGGCTCGTTTAGGCTCCGCTCACCCACGAAGTGAGGACCGAGCGACGTGGAGACGCGTATTCGCGTCTGGTAGTCCGCGCCGTTCGCGCCGCCATCGTTCGACGGCAAGACGCGAGTACGCGTCTCCACATCGCTCGGTCTTCGCTCCGTGGGTGAGCATCCTGCCCGGCTGCACCCACGCTGCAAACCAACTACCGCCTATCCCTGCTGGCTTTGGATGGCGGTAATCATCACCGTGTTGAACACGTCGTCCACGGTGCAGCCGCGGCTGAGGTCGTTCACGGGCTTGTTGAGCCCTTGCAGCACCGGGCCAATGGCCAGGGCCCCGGTTTCGCGCTGCACGGCCTTGTAGGTGTTGTTGCCGGTGTTCAGGTCCGGGAAGATGAGCACGCTGGCCTGGCCGGCCACTTCCGAGTCGGGCAGCTTCCGGCGGCCCACCAGCGGGTCCACGGCCGCGTCGTACTGAATGGGGCCCTCCACTTTCAGGTCGGGGCGCTGCTGCCGCACCAGCTCGGTGGCCCGGCGCACCTTCTCCACGTCGGCCCCCGCGCCGGAGGTGCCCGAGGAGTACGAGAGCATGGCCACGCGCGGCTCGATGCCAAAGGCCCGGCTGCTCTCAGCCGAGGAAATGGCGATTTCGGCCAACTGCTCGGCCGTGGGGTTGGGGTTCACGGCGCAGTCGCCGAACACGGCCACGCGGTCGGGCAGGCACATGAAAAACACCGACGACACCACCGACACGCCCGGCTTGGTTTTGATGAACTGCAGCGCCGGCCGGATGGTGTGCTGCGTGGTGTGCACCGCCCCCGACACCATGCCGTCGGCGTGGCCCTTGTGCACCATCATCGTGCCGAAGTAGGAGCCGTCGCGCAGCAGGTCGCGGGCCATGTCGGGGTTCACGCCCTTGTCCTTGCGCAGCGCGTAAAACGTCTCCACGTAGTCGGCGTAATGCTCCGACGCCACCGGGTCGACGATGCGCAGGTGGCCGGCGGGCAGGCGCAGGCCCAGCCGCTTGGCCGAGGCCGCCACCTCGGCGGGGTCGCCGAGAATGGTGAGGTCCACCACGTCCTGGTGGAGCAGCTGCGCGGCGGCGCGCAGGATGCGGTCGTCGTTGCCTTCGGGCAGCACGATGTGGCGCCGCGCGCGCTTGGCCCACTGCAATAGCCGGTACTGGAACATGTGCGGCGTGAGGCCGGCGGCCTGGAAGCTGACGAGCTTTTCTTCCAGGGCCCGCACGTCCACGTGCCGCTCGAAGGTGGCGAGGGCCAGCTGAATTTTCTTGGGGTTGTCGGGCGTGAGGCGCGACTGGATGGCCCCCACGCGGGTGGCGGTTTCGAAGGTGCCCGCGGGCACGGCCAGGATGGGCACCTCGTTGGGCAGGCCTTCGAGCAGGCGCACGATGGGCGCATCGGGCTCGGAGCCGGCCGTGAGCACGATGCCCGCCACCCGCGGGTAGCTGGCCGACAGGTTGGCCTGCAAGGCGCACACGATGATGTCGCCCCGGTCGCCGGGCGTCACAATCAGCACATTGTCTTTGAGGTGATTCAGAAACTGGGGCACCTGCATGGCCCCAATGATGTAGTTGTCGACCTGCCCGCCCAGGCCCGCTTCGCCGAACAAGAGCTTGCCACCCAGCCCGGCCTGAATCTCGCGCATGGTGGGATGCAGCAGGTTGGGGTCGTCGGGCACCACGGCCAGCAGCACGGCCGGCGGCAACTGGCTGCGCAGCAGGGCCCGCACGTCCTCGGCCTGAGCGGGCGCCACGCGGTTGGCCACGGCCAGCAGCACCGGCACCTCGCGGGCCTCGAAGGTGCGCAGCAGCGTGAGCACCGAGCTCACCACCTGGGCCGTGCTCTTGCCCGCGCCCGACACCACCAGCACCACCGGCACGCCCAGGTTCTTGGCAATCGAGACGTTGGCGTCGAACTCAATGGCCGTGCCCGGTCCCAGAAAGTCGCTACCTTCCACCACCGTGAAGTCGTAGTTGTCCTCCCAGTGCTTAAACTTGCGAATCACCGCGTCAATCAGCTCGCCCTGGGCGTCGGCTTCGAGCAGCCGCAGCGCCTCGGGGCGGGTGTAGGCGTAGGTTTCGGCGTAGGGCAGCGGCAGCCGGAAGTAGCTCGTCACGGCCTCGATGTGCGGGTCGGGCCCCTGGGCGGGGTCGTAGTCGATGATGGGCTTGAAGTAGCCCACCCGGCGGGCCTGGCCCAGCAGCATATTTACCAGGCCCAGCGCAACCAGGGACTTGCCGCTGCTGGGCTCGGCGGCGGCAATGAAAACGGCTTTCGTCATGCGGTGGGTAACGTAGCGGCCGGGCCTGGCGTTGGCCGGCTCGGGGCAGTCAATCAGCTTCTCTACCTTTACCTGCTCTACTGTACTTCATATGACCTCCTACGACTTAACGGAGATACTGCGCAAGCTTCTGGATATGCCCGCTGAATCGGAATTGGTAGAGTTTAAGGAAGCGAATGACGGTTTCGATTCGGATAAGCTGGGCAAGTACTTCAGTGCCCTAAGCAACGAGGCTAATTTGAAAGGTGCAGAAGAAGCTTGGCTGGTATTTGGTGTCAATAACGCGCGGGAAGTGATTGGAACTGCATTTCGCTCGGGCTCCACCAAGTTGCAAAGCCTTACTAAAGAAATTGCCGACCACTGCAACAATCGTCTTACCTTCCGAGGTATTCATGAAGTAACACACAAAGGCAAGCGGGTAATCCTATTTGAAATTCCACCCGCTGCAGTCGGCCATCCTACCGCTTGGAAAGGTCATCACTACGGACGAGACGGAGAAAGCTTGGGTCCACTAAACACCGACGAGCGCCATCGTATTGAGGGCCGGTTTCAATCTCAAATTAATTTTGAACGCGGCATCGCGTACGAAAACGCCAGCATTTCGCACATTTTAGAACTGCTTGACTGTAATAAGTATCTTACCCTTTTCAATTATCCAGCGCCTGCGGATGCCCAGGAAGTCGTCATGCGGCTGGTAAAAGATAAGGCAGTGGTTCGCGCGAATGGCGGCTTACACATCACCAATTTAGGTGCTATTCTATTTGCCAAAGACTTGCGGCAATTCAGGCACTTGGAATACAAGGGAATTCGTATCATTTTGTATGAGGGCACGGGCCGTACAGGTGGCAAGCGCGAACAAACGGGACAGAAAGGGTACGCTGTCGGTTTTCAAGGAGCCCTCGATTGGTTGAACGACCGTCTTCCCAGCAACGAAGAAATCAAAAGCGTACGTCGCGAAGTCGTACCCATGTATCCCACCAGAGCAGTTCGCGAGTTGGTCGCAAATGCCCTGATTCACCAAGACTTCTCCATTACCGGCTCGACCCTGATGATTGAGGTATTTGATAATAGAATTGAAATAACCAACCCTGGCACTCCACTGATTAACGTATTGGAATTTCTGAATCACATACCCGTTAGCCGCAACGAGGCAATAGCTGCTACAATGCACCTGTTCGATTTTTGCGAACGGCGCGGCAGCGGCATTGACCGCACTGTGGAGGAATGCGAAAAACATCACCTACCCGCTCCCAACTTTATTCGCGGCGACAATTATACGCAAGCCATTTTGTACGCACCCCGGCCGCTACGCGAGATGGACCGCCGCGATAAAATCCGAGCCTGTTACCAGCACGCTTGCCTGAAATACGCTAATGGTCAGCAAATGACCAACCAATCGTTTCGGGAGCGAATGGGCATTGCCGAGAAAAACTATTCCATCGCATCCCGAATTATCGCAGATGCTTTAGAAGAAGGCTTGATAAAGCCTCACGACCCGGAGAATAAATCTAAGAAGCATGCTAAGTACATCCCCATTTTTGGGTAGTTCCTGTGTGACGGTTATGTGATTTGCATCAGTAAAAACTTTGCTCATCTTACTGCGGAGGCCGTTTTTTTATGTGATGGCTATGTGATTTCAGTCCTTTAAACGTGCCAGCAAATTCTCCCCTGCCCTACCTCGTGTTCGACTTCGACTCCACCTTCACCCAGGTCGAAGGGCTGGATGAGCTGGCCGACATCGCCCTGCAAGGCCACCCCGACCAGGCCGCCGTGGTGGCCCAAATCCGGGCCCTCACCGACCGGGGCATGGCCGGCGAAATCGGCTTGCAGGAGTCGCTGAGCAAGCGGCTGGCGCTGCTGGGGGCCCACCGCAAGCACCTGCCGCCGCTGGTGGCCCGCCTGCAAACCAAGGTGAGCGAGAGCATCCGGCGCAACGGCGACTTCTTCCGGCGCTTTGCCGACCGGATTTACGTGGTGAGCAGCGGCTTTCGGGAGTTCATCGAGCCGGTGGTGGCCGAGTTCGGCATCGCGCCCGGGCACGTGCTGGCCAACACGTTCACGTTCGACGCGGCCGGCCACATCACCGGTTGCGACCCCCACAACGTGCTGAGCCGCGACGGCGGCAAAATCCGCCAGCTCGTGCTGCTCGATTTGGACGGGCCCGTGTACGTGCTCGGCGACGGCATTACCGACTACCAGATTCGCGAAGCCGGGCTGGCCCACCGCTTCTACGCCTACACCGAAAACGTGGCCCGCCCCACCGTGGTGGCCCGCGCCGACGAAGTGCTGCCGACCTTCGACGAGTTTTTGTACCAACTAAAACTTCCCATGACTCTCTCGTACCCCAAAAACCGCATCAAGGTGCTGCTGCTCGAAAATCCCGACGCCCGCGCCGCCGAGCTGTTCGCCCAGGAAGGCTACCAGGTGGAGGAAGTGCGCGGCGGCCTCGACGAGGACGAGCTGATTGCGCGCATCGAGGGCGTGAGCATCCTCGGCGTTCGGAGCAAGACGCAGGTGACGGCGCGGGTGCTGGAAGCCGCCAACCGGCTCATCGGCATCGGGGCCTTCTGCATCGGCACCAACCAGATTGACCTGCCGGCCGCCATGGCCAAGGGCGTGGCCGTGTTCAACGCGCCCTTCAGCAACACCCGCTCGGTGGTGGAGCTGGCCCTGGGCGAAATCATCGTGCTGGCCCGCCGCATCCCCGTCAAAAACCCCAAGATGCACGCCGGCGAGTGGGACAAGTCGGCCAGCGGCTCGTTCGAGATTCGGGGCAAAACGTTGGGCATCGTGGGCTACGGCAACATCGGCTCGCAGCTCTCGGTGGTGGCCGAGGCCGTGGGCATGAAGGTGGTGTACTTCGACGTGGCCGAAAAGCTGCAGCTCGGCAACGCCGTGAAGTGCCGCACGCTGGCCGAATTGCTGGCCCAGGCCGACGTGGTGACGCTGCACATCGACGGCCGACCCGAGAACCAGGACTTCTTCGGGGCCGAGGAATTTGCCCTCATGAAGCCCGGCGCGCTGTTCCTCAACAACGCCCGCGGCCACGTGGTGGACGTGCCCGCCCTGGCCGCCGCCCTGCGCAGCGGCCACCTCGGCGGCGCGGCCGTCGACGTGTTCCCGCACGAGCCCAAAACCAACCACGAGGGCTTCGAGAACGAGCTGCGCGGCCTGCCCAACGTGCTGCTCACGCCCCACATCGGGGGCAGCACGGCCGAGGCCCAGCGCAACATCGCCGAGTTCGTGCCCGAGCGCCTGATGCAGTACATCAACACGGGCAATACCCAGCAGTCGGTCAATTTCCCCAACATCCAGCTGCCGGTGCAGCAGGCCCACCGCCTCATCCACGTGCACGCCAACGTGCCCGGCGTGCTGGCCGACATCAACAACGTGCTGGCCGCCCACCGCGTCAACATCCTGGGCCAGTACCTGAAAACCAACGAGCTCATCGGCTACGTCATCACCGACGTCAACCAGGAATACGACCAGGACGTGATTCAGGCCCTGCGCGAGGTGGCGCACACCATCAAGTTCCGGGTGCTGTATTAAACGGCTGTCGCATGATACCCCGCATCCTAGTCGTGTTCTTGCACAGAATTACCCGGAGCGGCTACACCTGGGCGTTACTGGCCGGAGGCTTTTTCATCGGTTGCGGCCGGCTGATGGAACATAACGGCGTCCAAGAATTTAGCTACGCCGACAAGTATGGCAAAGCGCAAGGTGGCTCACCCGAATTATTGTATTTCTTGGGCGGCAGCATTCTGGCGGTAACATTGTTGCGCGCCCTTCTCTTTCGAATGGATGAGCTAAAGACCGAACGGGCCAAAGCTGGGGCCAAAGACACGCTGCTTCCCGACGATTAATGAGTCGCTTGCTTCCTGCTTGTCGACAGTTCCTCACATTTGAATCTTACCGTAACCGTCGCTACCCACCAACCGCGCAGCCGCCCACCACGGCGTACTCAACGCCCTCGGCGTGGAATAGGCGCAGCAGATTTAAGTACTTGTCCTCCATCGGTAGTTAGCGGCGGGTTGGCGGGGTTGGCTGCGTAGATGGCCTGGGCCTGTTGGTTGAGGCGCACGGCCAGGGCCAGCCGCTCGTACGGGGTCAGGCCCCAGTAGTAGCGGCGCTGCTGTTCGTCGATGGCAGCTTTGTCGCGGGATTTAAAGACGGGGCGCATGGCGCAAGTTATGCAGCTACCCTTGCTCACAGTTGTTCGCGCACCTGGCGCCGCTCCACTTCATTGCGCACGGCATGGGGCCGGACTCATTGCGTAACTTGCTTTCCGTAGCCAAACCCCAGTTGTCATGTCCCAGCTCACCATCAACCTCGACGATAACCTGCTGGTGGCCGCGCAAGCTTACGCCCACCAAAAAGGCCAGGACCTGGACGCCCTCGTGGCCGACTTGCTGCAAACCGCCGTGCAAGCGGCTGCGTTTTCAACGCAACCCACGCGGCCGTTGTCGCCGCGCGTACAGCGCTTGTTTGGCTCCCTCAAAGTGTCCCCCGATTTTAACTACAAAGCCGAGTTGGGCAAGGCGCTGGATGAGCGTTTCGGGGTATGAAGCGCTTTCTTCTCGATACCAATGTCGTGTTGGATTTCCTAATCCGGCGCGAGCCGTTTGCGGCCGTGGCGGCCGACTTATTTCAACTGGCAGAAGAAGGTCGCGTGAAATTGCATGTCAGCAGCCTGTCGTTCAGCCACGTGTTTTATCTGTTGCGCAAATCGGTCGGTACCACCACCACCCGCAGCCTGTTAGTTGACCTCTCGGAAGTTGTCGCCGTGGCCCTAGTTGATTCCCGTATGGTGAACGACGCGCTGCGGTCGTCCTTTCCCGACTTTGAAGACGCTGTTCAGTACTTCGCGGCGGCCGACATTCCCGACCTGGCCGCCATTGTCACCCGCGACCCCAAAGGCTTCGCAGCCGGTCAGCTACCGGTGCTATCTCCGGCCGAGGCCTTGCGGCTGATTAGCTAACCCCCGCTCCCCTCACAGCCGCGCGCGCACCTGGCGCAGCACCCGCTCCACCTCGTTGCGCATGGGGTAGCTGTCCACCACGTGGTTGTTGTTGAAAAAGCTGAAGGCCACCAGCCGGCCGCTTTTGGTGCGTAGGTAGCCGCACACGTTGAGGTTGTTGCTGAGCGTGCCGGTTTTGCCCCACACCCAGGGGCCGGCCGCGTCGTGGTAGCGCTTGCGCAGGGTGCCTTGATGGCCGCCGGCGGCCAGCAGGCTGAGCAGGCGCGGCTCAGGCACTTCCCGGTGCAGCTTGAGCAGCAAGGCGGTGAGCGTGCGCGGGGTGATGAGGTTGAGACGCGAGAGCCCCGAGCCGTCGACCCACACCACCGGGTCGGGCAGGCCGGTGAGGAACTGCTGGCGGACGTAGCGGATAACGCGGCCGGTGCTGAGCGAGTCGCGGTAGCCCACGCGCGTGGAGCACATGAGCAGCAACTGCTCGGCCAAGAAATTGTCGCTCACGCGCAGCATCCGGCGGTAGAGCGAGTCCACGCGCAGGCCGTGTAGCGTGCGGATGGAGTCCAGCCCCGGCCGCGGGCGCCACACGGCCCCGGCCATGGCCCGGCGCAGGGTGTCGCCCAGCAGCCGCAGCAACAGCCCGCGGCTGGTGATGAAGGGCGTTTCATCAACCCATTTTTTGTTGGCGCGCAGCACGTGGAAGCGGTTGGCCAGCGGGTCGCGCAGCACGTGGGTGTCCTTGTCGAGGCCGGGCGTGAGCAGGTCGGGCGTGGCCGGGCTCACCAGCGGCGCGAAGTGGCGGGGCAGCACCCGCACTTTGGGCAGCGGCGGCACCGCCGGGTGCACGGCAGCGGCCCCGCCGGCGCGGGGCCGGGCCGGCGGCACGGGCGCCGCGGCATAGAAGCGCACGGTGTGCCCGTAAATTGGAAACGCGCCCCGCTCGGGCTGAAAGTAGTAGCCGTAGTCGTCCCAGGTCCAGCTCGGGCCGAAAGGTGTGACGCACTTGATGGCGCAGTAGGCCAGCTTTTTTTCGGGCCGGGTGGCCAGAAACGCGTAGGCCCGGCGGCTGGGCACGTCGCCGTGCAGCAGGGTGGGGTCGCCGGTGCCCTGGAAAAACAGCGTGTCGCCGCGGCTGAAGTAGCGCAGGCTGGGCAGCGAATCGCCGAGCAGGTGCAGGCCGGCGTAGAGGCTGAACAGCTTCATGGTGCTGGCCGGGGTGAAGTACTTGGCGTCCTGGTAGCCGAACAAATCTTCGCCAGTGGCGGCGTCGGCCAGGCTCAGCCCCACCTGGTGCTGGCGCAGAATGGCCGAGCCGTTGAGCAGGGAGTCAAGCCAGGGCAGCGACCGGGCCGTTGGCGGGGCCGGCGGGGCGACGGGCGGTTTGTCCGGGACTTGGGCACAGGCCCGGAGTTGGGCGGCACCCAGGGTGAGCGACAACAGGTAGCAGAGGGAACGTAGCAGCACGGGACGCAACTTTGGCAACGTGGGGGGCCGACGTACTCGCGGCCCAACAAAGCTAATTGGCGGGCCGGCCTTTAAAGTCCGCTACCTTTGACTCCCGAAATGCCAGACCGCACCCCCTCCCCCACGCCCGCCGCCGCCAAGTACATTTTTGTTACCGGCGGCGTCACCTCCTCCCTCGGCAAGGGCATCATTTCGGCCTCCCTCGCCAAACTCCTGCAGGCCCGCGGCTTCCGCGTCACCATCCAGAAGTTCGACCCCTACATCAACATCGACCCCGGCACGCTCAACCCCTACGAGCACGGCGAGTGCTACGTGACCGACGACGGCGCCGAAACCGACCTCGACCTGGGCCACTACGAGCGGTTCCTGAACACGCCCACCTCGCAGGCCAACAACGTGACCACCGGCCGCATCTACGACACCGTGATTCGGCGGGAGCGCGAGGGCGCTTTCCTGGGTAAAACCGTGCAGGTTGTGCCCCACATCACCGACGAAATCAAGCGGCGCATGCTGCTGCTGGGCCAGAGCGGCGAGTTCGACGTGGTCATCACCGAAATCGGCGGCTGCATTGGCGACATCGAGAGCCTGCCCTTCGTGGAAGCCGTGCGCCAGCTGCGCTGGGAGCTGGCCGATTCCGATTCGCTGGTCATTCACCTCACGCTGCTGCCCTACCTCAAGGCGGCCGGCGAGCTGAAGACCAAGCCCACCCAGCACTCGGTGCGCGACCTGCGCGAGGCCGGCCTGCAACCCGACATCCTGGTGTGCCGCTCCGAGCACCCCATTCCGGCCGAGATGCGCCGCAAAATTGCGCTGTTCTGCAACGTGAAAATCAACTCCGTCATCGAGAGCCTCGACGCCGACAGCATCTACTCGGTGCCGCTGCTCATGCGCAAGGAAGGGCTCGACGAGCGGGTTATCAAGCGCTTGAAACTCACCGGCGGCGCGGCCCAGCCCGATTTGGAAGCCTGGAAAGATTTCCTCGGCAAGCTCAAAAACCCCACCGAGGAAGTGACCATCGCGCTGGTGGGCAAGTACGTGGAGCTGCCCGACGCCTACAAGTCCATCAACGAAGCCTTCGTGCACGCCGGCGCCCAGAACGAGTGCAAGGTCACGGTGCGCAGCATTCAGAGCGAGCACATCACGCCCGAAAACATCGCCGGCCTGCTCCATGGCTGCGACGGCGTGCTGGTGGCCCCCGGCTTCGGCGAGCGCGGCTTCGAGGGCAAGATTGCGGCCGTGCGCTACGTGCGGGAAAACAACATTCCGTTCTTCGGCATCTGCCTGGGCATGCAGGTGGCCGTGGTGGAATACGCCCGCCACGTGCTGGGCCTGCCCCACGCCAACTCCACCGAGATGGACGCCCTCACGCCCAACCCCGTCATCGCCATGATGGAGGAGCAAAAGAACGTCACCATGAAGGGCGGCACCATGCGCCTGGGCGCCTACGCCTGCGACCTGCGCCGCGGCTCCCGCGCCGCCAAGGCCTACGGGCGCAACCACATCAGCGAGCGGCACCGCCACCGCTACGAGTTCAACAATCAGTTCCTGGCCCAGTTCGAGGAGGCCGGGATGCAGATGACCGGCACCAACCCCGACACCGGCCTGGTGGAAGTCATCGAGCTGCCCAACCACCCCTGGTTCGTGGCCGGCCAGTTCCACCCCGAGCTGAAAAGCACCGTGGAAAACCCGCACCCGCTCTTCACCCGCTTCGTGCGCGCCGCCATCCAGCACCGCAAAGGGTAGGACGCTGCGCTTAATGAGGAATGAAGAATGAAGAATGAGGAATTATGGCCGTTGGGTCTGAAACTTCTCATTCCTCATTCCTCATTCTTCATTCCTCATTCTTCATTAAGCGCAGCGTACCTCCCGTACCTTTGGGTATTCGCAACCTCATTTTGTAATGGATAAAAATTCAGCAACCGGCCTATTTCTGATTTCGGCCTTGCTCCTCGTGTACCTGTTCTTCTTCAGCCCGAAGAAGCCGGAGGAAAAGGCCGCTGGCAAAACGCCCGCCGCCACCACGGCCGCCCCCGCCCCGGCCGCGACACCTGCCGCCGTGCCCACCCTGGCGCCCGAAGCGGCCCTTGACACCACGGCCGGCGTGGCCAAGGACGTGACCGTGGCCAACGCCAACCTCAACATTACCTTCTCGACCCGCGGCGGCCGCGTCACGGCCGTGCGCCTGCTCAAGTACCAGACGTTTTTTGGCAAGCCGCTCGATTTGTTCGACGCCAAGAGCGCGCGCATGGACACCCGCTTCCGCACCCTGGACGGCAAAACGGTGAAATTCTCGGACTTGGTGTTCCAGTCGGTGGCCGTGCAGGGCGCGGGCGGCGCGTCGGTCGTCACCTTCACGGCGCCGGTGGCCGGCGGCAGCATCGTGCAGACCTACACGCTGCCCGCCAACAGCTACGAGCTGGCCTACACCCTGCGCCTGAACGGCCTGGAGCGCGCCGTGGCCCAGGAGCCGCTCACCTTCACCTTCGTGGACCGCGTGCGGCAGACTGAGCAGGACCTGCAGCAAAACCGCAACCACACCACCATCAACCACTACCTGGCCGCCGGCGACCAGGGCTCGCTGGCCGAAGCCAGCGAGAACCCCGAGGAGTACAAGGCCACCGGCCCGGTGAAGTGGGCGGCCCACAAGCACGACTTCTTCGTGGCCGGCCTCATTGCCGACCAGCAGCCCTTCGCTGGTGGTGCCTTCAACTCCAACGTGAACCTGGCCGACTCGTCGACCATCAAAACGCTGAGCACCACGCTTACCTTGCCGGTGAACGAGGTGACGCAGGGCCGCGGGCAGTACCGCTTCTTCTTCGGCCCGAACTCGTTCAACTTGCTGAAAAACGTGGCGCCGGAATTCGACCGCAACGTGTACCTGGGCTGGGGCCTGTTCCGGTGGGTGAACCGCTTCGTAGTGCTGCCCGTGTTTCACTTCCTGGAGCAGTACATCGGCTCCTACGGCCTCATCATTGCCCTGCTGGTGCTCCTGATTAAGCTCGTGACCTGGCCGCTGACCTACAAAACCTATGAGGGCCAGGCCCGCATGAAGGTGCTGAAGCCGGAAATTGACGAGCTGAAGGAAAAGTACGGCGACGACGCCACCAAGGTGCAGCAGGAGACCATGAAGCTCTACCAGACCTTCGGCGTTTCGCCCTTGGGCGGCTGCGTGCCCACGCTGCTCACGCTGCCCATCCTGTTCGCCATGTTCCAGTTTTTCCCCAACGCCATCGAGCTGCGGCAGCAGAGCTTTTTGTGGGCCAAAGACCTGAGCAGCTACGACGTGTTTGCCCGGCTGCCCATCTACGTGAAGTGGTACGGCGACCACATCAGCATGTTCACGCTACTGATGACGGCCTCCACCCTGCTCATGACCTGGCAGAGCAACCAGACCAACACGGCCATGCAGGGCCCGATGAAGACCTACAGCTACCTGATGCCCATCATCTTCCTGTTCGTGCTGAACAGCTTCGCCGCGGGCCTTACCTGGTACTACTTCGTGTCGAACGTCATCACGTTCGCCCAGCAGGCCGTTACCAAAGCCTTCGTCGACGACACCAAAATCCGGGCCCAGCTCGACGCCAACAAAATCAAGAACAAGGACAAGAAGCCCGGCGGCATCCAGGGCCGCATCGCCGAAGCCATGAAAGCCGCGCAGGAGCGCGAGGCGCAGGCCAAGAAAAAGCAGTCGTAGATGACCAACAGAACGCCGGGCTCAGCTCGCCCGCTTCGGCAAGCGGACGCTGGCTGAGCCCGGCGTTTCTTTAAGACCGCGCCCCATCCGACAGAATGAGAACCCCAGGCACGGTTTTCGTTTTGTCGGTTTTTCGTTAGCCAATTTTGGTCCTCTTGTTTTCAACGCCTTTGCTTAACGCTTTTGCCATGCGCCACCTCGCATTCCTCCTGCTTCTGGTTTCGTGCGCGTTTGCACTGCCGGCCTGCGCCCAGAAAGCCACTGCCCAAAAAACCAGTAGAGCCAGCAAGAGAGAGGCCGCGGCCCGGGCCGCGAAAGCGAAGAACGACCCCGGCCCCGTGCTCACGTTCGAGCGCACGCCCTGCTTCGGTTTTTGCCCGGCATACACCATGCAGGTGTTTGCCGACGGGCGCGTGGCCTACGAAGGGCGCCGGGCCGTGCCCCTGATGGGCCAGAAAGAATTCAGGCTGCCCGCCGGCACCGTGGCCGACATGCTGCGCACGGCCAAAGAAGCGCATTTCGAACAGTTCCAGGACCGGTATTCGCGCAATACCTCCGACTTGCCCAGCACCGTGGTGGCCGTGCGCCAGCCCGACGGCCAGCTCAAAACCGTGACCGTGGAAGAAGGCGCGCCCGAAAACGTGCAGATGCTGCTGAACTACCTCGGCAATCAGTTCGACGCCCTGGCCGAGCTGAAAGCCGACAGATAGGCGCCTAAACTGCCGTTACCGAAACGGCTTAGCTGCTTAGCTGCTTAGAGCCTATCCGAAAAATAAATTGAACGTCATGCTGAGCTTGCCGAAGCATCTCGCCCGCTTCGCTGGACGGTTTTGGCGAAGCGAGCGAGATGCTTCGGCTGCGCTCAGCATGACGGGCTTTCAGCAGCAAAAATATTTTTCGGACGGGCCCTTAATATGCTTGGCCCAGTGTACCCGACTAGTCCTTCCGCACCCGCTCCAGCAGCAGCTGGTTCATGGGGTTGGGCGCCAGGCCCCGCACGTTGTTCTGGGTGAGGCGCACCACTTCGTCGTAATACAGGCTGATAACGGGGCTTTCGGCCACCACTATCCGGTCCATGGCTTGGTAGAGCGCCGTGCGGCGGGTCACGTCCAGGGTACGGCGGGCTTCGTCGTAGAGCCGGTCGTAGGCCGCGCTTTTAAAATGGGTTTTGTCGGGGCCGGCGGGGCTGAAGTTGGGGCTGTAGAACAGGGCCAGGTAGTTTTCGGCGTCGGGGTAGTCGCCCAGCCAGCTTTTGGCGAAGAAGGCCACCCGGCCGTTGTCGACCAAATCCTGCTGGGCGGCGCTCTGGTTGATGTCAATCTGGACCTGCACGCCCACATCGGCCCACTGCTTCTGCAGGTACTCACCGATTTCCTTGCGTTCCAGCACCGTGCTCAGGCGCAGGCGCAGCGGCCGCGGGGGCCCGTAGCCGGCGGCGCGCAGCAGCTGCCGGGCCCGCTGCGGCTGGTAAGTGTAGCCGGGCACCTCCTTCTCGGAGAACGAGGGCAGGGCCGTGGGCACGAAGCCCGACGTGCCCGCGTGGCCCACCCGGTTGAGGAGGTAGGTGAGCATTTCGGGCTTGTTCAGGGCGTAGTTCAGCGCCTGGCGCACCCGTCGGTCCCGTAGCGCCCGGCCCTGCACCGCCTGCTCGCCGCTCAGGTTGGCCGAATCGAGCTGAAAGCCCAGGTACTCCGTGTTCAAATACGGCACCTTTTCCACCCGAAACTTGCCCTTGAAATCTTCCCGAATGGTACCGTCCGGGTGCATAATCAAGTCGCGTGAGCCGGCCCGAATGCCCGACAGGAAATCCAGCTTACCCTGCTGAAAGGTCAGAAACTCGGTTTTGCGGTCGGCCAAAAAGCTCACGGCCACGGCGTCGAGGTAGGGCAGCGGCCGGCCCTGCCGGTCGCGCCGCCAGTAGGTGGGGTTGCGCGCGAATAGCAGCACGTTGCCCTCGTCCCAGCGCTTGAACCGAAACGGCCCCGTGCCCACCGGGTGCTCCCGGAAGTCCTTGCCGTAGCGCGTCACGGCCTCGCGCGGCACCACATAGGCGTAGTGCATGGTGAGAATGCCCAGAAACGGAATGAACGGCTCCTTGAGGTGCACGCGCAGCGTGGAGTCATTTGCCGCCACAAAAGCCGTGTCGCTGGGGCTGCCGTCGGCCTTTTCCAGCACCTTGCCCCGAAAAATCCAGCCGCCCGAGCTGGCCGTGGCCGCGTCCAGAATCCGTCGAAAAGAATACACGAAGTCGGCGGCCGTCACCACGCGGCCTTTGCCGCCGGGAAAAACCTCGCTGTCGTGAAACCGCACGCCTGGCCGCAGCACGAAAGTGTAAAGCCGCCCGTCGGGCGACACCGTGAACCGCCGGGCCAGCGCCGGGGCCGGCAGCAGGGTCGAATCCAGCTCCAGCAGGCCGTTGAAGAGCTGCTCGTCGGCCCAACGGTTGGCCTGGTTGCGGGCAAAGGCGGGGTCGAGTGAAGTAAGGGCTTCGGGCTGGTTGTAGCGGAACACCCGGCGCTCGTCGGCGGGCCGCCGGGCCGCGTCGCGGCAGCTGGCCAGCGCCAATAGCACCGCCCCGAATCCAAACGCTTTAGCCAAAAAGCCAGCCCAACGAGCCAAAAAAGGGGGCATGCGAACAGGGAAAGAATGTATCTTTGTGCAATGCTACGGCAAAAGTTATTAGTTCTTGGTTGTCAGTTATTCGTTGTCGGTTGTTAGTCGAAAGGTCCGGGAAAGGCCACTAACTGACGCTGAAGCACTGAGCCGCTGACAACTGACAACGAACAACTGACAACGACAAAGACCCATGGGAAAAATCATCGCGGTAGCCAACCAAAAAGGCGGGGTGGGCAAAACCACCACCTCCATCAACCTCGCGGCGTCCCTAGCCGCCCTGGACTACCGGACCCTGCTCGTCGACGCCGACCCCCAGGCCAACGCCACCTCCGGCGTGGGCTACGACCCCAAGGACATCCAGAACAGCATCTACGAGTGCATGGTGGACGGCATCAACGCCCAGGACATCATCCTGCCCACCAACATCCTGCCCCACCTCGACCTCATGCCCTCCCACATCGACTTGGTGGGCGCCGAAGTGGAGATGATAAACCTACCCAACCGCGAAGAGAAGATGAAGGAGGCCCTGCGCCCCCTCGCCGAGCAGTACGACTTCATCATCATCGACTGCTCGCCCTCGCTGGGCCTCATTACGGTCAACGCCCTCACGGCCGCGCACTCGGTCATCATCCCGGTGCAGTGCGAGTACTTCGCCCTCGAAGGCCTGGGCAAGCTGCTGAACACCATCAAAATCATCCAGAGCCGCCTCAACACCGAGCTGGAAATTGAAGGCATCCTGCTCACGATGTACGACGTGCGCCTGCGCCTGAGCAACCAGGTGGTGGAGGAAGTGCGCATGCACTTCCAGCAGCTGGCCTTCGACACCATCATCCCGCGCAACGTGAAGCTGAGCGAGTCGCCCAGCTTCGGCATCCCCGTCATCCTGCACGACGCCGAGAGCAAAGGCTCCATCAGCTACCTCAACCTGGCCCGCGAAATCGTGGAAAAGAACAGCGTGGAAGCCCGCCCCGAGGAAACGGCCGAGGACGAGCGGATTTAGGCTTTTGACTTTATTACGGTTCAGGTTATGATTAACCAGCATACCGACCCCGCTGCCTGGGCGCTTCTCATGTATGAGTTGGAAGATGCTGAAGACGGGCTTAAAAGTCTATTCAAGGATATTGCCGAAGACCCTGAATTTGGCGAAGTAGAATTCAGAATACACATGGCCCACATCTATGTTCATCTAAACCGTGCTTGGAATTCGCGCAACGCAACAGCAGAGCAACAGAGTGATGATGTGTTATGGAAAAAATGGGGCCGGTTTCCAGTTGACATCGAACCTTTATAAAAGTATTGTGGGATGTACACCTTTGCTAACCATCCATTAATCGGTGTTGACCCCGAAATACGTTTTGGCCGGGCGTGCATTATTGGTACCCGCATCAGTGTGGATGACGTGCTGGGCTGGCTGGGCAATGGCATGAGCAATGCTGACATCGTCAAAGATTTTCCAGAATTGAGCGAAGAGTTGATTAGGGCCTGCTTGCACTACGCGGCCAATACGAGAGCTTGATTCCAAGCCAAGCCACTCGCCCCAAACTTCCCGGCTTGCCCTTCGCCCAACAATCCGTAAATTTGGAGTCCCGTATGCGCCGACCTTTCGGCCAACCGGACCTTGCCGAGATGACCCCAGAGAAGAACGACGAGAAAAACACGCTGCCCACCCCGTCCCAACTCGTGCCCAAGCGCAAGATTGGCGGCCTGGGCCGGGGCCTGAACGCCCTGATTGAGGGTAGCTACGAGAAAAAAGGCGACCGCCAGGGCGACCGGCTCGTGTCGCACCCCGTCAACTCGGTGGGCTTTATCTCCGTCGAGCACATCGAGGCCAACCCCTACCAGCCCCGCACCCACTTCGACCAGCAAGCCCTGCAGGAGCTGGCCGAGAGCATCAAAATCCAGGGCATCATCCAGCCCGTGACCCTGCGCCAGCTCGGCACCAACTCCTACCAGCTCATCGCCGGCGAGCGCCGCCTGCAAGCTTCCCGGTTGGCCGGCCTGGAGACGATTCCGGCCTACATCCGCAAGGCCGACGACCAGCAGATGCTGGAAATGGCCCTGATTGAGAACATCCAGCGCGAAAACCTCAACGCCATCGAAATTGCCCTCAGCTACCAGCGCCTGCTGAGCGAGTGCAACCTGCGCCAGGAAGAGCTGGGCGACCGGGTGGGCAAAAACCGCTCGACCGTCACCAACTACCTGCGCCTGCTCAAGCTGCCGCCCGACGTGCAGATTGGCCTGCGCGACGCCGAAATCAGCATGGGCCACGCCCGCGCCCTCATCGGGCTCGACGACGCCAAGGCGCAAGTGGACCTGTTCCGCAAGATTGTGGCCGAGGAATTGTCCGTGCGCCGGGTGGAAGAATTGGTACGCGGCGGCTTTGGCCGGGCAGCGGCGCCCGCCAGCAACGGCGCCGCAACCAGCGGCCCGGCCGCACCACCCGCCGTGCCCGCCGCCGAGCTGCGCCGCACCGAGCGCCACCTCGCCGACCGGTTCGGCTCGCGCGTGCAGGTGCGACCCGGCCCCAAGGGCAGCGGCGAAATCAAGATTGCTTTCGATTCGGTGGAGGATATGCAGCGCATTCTGCACATTCTGCAGCCGTCTTAGCCCGTCCGCAAGTGGTGGGGTGGCCCGGCAGGAAGCGCGCTGAATGGCGCGAATTCAACGCTTCTTTCGGCAGCATCTACGCTAAACCACTGAAAATATCGTTGGCGGGTCAGCTATGAAAAAAATACGTTTTCTCTTTGCCTCGTTGCTGGCGCTGACGAGCGTGCTGCTCACCAGCCGCAGCCAGGCGCAGGTTTTTGACCCGACCGCTCCCCCCAACCCCGCCGTGGTGCTGTCCGATACGGCCGAAGCCCGGCAAGTGGTGGAGTCGCCCGAAGCCCGGCGCCGCAAGGCCGCCGCCGACTCGGCCAAGCGCACCGAGCGCATGTTCCGCGCTTTCGGCTACCAGGGCATTCGCCTCACGCGCCCGGGCAAGGCTGCCCTGCTGGCCGCCCTGCTGCCCGGCGCGGGCCAGATTTACAACCGGCGCTGGTGGAAGCTGCCGCTGGTGTACGGGTCGCTGGGCGGGGTGATATATGGAGAAGTTTTCTATCAAAAAATCTATCGTGAGTTCGCCGATGCCTACAACCTTGTCCAGGCCGACCCTACCAAACTTCAAAATCCGATTTTTTTAGGGGAGAATGCAGCACAGGTCAGAAGTCTGAATGGTCTTAACAGTAACGTAATTCGTTTCCGTGGCTACCGCGACATTTTTTATCTCTACATCGGCCTCGCCTACGGCCTGCAAATCGTGGATGCGCTGGTCGACGCCCACCTCAAAGACTTCGACGTGAGCGACGACCTGAGCCTGCACTGGCACCCCACCATGCTGGCCGTACCCGGCCGGGCCCTGGCCGTGCCCACCGCCCCGGGCGTGCTGTTCGCGTTGCGGGTGAAATAACAGTTGCTCGTTGCTGGTCGCTGGTTGTTGTTTAATGCAGAACCAAGTCGCTGGAAACGAGCCACTAGAAACAAGCCACCGGAAATCATGAACATCCTCTTGATAGGCTACGGCAAAATGGGCCAGGCCATTGCCGCGCTGGCTACCAAGCGCGGCCACCAGATTACCGGCATCGTGGACCGCAACGCGGGCGCGCTGACCATCGCCGACTTCTCGCCCGCCACCGTGGACGTAGCCATCGAATTCACCCACCCCGATTCGGCGTTTGCCAACGTCACGGCCTGCCTGCGCCAGGGCCTGCCGGTGGTGTGCGGCTCCACGGGCTGGCTGCACCACTTCGACGAGGCCCAGGCCCTGGCCCGGGAGCTGCGCGGCAGCTTGTTCTACGCATCCAACTACAGTGTGGGCGTGAACCTGTTCTTCCACTTCAACGAGTACCTGGCCGCCAAAATGCACCAGTTTGGGGGCTACGACGTGGCGGTGCGCGAAATTCACCACCTCCAGAAAATCGACCAGCCCAGCGGCACGGCCCTCACCACGGCCGAGGCCATTATCCGCCACTTTCCCAGCAAAACCACCTGGCGCAACGCCCCCGCCGAAACCCCCGCCGAGCTGGCCGTGCTCAGCGAGCGCACCGGCGCCGTAGTGGGCACCCACGTCGTCACCTACTCGTCGGCCGTCGACACCCTGGAGTTGAAGCACGAGGCCCACAGCCGCGAAGGCTTTGCCCTGGGCGCCCTGCTGGCGGCCGAATGGCTGCCCGGCCGGCCGGGCGTGTTCGGAATGAAAGAGCTGCTGGATTTGTAAACGCTCCAGCGGTTCGGGCGGCGGCGGGCCCGCCGGTGTGCTGCTGCGTTTCTTTGCCTGATTTTAAGAACCTATCCGAAAAATACTTCAGCTGTGCAGACGCCCGTCATGCTGAGCTTGCCGAAGCATCTCGCCCGCTTCATATGAGCCATTCAACAGAGCGGTAGAGATGCTTCGACTGCGCTCAGCATGACGTTCAATTTATTTTTCGGATAGGTCCTAAGTTATCGTTCCGTGGTTGTCAGTGGTTGAAGTTTATTTAAATAGCTGACTGGTAACTGACAATCAGCAACTGACAACTCGTTTACTTTTGCCTGATTTTAATTGCCAAGCCCCCGCTGGTCTTCCCCATGCCTTTGTTCAAAACCGACCGCACCGCCGCCGCCAAAGCGCCCAAGTCCAAGTCCCGCGAGTGGGCCGACTCGCTGATTTTTGCCGTCGTCGCGGCCACGCTCATCCGCTGGGCCACGTTCGAGGCCTACACCATTCCCTCGCCCAGCATGGAAAATTCCCTGCTGGTGGGCGACTACCTGTTCGTGAGCAAGCTGCACTACGGCCCCATCACGCCCCAGACGCCGCTGCAGGTGCCCCTCACCCACCAAACCGTGTGGGGCACGGGCCTCCAGAGCTACTCCGAGCTGCTCCAGCTACCCACCTACCGGCTGCCGGGCTTCTCCGAAATCAAGCGCAACGACGTGGTGGTCTTCCACGTGCCCCACGAAACCCAGTACCCCGCCGACCTGCGCACCAACTACATCAAGCGCTGCGTGGCCGTGGCCGGCGACACCCTCGAAATCAAAGACGGCCAGGTCTACCTCAACGGCCGGCCCGGCGTGACGCCCCCCGGCCTCCAAACCACTTACTTCATGCAGGTCGACAGCCCCAACGACGAGGTGCTGGCCGCCCTGCGCGCCCAGGGCGTGGTGGAATACGGCGCGCCCGACGGCGCCCCCCAGGTCCGCCCTGACGCCAACGGCAAGTTTGGCTACGAAATCAGCTGCACCAAAGCCGCGGCCGACTACTTCCGCCGGCAGCCCTACGTGCGGAGCCTGACCGTGACCGAGCCCCCGGTGCGGCTTTTTCCCGACGCCGCCGACTTCACCAACTCCGGTGCCAGCAGCGCCACCCCGCGCAACTGGTCGCTGGACAGCTACGGCCCGCTGCCCATTCCCAAAAAAGGCCAGACCATTGCCCTCTCCCCCGCCAACGCCGCCATCTACTTCAAAATCGTGGCCCGCTACGAGCACAACGAGGGCGTGACCTGGAAGGAAGGCATGATATACCAGAACGGCAAAATGCTCACTAGCTACACCATCAAGCAGAATTACTACATGATGATGGGCGACAACCGCCACAACTCCGAAGACTCGCGCTTCTGGGGCTTCGTGCCCGAAGACCACGTCGTGGGCAAGGCCGTGCTCATCTGGCTCTCCATCGACCCCAACGCCGACTTCTGGCACAGAATCCGGTGGAGTCGCCTGTTCGACATCATCCACTAAGCAGTCGTGCTCAAGTGAGCACAGTCAAATAATACAGCACGTCATTCCGAGCCTGCCGAGGAATCTCGCCCGGTTTATCCGCGCCGCCTAACAGCGCGAGCGAGATTCCTCGGCAGGCTTAGAATAACGTGCTGCTTGATTCGTTCTACATTGTGCGCGAACTTATTCAACCGCAACCGCTCCAATCCAACGCAAAACACCCTTCGTCACCCCCAAAACACTCTTTGCGTAACGCAAAACACCATTCGACACTGCCACAACGTCATTTACGCCTTCCTAAACGGCATTGCGACTAGACAAAACGTCATTTCGCATTCTCAAAACGGCATTGGGCATAGACAAAACGTCATTTCGGGCTCGCAAAACACCCTTCGTCACCCGCAAAACACCCCTTGACCGTCACCAAACACCATTGGCCTGTTCCAAAACACCCTTCGTCCTTCTCAAACACCCCTTGGCATCATCCATTCTTTACCACTCCACGGGCTCCAGCCCCTTGCTCGCCAGCCAAGCGTTGGCTTTGCTGAAGGGCTTGCTGCCGAAGAACCCCTTGTCGGCCGCGAACGGGGAAGGGTGCACCGACTTCAAAACCAAGTGCTTCTGCTCGTCGATTAGTTCTGATTTCTTGCCGGCGTAGGCACCCCAGAGGATGAACACGACGTGCTCCTCGCCTTCCGACACCTTGCGAATCACGGCGTCGGTGAATTCTTCCCAGCCTTTTTTCTGGTGCGAGGCGGGCTCGCTGGCGCGCACCGTGAGGGTGGCGTTCAGGAGCAGCACGCCCTGCCGGGCCCAGCGGTCGAGGTTGCCGTTGGCGGCGGGCGCCGTGCCGGGAATATCGTCCTGCAACTCCTTGAAAATATTGCGGAGCGACGGCGGAGCGGCTTGTCCTTCCTGCACCGAAAACGACAGCCCGTGCGCCTGATTGCGCCCGTGGTAAGGGTCCTGACCCAGAATCACGACCTTGACTTGGCCAAACGGCGTGGCCTCGAACGCGCGAAAAATGTGGGCGCCGGCCGGGTACACGGTGGCCGTGGCGTACTCGCCCTTCACGAAGGCGATAAGTCGCTGAAAATAGGGCTTTTCGAATTCGTCGGCCAACACGGGCCGCCAGCTCTCGGCTATCTTTACCATTGCGGTTTTTGAGAAAAAATAAACGAACTTCGTCGGCGTTCAATGCCCGATTTCGCGTAAAACCAATTTTGGCGGGCCGCTGTTACGCCCGCAGCTACTTCTTAGCTCCGCCGCCCATGCCCACCACCACTACGCAAGGCGTCACCGTTTCGGTTACGACCAACTACTTGCCCGATTACTCCAGCCCCGGCCAGGAGCATTTCGTGTTCGCCTACAAAATTGACATTCGCAACAACAGCGAATTCACGGTGAAGCTGCTGCGCCGCCACTGGCACATCCACGACGCCAACGGCGTGGTGCGCGAGGTGGAGGGTGAAGGCGTGGTGGGCCGCCAGCCCGTGCTGGAGCCCGGCGAGGCGCACCAGTACGTGAGCGGCTGCAACCTCAAGTCGGGCGTGGGCAAGATGCGCGGCACCTACCTCATGGAGCGCTTAGCCAACGGCCAGGAATTCACGGTCGACATCCCCGAGTTTACCCTCATGGTGCCCTATCGGCTGAACTAGGGCCTCTTGGTTGCTTGTTGTCAGTTGCTTGTTGTCAGTTGTTAGTTTGTAGCGCAGTTGTCGGTCTGCCCAGTTTCTGACAACCGACAACTAGCAACTGACAACTCCTTGTTTCAACTCCTCGCGTACTTCCGCTTCTGGCTCCGTTCGGGCAATGCCCACGGGCTGCATTCGCCGTTCGTGTTCGGCCTCTACACGGCCGTCGTTCGGCACACCGGCACTTTCGGGGCGTATGCGGGCATTGAGGCGCGGCGGCGGGAACTGCTCGCCAGTCCAGCCAGCGTAAGCGTTACCGATTTTGGGGCGGGCTCCCGCACCGGCGCGGGCCAGCAGCGCCGCGTGGCCGACATTGCCCGCACCGCCGCCAAGCCGCCGCGCCTCGCACAACTGCTGTTTAGACTGGTCAACTACTGCCGGCCGGCCACTATTCTGGAGCTGGGCACCTCGCTGGGCCTCACCACCGCCTACCTGGCCGCCGCCGACTCGCGCCACCGCGTCCTCACTTTCGAAGGTTGCCCCAACGTGGCCGCGTTGGCCCGCGAAACCTTCGCCGCGCTGCACCTGAGCAATATTGCCGTCGTGGAGGGCAACATCGACCACACCCTGGCCCCGGCCCTGGCGGCCCTGGCCGCGCCCCTGGACTTCGCTTTTTTCGACGGCAACCACCGCTACGAGCCGACGCTGCGCTACTTTGAGCTGTGCCTGGCGCACCGCACCGACGACTCCGTGTTCGTATTCGACGACATCCACTGGTCGGCCGACATGGAGCGGGCCTGGGAAGTCATCAAGGCCCACCCCGACGTGCGGCTGACGGTGGACCTGTTCCACATTGGGCTGGTGTTCTTCCGAAAGAATCAGCCCAAGCAGCATTTCTGGCTGCGGATATGACCCGCAGCAAACCTACAGGTTGGCAATTGCCTCCCTGACCAATCCTTCCCGTTCGGGCTGCTCCGCGCCCCGCATGGCCAAAATAAATTCGGCAAACCGCATAGTGTCGATGCTGACCAGGCCTAACGAAATGTTCAACTCCTGAAAACCAAACTCTTTGTTTAAGCTGGCTACTCCCTGCCTGAACTTGTTTTTCTTGCGGGAAGGCTCAAATGCTTCGTCCACCACCAAGCAGATGAATTTTTGCCGGTTCACCGCAATCAAGTAAACGTCCTGGATGATTTCCCAGTTGATGAATTCGTGGTGCGTGGTGCGGTCGAATACGCCGAATTCGTTCACGATTATCTGCGGCCGGCGGTCGAGCAGTTGGTAGAGTCCAAAGAGGAACCCGAGGCCGAAAAAGCCGATACTCAGCCAGGCTATCCCTTGCGGGGCGTCCGGGCGGCCCAGCATAAAATACCCCAGGCCGACGAATACTGAGCACAGCAGCACCATCCTGAGCACTTTTCCGCGCGACCGGTACAGGCGAACTTCAGTCATCGTTGCGGTGCTTGCGCTCAACTCGAAACGGATTTACGCCTCTAGCCCTTGCGGGTCGATGCCGCCGGTCGGCCGGATGGCGTCCCGCACCCGCGTCAGCTTCCCCAGCAGCGCTTCGAGTTGGTCGAGCGGCAGCATGTTGGCGCCGTCGGACAGGGCGGTGGCGGGCGTGGGGTGGGTTTCGATGAACAGGCCGTCGGCGCCCACGGCAATGGCGGCTTTGGCAATGGTTTCGATGAGGGCGGGCTGGCCGCCGGTGACGCCGCTGGCCTGGTTGGGCTGCTGCAGGGAGTGGGTCACGTCCATCACCACGGGCACGCCGAAGCGGCGCATGGCGGGCAGGTTGCGGAAGTCCACCACCAGCTCGGAATAGCCGAAGGAGTTGCCGCGCTCGGTAAGAATGACGTGCTCGTTACCCGACTGGTGCACCTTGTCCACGGCAAATTGCATGGCCTCGCCGCTCAGAAACTGGCCTTTTTTAATGTTCACCACCTTGCCGGTCTGCGCCGCGGCGATGAGCAAGTCCGTCTGGCGGCACAGGAAGGCCGGGATTTGCAGCACGTCGACGAACTCAGCCGCCAGCGCGGCTTCGCTCGATTCGTGGATGTCGGTGACGGTAGGCACGCCAATTTCTCGCCCAACCTTTTGCAGGATGCGCAGCGCCGTTTCGTCGCCAATGCCGGTGAAGGAGTCCAGCCGCGAGCGGTTAGCCTTGCGGTAGGAGCCCTTGAAAATAAACGGAATCTGCAGCTTGTCGGTGATGTGCTTGATGCGCTCGGCAATGCGCAGGGCCATGTCTTCGCCCTCAATGACGCAGGGGCCGGCCATGAGGAAAAACTGGCCGGAGTTGGTGTGCCGGAAATGCGGCAGGGTGTTGGCGAGGGCGGTGAGCATGGCGCGGCGTGACCCCAAGCGGGTGCTTGGGGAGTGGAAAATTCAAGGGAATTCGCACGAAGCCGGAGCCTGATGCTATTTTTTCTTCAAGCAGATAAATAACTCCCGGCCCTGCCGGGGCTGGAGCGAATTGGCGGCGGTTTCGAAATGCCTGAAATCAAAATACGGCGCGAAATAGCTCCGGTATTCTTCCTTGGAGCCCCCGAACGGCGGCTCTTGGGCCGGCCCGAAATCAGTATCGAACAGCAGCCCCATCAGCGTGCCCCCGGGCCGCAGCAGGGCCGCGCACTGCCGGGCGTAGGCTGGGCGCAGCGCGGGGTTCAGCGCGCAGAAAAACGTTTGCTCCACAATTAAGTCGTACGGCTCCACGTTGGGCAGGGCAAAGAAATCAGCCAATAACAGGTGCTCGGCCGGGAAATCGGGCACGCGGGCCGCCAGTGCTTGCAGCGGCTCCGGGGCAAGGTCGGCCACGAACACCTGCCCAAAACCCAGCCGGTGCAAGTGCTCCGCCTCGTAGGCGCGGCCGGCGCCGGGAACGAGGATGCGCGGCTGCCCGGCCACGGCCAGCTGGTCGAAATAAGCGCGCAGCGGCGGGGTCACGGCGTGGGCGTCCCAGCCGTCGCGCCCGGCCGCGTAACGGCCTTGCCAATAGGCGGAATCGAAGGCGGGTAGAACCGTTTGCATTCCGTGAAAGTATAGGGGAAACTTGCCAGGGCCCGGAAGTCCCCTATTTTTACGCCCAAAGGTACGCGCCGCCTTGCGGCAAACACCTCGAATTTTTCACCCTTCCCTCGCTTAACCACTCCCGTATGGACCCCAACGAAACCCCCGAACCCCGCTCCAACAACAGCCGTGTCCTGCTTTGGGTAGCCCTCGTGGCTGTACTGCTCGGCATCAACGGCGTTCTGTTTTACCTCAACCAGCAGAAAGGCGACAAGAACGAGGAGCTGACCACGGAGGTGCGCGCCAAGGACAGCAAGCTGCAAGAACAAATCAAGCAGTACGAAGCCCTGAAGGGCGATTTTGAGCGGCAAAGCCAGGAGCTGCAAGCGCTGGGCCTGAGCAACGACTCGCTCGAAGCCAAGATTGCCGGCGTCAACGCCGACCTGCTGCGGCTGCGCTCCTTCAAGGCCGGCAGCTTTTCCATTGCCCAGCAGAAACTGTTCAAGCAGCGCGCCCAAAACCTGGAGAGCCAGCTGCGGAAAAAGGACGACGACATTGCCCAGCTCAAGAAGGACAACGAAACCCTTTACACCGAAACCACTACGCTAAAAGAGCGGCAAAACCAACTGAGCGACACCATCAGCACCATCGCGCGCACCAACCAGGAGCTGACGGATAAAGTCGGCGTCGCGTCGCGCCTGCAGTCCGAGAACATCAAAGTGGCCATCATCACCTCCAAAAATAAGGAGAAGGACGACGACCAGGACGAGTTCAAGGCCAAGCGCGTGGAAAAGGTGAAAGTGACCTGCAACCTGGCCCGCAACGACGTGTCGCCGAAAGAAACCAAAGCTATTTACCTGCGCATTCTGGAGCCCGACGGCGCCGCCCTCTACAACCTGAGCACCGGCGGCGGCACCTTCACCGTGGAAGGCCAGGAGGCCTTTTATACCCAGAAGCAGGACGTGGTGTACGACAACAGCAAGCAAAAGCTGGAGTTCGTGTACGCCAAAGGGGCCGAATATAAAAAGGGCCAGCACACGGTGGAGCTGTACGAAAGCGGCCAACTGATGGGCAAAGCCAAGTTTACGCTGAAGTAGTCTGAACTGCGGATTCATCAGATTCAGCGAATTGGTCGGATTCTGTCGACGGCATAATTTCCGTTAACACCGACAGATTACCAACATGCAAAAAGGCCACTCGATGAGTGGCCTTTTTCGTGGTAGGCGCGGTACCGAGTCCTACGCGAGCCGGCCGCATTTCCACGCCTACTCTACCGCCAGGCGCCGGGCCGGGCCGGCGCCGCGCAGCAGGTAGAGGCCGGCGGGCAGCCCGCCCAGGTCCAGGACCGTTTCGGGTCCGGCCGGGGCAGGGTAGCGGCGCACGGCCCGGCCCAGCGCATCGGTGAGGGTGAGCGGGGCGCCGGGCGTGCCGGTGGGCAGGCGCAGGGTGGCCGTGTGGCGGGCGGGGTTAGGAAACAGGGCCGCCGGCTCGCGGGGCCCAGCGGTGGCGGTGGCCGTCAGGGTGGGGTCGGTGAGGGAGGCGAGGAAGCCGAGAATAGTATTGGTGTTCGGGTTGGAGATGGTGGTGGCGCCGAAGCTGGCGGTGGGGCTGTTAAAATATCCTGCCACGTACACATTGCTGCCGCTCAAAGCCAGCGCGAAGGCATATTCGTTGCCCGCCCCGCCGCCCCGCTGCGCCCAGGCAAAGCTGCCCGTGGGGCCCGCGTCGGCAAGCTTGGCCACGTACGCGTCGGCAGAGCCACCGGCAGTGTTCGCATTGGCCAGGGTAGTGGCGCCAAAGGCTGCTGTAGAGCTGATAAAAGCCCCCGATACATACACGCTCGTCCCGTTCACAGCCAAGGCATCGGCGCGGTCGTTGCCCGTGCCGCCGGCCCGCTGGGCCCACACGAAACTACTAGTGCTGCCCGCGTCGGCAAGCTTGGCCACGTACGCGTCGGCAGAGTTACCGGTAGTGTTCGCATTAACCAGGGTAGTGGTACCAAAGCCCGCCGTGAGCCCGCCAAAATACCCCGCCACGTACACGTTATTGCCGCTCACGGCCAGCGCGTTGGCTTGATCGTCACCGATGCTGCCGGCCCGTTGCGCCCACACGAAACTACTAGTGCTGCCCGCGTCGGTTAGCTTGGCCACGTACGCGTCGTTTATCCCGGTGTTGGTCAGGTTCGTACTGCCAAAGCCCACCGAGGAGCTGCGAAATTCTCCGGCCATGTACACGCTCGCACCGTTCACGGCCAGCGCGTCGGCGCTGTCGTTGTCTTGGCCGCCGGCCCGCTGCGCCCAGGCAAAGCTGCCCGTGGGGCCCGCGTCCGTGAGCTTGGCCACGTACGCGTCGGAAGTGAATGCAGCGGTTCTCACATTAATCAGAATGGTGGCGCCAAAGCTGGCTGTGAAGCTGCGAAATTCCCCGGCCACGTACACGCTCGTTCCTCTCACAGCCAGGGCGGTGGCGAGGTCGTTATCCAGGCCGCCGGCCCGTTGCGCCCAGGTAAAGCTGCTAGTGCTGCCCGCGTCGGTGAGCTTGGCCACGAACACATCGGCAGAGCCCGCATTGGCCAGGGTGGTGGCTCCGAAGCTGGCCGTAGGGCTGCGAAATTCCCCGGCCAAGTACACACTCGTCCCGTTCACGGCCAGCGCGTTGGCTTGGTCGTCGCTGCTGCCACCGGCCCGCCGCGCCCACACAAATTGATTACTGACGGGGCTAAACTTAGCCACGAACACATCATCGCCCCCGACACTGGTGAGCGTAGTGCCGCCCAGCACCACGCTGTTCGCGAAGTACCCCGCCAAGTACACGTTGCCCGCCGCATCGACAGCCGTAGCCCTCACATAAGAAAAATTTCCCGTTACAGCCGCTGTGGCCGCCGCTACCACGCGGGCCGATTGCCAAGCCGGGGCTTGGGCGGCGGTCGGGGAAGCCAGGGCGAAGAACAGGCCGGCCAGCAGGCCCGCCATGCGCAGGGAGAAGACGTGCTTCATACAAAGAGGGAATGGAAGTTAGACCGGCGCCGGACATCGGCCCAACCAAAGATAAGCGCGGGCTGCCGCAGCCGGTCACTCCGCCCCCTCCCCACTGAGAAGAGGGCTAGGGGGCCGCGGTCGCCGCCTCGAACTCGTCCAACCGCTTCAGCGTCCGAGCAATGTCTTCCGTGAGCAGCACCACTACTGCCCCTTCGGGCGCCGTTTTCAGCACGTGTTCCACGGCGTCCATCTCCCCCTCGATGTAGATAACGGGCAGGTCGGGCTTGTCGAGGCGCAGGCCGCGCTCCATGATTTCGCGCAGGAACTCGGCCGACTTGCCGCGCAGGTCGTCGTTCTGGCGCAGCACCACTTCGTCGAAGATGCGGCCGGCGATGCGGGCAAAGGCCAGCGTGTCCTCGTCGCGCCGGTCGCCGAGGCCCGACACCACCCCGATTTTGCGGGTGGCCGGCGTGGCGTCCATGAACTCGGCGAATTTGGCGATGCCCGCCGTGTTGTGGGCGTAGTCCACGATGACCTCGAATTGGGGAAACTTGTAGGAGTTCATCCGGCCCGGCGTCTTGGAAGCCGACGGCACGAAGGTGCGGAAGGCGGTTTTGATGTCGTCCTTGTCGAAGCCAGCCAGGAACCCGGCCAGGGCCGCCGCCAGGCTGTTTTCGATGTTGAAGCCCGCCCGGCCGCCGAAGGTGACCGGAAACTCGGCCGCCCGGTCGATGCGCAGCTTGTAGCTGTTGCGGTAAATCGTGACGTAGCCTTCCTCGTACACCGCGGCCACGCCGCCGGCCTCCACGTGCTCCAGGATGTGCGGGTTGTGCTCGTTCATGCTGAAAAGGCCCACCCGGCAGTCCACGGTGCGGGCCATGGCGTACACCAGGTCGTCGTCGGCGTTGAGCACGGCCCAGCCGTTTTTGCGCACCGTGCGGGGCAGCACGCCCTTCACGGCGGCCATCTCCTCCACGGTGTAGATGTCGCGCAGGCCCAGGTGGTCAGCGGCCACGTTGGTCACCACCGCAATGTCGCAGGTGTGGAAGCCCAGGCCCGAGCGCAGCATGCCGCCGCGGGCCGTTTCAAGCACGGCGTAGTCGATGGTGGGGTCGCGCAGCACAAACTCGGCGCTGACGCCCCCGGTGCAGTCGCCCTGCTGCAACTGCACGCCCTGGATGTAGATGCCGTCGGTGGTGGTGAAGCCCACTTTGTAGCCCTTGCTGGCCACGAGATGGGCAATGAGCCGGGTAGTGGTGGTTTTGCCGTTGGTGCCCGTCACGGCGATGATGGGCACGCGGGCCGTACTGCCGGGCGGGAAGAGCATGTCCACGACCGGGGCGGCCACGTTGCGCGGCAGGCCCTCGGTGGGCGCGATGTGCATGCGGAAGCCCGGCGCGGCGTTCACCTCAATCACGGCGCCGCGGCTTTCGTTGAGCGGCACGGCAATATCGGTGGCCATCAGGTCGATGCCGCAGATGTCGAGGCCCACGATGCCGGCCACCCGCTCGGCCAGCAGCACGTTGTAGGGGTGCATCTGGTCGGTCACGTCGGTGGCCGTGCCGCCGGTGCTGATGTTGGCCGTGCTCTTCAGGTAGAGGACTTCGTCGGCGGGCAGCACCGACTTCAGGGTTAGCTTCCGGCTCTTCAGGATGTCGAGCGTGTGCTTGTCGGCCTTGATGCTGGTGAGCACCTTTTCGTGGCCGATGCCGCGGCGGGGGTCCTCGTTGACTTTAGCAATCAACTGCTGGATGCTGCTTTTGCCGTCGCCCTTCACCGCCGCCGGGGTGCGCTTGGCCGCGGCAATGAGCTTGCCGTTCACCACCAGCAGCCGGAAATCGAAGCCTTCGATGAACTGCTCCACAATCACGGCCCGTGAATACGCCTGCGCCGCCACCAGGCCGGCGGCGGCGCCTTTCCAGTTCATGATGCGGATGGTGGCGCCCTTGCCGTGGTTGCCGTCGAGCGGCTTGGTCACGATGGGAAAGCCCAGCTCGTCGATGGCCTCGCGCAGGCCGGCCTCGGAGTACACGGTGGTGCCGCGCGGCACGGGCACGCCCGCGTCGTGGAGCATGGCCTTGGTGCGGTTCTTGTTGCCGGCCACTTCCACGCCCGCGTGCGAGGTCAGGCTGGTGGTGGTGGCCCAGATGCGGCGCTGGTTCACGCCGTAGCCCAGCTGAATAATCGACGTGTTTTTGAGCTGGATGTAGGGAATGTTGCGCGAGGCGGCCTCGGCCACGATGCTGTAGGTGCTCGGCCCAAAAAACTCGTCTTCCCGGATTTCGTGCAGCTCGGTGATGACGGGCTTCAGGTCCACTTTCTCCTTTTTACACAGGGCTTCCACCACGTCCACGGCGGCCGCAGCGGCGCGGCGGCCGGCACGCTCCTCCTGGTAGGCAAACACCACGTACTCCACGCCGTCTTCCCGCGCCGGGTAGCTCCTGCCCCAGAACACGGGCATGGCGGCCTGCCGCTGCAGCTCCAGCGCCACGTGCTGAATGACGTGGCCCAGCGGCTCGCCGTCGTTGAGCTGCTCCAGGCCCAGGGGCGGGTGCTTGGCCGCCTGCTTGCCGCTTACGCCGCCCGGTTGCACCTGCCCAATGTTGGGAAACAGCTTCATCAGCCGCCCGGCGAAGCCCGGGATGGTATTTGACCACCGGCCGGCAAACTCCTGCAAGTCAACTTTGGCCACGATGAGCTTGTGGTGTTTGACCGACCAGTAGCTCGGCCCGCGCATGGTGCGGAGGTCAACAATTTTCATAAACGAACGGAAGGGGAAAAGAAACAGCAACGGCCGCTGGTACGGCCCACCGCCCAGCTTGGCCACGAAATGTAGGCACAATGTGGCCCAAAACCCGCAGTTACCCGCGCGGACCCAAAAAAAGCCCCGCCGGCCAAATGGCGAGCGGGGCTTCCTGGTTGGTAATCAGAGGTGACGGGCGGATTCGAACCGCCGTAGGAGGTTTTGCAGACCTCTACCTAGCCACTCGGTCACGTCACCAGTAGTGGGCTTTTGGGAGCGCAAAGGTACGCAGCCCAACCGGGGCAGGCAAGGTGGGCCGCCATTAAAAGTTTACGGCACTGCACCCTGCCCCTTTTCCGCCCCCCTACCCCACTTGCCGCGCGGCTTCGATGAGGAAGCCCGCCACGGCGGTCGGCTGCGAGAAAATGGGCAGGTGGCCAGATGCCACGGAGCGCGTGGTGGCCCCAATCTGTTGGGCCATAGCCCGCTGCAGGTCCGGGTGCAGGGTCCGGTCATTTTCGGTAACGAGGTACCAGCTGGGCTTGGTCTGCCAGGCCGCGGCCCCCACTGGTTCGCCCTGCGAAGCCGCGGCCAGCGGGTGCTGGGTCGCAAACAGCAGCCGGCGCTCGGCTTCGACCACGTCGGGGCCCAAATCCTCGTCCAGCCCCTGGCGGGTGATGCGCACGAAACCCGCCGCGTCGGCGGTGAAGTGCCGCCCGCCGGCCGCCGCGGGCCCCCGCGCCGAAACATCAACCAAGGACTCCCCCGGGCTGGGCGCGAACGCGCACACATAGGCCAATCCGGCTACAGCGGGGTGCGTGCCCGCCTCGGTAATGACCACGCCGCCCCACGAGTGGCCTACCAGTAGCGCAGGGCCGTCTTGCAGCGCCAGCGCGCGGGTGGCGGCGGCCACGTCGTCGGCCAGGCCCGTCAGCGGGTTTTGCACGGCCGTTACCTCCAGGCCCTGGGCTTCCAGCAGCGGAATGACCTTGGCCCAGCTGGAGCCGTCGACCAGCCCGCCGTGGACGAGTACAATGTTCTTGACCATCTTATCGAGAGCGTTTGCGGGGGTTAGTTCGCGGCTTTGTCGGCCAGATTGGCCAGTGCCTTGTCGATGGCCGCGGCCACCGCACTCAACTCGGGCTTGTTGTACTGGGCCATCACCGGGCCAATTTGGTCGTAGGTGACCTGCGTGGTGCCCTCACTGTCTTCGTACACGTAAATCTTGGTGGGCAGGTACAAGCCCACTTCGGGCCCACCCGCTTCGAGCAGCTTCTTGGCAGTGAGGGGATTGCCAATCACGAACAGCACGGCCTTCATGCCGAGGGGTACCCGCGACATCACCTTGCCCCAGTTGAGCAGGGCCACGTTGATGAAGTTGCTGCGGCCCGCCAGAAATTCCATTTCCTGCGTAAACTCCGCAAAATCCTTGCTCGCGCTGAGCCTGTCGCCCAGCACGTCGGCGCTGGCCCGGCCCATCTCGGCCTGAATGTCCTTGATGGCCTGCGTGAAGGGTTTGGTCGACGAGATGACGACGTGGGTGTTGGTGAATTCCGTATTGGGCATGGTCAAAAAAGGGGGCGGATGGAAGTTATGTGCAAAGCTTGATGCCTTGAAAATAGCAGCGCGGCGGCGCAAAAAAGGGTTGGTACTTTTCCGGCTGAGCGCAGCAACCCGCCACCCACCGTTATTACCGACCCATGCCTTACCGTTCCGACCTAAACTCGGCGAACCAGACCAAAGTTTAGGCGCACAAAAAAACCCCGACGCACGCGCCGGGGCTTCTTCTCAAACCAAGCTAAGCGTTAGGCTTTGGCTTCGTCGTCCTTCTTCTGGTCGGCGGCATCGTCGTCGCCGGCAATCAGGTCCTTGGCTTTGTCAACCACGTCACTAACTGCTTCCGAAGCCTTGGTGAAAGCTTCCGAGTGAGTCACGGCGTCCACGGCATCGGTTGCGGCGTGCTTCACCTTGTCGAAGGTTTCGTTGTTCGAAACGGCTTCGGCAGCATCGGCAGCCACTTCCTTCACCTTGTCGAAGGCCGCGGTTGCGGCACCAGCGATGCCGGCGAGCAGGCCAGCTTCAGCGGCGGGGGCTTCCTCAGCAGCGGGAGCATCGGCTTTGGCGGCCTTGGCCTTGGGGGCCTTGACCGCGGGGGCTTCGACGGCCGGAGCTTCGGCGGCAACTTCCGCAGCGGGGGCTTCGGTAACGGGCGCATCAGCGGCGGGTGCGTCGGCGGGCTTGGGGGCCGCGGCTTTCAGCTTCTGCTCGCCGGCCTTGCGCTCGTTGCCCATCATCTGGTCGCGCAGGGCGCTCAGGGCGTCGAGGTCGCCCAGGGTCGATTTCTCGTCTGTTGGCTTCTTCAGGTCGCTCATCTTGCCTTCGCCCTGGGGCTCACCGCCCTTGGCGTTGGTCTTCTTCTTGAACTTCGAGTTGCGGTTGTCGTCCTCGGCCGCGGCTTCTTTGTTGAAGATGGCCGTATGCGAGAGCACAATGCGGCGGTCGTCCTTCGAGAATTCCGTGACGCGGAAGTCCAGCGCCTCGCCGTTCTCGGCGCTGCTGCCGTCCTCTTTCACCAACGACTTGGGATAGGCGAAGCCCTCGATGCCGTACGGCAATTCGAGCACCGCGCCCCGCTCCGACTTCTCGGTGATGGTGGCCCGGTGCACCGAGCCGGGGGTGAACACCGACTGGAACGTATCCCAGGGGTTTTCTTCCAACTGCTTGTGACCCAGGGCCAGGCGCCGGGCGCCGAGGTCCAGCTCCAACACCACCACGTCGAGGCGGTCGCCCACCTTCACCATTTCCGAAGGGTGCTTGATTTTCTTGGTCCACGACAGGTCCGACACGTGCACGAGGCCGTCCACGCCTTCTTCCAGCTCTACGAACAGGCCGAAGTTGGTCAGGTTGCGCACTAGGCCGTTGTGCTTGGAGCCCACGGCGTACTTGCCGCCGAAGTCGCCACGGGTCCACGGGTCTTCGCTGAGCTGCTTGATGCCGAGGCTCATCTTGCGGTCTTCGCGGTCGAGCGTCAGAATCTGCGCTTCCACCGTGTCGCCCTGCTTGATGAAGTCCTGCGGGTTGCGCAGGTGCTGGCTCCAGCTCATTTCCGACACGTGGATGAGGCCTTCCACACCGGGCACCACTTCCATGAAGGCGCCGTAGTCGGCCACGTTCACGATGCGGCCCGATACTTTCGAGCCCGGCTGCAGGTCGGCCGGCAGCGAATCCCACGGGTGGGGCGTCAGCTGCTTCAGGCCGAGGCTGATGCGCTTCTTGGCTTCGTCGAAGTCCAGCACCACGATGTTCAGCTTCTGGTCCAGGGTCAGCACTTCGCTCGGGTGAGCGATGCGGCCCCACGAGATGTCCGTGATGTGCAGCAGACCGTCAACCCCACCGAGGTCGATGAACACGCCGAAATTGGTCATGTTCTTGATGTTGCCTTCCAGAATCTGGCCTTTCTCCAGGTTGTTCAGGATGGCCTCGCGCTGCTTCTCGAGGTCTTTCTCGATAAGTACTTTGTGCGAAACCACCACGTTGTCGAACGCGGAGTTGATTTTCACCACCTTCACTTCCATGCGACGGCCGACGTAAATATCGAAGTCGCGGATGGGCTTCACGTCGATTTGTGAGCCGGGCAGGAAGGCTTCCACGCCGTCAAGCTCCATGATGAGGCCGCCTTTGGTGCGACGCTTCACCACGCCTTCGAGGATGGTGTCCAGCTCCAAGGCATCGTAAATGGCCTTCCAGGCCTGCTTGATTTTGGCTTTCTTGCGGCTCAGGATGAGCTGGCCGTTGGCGTCTTCCTGGTCTTCGATGAAGACCTCCACCTCGTCGCCGATTTTCAGGTCGGGCAGGTCGCGGAATTCGGTAATCGACACCAGACCATCGGATTTAAAACCGATGTTCAGAATCACATCGCGGTCGGTGATGCCCACCACGGTGCCCTTCACTACTTCTTCTTCCTGGACGGTCGTGAGCGTGTCGCCGTACATCTGCTCCATCTCGGCGCGCTGGTCAGCCGAGTAGTTTCCACCGAAACCAGTGGCTCCGACATTATCCCAGTCGAAATCGTCAATCAATTCTGCCATAAAACAGCGGTTGGGCACCTCTTGGATAAACGTAACGGCCGATGCCCGGGCCCCTACGCGGTTCTGGTTGAACACCTTGCCGTTAGTTGGCAAGGCCCGCCACCCTGGCGGGGGCGCAAAGGTACGGGATTTGAAACAGGTTAGCTAATTTCGTTTGCCGTTTTGTACTGTGAATAATCGTCTAGTCAATGAGAGCTTTTCTTTTGCTTTCGCTATTTCTAAGCGGTTGTACCATTCTGGCTACCAAGTCAAAATTCGCTGGTAAGCCCTCTGTCGCTCCTGGCACTTTAGTAGCGCTAACTACTACTAGAGTTTCCGTGCCAACAGGCCGTGGTATAGAGCACGACACGCTTTTCGCTGCTGACAGCTTATTCGCTAAAAAGTTGACTGTTCAACTTGCCGCTGCTACCGGATGGCGAGTCATTTATGTAGGCGAAGCAAGAAATTTCAAAAAGCTTTACCCTACTTCAGAAACATTTAATCTTGCTAGGTTGTACGGACAATTAGTTTTGCGTTCGTGAAGGAATTAGACGAAATCAGTGACCGCACGTGGGCGTTGTTGGCCCCGCACCTAGCGGGCAAAGCTGGAGACGTGGGCCGCACGGCCGGCGACAACCGCCTGTTTTTGAACGCCGTGCTCTGGATTGCCCGCCACGGGGCCGCGTGGCGGGCGCTGCCGGCCCGCTTCGGCAAGGCCGACACGCAGCGCAAGCGCTGCCGGCGCTGTGCGCAAACGGGCGTGTGGAAACGGCTGTTTGAGGCCGTGCAGGAGCCGGATTTGGACTGGGTCATGCTCGACTCGACCGTCGTGCGGGCCCACGCGCAGGCGGCGGGCAGCCGAAAAAAAGCCGCGTCGGCGACGAGGCCCTCGGCCGCAGCCGCGGCGGGTTGACGACCAAGGTGCACGCCCTGGTCGATGCGTTGGGCAATCCGCTGCGCCTGGTGCTCGGCCCGGGCCAGCAAGCGGATTGCCGCCGGGCCGCCGAGTTGCTGGCCGGGGCCCGGGGGACCGGCAACGTACTGGCGGACAAAGCCTACGACGCCGACAGCATCGTGGCCCTGGTCGAAGAACTCGGCGCGGCGGCGGTCATTCCCAGCAAGAAAAACCGCCTCGTCCACCGCGTGATTGACCGCAACCTGTACCGCGACCGCAACAAAGTGGAGCGCTTTTTCAGCCGACTCAAGCAATTTCGCCGCCTGGCCACGCGCTACGACAAGACGGCCAGCAGCTTTTTGGGCATGCTCCATTTCGTTTCCGCTTTACTTTGGTTGCGTTAATTGTCCGTACAACCTAGTCCTCAGTATCAATTATTTGTTCATGCCCAATTGGATGCTGTGCAATACGGCATCCAGGAAGGAGAGCGCCATTATGAGGTCTGGACAAAGATGTGTGTGTGGAAATTTCCTGAGAATAAATGGCTCGGCGAAAGCCGTTTTAATACATTAATGGGCAAACCTTACAACTATCATCCCACCATTGAAGAGGCCGTCGGCTACAGCGTAGTTGGGTTGTTGCTACCTTGAAAAAAAGCAGTTCATCGATAGATGGAAGTTGCTGACACTTTTACGGATTCCGCCGCCGACACCACGTATACCTGTAAGAGTCGGGCGTAGATGTACACACAAAGTAGTTACTTTGTACGTACATTTATGTTATGCACACCCGCCTTATTCGCATAGGAAACTCCCAGGGAATCGTTTTGCCCAAGAAGCTTTTGCAACAATACCGCCTCAACGGCGAAGTGGAGTTGCACCCCACGCCCGAGGGCTTGCTCATTAAGCCAATAGCTAGCCTCGCCCGGCAGGGTTGGGATGCCCAGATGCAAACCGCTCTGGCGGCTGGGCAAGCGCCGGAGGGCGAGCTGCTGGAAGGATTTTCGGACGCGGCCTTTGAGGAAACGGAGTGGCAGTGGTAGCCACACCCCAGCGTTTCGAAGTGTGGCTGGTGAATCTGGACCCGACCCAAGGCAGCGAAATTAATAAGACGCGGCCGTGCGTGGTTATTTCGCCCGATGAGTTGAACCGGTATCTGCGCACGGTCACGGTGGCAGCGCTGACGGGCACGGCGCGCAGCTACCCGTCACGAGTAGATTGCCAGTTCCAGGGCAAGGTCGGGCAGGTGGCGCTGGACCACATTCGGTCGGTTGATAAGTCGCGGCTGGTGCGCAGACTGGGGGTGCTTTCGGCGGCGACTGCCCAGGAAGTATGTGCCCGTCTCCTCGAGCTGTTTCAGTACTGATTGTCGCAACCTACTCGCTTATTATCGCAAACCGCAATCTTAACAGTACGAGGCGCAACCTAGCCCAGTGTCATGCAGTAAAGTGGGAGGTCAATTCACCAATAACTTCTCTTTCGCATGGCTTACATCAAAGCAGGCAACGACACCGCCGGCAATCCGGTCAACATTTTCTACGAGGACTGGGGGCAGGGCAACCCGGTGGTGCTCATCCACGGCTGGCCGCTGGACCACACCATGTGGGAGCACCAGGCCATTGGGTTGGCCAAGGGCGGCTTGCGCGTTATCGCCTACGACCGGCGCGGTTTCGGCCGCTCCTCGCGGCCCTGGACGGGCTACGATTACGACACCTTTGCGGCGGACCTCAACGCGCTGCTCGAAGAGCTGGACCTGAACAACGTGACGCTGGCGGGCTTCTCGATGGGCGGCGGCGAAATAGCCCGCTACCTGGGCACTTACGGCGACGCCCGCATTGCCCGCGTGGCCTTCGTCAGCGCCGTGCCGCCGTTCCTGCTCCAGACGGACAGCAACCCCAACGGCGTGCCCCAGTCGGTGTTCGACGGCATGCAGGAAGGCATCATAAAAGACCGGTTCGACTTTTTGCAGGGTTTCTCGAAAAGCTTCTACGGCGTGGGCATGATTAGCCACCCCGTGAGCCAGGGCGTGCTGGATTGGACGTTTACCGTGGCCGGCCTGGCGGCGCCCAACGCCACCCGCGACTGCGTGACGGCGTTCAGCGCCACCGATTTCCGGGCCGACCTGCAGGGCGTGAAGGTGCCGACGCTGGTCATTCACGGCGACAAGGACGCTACGGTGCCGTTCGAGGTCAGCGGCGAACTAACGGCGAAAATGATACCGCACGCCGAATTGAAGGTATACAAGGGCGCACCCCACGGCTTGTTCTTCACCGACAAAGACCAACTGACGGCGGACTTGCTGGCGTTTGCCGGCCGATAATATATGGTACGGTGGGACCGTCATGCTTGGATAAGCTCGGCAAGACGGTCCAACCATCGCGTAAATGCAACAAAAAGCCCCGACGCAACTGCGCCGGGGCTTTTCGGTTGGGGGGGCAGCTCGTTATGCGGCGCGGCCCATCTGGCGCAGGAAGCCCACGTGCGAGGCAATGGCCGAGCGGGTGCGGGCGTAGTTGTTGTATTTCACGTCGAACTCGTCGCAGACCTGCTGCACAATCTTGCTGATGGCGGGGTAGTGCACGTGCGAAATCTTGGGGAACAGGTGATGCTCAATCTGGAAGTTGAGGCCGCCCACAAGCCAGCTCACCACTTTGTTGTCAGTGGCAAAGTTGGCGGTGGTGCGCACCTGGTGGATGGCCCACTCGTCTTCGAGCTTGCCGGTGGTGGCGTGGGGCACGGGGAACGCGGCGTCTTCCACGGTGTGAGCAAGCTGGAACACCATGCTCAGCACCAAGCCGGCCACGGCCGTGCTCAACATGAAGCCGGCGAACCAGGGCAGGAGGCCGACCATGTAGATGGGCAGCGCCACGTAGAGGGCCAGATTCAGCACTTTAAACGCCCAGAAGCTCACGTGCTCGCCCACGTTCATGGGCTTGAGGTCGATGGCCCCGATTTGGCGGGTGAAGTACTTCTGGTAGTCCATGGCAAAAATCCAGGACGTGTAGAGCATGCAGTAGAGCATCCAGAAGTAGAAGTGCTGATAGCGGTGCAGCGGGTGCTTGGGCTGGTCGGGCGTCATGCGCATCCAGGGCTGGATGTTGATGTCGTCGTCGTGGCCTTCGATGTTGGTATAGGTGTGGTGGATGAGGTTGTGCTTGGAGTTCCACATGTAGGGGCTGCCGCCGAGCACGCCCAGGGTGTAAGCGGCCATCCGGTTCACCCAGGAAAACTGCGAGAAGCTACCGTGGGCGCCGTCGTGCATCACGTTGAAGCCAATGGCGGCAATGGTGCAGCCCAACAAAGCACACTCCAACAAAGCCCAACCCGTGGCCGGCGTGAAAAACACCAAATGCACGTACAGGGCCGCCATGATGCTCACCAGTAACACGGCCTTGAACAAGAGGCTGAAGTTGCCGGTCATCGGCTGGCCCGATTCCTCAAAATACTGATTGATGCGGGTTTTGAGCTCGGTGTGAAACGAGCGGGTAGCGGCAAACTTGGGTAAGGCCATGGGCGGGTTTTGAAGGGGAGCGACAAAGGTACCCTGCTCCAACGCCTTAGTCCCCCACTTAGTTTAGATACGCGTGCCAGTTCTGGTCGATGGTGCCCGCCGAAAGCTTGAGAAACCCGGCCAGCGTGGGCTTTTTGGGCTGCTGTCGGATGGTGAGGCCGGCCTCGTTGGGGGTGTGGTGGCCCTTGGCGTGGTTGCAGCGGGCGCAGGCCGTGAGCAGGTTGGTCCAGCTCGACTCGCCGCCGCGGGAGCGGGGCACCACGTGGTCCAGCGTCAGGTTTTTAGTCGAGCCGCAGTACTGGCACTCAAAATGGTCGCGCTTGAAGATGTTGTGGCGGCTGAGGGCAATACCTTTATAGGGCACGCGCACGTAGCGTTGCAAGCGGATGATGCTGGGCTTGGGGTAGGCGTGCGAGACGGTGCGCAGCGTGCCGTGCTCCGACTTGGCCACCATTTCCGCTTTGTCGAGGAACAGAAGCACAAATGCTTTTTGCACACTGCACAGGGTGATGGCGGTATAGTCGCCATTCAGCACTAATACTTTTTGGTCCATACACGATGGGGGGGCTCGGATAACCCGCCGAAAGCTAGCGGTTTCCCGCCGCATAAACAAGCCCTGGGGGGTTAAGTTCAGTAGCTAGCGGTCGATAAACAGCACGTCATGTCGAGCGCAGCCGAGACATCTCGCCCGCGTCGTTCCACTTTTTTGATTACTTGCCCAAGCGAGATGTCTCGGCTGCGCTCGACATCACGGCTTGGTATCCGCCAGATGTCTTCCCTATTCCGGCAGCAGGCGCTTGAGCAAGCGCAGCTTGTGGGAGTAACGCTGCCGGTCGCGGTTGAAGATGCCGTTGTGGTCGAGCGGGTCGAGACGCACTTCGCCGTGGGCGTGCAGGATTTGGCCTTCGTCCAGCACCATGCCCACGTGCACGATGCGGCCCTCGGCGTTGTCGAAAAAGGCAAGGTCGCCGGGCCGGGCCTGGGCCACGAAATGCACGGGGCGGCCGTGGTCAATCTGCTGGCGGGCATCCCGCGGGAGCTGAATGCCCACCAGGCCGTAAAGCTGCTGGGCCAGGCCGGAACAATCGAGGCCGAAGACACTTTTGCCGCCCCACACGTAGGGCGCTTTCAGGTACATGAGAGCCGTTTTGCGCAGCAGGGCGGCCTGGCGGGCGGCGTCGGGCGCGGCGGCGGGGTTGGTGGCCGCGCCGTTGAAGAAGTAGCTGCGCTCGCCCACGCGCACGTTCATGCCGTCGAAAAACGGCAGGCGGCAGCCCAGGGTGAGCGGGATTTTGGTGGTCGCGTCGCTCACGGCCTGCACCACGTCGAGGGCGCGGGGGTGGTCCTGGGCGCACCACTCGGCGTAGTAGCCGGCCGAAACCGGCGTATGCTGCTTAAAATCGACCCAGCCCACGTAGCCGTCAGCGGCGAGCTGCACCTGCAGCCAATGGTCTTGCGTGAGCAAAATCTGGTAGCACTCGCCGAAGAGCAGTTGGGTAACCAGCTCGGCCCGGTCGTTGGGCTCGGCGCGGACGGGGACGGCGCTCAGCGCGCAGATGCCGGGATTCAAATTGATGTGCTGATTAGGTGATGTGCTGGGGCAAAGAACGGCGCCGCCTGTCATTGCGAGCGCAGCGCGGCAATCCTTCTTTGCTTAGCCATTTTCCCTTTAAGACGTGATAAACCCTTTATCTGGCAACCCCTTCTAATTTTTAAAACAAGCGCTGAGACTGCGTAGGGTCATGGCTCGTCACATTATCAGGATTGTCACCTTTATAAGGAAGGATTGCCGCGCTGCGCTCGCAATGACAAGCGGGCTACATTCTTTCCATGTCGCGCTTCTGGGCTTTTTCTTTGAGGTCGTTGCGCTTGTCGTAGAGCTTTTTGCCCTGAGCGAGGGCAATTTCGATTTTGGCGAAGCCGCGGTCGGTCACGAACAGGCGCAGGGGGATGATGGTGAGGCCCTGGTCGACGCTTTTGCCGGCCAGCTGCTTGAGCTCGCGCTTGTTGAGCAGGAGCTTGCGCTCGCGCATGGCGTCGTGATTGTTGTAAGTGCCCAGCGAGTAGGGCGCGATGCGGATGGAGTGAATCCAGAGGCTGCCGTCGGTGTGGAACAGGCAGTAGCCGTCGGTCAGGTTCACGTTGCCTTCGCGCACGCTTTTGATTTCGGTGCCTTGCAGCATCACGCCCGCGTCGTACTTGGCCAGGAAGCTGTATTCGTGGCTGGCGCGGCGGTTCTTGATGTTGATGATGGCGGGTTTATCGTCTTTGGCCATGCTTACATAGTTGTCAGTTGCTCGTTGTCAGTTGTCGGCCAGGCCAAGGAAGTGGTACGGACCAGAAGGTGCGGGGGCCGCGGCTTGCAGGGCGGCGAAATGGGCCGCCCGGCGGGCGCGGGCCCCGATGTGCTGCCCCGTGGTGCCGGTAGCCACGAGACGCGGCCCCACGCGGGCTTCTACGGCGCAGCACAAATTTGCGCCGTGGAGGGCGTCAAAGGTAACCGTCACCACTACGGTTTCGCTGGCAAAAGCGGGCGCGTGGTGCCAGATGAACAGCTCGGTGCCGACGCCTACCCCGTCGGCTCCTTTCATCTCGGGCACAAATAGACGGGCGGCCCACTCCATCTCGCAACCCAGGGCAAAGGTGCTGAGGACTTTATGCACCGGGCCACCGGCGGCGGGGCTGAAGTCGGCCCGGTCGGCGGGGCCGACCATGTAGCAGGGGATTGTGACAGCGCCGGGGCGAAAGAGGTTGGCCATGAGCAGTGAACAAAGTGGGCTCCAAGCCGCCCCGGGCCCTACCTTGGACGCAGCAGACCGCTGGGTTAGGGGTGTGCCCGTACTATTCGGATGGAGCCGTCATTTGTTTTTTCCAATCAGCCGGCCTGGCGCTGGTGGCGGCACGGCGCGCTGCTGGCCGCGCTGTTCGTGTATTTTTTCGTCACCCTGGTCACGTTCGGCCGCGGCCCGGGGGCCCGGGTGAGCGACTACGACTATGTCCGGCTGGGTTTGCTCGACGCCGCCGGGCGCACGTTGCTAACCGTCCTGTTGCTGTATCCGCTGCTGTATTACTACCTGCCGCGGCTGTTTCGGGGCGGGCCCACGCTGGTGCTGGCGGGCGCGGTGGCGGCCACGGGCCTGGCCGGCTACGGGCTGACCCGGTACGTGATTTACCCGTTCCAGGCCCTGATTGGTTACGACGCCGCGCCGCCCACGCTGGCCTTTGGGAGCATCCACGCCTTGTCGCGCATCAGCTTTGCCGTGGTGCTGGGCCTGGTGGTGAAGCTGAGCAAGAGTTGGTTTCTGACCCAGGCCGCGCGGCAGCAGGCCGAGCAGACCCGGACGGCGGCCGAGCTGCAGGTGCTCAAGGCCCAGCTGCAGCCCCATTTTCTGTTCAACACCCTCAACAACCTCTACGCCGAAACGCTGGGCAAAGCCGACGCTGCCGCGGAGATGATACTAAAGCTGAGCGACGTGCTGGGCTACGTGCTCTACGAAAGCCACCGGCCCCGGGTGCCCCTGGCGGCCGAAATCCGGCTGCTGAAAAACTACCTGGCGCTGGAGCGCCTGCGCTACGGCGACCGGCTCGACCTGACGTTTGCCGTGCGCGGGGCCATCAACGGCCAGCAGGTACCGCCCTTGCTGCTGCTGCCGCTGGTCGAAAACGCCTTTAAGCACGGCGCCAGCGAGGCGCTGGAAGCACGCACCTGGCTCCGCATCGACGTGGACGTAAGTTCCGACTGCCTGCGCCTGGCCGTGCGCAACCCCTGCCCGCCGCCGGGCACGCCCACCCGCCCAAGCACCGCGGCGGCCGGCGGCCTGGGCCTGCGCAACCTCCGGCAGCAACTGGCGTTGCTCTACGGCCCGGCCGCCGACCTCGCTGCGCAACGGGGCCCCGACGACGTATTCACCGCTGATTTACGCATTCCGCTATGACGACTGCTGCCCTGCCCGCCGCGACGGCCCCCGCGTTGCGCTGCCTGGTCGTGGACGACGAACCGCTGGCCATCCGCGTGCTCGAACGGTTTATTGCCGCCGCGCCCGGCCTGGAACTGGCGGCCACGGCCCGCCACGCTATCGAAGCTTTTGAGCTGTTGCACCGGCAGAAAATCGACGTGCTGTTTCTCGACATCAACCTGCCCCGGCTCTCGGGGCTGGACTTTGTGAAGGCCTTGAAAAACCCGCCGTCGGTCATCTTCACCACTGCCCACCGCGAATTTGCCGCCGACGGCTTCGAACTAGACGCCGTGGATTACCTCGTCAAGCCGATTGCATTCGAGCGGTTTGCGCGGGCTGTCGCCAAGCTGCCGCGGCCCGCCCCGCCCGCCCCGGCACCCGAGCCGGCCCCGGCTACGCACCTGTTCGTCCACCTCGGCCGCCAGCTGGTGAAGGTGCCCCTCGACGAGCTGCTTTACGCCGAGAGCCGCAAAGACTACGTCCGGCTCGTGACCCGGGCGCGCAGTCTATTAGTCAAGCAAGGCCTCGGAGCCCTGGCCGAGCAGCTGCTGCCGAACCGCTTCTGCCGCATCCACCGCTCGTTTTTGGTGAACCTGGCGCACGTTGAGGCCCACGGCCGCACGGCCGTCACGGTGGGCGGAACCCGGCTGCCGCTCGGCCGGCTCTACCGCGCCGCGGCCCTGCGGCAACTGGCGGTGGCCTGCGCCCCTACAGCTTAACTTTCAACTGGTTCAGCGGGATGGAATAAATGTCTTCGCGCACAAGCTGACCGTCTTTGCGGATGTTGCGGGCAAAGTACAGCGTCTGGGTGCGTTGGTCGACAAAGGGGCAGAACTCCCCGTCCGGCGTGTTCACCTCCGGCCCCAGATTGACGGGCTCCGACCACTGGTCGCCGGGCCGGCGGCGGCTCAGGTACAGGTCCACGTCGCCGAAGCCGCCGGGCCGGTCGGCGAAGAACAGCAGGTACGACTCGTCGGGAGCGACGTAGGGATTGGAGTCCGACTCGGCGGTGTTGATGGGCGGCCCGAGGTTGACCGGCGCCTCGTAGGCCCCCTGACTGAGGCGGGCCCGGTACACGTCGATTTTGCCGGCGCCGCCGGGCCGGTCGGAGGCAAAGTACAGGTTGCCGTTGGTGGCCTGGGTGGCGTAGAAGTCGGAAGCGGGCGAATTCACGCCCGCACCGCCCAGCGGGTAAGACCGGCCGGCCACCGCGCCGCGCGGGTCCAGGTCCACGGCCCACACGTTGAAGTCGGTGCGAGTGCTGTCGCCGGGGTGGTGCGTCGAGTTGAAAATGAGCCGTCGGCCGTCGGCCGTCGCGAAGGGGTCGATGTTGCGCACACGGGCGGGAAGGCCCAGCGGCACGGGCGTGGGCAGCTGCCAGCGCCCGCCCCGGCGGGTCGATTCGAGCAGCACAAGGGTGTCGCGCTTGGGCGTGGCCCGCACGAAGTAGGCGTGCTGCCCGTTGGGCGCGAGCGTAAAGCCAAAATTTTGGCCGCGCGAAATCACGCCGGGCTCGAATACCGTGGCCTGGGCATACGCCAGCGGGGCGGCCAGCACCAGAAAGACGGTTGAGCCCAGGGCCCGATTACGTGCGGGGGAAGCGCCGGGAGCAAAGCTAAGGTTGTGGGTCATGGGTTCGTTGCGTATTGAGAAACGCAAAGAGAATCCCAACCATTAGCGACGGCGGGCAAATGACCCCGCAAGTGCGTTTTGAGTCGGCAGACAACCGAACCGGCCTCAAATTCCCGCCGCAGCGGCCCGAAACGGCCGTTCGTCGCCCGCAACCGGTTGTTGGTTGCGGCGGCAGCTCCTGCCCTACGTCAGCTTCAGGCGCGGGTCGGGGCTGGTGAGCTGGGTGGCGAAGTCGCCGGCTTCGTACTGGAAATGCGCGGTCATGGCCACCATGGCGGCGTTGTCGGTGCAAAAGGCGAAGTCCGGGATGAACACCTGCCAGCCCTGGGCCCCGGCTTCGGCTTCGAGGGCGGCGCGCAGGCCGGAGTTGGCGGCCACGCCGCCGGCCAGGGCCACTTGGGTGAGGCCGGTGTCGGCGGCGGCGCGGCGAAGCTGGCGCAACAGCGTGGCCACGATGGTGTGCTGGATGCTGGCGCAGAGGTCGGCCAGGTTCTCGGCCACAAAATCGGGGCGGGCGGCGGTTTCTTTTTTCAGAAAGTAGAGCACCGCCGTTTTCAGGCCGCTGAAGGAGAAGTCGTAGCCCGGCATGGCGCCCACCGGGAAAACGAAGCGCAGCGGGTTGCCCGCCCGGGCCAGCCGGTCGAGGTGCGGGCCGCCGGGGTACGGCAGGTCGAGCAGCTTGGCGGTTTTATCAAAAGCCTCGCCGGCGGCGTCGTCGATGGTCTGGCCCATTACCTCCATGGCCATGGCCGACTTCACCACCACCAACTGGGTGTGGCCGCCGCTCACGGTGAGGCAGAGAAACGGAAACGCGGGCTTGGGGTCGCGCAGGAAATGGGCCAGGACGTGGGCGCGCATGTGGTTGACGGCCAGCAGCGGCTTCCCCAAAGCCAGGGCCAGGGTTTTGGCAAACATGCCGCCCACTAGCAAGGAGCCCAGCAAGCCCGGCCCTTGGGTCACGGCCACCGCGTCGAGGTCGGCTTTGGTGAGGCCAGCTTCTTTGAGCGCCGCCGTGACGACGGGCAACAGGTGCTGCTGGTGGGCGCGCGAAGCCAGCTCGGGCACCACGCCGCCGTACTGCTCGTGTACTTTTTGGGTGGCCACCACGTTGCTCAGCAACTGGCCGCCGGCCAGCACGGCCGCGCCGGTGTCGTCGCACGAAGATTCAATGGCAAGGATGATGGGGTGGGCGGGCATGGGCGGACAATGGTTAGGCGGGGCGCTCCGGCCGCGGTGCCGGGCACGTGCGGCCCGGCCGAGCCGCTTAAACCCGCTGCGTTACCAAGCCTCAAAGGTAGTGGCGCGAGCCGGGGCGCCGGCCACGGAAACGCGGCGAGCCGGGCGGCTGGGCCAGTGCCGGGGGTCGAAACACCCCCGGGAACTGGCCGGCTGCCCCGCCGGGCCAGGGCATAAAGGAGTTGAACCCCCGCTTACCCGTGGCCGTTCCCTTGGCTTGATGCTTGGCTACGCCGACCTGCGGTTGCCGGTAACGGCTAAAAAACCGCAACTTTGCGGATTCACCCGCGTTTCCTGCTCACATCTCCTGCTCTGGTGCGTCGTTTTTTCTCCATTGTGCTGAAAGTGCTGCTGGGCCTCGGGCTGCTGGCGGTGCTGGCCGTGGTGGCGGCGCTGGTGGCCCTGCGGGTGCCGAGCGTGCAGACCCGGCTGGCCCACAGGGCGGCCGACGTGCTCACGGAAAAGCTGGGCCAGCGGGTCATCATCGGGCGGGTAGACGTGCGGCCCTTCACGCGGGTGCTGCTGGATGGGGTGCGGGTGCTGGACCGGCGCGGCGGCGAGCTGCTGAGCATCGGGCGGGCCGACGCCAACATTGCCCTGTTCTCGGTGTTTGACCCGCGGCACCTGCACATCAGCACGCTTACGCTCAATGAGCCGCGGTTTGCGCTGAAGAACCTGCCGGGCCAGCCCGACTCCACCACCTTCAGCCAGCTGACGGCGGCGGTGCGGCGGCTGCTGGGGCCGTCCACCGACACGACTAAAAAGGCGCCGTTCGATTTTCAGATTGCGGCCGTGGCCCTGCGCAACGGCCACTTCGCCATCGAGAAAGCCGACGAGCCGCGCGACAAAAACTACGGCAAGAGCGTCGACTACGACCACCTGCGGGTGGACAGCATCTACGCCGACATCTCGCGGGTGCGGCTGGGCGACACCCTGGGCCTGCGCATCAGCCAGCTGCACGCCGTGGAGACGCCCTCGGGCACGCAGCTGCGCGAAATCTCGGCCGACATGCGCTACCGCGCCGGGCATTTCTGGGAATTCCGGGACCTGAGCCTGCGCGTGGGCCGCAGTCAGATTAAGAATTATTTGCGGTTTGAATTCCGGGAGTTTGGCAACTTTTCGGACTACAACGACTCGGTGCGGACCATCGCCCGGCTGCGCGGCGCGCGGGTGTACACCGACGACATCGCCAAGTTTGCCCCCGACCTGGCCACGCTGCACGAGTCGGTCACCCTGTCCGGCGACGCTTCGGGCTACGTGCGCGACTTCAAAGTGAACAACCTGGACGTGCGCTACGGACGGGGCACGCACATCGTGGCCAAGCGCGCCCACGCGGACAACCTGCCCAACTTTCGCGAGGCGTTTGTCGACCTGCGTTTGCTGCCCTCGGTGGTGCTCACCAGCGACTTGAAAAAGTGGCTGCCGGCCTCGGCCAACAAACTGGTGCAGCGCCTGGGCCGCGTGCAGCTGCAGGGCCAGGTGCTAGGTTTCTACAACGACTTCGTGGCCAACGCCTCGTTCGACACCGCCCTGGGCTTCGTGGCCACCGACGTGAACCTCAAGACCAAAACCGACCTGACGCACGCGGTGTACGCGGGCACCGTGCGCAGCAATGCCTTCCAGGTGGGCCGGTTCATTGGGGACGAGTCGGTGGTTCGGGACGTGACCCTGAACGGGCGCGTGGCCGGGGTGGGCTTCGAGCCGCGGCTGGCGCAGGGCCGGGCCACCATCGCGGTGCCCGCCATCTGGCTGCGGGGCCACCGCTACCGCAACATCGGGTTCGACGGCGACTTCCGGCCCCAGCACTTCAACGGCCACCTGAGCGTGAACGACCCCGCCGTGCGCCTCGTGGCCGACGGCCGCGTCGACCTGGAGCGCCAGCACGAAAACATCGACGTGAAGACGACCGTTGCCCACGCCGACCTGCGCGCCCTGGGCCTCACCCAGCAGCCGCTGACCGTGGCCACCACGGCCGTCCTCAAGTTCAAGGGCGTGCAGCTCGACTCGCTCATCGGCTACGCCCGCCTGCGCCGGTCGCGCTTCACGCTGGCCGGCCGCCAGCTGCGCCTCGACACCCTGGACGCGACGAGCACCCGCAACAGCCGCAACGAGCGGCGCGTGACCGTGCGCTCGGAAGCCGTGGACGCCCGCCTGGCCGGCACCTTCAACACCTCCGACGTGGTGCGCGACGTGCAGACGCTGCTCACCGAGTACCGGCTCAACTTCGAGAGCAACGCCACGGCCACCGCCAACTACTACCGCCAGAAGCGCCAGCGGGCCCTGCCGGTGTACCAGGTAGACTTGGTGCTGAATTTGAAAAAGCCCAACCCGGTGCTGGCCTTGTTCGTGCCCGAGCTGCAAGTGGCCAACGGCAGCCGCATCGACGGCTCGTTCCGCAACGGTGAAACCTCGATTTTGCAGCTCGGCGGCCACCTCGACAGCCTGCGCTACGGCCCCGTGCAGACGATAAACAACGACTTCGACTTCCTGACCTCGAAGCTGCCCTACAAGCCCGAGGTGCTGGCCCAGGCCAGCATCACGAGCGAGCGGCAGGTGCTGCCCGGGCTGGGGCGCACCGAAAAGTTTTTCGTGGAAGGCGTGTGGGACAACCAGCGCATCAACTTCTCCACGGCCCTGGCCCAGACGGGCACTACCAACAAGGCCACCATCAACGGCTCGCTGGGGTTCCTGCCGCGGGCGGTGGAGGTGGTGTTTCGCCAGTCGGGCCTGCACCTGCTGGACAAAGACTGGACGATTGCGGCCGACAACGCGGTGCGCATTTCCGACTACGGCCGCGAGTTCGACATTCAGAACCTGACCTTTAGCAACGGCGTGCAGTTTGTGGGGGCGCAGGGCTTCATCTCCGCCGATGCCAGCAAGCCGCCGCTGCAGCTCCAGGTGAAAGATTTCGAGCTGGGCACCCTCAACAGCCTGACCGGGCAGCAGTTGGGCGGCCGCGTGAACGCGCAGGGCACCGTGAGCGGCGTGTACGGCCCGCTCACCATCGAGAGCACCCTGGGCGTGGATTCGCTGAGCTACGACGGCACGCTGATTGGGCAGGTGGCCGGGCAAGGCAACTGGGACAACGCCGCCGGCAAGCTGCGCGTGAACCTCGACGTGGCCCGCGCCGGGCAGTCGGTGCTCACGGTGCTGGGCGACCTGGCGCCGAAGGACGCCACCAACCAGTTCAACCTGACGGGCACGCTCAACGACGCGCCCATTGTGCTGGCCCAGCCGTTTCTGGGCTCGTTGTTCAAGAACCTGGGCGGCACCGGCCGGGGCGAGCTGCGGCTCACGGGCCTGTTCGGGGCGCCCAACCTGCTGGGGCACGTGGACGTGCGCAACGGCCGCCTCACCTTCGGCTACCTGGGCACGACCTACACGTTTTCGGACCGCATCAGCTTCACCAACCGCTCCATTGAGTTCCGCAACATCCGCCTGCGCGACGCGCTGGGCAACACCGGCACCGTGGACGGCATCGTGCGCCACCGCGGCTTCAAGGACATGAGCCTGGACATTGCGGCCAGCTTCCGCAAGATGCAGGTGCTCAGCACCACGCGCCGCGACAACGACCTGTACTTCGGCACGGCCTACGCCACAGGCACGGCCCGCGTGACGGGGCCCACCGACGACCTGAACATTACGGTGCGGGCCAGCAGCGAGGCGGGCACCCGCGTGTCGCTGCCGCTCGACAACGCCGCCAAGGCCCAGAAAGCGGGCTACATCAAATTCGTTAACAACAACCCGGTGGGCGACACGGTCATCGTCAAAAAAGCCGTGGCGGTTACGGACAAGGTGGACTTGTCGGGCCTCACGCTCAACATGAACCTGACCATCACGCCGGAGGCCTACCTGGAAATCCTGCTCGACGAAAGCACCGGCGACGTCATTCGCGGCTCGGCGGCCGGGCAGCTGCGCATGGCCATCGACACGCGGGGCGAGTTCAACATGTACGGCCAGGTGGAAATCGTGCGCGGCGCCTACAATTTCACCCTGCAAGGGTTAGTAAACAAGGAGTTTGTGGTGCGGCCGGGCGGCCTCATTTCCTGGAACGGCGACCCGCTGGCCGGCGAAATGAACGTGACGGCGACGTACACCCAGCGCACCTCGCTGGCGCCCGTGCTCCCCGGGGACCGAAGCGCCGCCTCCGTAGTGCCCGTCACGGCCGTGATGACGCTGACCGGGCCGTTGCTGCTGCCGGCCATCCGGCTGGGGCTGGAGTTCAACGACGCGCCGGGCGCGCTGCAGGGCCTGCTGGCGGGCTTCACGACCTCGCTGCGCAACGACGAGCAAGAGCTGAACCGGCAGGTGTTCAGCCTGCTGGTGTTCAAGCAGCTCTCGCCGCTGGGCTCCTTTGGCAACACCATTTCCCTGCGCGGCCAGGACAACACCGTGCAGAACAGCCTGGGCCAGATTTTGAGCACCCAGCTAGGTTTGCTCACCTCGCAAATCGACCAGAACCTGGAAATTGACTTCAACATCAACGGCCTCAGCGCCGAGCAGCTGCAGGCCCTGCAGGTGCGCCTGAGCTACTCGCTGCTCAACGGCCGCCTGCGCGTGACCCGCGAGGGGGGCTTCACCAGCAACGCCAACCTCATCAACGGCACCACCCCGGGCGCGGGCAATACCAACGGCTCCGGCACGGGCAACACCGCCGGCCAGGCTTCGCTGCTGGGCGACCTGAGCTTGGAGTACTACCTGCGGCCCGACGGTAAGTTCCGCGCCAAACTGCGTTACGAAACCACGCCGCGCGACCTGGAAACCGTGAACCAGCCCCGCGCCGGCCTCTCGCTGCTGCACACCGAGCAATTCAACACGTTCGGGGAGCTGTTCCGCCGCAAGAACCCCAAGAAGAAGGAGCGCAACACCCAAAAAGCCCGCGACACCAAGGAAGTGCTGAACGTGGACGAGGACCCGCGGACTAATCTGTAGAGTTTTTGGGTGAGGAGGTGAGGGAACAGTGAGGTTGTTTAGCAACCCAAAATACTTGTCATCCTGAGCCTGCGAAGGACCTTCTCACGCCCACGCCGACTGAATTCAGGGCAAACGAAGCAGGCCTGAGAAGGTCCTTCGCAGGCTCAGGATGACAATCGACAAAAAATCAAATCATTAGAATTATTACAACAGAAAGGCTTTGGTAGTACGGTCCTGTCCATCTGGCGTCCGCGCAGCCGAAGCATGATAATCTTAACTGCTACGCCCGCGCTCCAATACCCCACTACCGCGCCGCCTCCTTCGCCTCCCCACCAAAAAAACTACCTTTGCGGAATATGGCCCTCACTCCCACCCGCAAGAAAAAGCTTGGCTCCTACCCCACTCTGCTCGTGGTGTTCAGCATCACGCTGGCCTTGGTGGTGATTGGCTTGTTTGGGCTGCTGCTGCTGCACGCCCAGAAGCTGAGCGAGGTGGTGCGCGAAAACCTGGAGGTGCAGGTCTACCTCGACCGCGACCTGCCCGAAACCGAGCTGCTGCGCCTGCAGCAGGACCTGGGCCAGCAGCCCGGCGTGGCCGAGCGGGCCGGCAAGCCCCAAATCCGCTTCGTGAGCAAGGAAGAGGGCGCCCGCCAGCTCCTGCAAAGCACCGGCGAGGACTTCCGCCAGTTCCTGGGCGACAACCCGCTGCGCGACGCCTACGTGCTCAAAATCAAGCCCGGCTACACCGACACCCTGCACCTGCGCCAGCTGGAGCGCGGCCTGGCCGCCCAGCGCGGCGTGTTCGAGGTGCAGTACCCGCAGAGCCTGTTCAGCAGCATCAACGAAAACCTGACCCGGGTGAGCCTCGTGCTGCTGGGCTTCGCGGCGGTGCTGGTGCTGGTGGTGGTCATCCTGATTAACAATACGATTAAGCTGGCGCTGTTTTCGCAACGCTTTCTTATCCGCTCCATGCAACTGGTGGGCGCCACACGGCTCTTTATCCAGCAGCCGTTTTTGCGACGGGCCACCTGGCAAGGGCTCACCAGCGGCGTGCTGGCAGCCCTGCTGCTGGTGGCGCTGCTGCAATACGCCTACCTGGAAGTGGAGCCGCTGCGCCTGCTGCGCGACGACCTACGGCTGGGCCTGCTGCTGCTGGCCGTGGTGGGCCTGGGCGTGGTCATCGGCTTCTTCAGCTCGGCCCGCGCCGTGCACAAGTACCTGAAAATGTCGCTCGACGAACTGTATTAATTTAGTTGTCAGTTATTGGTTGTCAGTTGTCAGGCCACTGAACTTGACTTTTCGCCAAAAACCGACACCTAACAACTGACAACTAAAAACTGACAACTAAACCCTATGCAACCTGCTCCCCGTTTTGCCTTCGGGCCCCGCAATTACCGCCTCATGTGGCTCGGCCTGGGCCTGCTCGCGGCCGGCTTCATCACCATGATGTTCGGCGACAAGGAAAATTACGGCGAGGATTTCGTGGGCATCACGCTCGGCCCGCTGCTGCTGCTGGCCGGCTTTGGGGTGGAGTTTGCCGCCATTCTGGTGCGCGACCAAACCCTGGTGGCGACCACCGACGCCCCGGTAGCCACCCCGGCCACCGCCGCTGCCCCGGCCGCCGCCCCAGTGGCCGCGCCCGCCTACAAGCGCCTGTAAATTAGTGATGATTGATTAGTGGTAAGTGATTAATCTCCAACACTCATCACTCATCACTAACCCCTAATCACTAAAAATGACTTACTGGCACGCGCTGCTCCTGGCCATCGTGGAGGGCCTCACCGAGTTCTTGCCCGTGTCCAGCACCGGGCACATGATTATTGCCTCGGCGCTGCTGGGCATCCCGGCCACGCCGTTCACCAAGCTGTACCTGGTGGTCATTCAGCTGGGGGCCATCCTGTCGGTGCTGGTGGTGTACTGGAAGCGGTTTTTTCAGAGTCTGGACTTCTATTTGAAGCTGCTGGTGGCGTTTCTGCCGGTGGTGGTGGTGGGGCTGCTGCTGAAGAAATACATCGACGCACTGCTCGAATCGGTGCCCGTGGTGGCGTTCATGCTGCTGTTTGGCGGGGTGGTGTTGCTGTTCATTGACCGCTGGTTTCCGCAGCAGGACGCCAACGCAGGCGGGCGCCCGGTCACGAACCCAGGCTGGCGGCAGGCGTTCACCATCGGCGTGTTTCAGTGCCTGGCCGTGGTGCCCGGTGTGAGCCGTTCGGCGGCTACCATCATCGGCGGCCTCACCCAGAAGCTCACCCGCCAGGCCGCGGCCGAGTTTGCCTTTTTCCTAGCCATGCCCACCATGGCGGCGGCGGCGGCCAAGGACCTCTACGACTACTATAAAGACGCCCACGCCCAGGGCCTGCGCCTGGCCGACTTGTTCACGGCCGAGCAGGTGAAGCTGCTGGCGCTGGGCAACGTGGCGGCGTTTGTGGTGGCGCTGCTGGCCATTCGGGTGTTCGTGGGCTTCGTAACGAAATACGGCTTCCGGGCCTTCGGCATCTACCGTATCATCGCGGGCGGCCTGCTGCTGCTGATGCTAGGGCTGAGCATTCCGCTGAAAATGGTATGACGCTGCGCTTGTGCTGCGCTTAATGAAGAATGAGGAATGAAGAATGAAGAGTTGACTGCCCCGAACGAAGAATTGGAGGGGAAAAACGAGACAATGGCGGAGGGCAATGCTGCCGCGCAAAATTCCTCATTCCTCAATCTTCATTCTTCATTTACAGCCCCTGAAGGGGTCGTTCTGCTGCTCGACAAGCCCCTGACGTGGACTTCGTTCGACGTGGTGCGCAAGGTGAAGAATGCGCTGCGCATCAAGAAAGTCGGCCACGCCGGCACGCTCGACCCGCTGGCCACTGGCCTGCTCATCCTCTGCACGGGCCGCAAAACCAAGGAAATTGACCTGATTCAGGCCCAGGAAAAAGAGTACACCGGCACCTTCCGCCTGGGCGAAACCACCCCCAGCTTCGACCTGGAAACCGCCGTGGACCTCGTGCGCCCCTACGCCCACCTCACCGCCGAGCAGATTGCGGCGGCCACGCGGCCCTTCATCGGCACCATTCAGCAAACGCCCCCGCTGTTTTCGGCCGTTAAAATCGACGGCCAGCGCGCCTACGAGCTAGCCCGCAACGGCCAGCAAGCCGAAATCAAAGCCAAGACGGTGGAAATAAAAACCTTCGAGCTCACGCGCATCGCGCTGCCCGAAATTGATTTTCGGGTGGTGTGCTCCAAGGGCACCTACATCCGCAGCCTGGCCCGCGACCTGGGCCAGGCCCTGGGCTGCGGCGCCCACCTCACGCGCCTGGTGCGCACGCGCATCGGCGAGTTTCGGGTGGAGGACGCCTATTCGCTGGACGCCATCGAGGCCCTGCGCCAGCCCCGGCCCGCCGGCGACCCCCGGCCTGCCCGCCCCGCACGGCCGCGCACGGCCCCCAACCGCGCTGGCTTGCAGTACTTTGCCGCCCTGCAAGCCGATGCCCTGGCTGCTCAGGAGCACGCAGCCGCGGACGCGCCCGACCCAAAACCCGCGCCGCCGACCGGCAGTTAGGAAAGCCCGTCTGCTCTTCATAGGCTAGAAAACCACAGACAGGTTTTTGCAACGGTTTTCAAATTCGTGCACGCGGTTCACCTCGTCCCCGACCCCTCTCCCGTGGACAGGGAGGCCAACCATAGGTCGGTAGCGGCCCCCCTCTCCGCGGGAGAGGGGCTGGGGGTGCGGTGAACCGCGTGCACAAACCTAAGCCCCGCTTTAAGCCGCCCGGCACTGCTCCGCTGCCGGGTGCCGGGGCAGCCGCCATTACCTTCGCGGCGTTTCGCCAATTCCTCATTCGCTTCCCCGGCGCCCCATGCACGTCATCCGCGACCCCGCCGAGTTTCCCCGTTTGCCGAATGCCGTCGTCACCAGCGGCACCTTCGACGGCGTGCACGTGGGGCACCAGCGCATCCTGGGCCGGCTGCGCGAGGTGGCGCGGGCCCATGGGGCGCCGGCGGTGGTCATCACCTACTGGCCGCACCCGCGGCTGGTGCTGGGCCCGCCGCCCGCCCACCCCGAGCGGCTGGAGCTGGAGCTGCTCAACACGCTGGCGGAGCGCATCGACAAGCTAGCCGGTTTTGGGGTGGACTACCTGCTCATCGTGCCCTTCACCCGGAAATTTGCGCAGTGGACTTCGGAGGAGTACATTCAGAAGCTGCTGCTGGGCACGGTGGGCGCCAAGCAATTGGTCATTGGCTACGACCACCGCTTCGGCAAAAACCGCGAAGGCGGCTTCGACTACCTGCGCCAGCACGCCGACCGCTACGGACTGACGGTGGAAGAAATTCCGCGCGAGGACGTGGACGCCGTGGGCGTGAGCAGCACGCGCATTCGCCACGCCCTGCGCCAGGGCGACATCGCCACCGCCAACCGCTACCTCGGCTACCCCTACCCGCTCACCGGCCGGGTGGTGCACGGCCAAAAGCTGGGCCGCACCATTGGCTACCCCACGGCCAACCTCGCCCCTACCGAGCCGCTGAAGCTGGTGCCGGCCCGCGGCATCTACGCGGTGTGGGCCACCACGGCGGCCGGCACCCGGCACCCGGGCATGCTCAGCATCGGCGTGCGGCCCACCGTGGGGGCCGATTTGGTGCAAACCATCGAGGTGAATTTACTGGATTTCAGCGGCGACTTATACGACAAGGAACTGACCCTGGAGTTTGTGGCCTGGCTGCGGGCCGAAGAAAAATACGACGGGCTGGGCGCGTTAAAGGCCCAACTGGCGTTGGATGCGCAGCATACGCGGGCGGCCCTGGCATAAGCCACTTCCGGCTCATTGCCTGTAATATTATTTATTATTTATGAGATACTTACAACGTTTATTAGGTTCGCACACCACTCGTCAGGCACCCCTCTCTTTGGGAGAGGGGCCGGGGGTGAGGTTTTTCGGCTGCGCCGCGTGCACGAACCGAAGAATCGCGTTAAAATTATTCCTTCTGGCCAGCTGCTGGCTGGGGGCCTCCGGCGCGGCGCGGGCCCAGGGCAAGCTCAGCGGCGTGGTGCAGGACTCGGTGACGCACGAGCCGCTGGCCTTCGCCAGCGTGTTCCTGGCCAACACCACGCTGGGCGTTACCACCACCGAGCAGGGCACGTTTGAATTCCCCAAAGTGCCGGCGGGCACCTACGACGTGGTGGGCTCCTACGTGGGCTACCGCCTGGGCAAGCAGTCCGTCGCCGTGGGTCCGGCCACCAAGCCGGTGACGCTGCTGCTGGCCCCCACGGGCAACCAGCTGGGCGAGGTGGTGGTGAAGCCGGCCCCCAACAAGCCGGAAGAGTACCAAAAATTCGCCGAGCTGTTTCTGGGCGGCACCACGTTTTCGGAGCAGTGCCGCATCAGCAACCCCGACCAGGTGCTGGTGCTCTACGACGACTCGACCAAGGAGCTGACGGCCCGCGCCCGGCAGTTTGCGCAAATCGACAACGACGCCCTAGGCTACCGCCTCAAGTACTACGGGCTGGAGTTCAGCTACAACACTGAGGACCAGACCATTTCCTACTACGGAGAGCCGGTGTTCGAGGAAATGACCCCGCGCGACGAGGAGCAGCGGCGGCAGTGGGCCGCCAACCGGGCCACGGCGTACACGGGCTCGCTCATGCACTTTTTGCGCAGCGTGCACGCCAACCGCCTGCAGGCCGAGGGCTTCCTGACCCAGCAAATGCGCGTGGTGCCCAACCCCCACTTCGCGCGGGTTCAGCGCCGGGCCACCGGCGCGTTCACGAGGACCGAGCGGGACTCGCTGGCCCAGTGGGACCGCGCGGCGCCGGTCTTCGCCCGGCTCTACCCGGCCGCCCTGCCCATCGACAGCCTGCGCCGGGTGTCGGCCGACGGGCAGCACACCTACCTGCGCTTCACGGGCGAGCTGCAGGTGGCCCACTTCGGCGAGGCGCCCGACCCGCGCTACCGCCGGCCGATGTCCCCGCTGGGCCCGGCGCGCCCGCCCTACCCCGCCCAGCGGCAGGTGTCGCGGCTGCGGCTGCAAGAGGGCGAGGCCGAGGCCGAGATTCAGGCCAATGGGGCCCCGCTCAACCCGCTCGAAATCCTCGCCGGCGAGTATTGGGGCTTTGAGCGAATCGGCGATTTTATGCCTTTTGATTACGTCCTGCCCGCCGCTTCCACTCCTACCCCCGCCAACCCATGATTGACAAAACCGTTCCGAATGCCGAGGCCGCCCTGCAGGGCCTGGCCGACGGCATGACCCTGATGCTCGGCGGCTTCGGCCTCTGCGGCATCCCCGAAAACTCCATTCAGGAAATCCTGCGCCGCGGCGTGACGCACCTCACCTGCATTAGCAACAACGCGGGCGTGGACGACTTTGGCATCGGCCGGCTGCTGCAAACCAAGCAGGTGCGCAAGATGATTTCGAGCTACGTGGGCGAGAACGCCGAGTTTGAGCGCCAGCTGCTGAGCGGCGAGTTGGAAGTGGAATTGATTCCGCAGGGCACCCTGGCCGAGCGGTGCCGGGCCGGCGGGGCGGGCATTCCGGCCTTCTACACGCCGGCCGGCTACGGCACCGAAGTGGGCGAGGGCAAGGAAAGCCGCGAATTCCACGGCAAGATGTACCTGCTCGAAACCGGCCTCACCGCCGACTTCGCCTTCGTGAAAGCCTGGCGCGGCGACACCGCCGGCAACCTGGTGTACAAGGGCACGGCCCGCAACTTCAACCCGATGATGGCCACGGCCGGCAAAATCACCGTGGCCGAAGTGGAGGAGCTGGTGCCCGCCGGCGCGCTTGACCCCAACCAGATTCACACGCCCGGCATCTTCGTCCAGCGCATCTACCAGGGCGCGCACTACGAGAAGCGCATCGAGCAGCGCACGGTGCGGGCCGCTTCATAGTGCAACCATCCTGACTGGAGCTATGCGAGTTGCACTGCGTATCCGCCTGATGCTGGCGCTACTGGTGTTGCTGCTGGCGCTGCTGCCGGTAGCTTTCGGGGTGTATATCAACGAAACCGGCCCGGCGCCAACCACCGCCCGGCTGGCTGGCCGCTGCTCACGCTACTGCGAGGCGTACGGCTGCCCGCACGCCACGCCGGCCAACAGTCCGGCTTATTTTCGGCTGCGGCCGCTGTTTGTGGCCACCATCAAAGGCCTGATGGGTGGCGGCCGGGCGTGGTATGCGGCCGTCAACATTGCTTTTTACCTTGTGTTGATTCCGCTCTTGCTGCTGGGCCTCACCTATGGGGCACTGCGCAACGCGGTGCTGATTCGGCAACTTAAAGCGCTGCGCCGTGAATAGTTTGCTGACGTGGGGCGCCCGTTTCATTCGTTTTGCGTTTTGGTACTGCACCGATTTCATGGTGAATCTGGCCAACCGCGTGCACACTTCCTACAACGAAGCCAATACCTGGGTACTATTGCTGCTGATTCCCGGGCTGCTGGTGCTGCTGGTTGGCGTGCGCATCGTGCAGTGGTTTCAGCTGCGCCGCCTCATGGCTGGCCGCCGTGCGCCTCTTTCCATCTCCAAACCTTCATAGCTAACCAGCATCCTATTCCATGACCTTACGCAAAAACTCCCTCGCGCTGCTCCTGTTGCTGAGCGGCTACGGCGCTGGGGCCCAGGTGACGGCACCCGCCCGCAAGGCATCTACCCAGAAATACCCCAACACCACCGGCGGCGACCTGGCCAGCAAATTCAAAACCGCTGTTTACCAGACGTTCTGGTCGGCTGAAGCAGTCAAATAGCCCGTCGTGCCGAGCGCAGCCGAAGCATCTCGCGTGTGATGGTGACTCAATCGTTCGATAGTGCGAGCGAGGTGCCTCGGCTGCGCTCGGCATGACGTTCCTTTTGCTCATTGTTAATTGCTCATTGTTAATTGTTAATTGCTCATTGTTAATCGAATAACCCATGCTCGACAAACACGGCATCGCCCGGCGCATCGCCCAGGAAGTGAAAGACGGCTCCTACGTCAACCTCGGCATCGGGATTCCCACGCTGGTGGCCAACTACATTCCAGCCGGCATCAATGTGGAGCTGCAATCCGAAAACGGGCTGCTCGGCATGGGCCCCTTCCCCACCGAGGACCAGGTGGACCCCGACCTCATCAACGCCGGCAAGCAGACCGTGACCACCCTGCCCGGCTCCAGCCTCTTCAGCTCCGCCGACTCGTTTGCCATGATACGCGGCGAGCACGTGGACCTGACCATTCTCGGGGCCATGGAAGTTTCGGAGCGCGGCGACATCGCCAACTGGAAAATCCCTGGTAAGATGGTGAAGGGCATGGGTGGCGCCATGGATTTGGTGGCTTCCGCCAAGAACATCATCGTGGCCATGCAGCACGTGGCCAAGGACGGCTCCAGCAAGCTGCTGGCCGACTGCACGCTGCCCATCACGGGCCTGCGCTGCGTGAAGAAAATCGTGACCGAGCTGGCCGTGTTCGACGTGACGCCCGACGGCTTCGTGCTGCGCGAGCGGGCGCCCGGCGTGAGCGTGGCGCAAATCGTGGCCGCCACGGCGGGCCGGCTGGTAGTGCCGGCGGGCGAAGTGCCGGAGATGACGGTTTAAGGTTCGGTGCCAGCGGTTACGGTGCGTACCTTCGTTTTGCTTCAACGTCATGATTTTATGCGCCATATAGTTACCCTCTTCCTGCTGGCCGCCGCGCCCGCGCTGGCCCAAACCACCTCGCCGGTCATCGACCGGACGGACATGCCAACAGTCACGACCGCGGCGCCCGTCGACTCGCTGCGCCTGAGCGTGGCCAGCCCGGTGCTGCCGGCCAGCGCCCCGCCCCTGACCCAGCGCGGCGCCAACCAAACCTGGAACTACGCCGGCCTGCTGCCCCTGACCCAGCGCGTGGAGCGCTACGTGAGCGTGGCCGCGGCCGGGGGCACCTACCAATTCACCTTCGGCACCCTGGGCAACGCCGCCAACCGCGCCACCGTGGCCGCGTCCCAGACGCTGCCGGTGCCGCCCGGGGTCACCGTTCCCTTTTCCGACCCCTACCAGTTTTTCGGCGTGTCAGCGGCCGCCGCGGCCGCGCAGGACTTTCGCTCGGTGGGCTACGGCGCCAGCCTGACGGGATTCCCGGTGCCCATTCCCGTCACCTACGCCAGCGCGGCCGAGCAGGACGTCATTTACCGCTTTCCGCTCGGCTTCGCCAGCCCCGCCGATTCCAGCGACTCGTTCTTCGCCATCAGCGCGCCGGGCGTCGGCTACCTCAGCCAGCGGCGCCGCCGCGTGAACCAGCCCGATGCCTGGGGCACGCTCACCACGCCTTTCGGCACGTTCCAGGCGGTGCGGCTCGTGGCCAAGCTCACCGACCACGACAGCGTGGCGTTTGGGGCCGCGCCCGGCCAGGGCCTTGATTTGCCGGTGCGCCGCGAGTACAAATGGCTCGCCAAAGGCCAGCACGTGCCGCTGCTCACCATCACCACCACCGTGCTGGCCGGCCAGGAAACCGTGACCGGCGTGGAGTACCGCGACAGCTACCGCCGCATCGTGCGCCTGGCCACCCGCGACGCGGCCACCGATGCCGCGCTGGCAGCCTTCCCCAACCCTTCGGCCGTGGGCAGCCCCTTGTTGTTGAGCGTGCCGGCCGGAAGCGGCCCGCTCACGGTGTCGGCCACCGATTTGGTGGGGCGGCAGCTGTTTCGGCGGGCGTTTGGCCACCACTCGGGCACGCTGAGCGTGGGCGCCGAAGCCTTTGGCGCCTTCCGCGGCGTGGCCCTGCTGACCGTGACCACGAGCCGGGGCACGGCCACGCGGCGGGTGGTGCGGGAGTAATTTCGAATAATTCCGCACCGTTCTGGCCGGTTCTTCGTTTGACTACCCGTTGGCGACCTGTGCCAACGGGTATTTTTACGGGTAATTTTGACGGGCCGCCCCGACGCGCGGGCCCTCGTTCAGCACCCATTTCCACCGCCGCATCTTTTCCAATTATATGGCCACTCCTTCCAACGGCAAGTCCACTGCCGCTTCTTCTTCCAACGGCAAAGCTGCTCCCGGCGGCGCGCACGCCAAAAAAGTGGGCAAGCCCGGCTCCGCCCTGGTCGCTTCGCCCGCCGAGCGCCTGACGCCCACCGCCGTGCCGGCCCACAAGCTGGTGCTGCGCACGCTGCGCCGCTCCGACTTCAAGACCATCAAGGACATCATGGACCAAGTGTACTCCAACATGGAGGGCGCCTGGTCGGCCGACGAGTTCAGCGCCCTGCTGCGCAAGTTCCCGGAGGGCCAGATTGGCATCGAGGACAACGGCCGGCTGGTGGCCGCCGCCCTGGCCATCATCGTGGACTACGCCAAGTACGGCGACAAGCACACCTACGCCAAAATCACGGGCAACGGCAAGTTCGACACCCACGACGCCGACGGCGACACGCTCTACGGCGTCGACGTGTTCGTGGACCCGGAGTACCGCAGCCTGCGCCTGGGCCGCCGCCTCTACGACGCCCGCAAGGAGCTGTGCGAAAACCTGAACCTGCGCGCCATGGTGGCCGGCGGCCGCATCCCCGGCTACGCCTCCTACGCCGACGAGATGACCCCGGCCAAGTACGTGGAGATGGTGCGCAACAAGGAGCTGGTCGACCCCATCCTGACCTTCCAGCTCTCGAACGAGTTTTACGTCCGCAAAATCATCCGCGGCTACCTGCCCTACGACTCCGAGAGCAAGGCCTACGCCACGCTGCTGGAGTGGATTAACGTGTACTACGAGGAGGAAGAAAAGCTCATCGGCAACCAGAAGTCCAACGTGCGCATCGGCATTGTGCAGTGGCAGATGCGCGCCACCCGCAGCCTGGAGGACTTGTTGCAGCAGATTGAGTTTTTCGTGGACACGGTGAGCGGCTATAAGGCCGACTGCGTGATGTTCCCGGAGTTTTTCAACGCCCCGCTCATGGCCCTGACCAACGAGGACTCGCCGGCCGTGGCCATCCGGGCGATGGCGGCGTTTTCGGAGCCCATCAAGGCCAAGATGATGGAGCTGGCCGTGAGCTACAACATCAACATCGTGGCCGGCTCGATGCCGGTGTACGAGGAGGGCAAGCTGTTCAACGTGGCCTACCTCTGCCGGCGCGACGGCACCGTGGACGAGCAGTACAAGCTGCACGTGACGCCCGACGAGGCCAGCTACTGGGGCATGCGCGGCGGCGACAAGCTGGTGTGCTTCGACACGGACTTCGGCAAAATCGGCATCCTGGTGTGCTACGACGTGGAATTCCCGGAGCTCTCGCGCATGCTCAGCGACGAGGGCATGAAAATACTGTTCGTGCCCTTCTGGACCGACACCAAGAACTCCTACCAGCGGGTGCGCATCTGCGCCCAGGCCCGGGCCATCGAGAACGAGTGCTACGTGGCCATCACCGGCTCGGTGGGCAACCTGCCCCGCGTCGAGAACATGGACATCCAGTACTCCCAGAGCGCGGTGTTCAGCCCCTCCGACTTCGCCTTCCCGCACGACGCCATCGTGGCCGAAGCCACCCCGAACACCGAGATGACCCTGATTGCCGACCTCGACCTGAACCTGCTCAAGGACCTCAACACCAGCGGCGCCGTGCGCAACCTGCGCGACCGCCGCAAGGACCTGTACTCGGTGAGCTGGGTGATGAAAAAAGCCACCGAGCGCGACGACGAGCTGCTGGAGCAGGGCGCCGAGCGCCTGCCGCGCACCAGCCGCCGCAAGGCCATCGCGGCGGGGTAGCGCCGGGGCCCGGAGCCGCGGCTTCAATTGAAGACCCTTGCTTTCGACGGAAGCGAGGGTCTTTTTTTTGTTGCTACTTGCGGCAACGCCGCTACTTGGTGGGCCCGGCTGCGCTTCGCCGTTATCTTTTTGAGAAAGATTACTGTCTTTTTCAAAAAGATAGTAATCTTTTCGCGAGGCAGCTACCGGGCTTTCCTGCGCCCTGCATAGCCTGGGCGAAAAGCTTGCCGGGGCGAAAGACCACCTTTGCGTTGTTAACGAGGGCGACCACGAGCGCCTTGTAGCCAGCCGCTCAACCATTGCATCCAACCCTTTTTTTGCTTTTACTCTCAAGACCTGTTCCTGAATTAGGAAAACCAAAAGACGGTCATGCAGAGCGCAGCGAAGCATGACGTTCAGCTTCCTTAATTCAGGAACAAGTCTTTACTCTTACTTCGAGTCTTATGAAACAAGGTCATACTTCATGGGCATACGCCTGGCTGCTTGCCGGACTGCTGGCGCTGGGCCCGGGGACCGGGCGGGCGCAGACCGTGCTGGTGGGCGCCTCGCGGACCTACCCCACGCTGCGCGCGGCCGTCAATGCCGGGGCGGTCGTGTCCGGCGCCACGGTGCGGATTGACGACGGCACCTACGCCGACGTCTGCATCATCCGCGGGCTCGCGAATGTCACCATCACCAGCGCCTCCGGGCGGGCGGGCGGGGTCGTGTTCGACAACGCCGGGCTGGGCAACCTGGCGCTGGGCGGCAAGGCCATCATCGTGGTCAGCAACAGCCCCGGCTTCGCGGCCGTCGGCCTCTGGTTTAAGAACGCGGGGCTGGGCGGCAGCGCCGGCGTGGCGCAGCAGGGGCTGGGCGCGGGCAACCAGGCCGGGCTGCGCTTCGAGGACCTGACGAGCGCCGGCACCGCGCGGGTGAGCTACTGCGCGTTCGACGGCTGCGTGACGGGAATTTTCGCGGCGCCCAACGCCAACCAAAGCCTGGTCATTGACCACTGCGATTTCGGGTACGAGCGGCCCAACGGCCAGGCGCAGGACGGCTATTCCCACGACGCGTACCTGGGGGAAATCCGCGCGCTCACCTGCGTCGACAACCACTGGTACGGCGACCCGTACGCCAACAACTGCAAGACGCGGGCGGCCACCAACACCATCAGCGGCGGCTACAACGCCAACAGCAACGGCCGGTGCGTGGAGCTGCCCTCGTGCGGGAATTACGCCATCACGGGCGGCATCTATGTGGGCGCCGGGCGGGGCCAGCAGCCCTTCGCCTACGGCGCCGAAAACCAGAACAACGGGACTTTCAGCGGCACCATCAGCGGCATCACGCTGCGCATCGGCGTGACCAACGCCACCATCTGGAACAACGCCGCCGGCACCATCATGGCCTTCAGCGGCACCACCCAGGAATGGTACGGCACGGGCACCATCCCGTTGATTCTGCGCGGCCCGGGCGCCATCACCGGCCTGGCGACTTCGGGCCCGGCCCGGGCGCCGGCCCTGCCCGCCGCGCCGGGCCCGGTTTCGGGCATCGGGGGCGGCCCGTTGGCGGCGGCGGTGGGCGCGCCGGCCAGCGCGGGCTTCGCCGTGTACCCCACGCGGCTGGGGCGGGGCGCCCCGCTGCGCTATACCCTGCCGGGTGCCGCCCCGGCCGCCGGGGCTGCGCTGGAACTGGAAGTATGGGCCCTCACGGGCCAGCGCCTGGGCGTGCACCGCCTGGGGGCCGGGGCCACGGGTGCGGTTGACTTGCCCGCCCTGCCGGTGGGCGGCTACCTGGCTTGCCTGCGCCTGTCCGATGGGCGCCGGCTCACGGCCCGCTTCGGCGTGGAGTAGCGGGCCGATGCCGCCGCCGGTCGCGGCCTGTTCTTAACGCATGCTTTGCCACCGGCGCGCACTTTCCCGTAAGTGATAACCCAACTTCCCATCTCCCCCTTCACTTCCTCCCTAAAAACATGCGCGTTTTCATCACCGGGGCCAACCGGGGCCTGGGCCTCGAACTTACCCGCCAGTACCTGGAGCGCGGCGACCAGGTGTTTGCCGCCAGCCGCCAGCCCGCGGACGCCACCGACTTGCAGCAGCTGCACCAGCGGTACGCCGACCGCCTCGTGCTGCTGCCGCTCGACGTGGCCAGCGCCGACTCCATTGCCGCCGCCGTGCAGGCCGTCAGCGCTGCCACCGCGGGCCTTGACGTGCTCATTAACAACGCCGGGGTGTACCCGCACGCCGGCTCCGGCGACGCCCACCAGCGCCTGGGCCACCTCACCCACGACGACGCCATCGAAACCATGCAGGTCAACGCCATTGGGCCGCTGCTCGTGGCGCAGGCGCTGCTGCCGCTGCTGCGCGCCGGCCAGAAGGGGCGCATCCTGAGCATGTCGTCGGGCCAGGGCTCCCTCACCTGGAAGGCCACCGGCGACCCCTACCACTACAGCGCCAGCAAGGCCGCCCTGAACATGTACATGCGCAGCCTGGCCGCCGACATCGGCCACCAGGGCCTGATTTCGGTGATTGTGGACCCGGGCTGGATGCGCACCGACATGGGCGGCGAGGCCGCCACCCAGGAGCCCGCCGACTCGGCCCGCGGCATCATCCGCCTGGCCGAGCAGCTGCACGCCGAAGAAAACGGCAGCTTCGTGACCTGGCAGGGCCAGCCCGTGCCCTGGTAGTCCCAGCCCCGGCAATGACGCAACTGCTTCCTTTTTAGTCAGCAGCAGATTACCTCCCAGAAAGAAGAGGAACAACCCTAATAAAATTCGCAGACCCATTCAGTTGAGCAATCAACGAACGGGCCTGCTTTTTTACGTCCATCGAGTGCTTGTTCGGTCGGCGCGTTTTGCACCATTGTGGCAACGCATGTGAACAATTACAACCGTCGCGTGGGGTCCTCTACGAGTTTAGACCATGACGCTCGTGCCTTGCAAGCCCCCGTTGTGGAATCTGACGCCCTGCATAGTAAAGAGCCCTTCTCTAAAAATCCTCAGAAATCTACGAAGAAATCTGACATTTTAGATGCTCTTTTTCTAAATCATATACCTTTTCAACCGGCTCATATGTGTTTTTTAGCCCTTTACTACTACATTCGCTTATTCACTCATCACCGCATAAATTCTCAGCAGCATGAACAAAACTTTACTATCATTCTTCTTTATGGTCTTCGCCTTCTGGGCGCATGACCTACGGGCGCAGGATCGAACGGTTACTGGCACCGTGCTTGGCTCCGATGGCGTGGCAATCCCCGGGGTTACGGTAATCGTGAAAGGGGGAAAACAAGGAACCTCGACCGACTCCGAGGGCAAGTACAGCTTGTCGGTACCGGCAACGGCTACCACGCTGGTCTATTCCTTCGTCGGCTACGACAGCAAGGAAGCCGCCATTGGCAGCGAATCGAATATCAACATCAGTCTAAAGGTGAATACCACCGGTCTGGATGAAGTGGTGGTGGTAGGCTACGGCACGCAGCTACGGCGCGACCTGACGGGCAACGTGGCCACCATCAGCGGCAAGGAGATTGCCACGGCCCCAGTGCAAAGCTTCGACCAAGCCCTGCAAGGCCGGGCCCCCGGCGTCAACATCACCACTCCCAACGGGGTGCTCAACAACCCGCCCGTCATCCGCATCCGCGGGGTCAATTCGATTACCCTAAGCTCGGCCCCCCTGGTGGTTATCGACGGCATTCCGGCGTTCAGTGGCAACTCCTCGGCCGTGGGCAGCGTGCCCAACAACCCGTTGAGCAACCTCAACCCGGCCGACATCGAAAGCATGGAGGTGCTGAAGGATGCCTCGGCCACGGCCATCTACGGGTCGCGGGCCGCCGGCGGGGTCATCCTGGTCACCACTAAAAAAGGCCGCCGGGGCCAGAGCAAGCTCAGCTACGACACCTGGGCGGGCTGGTCGAAACCCGTGCGCCTCTACGAGGTGCTGGGCGCGCAGGACTACGTCAACATCAAGAACGAAGCCGTGCGCAACCTGAACGCTAACCGGATAGCCATTACTCCGCCCGGTGCGCCGGCCCCAGTCCTCAATGTGGAGGGCTTCAAGCTTGAAGATGCCGATGGCAACGCCGCCGACACTCGCTGGTATGACTACATCTACCGCACGGGCTTCTCGCAGTCGCACAACCTGAACTTTTCGGGCGGCACCGACAAAACCACCTACTACACGTCGGTGGGCTACACCACCCAAAAAGGCATGCTGGAGCGCAACGAATTCCAACGCGTCTCGGCCCGCCTGAATCTGGACCACAAAGTGTTCGACCGCCTCTCGGTGGGCATGAACGTGGGCTACTCCAATTCCAAGAACTCGTCGCCCAACTCAGGCTCGGTGGGCGACGGCGCCTTTGGCACGGGCGGCCTGGGCCGCATCCCGCTGGTGCTGCCGCCCAACGTTGCCCCTTACCGGCCCGACGGCACTTTCAACACGAGTAGCAGCGGGACCCTGGGAGCGGGGCCCAACACCAACCCCACCACCGGCGCGCCGCTGGTGACCAACTTCTATAACCCCGTGGTGGAGTTGAATAAAAATTATTTCACCTCCGATGGCAACGAGATTCAGGGCAGCGTGTTCGCCAATCTGGAAGTGGCGAAGGGCCTGAGCCTGCGCACCAGCTACGGCATCAACAACATCTTGTTCGAAGACAAGTCGTTTGCCGCTTCAACTTCCGGCGAGGGCTTCACGGCCGTCGGCTCAGCCAGCAACTTCTACCGCACCAACCGCCGCTGGAACTGGCAGAATACGGCCCAGTACGACCACACGTTCGGCGACAAGCACAATCTTTCGCTGCTGCTGGGCAACGAGCAGCAGGCCACGAACATCCTGCGTTCGGGCGCAACCCGCACCGGCGTAGCGGACCCGTTTTTCACTACCTACGAGGGCAACTTCACCAACGTGGCCGTGGCGGGCAACTTTCAGGGCGTTAATTACCTGGTGTCGTTTTTTGGACGGATGAACTACAATTTCAACCGCAAATACCTGGCCACGGTTAACGTGCGCCGCGACGGCTACTCGGCCTGGGCCAAGAAGTTTGGCAACTTCTACGGCGCCTCGCTTGGCTACGTGGTGTCGGAGGAAGAATTCTGGAAGAATTCTTCGTTTGCCCAGGCCTTCTCCTTTCTGAAGCTGACGGGCAGCTTCGGCAACGTGGGCAACAACCAAGGCATCGGAGACTTTGCCTCGCTGCAAACGTACGGCTCGGGCCTGTACGGGGCCAATGCCACGCTGTTCTACAGCGGCGCTGGCGACCCGGACCTGACCTGGGAAACTAGCAAGAAAACCGACGCGGGCCTCTCGTTCGGCTTCCTGCAGGACCGCCTGCGGGGGGATTTTGCCTATTACCGCAACCTCGTGGACGGGCTGATTCTGGACGTACCCCAGGCTCCGTCGAAGGGCATTCCGAACGACCCTCGCAACACCATTCCCGGGAACGTGGGCTCGATGCAGAACAGCGGCGTCGAACTCAACCTTTCCTTCAACGCCATTCAGAACAAGGCCTTCACCTGGACGGTGAGCGGCAACGTGACCACGCTCAAGAACCGCGTGCTGGCCCTGGCCTTCGAAGGGCAGCGCATCGGCACGGCCACTTCGGGCCTTGAAACTGCCAACTTCACGGAAGTGGGGCGCTCGGTCGGTGACATCCTGGCCGTGCCCACGCTGGGCATCAACCCGGCCAACGGGCAGCGCTTGATTCAGAAGGCCGACGGCACCGTGGTGCAGTACAACCACCTGGGCACCACCGGCCCGGGCTCGACGGGCTGGACCACCCTGGATGGCCGAAACACCACGGCCCCCAGCCAATTAGAGGACGGGGTGTACTACGGGCCCACCCTGCCCACCTTCTACGGCGGGTTCGACAACACCTTCCGCTATCTGGGCTTCGACCTGGGCGTATTCGTGCAGTTTTCGGGCGGCAACTACATCTACAACGGCTCGAAGGCCGGCCTGCACGACCAGCGTTTTTGGAACAACGAAAAGGATATTCTGGAGCGCTGGACCACCGAAAACACCGACAACGCCAAGTGGGCGCGGGTGGTGTTCGGCGACAACGTCTCGAATGGTTCCACCTTCGTAATGTCGCAGAACGTGGAAAAGGGCGATTTCGCCCGCCTGCGGCAGGTGTCGCTGGGTTATTCCTTCACCCAGGGAATGCTTGAGCGCGTGAAAGTGGCCAACGCCCGCCTGTACGTGCAGGTGCAAAACGCCGCGCTGCTGACCAACTACTCAGGCATCGACCCAGAGATTTCCAGCAACGGGTCCAACAACACCGGCTCGGGCGTCGACCGCAACTCCGTGGGCCAGGCGCGCACCTTCACCGTGGGTTTCAACATTGGCTTTTAAATCCCTCATTTGATGAAGACCCTATTATCTAAAAAGACCCTCGCGGCGGCGTGCGCGGCGCTCCTGGCGCTGGGCACCGCCTCTTGCCAGAACGATTTGCTCAACCCCGAACCCCTCACCCTGCTCTCCGACAAAGTGGTGTTTGAAACACCCGAGCGCATTGCATTGCAGGTCAATGGCCTGTACCGCTTTGTGAAGACGGGGGGATTTTTGGGCGGCCGGTTCCAGATTTTCAACGACATCCGGTCCAACGAGTTCATCAACCGCACGTCGAACGGCGTGACGGGCCAAAGCGTTTGGAACCACACCCTGACCGAGGCCTCGCAGAACGACGTGGTCACGATTTGGACCAACGGCTACGCGGCCATCAATCAAATCAACGTGTTTCTGGACGGCATGGACGCCAACGCCGCCAAGTTTGTGGCGCCCGTGTTCCCGGCCACCTTTGCCACCACGGCCACCAACTACCGGGCCGAGGCCCGGCTGCTGCGGGCCCTGTGCTACTATTCGCTGCTGCAGCTGTACGCCCGGCCTTATACCGATGGCAACGGCATCAAACCCGGCCTCCCGCTGCGCCTGAAGGGCGAAACCGATGACCTCAACAACGACTTGGTCCGCAGCTCGGTAGCCGAAGTGTACACTCAGATTCTCGACGACCTAAAGTTTGCCGAGGACAACTTGCCCCTGACGAATAGTGCCTCCAACGTAACCCGGGCCCACCGCAACACGGCCATCGCCCTGAAAACGCGGGTGTACCTGAGCATGGGCCGCTACGGCGACGTGATTACGGAAGCCAACAAAATAGTGTCCACTGCGGCGCCCTTCGTGGCTCCCACCGGCGTGCGCCACGCCCTGAGCCCCTCGATTGCCGATGTGTTTGCGCCGTCGCAGGAAACGTTGGAAACCATTTTAGCTTTCCCTTTCACTGCGCAGGACGGGCCCGGCGTGCAGAACCAACTCGCGTTTTATTACCTGTCCGCGCCGGGCGGCAACGGCGAATACAGCCTGAACGGAGCCGCAGGCGGCATTTTAAACAACCCCGGCTGGGCCGCTACCGATGCCCGACGCACGGCGTTCGTGTTCACGGCCGGCACCGAATCGTTTATTCGGAAGTATCCCAGTGGCGGCAATAGCGCGGTCCCGTATTCTGACAAGGCCCCGGTGATTCGCTACGCGGAGGTACTGCTGAACCTAGCCGAAGCACGGGTGCGCTCCACCAACACGGTGGACCCGCAGGCCCTGCTGCTGCTGAACGCCGTCCGCGGCCGGTCCTTTGCGACCGGAGTGTACACGGCCGCCGGCCTGGGCTCAGTGGGTGCCCTGACCGATGCCTTACTTCTGGAGCGGCGCATCGAGTTTCTGGGCGAAGGCATTCGCAACATCGACCTGATGCGCCTCAACGCCGTTATTCCGGGCAAGGGAGCGGTGCCCGCCATCGACCCGGCCAATCCGGCCTACATATGGCCCATCCCATCCACGGAGTTGGCCACGAATGCCCTCATGACGCGCAACTAACCGGCGGCAGAGACTGATTCAAACATTGTAAGAAAGCGGCTTGTCCAGGAGGGCAAGCCGCTTTTGTTATGTATGGCGAGCGAAAAAGCTACCGGAGCCGGAAAACGCTGCTACCTAGTTACCTTGGATTCTGCGCACATCAAGCCCTGAACCGACATTAAAATTTGGTTAACCCCAATCTGCATTGCCACGAGCGTCGTAATCCCACTAAGTTCTGTTTCATCTTTCACTCCATTTATTCTCATGCAACGTAATTCTACTTCCCTGCGGCTAGCTGCCGCGGCTGGTTTGCTTCTGCTGGGCGCGCCGGCCGCCCGGGCCCAAACGGTGTACGGGCTGCTCGCCACTCCCGCCGCCACGCAAAGCCTCGTCTCGTTCAGCGCTGCGGCGCCGGGCACGTTCACGGCCACGCTCCCGATTACGGGGCTTACGGCCGGCCAGACCTTGGTTGGGCTTGACTCGCGGCCGAACACGGGGCAGCTGTTTGCGCTGGGCTACAACCCCACCGGCACCCAGGCGCAGCTCTACACCCTGAGCCCTACCACCGGCGCCCTTACCGCTGTGGGCGCGGCGCTGACCCTGAACCTGGGTACCATCACCAACCGCATCGGCTTCGATTTTAACCCCACCGTGGACCGCATCCGGGTGACGGGCAGCGGCAACACCAATTTCCGCCTCAACCCCAACAACGGCGCCCTCGCGGCTACGGACCTGGCCCTCAATTACAACCCCGGCAACACCACTTCCACGCCCGCCGTCCCGGCGGATGTTAACGCTGGCCAGACGCCCGTCATCGGCAGCGTGGCCTACGCCAACTCGTTCATCGGTGCCACCGCCACGGTGCTCTACGACATCGACGAAGCCAAAAGCCTCTACGCCACGCAGAACCCGCCGAACGACGGCGTGCTCAACAGCCGCTCGACCCTGGCGGTGAGCACGGCCGCGGCCCTGGCCACCGATTTGGACATCTACTTCAACCCCACCACCCGCGTCAACAACGCCTACCTGACCATTGCCACCGGCACGGCGGCCACCCCCGCCACGCAACTTTACACCCTGGACTTCATGACCGGGGCCAATCAGACGGCCGTGGGCGCCATTGGCCCCGTGGGCAGCTTGGTTACCGACATTGCTTTTGCCATTGACCGGCCCGCCACCCTGCCGGCCGTGACCGGCAACCTGGCCTACGCGCTGGCCGGCACCAACCTGCTCACGTTTGACACCGCCCTGCCGACCCTGATTCGCACCTCAGTGGGCCTCGCGGGCCTGCCCGCCGACCAGACGCTGGTGGGCATCGACGTGCGGCCCGCCACCAACGTGCTCTACGGCCTGGGCTACCGCCTGACCGACCAGACGGCCCAGCTCTACACCCTCAACGCTGCCACGGGCGTTGCCACGCCCGTGGGCCCGGCCGTGGCGCTGGCCCTGGGCACGGCCGCCACGGATGCCATCGGCTTCGACTTCAACCCCACCGTGGACCGCATCCGGGTGGTGGGCTCCAACCGCGCCAACTTCCGCCTCAACCCCAACGACGGCGCCCTGGCCGCCACCGACGGGCAGATTAAGTACAACCCCGGCAACGCCACCTCCACGCCCGCCGTGCCGGCCGACCCCAATGCTGCGGCCACGCCCGCCATTGCCACGGTGGCCTACACCAACAGCTTCGCGGCCGCCAACATGGCGTCCGGCACCACGCTCTACGACTACGACCGCGCCCTGAACGTGCTCTCGGCCCAGAACCCGCCCAACGACGGCACCCTGAACACCATCGGCAGCTCGGGCCTGACGCTGAACGCGGCGCCCAGCGTGAGCCTCGACATCTACAGCCCCGCCGCCGGCACCAACACGGCGTACCTGGTGGCCAACAGCGCGGCTTCGCCCAGCAGCACGCTCTACACCGTGGACCTGGCCACCGGCGCCACCACTTCGGTGGGCGCCATCGGCAACGGCCTGACGGCCCGCGACATTGCCGTGGCTGCCGCCACGGGCGTGGTGACGGGCGTGCGCGAACGCGCCGACCTGGCCTCGGGCATGAGCGTGTACCCCAACCCGGCCAAGGGTAACCCCCGCGTGGCCTTCACCCTGGCCCGTGCCGGCCGCGTGGAGCTGAGCGTGTTCGACGCCCTGGGCCGCCGCGTGGCCACCCAGACCTCGGCCCTACTGCCCGCCGGGGCCCAGGCCCTGCGCCTGGAAGCCGGCAGCGTGCAGCCCGGCCTGTACACCGTGCGCCTCACCGTGAACGGGCAGGCCGCCGCCAGCCGCCAGTTGGTGGTGGAGTAGTAGCCTCGATGCAAAAAGCCCTGCCTGAATGTTCGGGCAGGGCTTTTTTGTGCGAAACACCCGATGAAGACGTGATTACTGGTGGGCCAGGTGGGCGTGGTCGCGCAGCACGGTTTGCAGAAAGGGGCCGTCCTGCAGGTCGGTTTGAATGCCGGTGAGGAGCTTAACCTTGTTGGCGACCTGGTTGAGTACTTCGTAGTTGCCGCGGGCGCGGGCTTGCTGCATCAACTGGCGCACCAGGGCCACGTCGTGGTCGGCAAGCAGGGCGGCCTGCGGGAACACCACCTGGTAATCGGTCAGGTCGCCGAGGGCCGGGGCCAGCGGCGTGCCGTGCCCGGGGCGGGGGCGCACGCTCACCACGGTGGTGCCGGCGGCCAGGTCGCCGAGGCGCTGCCCGCGCCCGTTGGCCGCAATGGTGATGATGGCCACCAGCCCGCCCACCACCGGCAGGCCCGTGTCGACGATGCGCAGGAGCCAGCGCAGCAGGTAGTCGCCCAGGCCGGGGGCGGTGCCGTCCAGGCGCATCACCCGGATGTCGCGGGCTTTCTTGCCGATGCTCTGGCCGTTGAAGAACACCTCGCACACCAGGTTGTAGAAGACGTAGGGCACGGCGATGAGGATGACGAGCACTACTACCGCCGGGCTGCTTCCGTTTTGTCGAAATCCGACAAAGCTGCCGAACAGTAAAAAGCACGCCATCACCCACGCCACCAGCACGAGCGTGTCGATAATGGCCGCCACGATGCGCTCGCCCAGGCTGGCGACTTCGTACTCAAGCGTGACGTTCTGGGCCGTGTGGACGCGGATGGTGGCCATGGGAAAAGCGGAATTACAACCGGGAAAAACGGGAAATCAAGGCGCTAAGCTAACACGCGGCCGGTGCCGCGCTGGCGGCTGGGGCGGCTTTATTCCCCGGCTTCGGCCAAAGCCAGCAGGCGGGTCAGCTCGGCTTCGAGTACGGGCACGGAGGCGGCCAGCTGCTCGTACGAGTCGATGACGAAGTACACGTCCTGCATCCGGTCCTTCACGTAGGGCGTGGCCAGGATGGCGGCCACGTCGAAGGGGCGCCGGGCGGGCGCGGCACTCAGGCAAAACTCGGTTTCGCCGGCCGACGACAGGATGCCCGCCCCGTAGATGCGCAGGCCGCCATCCTCAGCAATGAGGCCGAACTCGACCGTGAACCAGTAGAGGCGCGAGAGCAGCTCCACGGCGTAGGCGTCGTGCAGGTGGCGCAGGGCCAGGGTGCCCACGGCCTGCAGGAAATCGGCAAAAAACGGGTCGGTGAGCAGCGGCACGTGGGCAAACACGTCGTGGAACATGTCGGGCTCTTCGAGGTAGTCGAGCTGGGCCGGGGTGCGCAGCCAAGTGGTGGCCGGAAAGCGCCGGGCCGCCAGCAGCTCGAAGAACGTGCGGTCGTCGACGATGCCGGGCACGGCCACCAGGCGCCAGCCGGTAGCCTGGTCCAGCAGCGGGTTCACGGCGGCAAAGTCGGGGATTTGTTCGGCCCGGAAGTCGACGCGCGGCAGGCCTTCGAGGAAACGGCCAGAGGCCACGGCGGGCAGCACCCGCATCTGGCGCGCAAATAGCGTGTGCCACACCCACTGGTCGTCGGCGGTGTAGCGGGCGTAGTCTTGTTCGAGGGCAGCGAAGGGAGCGGCGGGGGAAGGGTGGTTCATGAAGGCGAAAAGTGAGTTTGGGGTGAGAACAAAAAAGCGTGGGATTGGGATATAAAAGAAATTGCCCGCTTCCGGGGCGGGAAGCGGGCAATTGCTGGCGTTGCAATTCGGGAGGGCCGGAACTAGCCGGGCCACGCCAGGGCCGCTTCGCACCGGGTGGGCGCGTAGTTGCAATAGCGGTAATAGCGGCGGGCGAAGGCGGCGGACATGCGGCAAATATAGCCCCCGAACGCAAACTGGCAACCCCGCCGGGTAGGACTTGCCCGCCGCGGCTTCCTATCTTTAAGGCCTACAATTCCGAGCCATGCGAGAAGCCGTTTTTCTGCGCCAGAACCAGGCGCGCTGGCAGCAGTACGAGCAGCACGCCGCGGCCGGGCCCGACGAGCTGGCCGCCCGCTTCGTGGCCCTCACCGACGACCTGGCCTACGCCCAAACGTTCTACCCCGCCTCCCCCACCACGGCCTACCTCAACGGCCTGACCGGCAAGCTGCACCAGCGCCTCTACGCCAACAAGCGCCAGGCCGGCGGCCGCTTTGCCCGGTTCTGGGCCGTGGAGCTGCCGCTGGTGGTAGCCCGGCACCACGGCACGCTGGCCGTCACGGCGCTCCTCTTCGTGCTATTCACGGGCCTGGGGGCGCTGTCGGCGGCCTACGACGACTCCTTCGTGCGGGTGGTGCTGAGCGACGCCTACGTGAACCAGACCATCGAGAACATCCGCAAGGGCGACCCCATGGCGGTGTACAAGCAGGAGGGCGAAACGCTGATGTTTCTGGGCATCACGGCCAACAACATTTACGTGGCCCTCAGCATTTTCACGCTGGGCGCCACGCTGGGCGTGGGCACACTGGTGCAGATGTTCCGCACCGGGCTCATGCTGGGCTCGTTCCAGTACTTCTTCTACCACTACCACGTGCTCCAGGCTTCGGTGCTCACTATCTGGATACACGGCACGCTGGAGATTTCGGCCGTCATCGTGGCCGGGGCCGCGGGCTTCGTGATGGCACGCGGCATCCTGTTTCCGGGCACCTACAGCCGGGCCGAAGCCTTCCGCCACGGCGCGCGCGACGGCCTAAAGATGGCCATTGGCCTGGTGCCGATTTTCGTGGTGGCCGGCTTCCTGGAAGGGTTCGTGACGCGCCACACCGAGATGCCCGTGGCGGCCAGCCTGGCCATCATCGGCACTTCAGCGGCGTTCATTGGGTGGTATTTCATTCTCTACCCCCGGCAGTTGGTGCGCCGGCTGGGGGCGGCTCCGGCGCAGTAGCTACGAACAGGAATTCCTCTTTTCACCATCAACGGTATGCAGGCAAAAAGCGCGTTCACCCGGGAGGCCGAGTATCGGCGGGAGCGGGATTTCGGGGCCAAAGTCGGGGCCACGTTCGAGTTCGTAGCGGCGCAGTTTCGGCCGCTGGTGAAGTGCCTGGCGTATTTCGTGCTGCCCGGCGCCCTGCTGGGGGGCATCGGCCTGGGGTTGTTCATGGACAACTTCCTGGCCCTGATGCCCAAGCCGGGCGACCAGGCCGCGAACTCGGCCCGGCTGGCCCAGAGCTTCGCCACCAACACCTTTTTCACCGGCACCTCCTTGCTGGGCATCGGCTTGTCGGTAGTGGGCTTTCTGGTGGCGTTTCTGCTGCTCTCGGGCACCGTCTACGGCTTCGTGCGGGTGCGCATGAGCACCCCGCCCGACGAAGCCGTGCAACCGGCGCAGGTGTGGGCGTTCGTGTGGCCGCGGCTGGGGCGCGTGGTGGGCGCCTGGGTGGTGTTGAGCCTCGTTTCGGTGCTGGGCATGAGCATTGTGGGCGGCCTGCTGGCGCTGCTGGGCCCGGGCTTCGTGGTGCTGATGTTCTTTCCGCTGGTGTGGGTGGCGGTGTGCCTCACGCTGTACTTCCCGGCCCTGTGGATGGAGGACGGCGGCATCCTGGCGGCGCTGCGGCGCTCTTTCTACCTGGTGAAAGGCAAGTGGTGGTCCTCCTTCGGGCTGTATATGATAATGGCGCTCATCACGGGCATCATCAACTACGTTTTCATCATTCCTTTTTACGGGTTGATGGTGGTGCGAATGCTCAAAATCCCCGGTTTCGACTCGGAAATCCTGAGCGTGGCGGCCATGAGCATTTACGCGTTGGGGTGGATTTTTACGGCGGTGCTGCCGCTGGTGGCCATGCTGTTCCAATACTTCAACCTCGTGGAGCGCAGGGACGGCGTGGGCCTGCGCCTGCTGGTGGACTCGCTGGGCCAAACTGCCGCCCCGCAGGTAAGCAGCGCCACCTACCGCCCCGACGAAGAAGGCGAATATTAGAAGCAGCGGGGCCCGGTACGCGGCACTCAACCCAAAACGGGCTCACTGGCGGCACTTGGCCCTCCCCCCGAAAGTAGCTTTGCACAGATTACCAGAAATTGTCCTTTGCGGCGTGCGCGGATTCCTACCTGAGATTGTGCTGAATAACGGGGCCGGGCCAGGCAAACTGGCCCGACTGGCGCGGCTGGTCTTGTGCCTGGCCGTGGCCGGAGTGCCCGCCCGCGCCCAACCCGCGCCTGCTCCTGCCCCAGCCCAGCCAGCCGCGCCCGTCGCCGAGCGCGCCCCACGCCCGCGGGCCCTGCCGCCCGACCGCAACACCGCCCTGCCCCCGCGCCGGGCCGACGCCGCGCGCCTGCGCGCGCTGGCCGCCCAACGTGAGTTCCGCTACGTGGAGCCCAATGCCAGTACCGATGCCTGGGACGCGTTTTGGGCGCGGCTGTGGCGCTGGCTGCGCGAGTTGCTGCGCACCCCCACTGGCCGCTTCACCGGCAAATACGGGCTCTACGTGGCCGTGGTAGTGGCCCTGGTGTACGCCGTGCTGAAGCTTCTGCAAGTGGACATCACCGGCGCGTTCGGGCGCGCGGCCCGGCGCAATCCGCTGGCTTACGACACTACTTCGGAGAATATCCACGAAGTGGACTTCCGGGTCCGCATCGCCGAAGCCGAAGCGGCCGGCAACTTCCGCCTGGCTACCCGCCTGGGCTATTTGGAGGTGCTCAAGCAGCTCACCGACCGCGGCCTCATCCACTGGCAGCCCGACAAAACCAACCACGCCTACCTGGCCGAGCTAACCGCCGGGCCGCTGCGCGACGCCTTTCGCGCCGCCACCCGCGAGTTTGAGTACGTGTGGTACGGGGAATTGCGCCTCAACGCCGCCCTCTACCAGCAGGCCCGGGCCAGCCAACGGGCCGTGAGCGGGCCGCTGGCGACCGGCCGGCCCGCGGCGCCCGCCGTAATTGCTTCCAACGCCCAGCCCGCCTGATGCCCCAGCTCACCACGTTTCGCCTCTACCTGCTGGGGATAGCGCTGCTGTTTGCGGGCTACGTTGCGCTGGAATACAACCGGCCCAAGCCCTTGGACTGGAACCCCAGCTACGCCAACAAGGACAAGATTCCCTACGGCACCTACGCGCTCTACGACCAGCTCCCGCGCCTGCTCGGCACCGACTCCGTCGAGGCCGTGCGCCTGCCCATCTACAGCCAGCTCACCGGCCTGAGCTTGGATGACATTTCTGAAGAGGACACCGACGGCGAGGACGAGCCGGCAGGCGGGGATTCCACCGAAGTGGCGGCGGCCTCCGACTCAACGGCTGCCGCCGGGGCGGACGGCGCCACCGCCACAACTGCCACGGGGGACACCGCCGCCACGGAAGAAGCGACCGGACCCGCCCAGACCGATGGGCAAGAAACTGTCGGAACCAATGACGCCGCAGATGCTGCCGGGCCGCAAGCCACCGACAGTTCTCCAGCCGGAAGCGAAGCCGGGCAAGTTGCCAGTGAAGCCGACGAAGCGGCCGATGAGGATGACCGCGACAATCGCCCCACAAATATGCCCTTGCGCTCCGGGCAGGCCAACTACCTCTTCGTCAACCAAGGCTTCGAGCTGAGCCGGCCCGACGCCCTGGCCCTGCTGCAATTCGTGGCCCGCGGCAACGACGCCTTCGTGGCCGCGCAGGAATTCAGCGGCGCCCGCGGCCTGCTACGCGACAGCCTGGGCTTCACGGTGGAGGACATGGACTTGGTCACCCACCAAAGCTCCAAGGGCCTGCCCGTCGTTGACTCGGTGGACCTGCGCTTCAGCAATCCGGCGCTAGCCGGGGCCGGCATTCGCCTGCCGGGCACCGGCGCGGAGCAGCGCCTCGTCGTCGATTCGGGCCGGGTGGGGCGCACCTTGGCCACCGATGCGCGGGGCCGAGCCGTATTTATCCAGCTTGATTACGGCCGGGGCCATTTTTACATCTGCACCGCGCCCCTCGCCTTCACCAACTACTACCTGCTGCGGCCCCGCAGCACGGCGTTTGCGTCGGCGGCTCTGACCTACCTGCCCGCCCGCCGCACCTGGTGGGACGAGTACCAGAAGCAGGGCCCCATAGGCGAGCAGTCGCTGCTGCGGGTGGTGATGGCCCACGACGCCCTGCGCACGGCCTACTACCTGATTTTGGCCGGCGGCCTGCTGTTCGTGCTGGTAGAAGCGCGCCGCCGCCAGCGCATCATCCCCACGCTCCGGCCGCTACCCAACACCACGCTGCTCTTTACGCGCACCGTTGCCAGCCTCTACCGCCAGGGCAGCAGCCACGCCCTCATCGCCGAGAAAAAAGTCGGCTTGTTCATGGATTACCTGCGCACCCGCTTTCAGGAAACCAACCCCGATTTTGGCGACGCCGACTTCCGCGAGCGGCTCAGCCAGAAATCGGGCTTGGCCCGGCCCCGGGTTGACGAGCTGCTGCGGCTGGTCAACTTCGCCCGCACCGCCCCCCAAATGAACGACCGAGAGCTGTTATTGCTCAGCAAGGCGCTGAGTGACTTCAAGCAGGAAGTGAACCGCTGAAAATCATTTTGCACTGTACCCAGAAAGCATGTTTCGCTCAAATTGTATTATCCCACTAAAGTAGCTGTAAGCTTCGGCTGGGCCCTTTTTTAACGGATTTTCCCGCTGATTTTCTGCTTCGACCCGAATATCCGCACTCCTGCCATCGCCCTAATTTATGGAAAACGATAATTTCAACCCCACGCCCGGCCCAGCTTCCGCGGAGCCCAAGCACAATCTGGCTCCTGCTGATGGTGAAGCACGGAACGGAGCCCCCGACGAAGCCGCCCCGCTGGGGATGGGGAATAGCCCGACGCCGGCCGCCGCAGAAACTTCCGTTACCCCAGATGCCGTGGCTCCCGAGACTGTTGAAAATCCAGTTGCCCCTGAGCCCGCGTTTGCCCCGCGCACCGACTTCGCCCGCCTCACGGCCCAGACCGACGCCATCCGAGGCGAAATCGGGAAAATCATTGTCGGGCAGCAGGACTTGCTGGAGTTGCTGCTCACCGCCGTGCTCGCTGATGGGCACGTGCTGCTGGAAGGCGTGCCGGGCGTGGCCAAAACCCTCATGGCCAAGCTGCTAGCTCGCACGCTGGAAGTGCCCTTCAGCCGCATTCAGTTCACGCCCGACTTGATGCCGTCCGACGTGCTGGGCACGTCGGTGTTCCGGCAGAACAAGGCCGACTTTGAGTTTCGGCCCGGCCCCATCTTCGCCAGCGTGGTGCTGATTGACGAGATAAATCGGGCGCCGGCCAAGACGCAGTCGGCGCTGTTTGAGGTGATGGAGGAGCGCACCGTGACCCAGGACGGCACCACCTACCCCATGCAGGAGCCCTTCCTGGTGCTGGCCACCCAGAACCCCATCGAGCAGGAAGGCACCTACCGCCTGCCCGAGGCCCAGCTCGACCGCTTCCTGTTCAAGCTGCACGTGGGCTACCCCACCCTGGCCGAGGAGGTGCAGATACTCAGCGGCCACCACGCCGGCCGCGGCAGCACCCACCTCGAAGCCGTGCAGCCCATTCTGAGCGCCGCCGACCTGCACGCCCTGCGCCAGCAAGTGCGCCAGCAGCGCGTGGAAGCCAATATTTTGGACTATATCGCCAAGCTGGTGGGCCAGACGCGGGCGCACAAGTCCTTGTATCTGGGCGCTTCGCCCCGCGCCTCGCTGGCCCTGCTCAACGGCGCCAAGGCCCTGGCCGCCCTGCGCGGCCGCGATTTCGTGACGCCTGAGGACGTGCAGTTTCTGGCCCCCAGCGTGCTGCGCCACCGCATCATGCTCACGCCGGAGCGCGAGATGGAAGGCGGCACGCCCGATGAGGTGGTGAAGCAGATTATGCAGCAAATCGAAGTCCCAAGGTAGAATTTTCACTATTTAACTCTACCTACCATGCATCCTAGCACTGAAGCCACCAATCAGCATCTGCAAAACTGTTTATTAGGCGCTTGTGTAGAAAGCTTTGGCTTGACGCATCAAGTATTGACGTTGACATTCAGGGATAGCAACACTGACGACCACACTCTCTGGATACAAACTGATGTTACTGCTAATACCACAGCTTTTGATGACCTGTCGATTGATGACACAGCTCGGGCATTATTACTGTTCAATAACGTGAATTTGCAAAAGGTCATCGCCATTTCCTGCACTGACGAAGGGGACTTAGAGGGTGTTTGGGATAATATGCACGGGCAAATAAAAACGAGCCAGTAAGTTGCGTTGGGAGTTCCTAGGCTCCCGGACGCATTATGGTTGACGGCTATCAACCCCTTACTGACTCGCAGTGGCAAGTTATGCAGCCGCTG
>NZ_JANNOD010000106.1:0-24535 GCF_031398885.1 Hymenobacter sp.
GGGAGGCAATCCAATCGTGCGCCGGTTTTGATTACTGCTGCACGCGAGATGTCTCGGCAAGCTCGACATGACGTTCCGTCTGCGCATTCCTCATTCCTCATTCCTCATTCTTCATTAAGCGTAAGCGTAAGCGTCCCCTCCGCCAACCCAAACCCCTCATTCTGCGTTTGGGAACCGCACATTGCTCTGTTTTTCGCTTACTGATTCCCGCCTTGTCCATATTTCTGCGTCGCGCGCTCTACGGTCTGCTGGGGCTTTTAGCCCTGGTTTTGCTCCTCGTCATCGTGGTGGTGGTGGTGCTGCAATTTCCCGCCGGCCAGGACTTTGTGGCCCGCCGGGCCGAAGGGTACCTGCGCGGCAAGCTGAAGACCGAGGTGCGGATAGCCAAGTTTCGCACCGACTTCCGCCACGCCATCAACCTCGACGGCGTGTACCTGGAGGACCAGCAGCAGGATACGTTGGTATCGGTGGGCCACCTGGGCGTGGACCTTGACGTTTTCGCGCTGCTCAAGTCGCAAATCAACGTGTCGAACGTGGAGCTGAACGACGGCCGCGTGCGCCTGACCCGCACCGAGCCCGACTCGGTGAATAACTACGACTTCATCATCGCCGCCTTCACCGACCCTACTGCGCCTGTGGATACCGCGGCGTCGACCCTGAAATACGACATCGGCAAGGCCCGCCTCACCAACATCTACTTCACCCAGCTCGATGAGGTGAGCGGCTCCGACATTCGGGCCCGCATCGGCGAGTTCACGGCCAACATGGACGAGGTGGATGTAGCCCAGTCCATTTATAAAGTGGATAACGCCGCCCTGCGCCGCACGTCCATCAGCATCGCGCAAACCAAAACCGCCCCGGAGGTGGATAACCCCGCTCCTACCGAGCCGCTCACGCTGCAGTTTGGCCTGAACCGGGCCACGCTTGACCGCGTGTCGTTTACTTACAAGAACGACCCGGCGGCGCAGTTCATTGGCACCAGCATCGGGCTGGCCGATATCACGGCCCGCAACATCGACCTGCGCAACCAGCGGGTCGACCTCACCAAGCTCACCCTCAAGAACACGCGCTTCGCCTACGCCCAGAACGAGGCCGTGCCCGTGGCGCAGCGCGTGGTGAACCCCGCCGCAGCCGTGCGCCAGCTCGACGACGCCACCGACCGGGTGCAAGCAGCCACTGGGCAGTCGCTGAGCTGGCGCGTGACGCTGGGCGAGTCCGACATCAGTGGACTGGCCGTTAAGTTTGACAACTTCAACCAGCCCAAGCAGCGCACCCGGGTGTCGGCCCTGGACTATAACCACCTGGATTTTACCGACCTGGTGCTGAACACGCGCGATTTGCGCTACTCCGAAAACCGCACCACCGGCAAAGTCGACAACCTGGCGGGCCGCGAGCAAAGCGGCTTTCGCATCGACAAGTGGCGGGCTGATGTGGTGTACGACTCGGTGCAGATTCGGCTCGATAGTCTGGATTTGGTGACGCCGCACACCCGCATCCGGCGCACGCTGGCCATTGGGTTTGAAAGCCTGGCGGCCCTGAGCGACACCAAAAACCTGCCGAATCTGAAGCTGGAAGGCGACCTGCGCGACGTGCGCCTGGGCTTCCGCGACATCCTGTACCTGGCGCCGGACCTGGCGGGCACGCCGCCGTTCAACACCGGCCCCAACCAGAGCGTGCTGCTGAACGGGCAGATTGCGGGCCGGGTGGGCGACTTTACAGTGCGCAACCTGGAGTTTGTGGGCCTGCGCAACACGGTGCTGCGCGCCCGGCGCGGCCGCATTCAGGGCCTGCCCAACGTGGACGCACGGCTCTACGTCGACCTCGACATCCAGCAGTTCAGCACCTCCCGGGCCGACATTCTGAGCCTGGCGCCCAAAGGCAGCATCCCGAGCAACATCAGCATTCCGCCCACGCTGGCTTTGAGCGGCACCTTTCGCGGCCGGCCCACCACGCTGGCCTTCAACACCAACCTGAAGCTGCGCTCCACCTACGGCGACCTCGCATTCAGCGGCAACCTGGGGGCGGCGCAGGCCAACGGGCGGCAGCCGCTGCTGGGCACGTTTGCCGTGGGCGGGTTTGATTTCGGCCGCCTGCTCAAGAACCCGCAGCTGGGCCGCGTCACGGCGTCGGGCCGCGTGAACGCCACCGGCGACCTCAAGGACCCGGCCACGCTGGTGGGCCGGGTGCAGGCCACCGTGCAAAGCGCCCGCTACAACGGCTACACCTACCGCGGCTTGGCCACCACCGTCGACTTGGACCGCAACCGCTACGTCATCAACGCCAGCAGTAAGGCCGACCCCAACCTGAACCTCGACCTGCGGGCCGTGGTGAACCTGCGCGACGCCCGCAACCCCCGCTACGAGGTGTCGTCGCTCGACCTGCGCGGGGCCAACCTCACGGCGCTGGGCTTCTACACCGGCGGTGATTTGCGCGTGCAGGGCAACCTGCAGGCCAACATTTCGGGCGCGGACCTGAACACGCTCAACGGCACCTTCAACGGCACCAACGTGGTGGTGGTGCGCGACAATCAGCCGTTTGCCTTCGACACGCTGCAAGGCAAAATTACCCAGACGGCCACCCGCACGGCGGTGGACTTCAACTCCAGCATCGTGGCCGCCAAGCTGGACGGCAACGTGCGGCTGGGCGATTTGGCCACCGAAATCCAGCAGCACGTCGACCGGTATTTCGACCTGCCGGACGTGCGCTACGTAGCCAGCTCGGCCGACCGGCGCTTTGCCTACGCGCTGCGCCTCAAAGACGTGAAGCTGGCCACCAAGCTGGTGCCCGGCCTCAAGCAGATTTCGCCCTTCACCCTGGCCGGCGACTACAGCCGGCAGGACGCCCGCCTCACGGCCAACACCAGCATTCCGGTCTTGATTTACAACAACTACCGGCTTGACTCCCTGCGCCTGGACGTGGGCTCCGATGCCAGCAAGCTCGATTACGGCCTGCGCTTGGCCCAGGCCGCGCAGGATACCACCCTGAAGCTGCGCCGCCCCAGCATCGTCGGCAACGTGGCCGATAACAAGGTTTTCACCCGCGTGGCCATCTTGGGCGACTCGGCTAACCGGGAACGGCTGGCCGTAGCGGGCACCTTGCAGGAGCTGGCCCTGAGCGGCGGCCGCAACAGCAGCGTGGTGTACCAGTTTTCGGCCGCGCCGCAGCAGGTCATCAACTACGAGGACTGGACGGCCGGGGCCAACAACTTTGTGCGCTACTACCCCAACGGCACCGTGGTGGCCGACGGCTTGAACCTGACCAACGGCCGCAGCAGCCTCGCCCTGCAAAGCCAAAACCCCCGGGTGCAGACCTCGCCGCTCAACGTCACATTCACCAGCTTCGAGCTGGGCGAGCTGGCGCGCATCGTGCAGCAGCAGGATTCGCTGGTGGCCGGCACGCTCAACGGCACGGCCCGCATCGACAATCTGGGCACCAAGCGCCAGGCTTTCACCGCCGACGCGACGGTGAACAACCTGGTGTTTCAAAAAGCCCTCATCGGCGACATTGCCTTCAAGGCCACCAACCCCGTCGCCGGCCGCTACGACGTGGACGCCCGGCTGACCGGCGGCGCGCCCGGCTCGGTGGGCGGCGCTGGCAACGACGTGCAGATACGCGGCACTTACCTCGCCACCAGCGCTACCCCGCTCGACCTCACCGTGGATGCCACCCGGCTCAACCTCAAGCTCATCGAGCCCTTCTCGGCCGGCCAGGTGCGCAGCGCCAGCGGCTACATCCGCGGGCGGCTCACGGTGCGGGGCGCCACGGCCGCGCCGCAGGTGCGCGGCACGCTCACTACTTCCGACGACGCCGGCTTTGTGGTGCCGCAGCTGGGCTCGCCCTATCGCCTGCCCAATCAGGCGCTGGCTTTCGACGACCGCGGCATTGCCTTTCGCGACTTCACAGTGCTGGATTCAGCCTCGAACCGGGCCGTGGCGAATGGGTATTTGCTGACCAAGAACTTCACGGACTTCTCTTTTGACCTGCGGGCCACGACCGACAAGTTCCTGGCCGTGCGCAGCACCCGCGAAAACAACGAGCTGTTCTACGGCCGGCTGGTGCTGGATTCGGACACCCGCCTGACTGGACCGCTGGAACTCATTAAAATTGACACCCGGGTGACCGTGGCCCAGGGCTCGAATCTGACGGTGGAGTCGCCGAGCGCCACGCCCACCGCCGTGGAGCGGGAGGGCATCATCGAGTTCATCGACAAGAGCGCCCCGCTCGACACCATGCTGGCCCGCAAGCTGGCCACGGACACGCTCAAAACGGCGGCCAAAGGCTACGACATCACAGCGGTCATCACGATTACCGACCGCACGCCGTTCACCATCGTCATCGACCCGGCCAGCGGCGACAACCTGCGCGTGCGGGCGGCCGGCACGCTCAACACCGCCATCGCGCCGGACGGCACCATCTCGCTCAGCGGGCGGCTCGACGTGACGCGCGGCCTGTACCGGCTCTCGCTCTACAACCTGGCCACGCGGGAATTTGTCATCCGCAAGGGCTCGTCCATTACCTGGAGCGGCGACCCGCTCAACGCCGCGCTCGACATCACGGCCGTGTACAAGCTGCAAACGGCGCCGGCCGAGCTGCTGGCCGGCCAGGGCACCGACGACCCCGCCAGCGCCTCGCTGGCGCGCAACCGGCTACCGTTTAACGTGCTGTTGAAAGTGAGCGACGAATTGAGCAAGCCCACCATCGGCTTCGACATCCGCCAGCCCGAAAACCAGCGCACCAGCGCCACCAGCGAACAGGTGGAGGCCAAGCTGGCCCAGCTGCGCCAGCCCAACCAAACCTCCGAGCTGAGCAAGCAGGTGTTTTCGCTGCTGATACTGGGCCGGTTCGTGGCGCAAAATCCCTTCCAGACCAGCAGCGGCGAGGGCCTGGTGGCCTCGCAGCTGCGGGGCAGCGCCAGCGCCGTGCTCACCGACCAGCTCACCAACCTCACCGGCAAGTACCTCTCTGGCCTGGGCCTCGACCTGGGCGTGACCAACCAGGCCGCTTACGCCGCCGACGGCTCGCAGGGCAGCCGCACCGACCTGAACGTGGCCGTGCGCCGCCAGCTGCTCAACAACCGCCTCACTGTGCGCGTGGGCACCGACATTGCCCTGAGCGGCAACACCGGTACCCAGAGCACCCAGGGCCAGAACAGCCCCAGCAACCTGGCCGGCGACGTGAGCCTGGAGTACACCGTGCTGCGCGACGGTCGCCTACGGCTGCGCGCGTTCCGCCAGAATGGTTACGAGGACATCGACGGGGCCATCATCCGCACGGGGGGGGCGTTGGTGTTTCAGCGCGACTACCAGAACCTGCAAGAACTGTTCGCGAAGGTGCCGGCCGACGTGAAAGCCGAGCGCAAAGTGAACCGCAAGCAGGAAAAAGCTGATAAGGAGGCCGCCAAAGATTCTGTCCAGGCCCCACCTACGGCGCTGGCGGATACCACGGAGACGAAGTAACGCGGCGCTTAAATAAGCGGCGATTAATGAAGAATAAACATCATGCCGAGCGCAGCATCTCGCGTGCGGCGGCAACGCAATTGTTCAACGAAGCGAACGAGATGCTGCGCCGCGCTCGGCATGACGTTCTGTTAGAGTAGTGCCAAGCCCTAATCTTACTGAAGAAGCATGAGGAATGGAGAATTCAATATGAGAAGTCAGCCGTCACGAACGAGAAAGCAGGGGTTGCCCAAGTGGCAATTTCTCATTCTTCATTCCTCATTCTTCATTCTAATTTCGGCTTGCTCGGGCCTGAAGTACATTCCCGAGGGTCAGCGACTTTACACCGGCAGCAAGGTCGTTATCAAGACGCCTGAGAAGATAGCGAACGAGTCGGCCCTGCAGAGCGAGCTGGAATCGGTGATTCGGCCCAAGCCCAACGCCGCCATTCTCGGGCTGCGGCCCAAGCTGTACTTCTGGCACCTGGGCCTGGGCAAAAAGAAGGGCCTGAAGAAGTTTCTGGCCGATAAGTTCGGCGAAGCGCCGGTGTTGCTGAAGGACGTAAAAATCAGCGCCACCACGGGCCTCATCACCAACCGGCTCTACAACAATGGCTTCTTCCAGGGTACGGTGAGCCACGAGGTGAAAACCGCCGACAAAACCGCCCAGGTGGACTACACGGCTACCACGGGCCGGGTCTACACCCTGCAGGAAATTCAGTTCCCGGACCGCGACACGCTGGTCGACATCGCCGTCCGGGCCACCCGGCCCGGCACGCTGCTCAAGGCGGGCGACGCCTATAACCTGAACACGTTCACGGCCGAGCGGGTCCGCATCGACAACGTGCTGAAAAACCAGGGCTACTTCTACTTTTCGCCCGAGTACCTGCTGTTTCAGGTCGACAGCACGCTGAACCACAAGGTGAACGTGTACCTGCGCGTGAAGGCCACCGCCCCCGCCAAGGCCACCCGCCCCTACTGGCTCGACCAGGTGAAGCTGAACACGAGCTACGTGCTGACCGATACTACCCGGCGCCAACCCATCCTCTACGACAAGTTTCAGTACTTCCCCGACGAGGAGGTGTTCAAGGCCAAGGCCATTACTAATTCCACGTTCCTGTACCCGGACAGCCTGTACCGGCGGCGACGGCGCGACCAGACCATCAGCCGCCTGATGAGCCTGAACACGTTCAAGTTCGTGGAAATCCGCCTGGCGCCGGCCGCGGCGGGCGACTCGGCCGGCCGCGCCCGGCTCGACGCCGACGTGCTGATGAGCCAGCTCAAGCGCAAAAGCCTGCGGGCCGACCTCCAGCTGGTGTCGAAGAGCAACGGCTTTACTGGGCCGGGCCTCAACGTGACGTTCCGCAACCGCTCGGCCCTGCGCGGCGGCGAGCAGCTGCAGCTCACCGCCGTGGCCTCGACTGAAACCCAGACCAGCGGCAATACGGGCGCGCTGGGCCTGACTAGCTACGAGCTGGGCCTGAACGCGCAGTTGTTCATTCCGCGCCTGGTGGTGCCCAACCTGCCGCTGCTCAACGTGCGCTTGCCCAACTCCGACTTCCAGCCGCGCACCACCCTCGGGGCCGGCGTCCGGGCCGTGACCCGCGCCGACTACTTCGCCCAGAACTTTTTCAACCTGAACTACGGCTACACCTTCAAAACCAAGATTACCAACGAGCAGGAAATCCGGCCCATCGACATCACCTACGTGCGCTTCACTCCCACTGCCGCGTTCGATACCATCCTGGCGGAGCGGCCCTTTCTGCGCAGCGCCTTCGAGCAGCAGTTCATCCTGGCCAGCTCCTACCGCTACACCTACAACCAGCAGGTGCTGGAGCAGCGTCGCCAGCAGATTTACTTCAGCGGCCAGGTTGAGGCCAGCGGCAACGTGGCCCAGGGCATTGTCAGCAGCCTCGGACGCGCCCGGAACGACAACGGCCGCTACACCATCGCCGGCCAGGAATTCAGCCAATACCTCAAGTTCGACCTGGAGCTGCGCGAGTACTTCCGCATCAGCCAGGACCCCGCCAAGGGCAACCGCCTCGTGGGCCGCCTGCAAGCCGGTATCGGCCTGCCCTACGGCAATTCGAGCGTGCTGCCCTACCCCAAGCAGTACGGCATCGGCGGGCCCAACAGCGTGCGCGCCTTCGCCGCCCGCGGCCTGGGCCCCGGCACCTACCGCCCGCAAACCAAACAGCAAGACCTTAACCAGTTCTACGACCAGGTGGGCGACATCCGCCTCGAAGGCAACGTCGAGTACCGCCAGGACCTGGTGCCCTACCTCAAGGGCGCCGTGTTCGTCGACGCCGGCAACATCTGGCTCGTGAACGAGGACCCCGACCGCCCCGGCAGCAAGTTCAGCTCCAGCACGTTTCTGCAACAGTTGGCCGTGGGCGCCGGCGTGGGCCTGCGCGTCGACGTGCAGTTCTTCGTTATCCGCTTCGACTTCGCCTTCCCCCTCACAGCGCCCTACGGCACTCCGCTCGACGCCGACGGCAACCCCGACCGCGCCGGCCGCTTCAATCTGGCCATCGGCTACCCGTTTTGAGGTTGCCAGTGGGCCAGCATCACTCCCCGATTTGCTTGACGCGCGAAGCCCAAGGAAAGCGGACGACAGTTGGAAAAGTCACATGGTTGGTTGGAGCGGTTCTCAGGCTTGGGTATGCGGCGCGGCCGGCGCAACCTCACGTGACCCCTGCGGGGCGGGCGTCTCCCAAGGAGAGAGGAGCCAGACGACCATTTACTGCTACCTGGCGTACTTGAGGGCGCTGACTGGCGGGAAAGCGTAATAAGTAGTCGGCCAAAAGTAACCGTACAAACGGCGCGCCTGGTTCACCTCACCCCCGGCCCCTCTCCCAAGGAGAGGGGAGTTGGCAAAGGACTTATCTGGCTCCCCTCTCCGCGGGAGAGGGGCCCGCCCCGGAGGGGTCTCGTGAGGTTGCCGGGACCGGGCAAAAGGCACGGTTACTTTTGGCTGACTACTTAATTCTGATTGGACCCCAAGCAGCGTGGTAGTACCTGACTTTTCGGGTGGTTTGCTTGTTGCCGCAGCCGTCAGAAAGTCTTCAGAATTGCCGGCTACCTTTCGGCCGTTCTAACCCTTGCACCCCTGTGAAGCTGCTGATTGCAGAAGACGAGCCGGCCCTGCGCACCTCGCTGGTGGACTACCTGCGCCAGGACGGCTACGTGGTGGAAGCGGCGGCCAGCTACGAGCCGGCCCACGAGAAAATCAAGCTCTACCGCTACGACTGCGTGCTGCTGGACCTGACCCTGCCCGACGGCAACGGGCTGGACGTGGTGCGCACACCCAAAGCCGACCGTTCGCCAGCCGGCGGGCTCAGCAACCGGCACTCCGCGACGATGACGGCCTATCGCGAACAATGAATTGATTGCCCGGTTAGCGGCCCGCTTCCTGTGGCCCCTACTATCACCCCTCAGAAAATAAATGGAAAAAAGAATGTTGCGTACCTGGCTAACGGCCTCATTCGGCCTGTTGGCCTCCGGGGCCTTTGCCCAACAAGTGGAAGTGGACAGCCTCTCCTTTATCCGCTCCAAGCGCATGTCGGACGATGACTTGGCCAAAAAACGGGAAGGACTGTTCGTGACCGGGTTGCCGGACCTGTCTGCCGACCCGGTCACGGAGGTGGGGTTTGGGGTGAAAACCAACATTATTTGGAACGGCACCCGCGACAATCCGCTGTTTGCCTACACGCCCTACCTCACGCGCCTGCGCGCCAACGCGGCGTACTACACCAGCAACGCCCGCGAGTTGACGCTTTCCCTGGACGTGCCCTACTACAAGGGCACGCGCTGGCGCTACCGCCTCGACTTCAAGGCGCAGCAAAACCCAGCCAACCTGTACTTCGGCTCGTCCGAGGCCACGCTCGGCCGCCTGCGCCTGCCCTCGAACCCGGACGTCACCTTCGCCACTTACGCCGACTACGACGCGGCCCGCAAGGCCCTGCGGCCCGGGCAGCCCGGCGAAGCCGCGGAGGTCACCGATGCCCTGTCCAACCGGTTCCGCGAAACCGAGGTGATGCTGAACCTCAAGGCCGACTACGCCCTGGGCAAAGGCAAATGGCGCGTCATGGGCGGCTACGAGATTCAGCACCTGTCGTATGTCACGTTCCAGGGCACGGAAGCCGAGGCCACCCTTCCCCCCAACGGCCAGGAAACCACGGCCCCCAACGGCACGGCGTTGCTCCGGCGCGATGCGCAGCAGGGGCTCATATTCGGCCTAGACGGTGGTTGGGTGTCCATCGTCCAGGCGGCGCTGATTCACGATACGCGGGACTTCGAGCCCGACCCCACCCGCGGGGTTTACTTCGAAGCGGCCAACGAGTTTTCCGGCCCGGTCATTGGGTCGCAGTTCAGTTTCAATAAGCTGTTTTTCCAGGGCCGGGCCTACCGAAAGCTGCCCGTCGGCAAGCGCACGGTGCTGGCCGGGCGGGTCGGCGTGGGCAACATTTTTGGCAGAGAAGCCCCGTTCTTTGAATTCCAGGACCAGTGGAGCCCCGATGGCAGCATCAACGCCCTGGGCGGCCGGCAGTCGTTGCGCGGCTACCGGGCCAACCGTTTCCTGGCCCGCTCGCTGGCGTTTGCCAACGCCGAGCTGCGCATCCGGCTGGCCGATGTCAAGCTGGGCAAGCAGCGCTTCGGGCTGGGCGTGGCCCCGTTTGCGGATGCCGGCACGGTGCGCGACCGGTGGCAGGACCTGGGCTTCCGCGACGTCCGGTTTTCGTACGGGGCCGGGGCGCGCATTGCCTGGAACCTATCCACCATCCTCTACGCGGATTACGGCTTGTCCAAAGAAGACCGGCTGTTCTACTTCGGCATCGGTCAGAATTTCTAACGGCCCGCAGCCGGTAGGTGGGCGCTGGGGTGCCGGCGGGCCCGCGGTTGCCGAGGCCGGGCCACCGGGCAGGGTTGGTGGCCGGGAGTGGTTGCGCCGGCCGCGCCGCAGACCCGTCGCTGAACTTGTTTCGAGCCGCGCTACGCCCCCCACGTGCGCACGTAGCGGCCCTGCGGGTCGTAGCGCTTGGCCTGCTGCGGAATGTCGAACGCCGTGTCGCGCACGTCGGTGCCGGTGCCGGCGATGTACTTCCAGTTGCCCCAATTTGAAGCCGCGTCGTGGTCGATGAGCTGGTGCTCGAACCAGGCCGCGCCCCGGCGCCAGTCCTGGTGCAGGTCGTGGATGAGGTAGCTCGCGGCGTTCTGACGGCCGCGGTTGCTCATGAAGCCCGTGGCCGCCAGCTCGCGCATGTTGGCGTCCACGAAGGCGTTGCCGGTGCAGCCGGCCGTCCAGGCGTCGAACGCGGCCGGGTCGGGTTTCGTGGGCTTGGGCAACTGGTCGCGCAGCCCGCGCCAGCGGAAGAAGTCCGCGCCGGTGCGGTGGGCCAGCAGCCGGAAGTAGTCGCGCCAGAGCAGCTCCAGCCGCAACTGCATGGCGCCCTTGCTGCGGGCGCCGTGGGTGGCGTCATACTCATCAATAGCCGCCCACACCTGGCGGGCCGACAAGCTGCCATTGGCCAGCCAGGGCGAAAACTTGGTGCTGAACGCCTCGCCCAGCATCTGGTTGCGGGTGTCGTCGTAGCGGCCGATGAGGTGGCGTTCCACGGCGTAGTCGTGCAGGCGGGCCAGGGCGGCCGTTTCGCCCCCGCCCAGCGCGGGCAAGGCCGAGCGGCGGTCGCGCGGCAGGGCGGCCAGGGCCGGTTGCCCCAAAGCGGCGGCCAGCGCGGCGGCGGTGGGCAGCGGCGCCAGCTCCAGGCCGGCCGGCCGGGCGGGCAACCGGCGCGGCGCCGGCAGCGGGGGCCGCACAGGGGTGCGGCTGGCCACGTCGAACCGAAACTTGCTGAACGACAGCGGCAGATTGGCAATGGGAATGGGCAGGTCGTCGGGGTGGAGCAGCGTCAGGCTCTCGAAGCGGCGCAGGGGCACTTGCGGGCCCAACGCTGCTTCCACGGCTTCTTCGGCTTCCTCTTCCTCGGTGGTGTGCTCGGCGCTGGTCCATACTTCGCCCAGGTTCAACTGCTGCACCAGGGCGGGCAGTACTTCCTCGGGCCGCCCGATGGCAAAGTGGATGCCCGAGCCCAGCGCGGCGTAGCGCCGCTGCAAGTCGGCTAGCGTTTCGAGCAGGAAGGGCAGGCGGTGCGGGCCGGTGCGGGGCCGGCCCAGGTAAGCGTCAGGGCCGAGGGCCACGGGGTCGAAGCAGTACACCGGCAGCAGGGCTGTGGTGGCGGGCGGCAGCGCGGCCAGCGCGGCGTTGTCGTGCAGGCGCAGGTCGTTGCGCAGCCAGTAGAGGACGGTCATAAGTAGCGGGAGCTTGGTTGCTGCACCAACAATTTTTCCCGCCATTCTTCCCGCGGCCGGGCCCCTCCCCCACCACCCCGCCATGAGGGTTTGTTGCCGGGTCCGCAGCTTGGGCGGCCGGCACCTGCGCGGAAGCCTTCGTATCAGCGAATGATTGGGGACCGCTCAAACGGCCGGGTTTCGTCGAACAGCTTGCGGTAAGTGACGTGCGTTTTGCAGATTTTTGCGCCAACCGAGCGGGTGGTGGCCAGCATCCGGGGGTTGAAGTCGCCAATCCAATTCATTTCGCAGTCGGTGTAGCCCGCGTCTTCCATGGCTTGCCGGGCGTGCACTATCAGCACGCTGTCCACGCCCTTGCCTTGGTGGGCGGGCACCACGCCGTAAATCACGCCAAACATCTTTTTCGGCTGGCGGCGCTGGTAGCGCCACCGCTCCCACCCGAACCGCAGCTTGCCCACCAAGTCGAGCCGCGGGCCAATGTGCTTGATAATCTGGTTCAACTCGGGCAGGCTCAAAAAGAAGGCCACCGGTTCGTCCTCGTGGTAGGCAAACCACAGCAACTGCTCGTCCAGCACCGGCCGCATCTGCCGCACCAACTGGCGCGCCTTGTCCAGCGGCATGGGCGGCACGCCCGGGTGGTTGGCCCAGGCCAGGTTGTACACGTGGTGAAAGTCCTGGGCCATGCGCGCGGGGTCGCGCTTCTGCACGTGGGCGAAGCGGTAGGCCGGTTGCTCGGCGGCAAAGGCGGCGGCCCGCTTGTCAAAGCTGGGGTGCAGGGGCTCGGCCACCCGCCGGGCACAGGTGTACTGCTTGAAATACAGCTGAAACCCGTACTGCTCAAACAGCCGCTGGTAGTAGGGCGGGTGCCAGAACATGCCGTAGGTGGGCTCCCGCTCGAAGCCGTCGACCAGCAGGCCCCAGAACCGGTCGCGCTCGCCGAAGTTGATGGGGCCGTCCATGGCCTGCATCCCCCGCGCCGCCAGCCAGGCCCGGCCCGCGTCGAACAGCGCGGCGGCGGCGGCCTGGTCGTCGATGCACTCGAAGAACCCCAGCCCGCCGGTGGGCAGGTCGGCATCGGTTGCGGCCGGGGCCGCACGGTTCAGGAAAGCCGCCACCCGGCCAATGGCCGCCCCGGCCGCATCGGTCAGGACCCAGCGAATGGCCTCGCCATGGGCAAAATTAGGGTTTTTGGCCGGGTCGAACACGGCCTCAACCTCTTCCGCCAGCGGGCCGATGTAGGCCGGTTGGCCCCGGTGCAAGCGCGCGGGCAGGTCCAGAAACATCCGCGCCAGGCGGGCATCAACAACTTCGAGAAGCGGCATAGAAAGAAAGCACGGGTCCGGCCCTTCAACGAGGGAACGCCGAAGATGGTCCGGCCGGGTCACAAAGAAACAGCCTGCCCGTCGCCCCGGGCCGCCCGGCGCCAACCGTTTTCCCAACCGCCCCGGCGGCCGGCCAGGCGCCGGGCCGGCCAACACCCGCCCCCGCCGCACTTGGTTCTGCCTGCATTACCGCAGCAGCGCACCGTAAGGCTGCCCACACTCATACAACTACCCCGCGTGCATAATCACGTAGAGCGAAACCGTTGAAATCACCGCCCACAGCGTCACGCCCAGCACGTAGGGCCGCACCCCCACCGAGCCCAGCACCCTGGCCGACAAGCCCGCGCCGATGAAAAACAGCGTCACCGTGAGGCCGACTTTGGCCAGGCCCACCAGCACCGGCCCCACGGGCCGGGCCCAGGGTACGAACGTGTTGATGAGCATGGCCGCGACGAACCCCAGGATGAAGTAGGGAATTTTCACTTTCACGCCCTGCTGCCTGAAAAGCACGGCCGTGCCGAGAGCCACCGGGATAATCCACAGGGCGCGGGCCAGCTTCACGGTGGTGGCCACTTCCAGGGCCTGGGGGCCGTAGGCCGCGGCGGCGCCCACCACCGACGAGGTGTCGTGGATGGCAATGGCGCACCAGAGGCCAAACTGCTGCTGGGTCAGGGCCAGCGCGTGGCCAATGGGCGGAAAGGCGAACAGGGCCAGCGCATTCAGCACGAATACCGTGCCCAGCGCCACCGACATTTCCTCGTCGTTGGCCCGCAGCACCGGGCCCACCGCCGCAATGGCGCTGCCCCCGCAAATGGCGGTGCCGCAGGAAATCAGGTGCACCACGCGCCGCCCCAGCCCCAGCCAGCGCCCCACCAGAAACCCCAGGCCAAGCGTGCCGGCAATGGAAACCACCGTGAACCAAAAGCCCTCCCGGCCGGCCTGCACGGCGGCGTGGGCATTCATCCCAAAGCCCAGTCCGATGACCGAAACTTGCAGCAGTTTCGCGGTGAGGGCCCGGGTGCGCGCCACAAAAGGGTTGCCCACTGTTTGGGCCAGCGCCAGCCCGAGCGCCAATGCCACGGGCGGCGAGGCCCAGGGCGTGAGGCAAAAACCCAGGCCCAGAAAAAAAACTGCTTGCCGCAGCGTAACGGCTTCCCTCAGCACCATGTGCGGCGCGTGGAAGTGGCGGAAAAACCCGCTGGCCGGCCCGGGCTCGGCCGTGCCGCCGGGCGCCGCCGGCGCAGCTGCCGCTTTGGCGCTGGGGGCCGGCACGGCCGCGCCGGACGCGGCGACGGAACGGCGGCGGCGCAAAACTGGCAATGACATGGGACGAAGGCTTAGGCCCCCGCAAAAGTACGGCAGCAGCTGCCCGTGGGGTTATCCAAAAAGGTAATCTGCCATTACCTCAGGTTATGCAAATTGCGTCACGTGGCCTTGGGCAAAGCTCAGAAACCGCTGCGCCAGCCGCCCCAGCGGCTGCCCCTGCACCCACACGGCTTCGAACTGCCGGGGCAGGCGCAGCCCGGCCACCGGCACAATTTCCAGCAGCCCCCCGGCCAGCTCCCGCGCCAGGGCCCGGCGCGAAACAAACCCCAGGGCTTCGGGCGCAGCCTCCAGATAGGACTTGATGGCCTCGGTGTTGTCAAAGTAAAACGCCACCGGTAGGCTTTTGAGCTTGATTTTGAGCGCGTGCAGGGCAAACTCCAGCACCTCCAGCGTGCCGGAGCCCCGCTCGCGCAGCACCAGCGGCCGGGCCAGCGCTTCGGCCAGCGGCAGGGGCTGCGGGGGCGGGCCGGCGGCCGTGGCGCCGCGCACGGCCACCAGCTCGTCGGTCAGCAGCAGCTCGTAGTGCAGGTCGCGGCTCTTGGAGCGGCCCTCCACGAAGCCCAGGTCCAGCTCGCCGCGCAGCAGGGCCTCGGCGATGCGCTCGGAATTGGCGTTGAGCAACGTGAGCTGCACCCGGGGGTGGCGGGCCTGGAACGCGGGCAGCAGCCCCGGCAGCACGTACTGGGCCAGGGTGGTGCTGGCGCCCAGGCGCAGGCGGCCGGCGGCTTCCCCGGGGTCGCGCAGGGCGTGCAGTTGGTCTTCCAGTTGCTGGTGGGCGTGCGCCACGGCCTCGGCGTGGGCCAGCAGCAGGCGGCCCGCCTCGGTGAGGGCCACGCGGTTGCCGCGCCGCTCCAGCAGCCGCTGCCCGTACTGGCGCTCCAGTTCGCGCACGTGCTTGGTGACGGCCGGCTGCGTGATGAAAAGCTCCTGCGCGGCCTTGGTGAAGCTCAGGTGCTGGGCCACGGCCTGGAACACGCGAAGGCGAAAGTCGGACATGGCCCCAAGGTAAACGGCTTTTCGGTGACGGACCCGCGGCCGCAAGGTATGCCAAGCAATGGGCACCGCGGCAGCCGCCGGACGTAAAAAAGCCGCCCTGCCGAGCGGCGGGGCGGCTTTTTAGAGTGGGAGATACTGGATTCGAACCAGCGACCCCCTGCGTGTGAAGCAGGTGCTCTAAACCAACTGAGCTAACCTCCCAAAGGCCAACGAAATAAGGGTGGGGGATACTGGGTTCGAACCAGTGACCCTCTGCTTGTAAGGCAGATGCTCTGAACCAGCTGAGCTAATCCCCCGGGCATTTCCTTTTTGGGAGTGCAAAGATGGGAGGTCTTTTCGAAAAAGCCAAACATATTTCCGTTTTGCCGACCAAACTCTTTGGTTTCAACGCCAGTAGATACCGCAATAACCTCGTTTTCAAAAATCCGTTTTATTCACCCAAGGGCTCCCCTGCGAGCCAAAGTGCGGCCCGAGGACAAGCAACGTATTGGCGCCGCCCCCGTTTACCTTTTCAACCATTTCCCCAACCAACGCTTAACGCTTCTTCCTCATGGAAACCCAACTTCTCCAAAACTATTCCGAAGCAGAAAAAACGGCTTATTTGAGCGCCATTGCCAGCCTGGCCACTGCCGACCGCCAAGCCTCGGACGCGGAGCTCCAGTTTTTGCAGGAGCTGGCCCAGCAGGCGGGCCTCCCGAGCGATGCCACCCAGCAGGTGGTGGCGGCGGCCCGGGATGCCAACAACCAGAGCATCCAGCAGCACCTCGACGCACTCAAGGGCAGCGACTTGCGCTTCTCGCTCGTCACCGACCTCATCAGCTTCGCGCGGGCCGATGGCGCCTACGCCAACGACGAGGAGGCCATGATTGGCAAGATGTCGCAGTACCTCGGCATCAACCCCGAGCAGAAGCAGGCCCTGGAAACGGTGGTGGACCAGGCCGCGACCGTGGCCCACGACCCGCAGGACCCCGCCAAGGAAAGCTTCTTCGGCGGCATTGGCGACAAGCTGTCCAGCGTGGGCATCCCCAAAAGCGCCCTGATGGCCGGCTTGCTCGGCGTGGTAGCGCCCATGGTCATTTCCCGGGTGGTCGGGGGCCGGGACCAGAGCGGCGGCATGGGCGGCGGCAGCCTCGGCGGCCTGCTCGGCGGCGCGGCCAACAGCGGCATGGGCGGCCTGCTCGGCGGGCTGCTGGGCGGCGGCATGTTGGGCGGCCTGCTAGGCGGCGGCAACCCGGCCGCGAACGTGCCGCAGCAGGGCGCGGGCATCGGCAGCGGCGGGCTGGGCTCGATGATGTCCATCCTAGGCGGGCTGGGCGGGCGGCCCAACTCGCAGCCGGCCAGTGCGGGCGGCGCGGGCTTGGGCGGCCTGCTCAGCGGCGGCATGGGCGGCCTGCTCGGCGGGCTGTTTGGCGGGCGGTAATTGCCCGAACCGCGGATTCGCGGCTCAGACTTTTGGGGCGGCGACGGCGACGGGGGCGGGCGCCCCGGCAAACAGGCCGCCCTCGCGCTCTACCACCTCCACCAGCCGGTAGTTGAGGTCCTCCTTCACGTTGAGGTACTCGTCGTAGCTGGTGGTGTCCACGAAGTATTCCACGGTCACCTCCTTGCCGGCGGGGGTCAGGGCGCTGAACTTCATCTGCGCGGCCTGGCTGACGAGCGGATGGTCCTGCAAGGCCGCGAGCGAGCCGGCGATGATGGCGTGGAGCTGGGCGCTGGTGGTGGCCTGGTCGAAGGTGAGGGTGAAGCCCACCCGGCGCGAGGTGCGCAGCGAGAGGTTGTCGAGGGGCTTGTCAATCATGCTTTTGTTAGGCACGGTGAGGTAGCTTTTCTCGGCCGTGCGCAGGCGGGTGCTGCGGAAGCCAATTTTCTCAACCGTGCCCGTCACCGGGCCGGCCGTGACGAGGTCGCCCACGCCGAAGGGCTGGTCGAGGAAAATGGTGAAGGAAGCAATGAGGTTTTCCAGGCTTTCCTTGGCCGCAAAGGCCACGGCCAGCCCGCCAATGCCCAGGCCGCCCACCAGGGCCGTCACGTTCACGTTGAACACGTGGCCCAGCGCCACCAAGCCCGCGATGATGATGAAAAACACCTTCAGCAGGTCTTTGGCGAAGGGCAGGAACTGATTGCTAAGGCGGGAAGGGCTGCCCTGTTCGCGCAGGGCCGCCCGGCGGGAGGTTACCAGCAGCCCAAAGTCGATGAGGCACAGGGCCACCCGCACCGCCGCCACGATGAAGGCCAGCGCCAGCAGGCGCAGCAGCAGCACTTCGTGCCAGGGCAACTGCCCGCCGGCGGCCACGGCCGTGGGCCCGTGCGGGTAGGTGAGCGTGGCGCCGGCCAGTTGCAGCGTCACCACCAGCAAGAGCGTCGAGAGCGGCTGAATGAGCAGGGCGCTTAGTTCTTCTTCGCTCACGCCGCCCGTGTAGCGCTTGGTCAGGGCAAAGAGCAGCTTGCTGAGCAGCCGCGAAAAGAGGCGCCGGAAAACGGCGCCAATCAGTAGAATAAGAGCCGCTACCAGGTATTGGCCCAAAGTGTTGCTCAAAAATTCGTACTTCAACAAAGCGTCAAGGGTCATGGAGTTGCTCCGGCTTTGGGGTGGAGAGTTGCTGAATAAAATCACCGCGCGCAAAAACGACGCGCCTTTCTTACTGAATCAGTTTTGAAAAGAGTTAAAAGTTGAGAGTTAAGAGTTAAAATTCATCCGGTCAGAATTTTAACTCTTAACTCTCAACTTTTAACTCTTAATTCTTAACTCCGCCTACGTGAGCACTTCTGCGGAATTCTACTTGGCCCGTATGGCGATGACGGGGTCCAAATTGGCGGCCAGCACGGCCGGCACGATGCCGGCAATCACGCCGATGCCCACGGACACCAGCAGGCCCAGCACCACGCGCCCCACCGACATGGTGAGCGGCAGCGAGTCCTGCGGCACCAGCGTCACGAGCCACACCAGCACGATGCCCGCCCCGCCGCCGATGAGGCACAGGCAAATGGCTTCGAACAAGAACTGGAACAGGATGAAGAAATTCTTGGCCCCCAGTGATTTCTGGATGCCGATGATGTTCGTGCGCTCCCGCACCGAGACGAACATGATGTTGGCAATGCCGAAGCCGCCCACCAGGATGGCAAACGACCCAATGACGCCCCCCACGATGCCGATGACCCCGAACAGCTTGCCCACGGCCGAGGCCACCATCTCGGGCCGGTTCAGGGCAAAGTTGTCTTCCTCGCGGGGCTTGAGGCCGCGGATGTTGCGCATCACGCCGCGCATTTCGTACTCCAGGTCGAGCAGGCCGGGGTCCTCGTCGCGGCCCTTCACAGCAATGGTGGCGCTGGGGCCGCCGCTGAAGCCGTTGACGCTCAGCGCAAATATCTTGGTAAATGCGCCGAACGGAATGATGCAGTTGGCGTCGTTGCTGGAAATGGTGATGAGCTTCTTGCCCTCTTTTTCCATCACGCCGATGACGGTCAGCGTCAGGCCGCGGGCTTTGAACTGCTGGCCCAGGGCGTTGCCGTTCGGAAACAGGTTTTCGGCGATGGTGGCCCCGATGACGGCCACCGGCCGGGCGGCGTCCACTTCCTGGCTGGTGAAGTAGCGGCCGGCTTTAACGGGCACGTTGCTCACCACCCGAAAGTCGTAGCTCACGCCCTGGAGCACGCAGTCGGCCACCGAGTTGGAGCCCGCTTTCAGCGTGTTGCCGTTGTTGGCGGCGAAGATGGCAATGCCCTTGTTGTTGGGGCCGAGCTGCCGGCGCAGCTGCTGGTATTCGCGCGGGGTGGGCACGGGCCGCCGGAAATACTTCCACCACGGAAAATCGGCATCAAAGGCAAAGGGCCATTTCGAAACGTAAATGACTTTGTCGCCCACAAAATCGAGGCTGCTGCGGATGTTGGCCTCCAGCGAGTCGACGATGGTGAAGACGGCGATGATGGAAAAAATGCCCACCGTGACGCCCAGCAGCGAGAGAATGGTGCGCAACAAATTGGACTTGAGGGCGTCCCAGGCGAAGCGGAAACTTTCGATGGTGAGGCGGAGGGTCAGCATAAACAAGGGGGAGTACGTATGAGTCGGGAGCCGGGGTCAAAAGACGGGAATCAGCCGGGAAGTTGCTGAGGCCTAAAGGTCGGACCGGCCGACGGCAGCCCCGAAAAACTGGATGCTGCCGAAAAAAGCCTTACTTTTGCATCCCCAAATTTCCGTATCTTCCCCAAATTACTGCCCTATGGCGATGAAATTGCACGAGTTCAAATTTGAACTCCCCGAGGAACTGGTCGCGCTGCATCCGGCCCGCAACCGCGACGAAAGCCGCCTGATGGTGGTGCACCGCGCCACCGGCCAGATTGAGCACCGCGGCTTCAAAGATATCCTCGATTATTTCGTCGAGGGCGACGTGATGGTCCTCAACGACACCAAGGTTTTCCCGGCCCGCCTCTACGGCAACAAGGAAAAGACCGGCGCCAAGATTGAGGTGTTCCTGCTGCGCGAGCTCAACAAGGAGCTGCGCCTGTGGGATGTGCTGGTGGACCCGGCCCGCAAAATCCGGGTCGGCAACAAGCTCTACTTTGGCGAGTCCGACATGGTGGCCGAGGTGATTGACAACACCACCTCGCGCGGCCGCACCATCAAGTTTCTGTTCGACGGCACCGACGACGAGTTCCGCAAGGCGCTGTACGAACTGGGCGAAACCCCGCTGCCCAAGGAAGTCATCAACCGCGAAACCGAGCCGGCCGACAAGGAGCGCTACCAGACCATCTACGCCGAGCACATTGGCGCCGTGGCGGCCCCGTCGGCGGGCCTGCACTTCACCCGCGAGGTGATGAAGCGCATGGAAATCAAGGGCGTGGAGCCCGCGTTCGTGACGCTGCACGTGGGCCTGGGCACCTTCCGCACCGTGGACGTGGAGGACCTGACCAAGCACAAGATGGATTCGGAGAACTTCATCGTGACGGCCCCGGCCTGCGACGTCGTGAACAAGGCGCTCGACCACAAGAAGCGCGTGTGCGCCGTGGGCACCACCACCATTCGCGCCATGGAGGCGTCGGTGTCGGCCAACGCCCGCATGAAGCCCACCCAGGGCTGGATTGACCGGTTCATCTTCCCGCCCCACGACTTCAAGATTGCCAACTGCCTGCTCACCAACTTCCACATGCCGGAAAGCACGCTCATCATGCTGGCGGCGGCCTTCGCCGGCTACCCCCTGCTGATGGAGGCGTACAAGGAAGCCATCAAGGAGAAATATAAGTTCTTCAGCTACGGCGACGCCATGCTGATTCTTTGAGGGACTCGGGGTCTTAGGGTCTTGGGGTCTTGGGGACTTGGTTTCGCGGGGTCTTGGGACTTGACCGAAAACTCAGCACGTCGTGCAGAGCGTTCTGCGCATCAAGCAGAGACGAAGCATCTCGCTCGCCTCGTTGAACAAAAGGGTTACTGCCGCACGCGAGATGCTTCACTGCGCTCTGCATGACGGTTTCTTGTTTTGCAGCATGTTCTCAAGCGCCGGCAGCCCCAACGGAGCGCCGGCGCTTTTTCATGCCTGAACTTCGCCGCGATGAACCCCTCTTCCAACCAAGCCCCCAAGCTCCCGAGCCCCAAAGCCCCCAGGTTTGCCATTCTAGTGGCCGGCGGCAGCGGCACCCGCATGGGGGCCGACCGGCCCAAGCAGTTTCTGCTGCTGGGCGGCGAGCCCGTGCTGCTGCACACCCTGCGCCGCTTCGCCGAGCCTGCGCTGGGCGTAACTGCCATTGTCGTGGTGCTGCCCGCCGACCAATTAGTTACCTGGCAGCAGTTGTGCGCGCAGCATCAGGTGGCCATTCCGCACACGCTGGTGCCGGGCGGCGCCACGCGCTGGGCCTCGGTAAAGGCCGGATTGGCGGCGCTGAGCGCCCACCCCGAGGGCCTGGTGGCGGTGCACGACGGCGTGCGGCCGCTGGTGCCGCGCCTAGTGGTGGAGCGGACCTACGCCGCCGCCGCCACCCACGCCGCCGCCGCCGCCGCCGTGGTGCCCAAGGACTCGGTGCGGCTGGTGTCGCCGCACGGCTCAGCGGCCCAGAACCGCAGCCGCCTGCGCCTCATGCAGACGCCCCAGACGTTTGAGATTGACCTGCTGCGCCGGGCCTACGCCATGCCCGAGCTGGCCACGTTCACCGACGACGCCACGGTGGTTGACGACTTGTGCCGGGTGCAACTGGTGGAAGGCGACTACCGCAACCTGAAAATCACCACCCCGGAGGATTTGCTGGTGGCGGAGGCGCTATTGATGTGCTGATTTCTGGATGTGCTGGTCCTCCGACCGTACAAGGCCGTTATTTGCACAAAGTTCTCCGGTTCACTTTCCTAGCACATCAGCACATCTAAAAGTCAGCATATCACCATATGGACTACACCAGCCTACTCTACGACGTGCGCCCCGACGGCGTGGCCACCATCACTCTGAACCGCCCGGAGGTGTTCAACGCCTTCAACGACCCGCTGAGCTACGAGCTGCAAGACGCCCTGAAGCAGGTGGCGCGCGACGCGGCCGTGCGGGCCGTGGTGCTCACGGGCGCGGGCCGGGCCTTCTGCTCAGGCCAGGATTTGAAGGCGGCGCAGGGGGCCGAAAAACGCTCCTTTTACGACTCGCTGCACAAGCGCTACAACCCCATCATCCGGGCCATGCGCGGTTTGCCTAAACCCATCATTGGCCGGATTAACGGCGTGGCGGCGGGCGCGGGCTGCTCGTTGGCGCTGGCCTGCGACGCGTTGGTGGCCAGCACCGACGCCTCGCTGATTGAGGTGTTCATCAACATTGGGCTGGTGCCGGACTCGGGCTCGTCGTGGTTTCTGCCGCGGCTGGTGGGCACGCTCAAGGCCTTCGAGCTGTGCAGCCTGGGCACCAAAGTACCGGCCGAAGAAGCCCTGCGGCTGGGCCTGGTGAACCAGGTGGTGGCCCCCGAGCAGCTCGACGAGGCCACGTACGCCCTGGCCGCCCGCTACGCCGCCGCCCCCACCAAATCCATCGGCCTGCTGAAGCAGATGCTCAACAAGGCCGGCGCCGCCACCCTGGACGAGATGCTGGACTACGAGGCCCACTGCCAGCAGATTGCCGGCGAGTCGGAGGATTATTTTGAAGGCGTGAAAGCCTTCGGCGAGAAGCGCAAGCCGGTTTTCAAAGGCATCTGAATCACGAATTCCTGCGGATTTTTCGGATTACCCGGATTTTGTGAACGGCGCAGATGCCGGTCTTTTCAACCGTAAAAAAGGCCATTCGATGGAATGGCCTTTTCTCTTTCTGCATTGCCTTCGAGTTCGCGTCCACAAAATCCGGGTAATCCGAAAAAATCCGCAGAAATCCGTGATTCAGATACTTACCGCAGGGTAATGGTCCGGGTGCGGTTGCCGTTGATGGTGACCGAGGCGATGTTGTCGCACTTGTCGGTGCTGGCCGGGTCGTAGTTCAGCAGTAGGGTGTTGCCTTTTTCGTTGCTGATGCTGACGGTGCCCGACGCGAAGTGGCGGAAGCAGCCCGCGGTGAACCGCTTGATGAGGGGCTGGCCGATGGTGGCCGTGTACTCCGTGCCCTTGCGGTTGGTGCCGCTGGCCGAGCCGGTGATGCTGTACTCGTCGTCCGAAATCTGGGGCGTGCCGAAGCCGGCGGTGCGGGTGAACACGCGCTGCGCCGTCCAGGAGTGGGTGCCGCCGTTGTTGGCCCGGATGATGCTGGCGCTGGGCACGCTCACGCTAAAGGAGCCGTTGCCGAGGTCGGTAAAAATGCGGGTGGCGGTGTGCTGGTTATCGTTCACGAAGTAGCCCTCGCGGGTAACGGTGGCCCCGGAGTGGCGGCGCAAGTCGTTGCCGGTGAAGACGATGATGATTTTGCCGCGGCGGAAGCGGCCGTCCGGGCACAGGCAGTTGGTGGGCCCGAAGTCGATGACCAGCGTGCGCAGGTCGGCGTTGTAGGTGCGGGTGGCGCAGCGGCCCACCAGGCGCTCCAGCTCGGCGGCGCCGGCCACGGCGGGGCTGCCGGTCAGGGTTTCGTCGACGGGGGCGGCGGCATTCAGCAGGTCGCTGTTCATGGCCAGTTCTTCGTCGCCGCTGCCCTGGTCTTCGGCCGATACGACGTCGTCGGGGGTAATCCGGTCGGCGTCGCGCTCGCAGCCGGTGGTGAGGAGCAGGCCGCTGGCGAGGCAGGCCAGAGCCAGGGAACGGAAAGTGGTGGTACGCATGGTGATAAGTGAAATGAAGGGGTTAATTAATGAGGTGAACTGCGTTTGTGGCCGGTTGGAAGCAGACGCCCCGCAGGAGTTTAAAGCGGGTTCCAAAAAAACTTTGGACGGCTCCCGCAGCGGGCCCCGGAAGAACCCAGCCGGGGGCTCGTCGTATACCGTAGCCCCGGGTTTCGGGCGCTTTTCACCACTTCACTTGCTTACCATGCGCAGTTTGCAGTTTCTTTCGAAGCCTTCGCGGCGGTTGTTTTGGCAAGTGGCCGTGGCGTTGCCGCTGCTCACGGGCTGCTCGTCGGGCGGCGAGGGCACCGACGCCGTGGAAGCGGCCAACGCCCAGAACCAAAGCAAAATCAGCGACGAGGACGTGACGGCCAAGCAGGAGGCCGACGCCAAGTTTTTGGTGAAGGTGACCGGCAATGCCCTGCTGGAAGTGGAGTTGGGCAAGCTCATGCTGGCGCGGGCCAGCTCCCCCATCGTGCGCAGCTACGGGACCCGCGTGGTGCAGGAGCGCCTGGAGCTGCTGGCCGCCCTGCGCACCCTGGCCGGTGCGAAAAAGCTCGCCATCCCCCCCGCCCTGGGCGAGGACGAGCAGGCCGCCTACCACGAAGTCAACACCCGCTCCGGCACCCAGCTCGACAAGCAGGCCGTGGCCCTCATTGTGCGCACCCAGAAGCAGGACGAAGAGGCGTTCGACAAGATGAAGGACGACGCCTACGACGGCGACATCCGCGGCTTCGCGGCCAAGCACCTGCCGGCAGTGGAAGAGCAGTTGGCTGCCGCCGACGAAGTAGCCGATGACATTGAGGACATGCCCTAGGCTGTACGGACAATTACCTTTGCTTTCGTGAACGCCTTAGACGAAATTAGTGACCGGACGTGGTCGTTGTTGGCCCCGCACTTGGCGGGCAAAGCCGGTGACGTGGGCCGCACGGCGGGCGACAACCGCTTGTTT
>NZ_JANNOD010000069.1:0-5658 GCF_031398885.1 Hymenobacter sp.
GGCATCGTTCAGGCGGGGGCCTCACCCCCTGACCCCCTCTCCAAAAGAGAGGGGGCACCGGTCCGACTCTGGCGCCAGGCTCCCCTCTCTTTTGGCTTCGCGTTTTAAGCGAACCGGGGCCGGGGGTGAGGCGCTACGCGAGAACGAAGCGGCCGAGATGCTTCGGCAGGCTCAGCATGACGTTATTTTTTGTGTGATTTCTACAGGAAAACGCCCACAATCAGGTCAATTACCTTGATGCCGATGAAGGGCACGATGACCCCGCCGAGGCCGTAGATGAGCAGGTTGCGGCGGAGCAGCGCCGAGGCACCGATGGCCTTGTAGGGCACACCTTTCAGCGCCAACGGTACCAGGGCGGGGATGATGATGGCGTTGAAAATGACGGCCGAGAGAATGGCCGACTGCGGCGACTTCAGGCCCATGATGTTGAGCGCGCCCAAGGCCGGGATGCCCACCATGAACAGCGCCGGCACGATGGCGAAGTATTTGGCCACGTCGTTGGCGATGGAAAAGGTGGTGAGCGTGCCGCGGGTCATGAGCAGCTGCTTGCCGATTTCCACCACTTCGATGAGCTTGGTGGGGTCGTTGTCGAGGTCGACCATGTTGCCGGCTTCCTTGGCGGCCTGGGTGCCCGAGTTCATGGCCACGCCCACGTCGGCCTGGGCCAGGGCGGGGGCGTCGTTGGTGCCGTCGCCCATCATGGCCACCAGCTTGCCGGCCTGCTGCTCGGTGCGGATGTACTGCATCTTGTCCTCGGGCTTGGCCTCGGCGATGAAGTCATCCACGCCGGCTTTCTCGGCGATGAACTTGGCCGTAAGCGGGTTGTCGCCGGTCACCATCACCGTCTTAATGCCCATGGCCCGCAGTCGCTCGAACCGCTCCTGAATGCCGGGCTTGATGATGTCCTGCAGCTCCACCACGCCCAGCACCTTGTCGTTTTCGCTCACCACCAGCGGCGTACCGCCGTTGCTGGCGATGGCCACCACCCGGTCGGCCGTTTCGGTGGGAAACGTGTTGCCGGCGGCGTTCGACAGGTTCCGCATGGCGTCCGACGCGCCCTTGCGGATGCGCACGCCGTCGGCCAGGGTCACGCCGCTGCTGCGGGATTCGGCCGTGAACTTGATGAGCTCCGCCCCCACCAGCCGGACCTGCAATTTGTCGGGGTCCACCTTGATGTCGCGGGCCAACTCCACAATGCTTTTGCCTTCGGGAGTTTCATCGGTTAGCGAACTGAGGGTGGCATTCTCGACAAATTGCGCCATCGGCACGCCGGGGGCGGGCCAGAAGTGCGTGGCTTTGCGGTTGCCAATGGTAATGGTGCCGGTTTTGTCCAGCAGGAGCACGTCAATATCACCGGCCGTTTCCACGGCTTTGCCGCTCTTGGTGATGACGTTGGCGCGCAGGGCCCGGTCCATGCCCGCAATGCCGATGGCCGAGAGCAGCCCGCCAATCGTGGTCGGAATCAGACACACGAACAGCGCGATGAAGGAGGCAATGGCAATGGGCGTTTTTGAATATTCAGCAAACGGCTGCAGGGTCACGCACACAATCACAAACACCAGCGTGAAGCCGGCCAGCAGAATGGTGAGGGCAATTTCGTTGGGCGTTTTCTGCCGCGAAGCGCCTTCCACCAGCGCAATCATCTTGTCGAGAAACGACTCGCCGGGCGCGGTGGTCACTTGCACTACGATGCGGTCCGACAGCACCTTGGTACCGCCCGTGACGGACGATTTATCGCCGCCCGCCTCCCGAATCACCGGGGCCGACTCGCCCGTAATGGCCGACTCGTCGATGGTGGCCAGGCCTTCGATAATCTCGCCATCGGTGGGGATGATTTCCCCGGCTTCGACCACGAACACCTGACCTTTTTGAAGCTGGGCCGAGCTGACCTCGATGAAGCTGCCGTTGTCCTGGCGCACCTTGGCGGGCGTTTCCTGGCGCGTTTTGCGCAGGCTTTCGGCCTGGGCCTTGCCCCGCGCCTCGGCAATGGCCTCGGCGAAGTTGGCGAACAGCAGGGTCAGGAACAGAACCAGAAACACGGTGAAGTTGTAGCCAAAGCCACCCTGGGTCGGGTCGGGATTAATCAGCAGGCCCACCGTCACGATGAGCATAATCACGGTGCCGATTTCCACGGTGAACATCACCGGGTTGCGGAACATGATGCGCGGGTCGAGCTTCACGAAGGCCTGTTTGATGGCCTCGGAGACGAGCGCGGCTTGGAATAAGGATAAGGATTGGGCCATTATTTTAAGCTGTTGGCTAATAGCTGTTAGCTGTTAGCTTTTTTGGCAAAGCAAGATTGAAGGGACGTAAGCACGGTGAGCTAACAGCTAGCAGCTATTAGCCAGCAGCTTAATAAAGCGTGAAATGCTCGGCAATCGGCCCCAATGCCAAAGCGGGGAAGAAGGCTAGCGCGGCGATGATGAAGATGACGGCGAACACCATGATGCCGAAGGTGGCCGTGTCGGCGGGCAGAGTGCCGGCGCCCTCGGGGATGTACTTTTTGCGAGCCAGCAGGCCGGCGATGGCCACCGGGCCGATGATGGGCAGGAAGCGCGAGAGCAGCAGCACGATGCCCGTGCCGATGTTCCAGAACGGCGTGTTATCGCCCAGTCCCTCGAAGCCCGAGCCGTTGTTGGCCGACGATGAGGTAAACTCATAGAGCATCTCCGAGAAGCCGTGGAAGCCGGGGTTGGCCAGCCAGCCAGCGTACTCGGTGGGGTTGCCCACGTAGGTGTGCGCCGCCATGGCCGTGCCCGTCAGAATGAGCAGCGGGTGCAGCAGGGTCACGATGATGGCAATTTTCATCTCGCGGGCCTCGATTTTCTTGCCCAGGAACTCGGGCGTGCGGCCCACCATGAGGCCGGCGATGAACACGGCGATAATCAGGTAGGCGAAAAAGTTGAGCAAACCCACGCCGCAGCCGCCGTAGAAGGCGTTGGTCATCATGCCTAGCATCTGCGTCATGCCCGAAAGCGGCATGAACGAGTCGTGCATGGAGTTCACCGAGCCGCAGCTGATGACGGTGTTCGTGATGCTCCAGTAGGCCGAGGCCGCCGCGCCGAAGCGCACTTCCTTGCCTTCCATCGCGCCCAGGGCCTGGTCGGCACCCATCTGCGCGATGGCCGGGCTGCCCTGCATTTCGTAGTACACCGCCGGGGCCAGCAGGGCCAGGAAGCCCACCGTCATCACCCCAAAAATCATGTACGAGAGCCGCTTGCGCTTCAGGTAGAAGCCCAGCGCGAAAATCATGGCCAGAGGGATGATGACCAGGCTAATGTTCTCGGCCGCGTTGGTCAGGTAGTTGGGGTTTTCGAGCGGGTGGGCCGAGTTAGCGCCGAAGAATCCGCCCCCGTTGGTGCCCAATTCCTTGATGGCTACCATGGCCGCCACCGGCCCGCGGCTGACCTGCACCGAGTCGCCCTGCATGGTCACGATGGACTCCTTGCCCTGCATGGTCATCGGCGAGCCGTTGAACACCAGAATGAGGGCCAACACGATGGAGCCGGGGATGAGCAGCCGGGTGAGGCTCTTCACGAAGTAGTTGTAGAAGTTGCCCAGTTTCTCGGTGGTGCGGGTTTGCAGGGCGTTGATGACGATGACGGCCGCCGCAATGCCCGTGGCCGCGCTCACGAACTGCAGGAAGGTGATGACCACCAGCTGCGAGAGGTACGACAGGCCCGACTCGCCGGAGTAGTGCTGCAAATTGCAGTTCACCAGAAAGGAAATGGCCGTGTTGAAGGCCAAGTCGGGCGTCATCGAGGGGTTACCGTCGGGGTTGAGCGGCAAGCTGCCTTGGGTGCAGAGGATAAGCATGGCCAGCAGAAACCACACGAGGTTGATGGTGAGCAAGGCCACCATGTGCTGCTGCCAGGTCATCTCGCGCGTCGCGTCGATGCCCGAGGCCCGGAAAATGCCGCGCTCCACGGGCGCCATGAAGTCAAACAGGTTTTTCTCGCCCCGGAAGACGCGGGCCAGGTAACGGCCCAGCGGCAAAGCCAGCCCCAGCGTGAGCAGGTATATGCCGATGATGCCCAGTAATTCAAAATTCATTGGAGGTAGTTGTCAGTTGCTCGTTGTCAGTTGTTATGGTCTCGAAGTCCGTCAAGCCAGCATTGGCTGACAACTGACAACGAGCAACTGACAACTAAAAAATTAAAATTTCTCGGGCTTCAGCAGCACGTAGACCAGGTAGCCGAATACGGCCAGGGACAGGATAAACAGCGCAATCATCATGGCGAAGCGGGGCTAGATGTGGTCAAAAAAATCGACCGATTTATAGAAAAGCCAGAAGCCGGCGAGGCCGACAACGGTGAGCAGCGGAATCATCAGGACGGGGGTCATAGCAAATGGAATCGGGGCCGCGAGCTGCGGCAGGCGTTAGACCAAGGCAAGAGGCGGCCCCAACCAGCACCGGCAGCGGCCTAGCGTGAATAAAAAACTGGTTTATAGGGAGAATAAATTTGCAAAGGGCCGGGAGCCACCGCGGCTCCCGGTCTCGACTCCTAGCGTTTCGCTAGGCTGCTTTGCAAAACGCTAGGCCCCGCCCACATTCAGGGCAGCATGTTGGCGTGGGGACGGCTGTAGGCCTGGTACAAGCCGGCGGGCATGAGTTGGCGGGCCAGTTGGTTGCCGCGGGTGCTGCCGTCGAGGTGCAGGCAGTGCAGGTACACGTTCTCGATGGCGGCTGAGAGGTAGCGGTCGGCGTGGCGGAGCAGGTTGTCGGCCACGGCGAAGCAGTGGCGGAGCAAGTCGAAGCGCCCGGCGGCCGCGGCGCGGCGGGTGAAAGCGGCAAAGCAGTCGAGCTGCCGGTAGAAGCTGGTCGTCATCTTCGGCGCGTGCAGCGCGGCCGACAATTCGGGAAATTCAATTGTCAGCAAGTCGGCCGTTTCAAGAGGGGTCATGGCGGGTGTTGGGAAAAGGGCATCGGGCCAATTGACTGGCTTGCCCCATCATTACCAAGGTCGGTGCCAGGGAGGCAAGCCAGCTCAAGTTTAGGTTCATTCATTTGAATAGCAACCATTTAATCAGGCAATGAGCACCCAATGCCGCTGCCGAGGCCAGCGGCATCCTAGCGTTTCGCTAGGGAATTGTGCAGAGTGCTACGGCTGCGGTACGCCGCTGCGGCCAGCGAAGGGCATCAGGGCCGCTACCGCCGCATTTGTTGCGGTTTGGCCCCGGGTTGGCTGCGACGTGGGCGGCCCCTGCCCCACCCCGCCGGGCCTCCGCTTCCCATGCCCGACCTGCTTTCCGAAATCACCCGCGCCGCCCGAGCCTACTACGCCCAGGCTGACGCTTTTCCGCGCACGGCCACTGATTTTCACGACTGGCTGGCCACGTTGCCGGTAGCGCGCCGGGCCACCATCGCGACCCGCGGCTTCGCTGCCAGCCAGGCTGAGCCGGACTTCCTACGCTTCTGCCTGGAATGGCGCGGCTACGACATGTGGGGCTTCATGGCCAAGCACCTCTCCGTCGAGGCCTTCGCACTCTGGGAAGCCAACGGCGAATTCAACGGCGACCTACCGACGGACTCAGTAAGCCGGTGAGGACGCTGCGCGGGACGCTGCGCTTAATGAGGGATGAGGTATGTAGAATGAGGAATGTAGAATTTACCGTTGGGTGCGAAATCCCTCAATACTCAATAAGCGCAGCGTCCCG
>NZ_JANNOD010000079.1:0-36957 GCF_031398885.1 Hymenobacter sp.
AGAAGCGTTGAACAATCGAGTTACTACCCCAGGCGAGATGCTTCGGCTGCGCTCAGCATGACCGTTCCCTCATCACCCCATCACTTCATCGCCCCAACACCTAACTACCGCGCTGCCACCGGCTTGGGCGCGGCCTTCTGCTCGTCCACAAACTTCACGTTATCGAAGTAGCTGCGCTCAATCAGCTTCTGGTAGGGGTCTACGCCGGCTTTGCTGGGCTTTTCGTTCACCACGAAATTCAGGATGGTTTCGGGCTTAGTGAGCTTGACTTTCTTCAGCACCAGGGCCTTGCCGCGCACGTCCCAGGCTTCGCCGGGCGACTTATCGGCCCCGAAGACGCCTATTTCGATGTAGTCGGCCAGCGCGGTGGGCGTTTCGTTGCCGAGGCTGTCGGCCCGCACCTTTTCGCCTTTGATGACCAGCCGCACGTCGAACTTGCCGTCGGGGCGCGGGGTATAGGTGGCGGTTTTCAGCTCGTTCTTGTACAGCGTGATGGTTTCGAACATGTCGTGCAGCACGTAGTGCAGCGAGTCGGGCGTGGCCTGGCGCAGGTAGGTCATCAGGTCGGCGGTGTTGGGGTACGGCCGGGTCTGGAAGCGGTTTTTAGCCAGGAAGGCGCGCAGGGCGCCGTTCAGCTTGTCCTCGCCGATGTAGTCCTGGAGGGCGTAGAACACCATGCCGCCCTTGTTGTAGTGGATGTAGGGCTGGCTCTCGACCAGCATCAGGGGCACCTCCTTTTTGCGCTCCTGGCGGCGGCCGCGCAGGTAGTCGTCCAGCTCACTGCGCATGAACTGCTGCATCTGGTTGGCCGTGAATTCGTGCTTGCAGGTCATCAGGGCCGAGTATTCGGCCAGCGACTCGCTCAGCACCGCCGAGCCCTGCACGTTGGCCCCCACCAACTGGTGGCCCCACCACTGGTGGGCCAGCTCGTGGTTGGTGATGAAAAAGGTCCGGTCGGCCCGGCTGGAGTCGCGCAAGTCGCTGATAAAGCCGGCCCCTTCCGAGAACGGCACCGTGTTGGGGAAGCTCTGGGCGAAGCTCTTGTAGCGCGGAAACTCCAGCAACCGAATCTGGCGGTACTGGTAGGGGCCGAAAGCGGCGGTGTAGTACGGCAGGGCCTTGCGCAGGGCCTCGGCCATGCGGGCCACGTTGTAGGCGTGGCGCGGGTCGTGGTAGATGCTGATGGCCACGGGCGTACCGCCGGCTGGCCGCCAGCTCTCGCGGTGCACCCGGTAGCGGGCCGAGAGCACGGGCACCATCGGCATCATGGGCTGGTCCATGCGGTAGCGGAAGTAGCGGCGGCCGTTGTGCACCCACTCTTTTTCGAGGTACCCGGCGGTCATGGCCGTCTGGTCGGGGTCGGTGCTCACGGTGGCTTGGTAGCGCACGTAGTCGACATCGGGCCCGAAGTCGGCCTGGTAGCGGCCGCGCGGGTCGTTCAGGGGCCGGGCGCGGGCCTTGGGGGCCAGGCCGTTGCGGCGGCGCAGGTCGTCCTCTTCCAGCTCGGTGCCGCGCTGGTAGCCGATGCGCAGGCCGGGCCCGTCGAGGAAGGTGCCGTTGGCGGTGAGGCGGTCTTCGGGCGAGATGCTGGCCCACTGAAACACGCCGTTGTCCTTGAGGCGCGAGCTGAAGCCGCGGGCCCGGTAGGCCAGGTCGTAGCGCAGGTCGAGCGAGTCGCCGGGGGCCAGCGGCCGGGCCAGCCGAAACAGGCGCACGCCGGCGCCGGGGTCGTCGCGCAGCACGGCGGCGGGCCGGCTAAGGCTGAGCCGGGTGCTGATGGCGGGGCTGCCGTCGTAGTTCACAAACAGCGTGTCCACGGGCCGGCTTTCCTGGTTGCGCAGCGTGTAGGCGCCCCGCATCCGGTAGCCGCGGGGGCTGGCCGTGGGGTACAGGTCGGCATCGAGCGTGATGGCCACTACCTTGGGCTGCGGCAGGTTTTCGTAGCGCCGGTAGTCGCGCTCGGCGGTGGCCCGCCGGGCTTCCAGGCCCTTGGGCGTGAGGTATTGGTTCAGCACATTGGCGTTGTAGAACACCCAGCCGCCGGCCACCAGCAGCACGGCCAGCGCCCCGGCCAGCGCCGCCCGCACCCCCGGCGCCCGCAGCCGCTGGCCAAACAGCCGCCCGCGCAGGCGCGCCCCGGTGTCGTTGCCGCGCACCCAGAGCAGGCCCGCCAGCAGCACCAGCACCAGGGCCCCGGCCAGGTAGTAGGCGTTGATGGCCAGCAGCGGGGCCACCAGGTGCCCGTAGCCGTTCATGTCGGAGTACGTGTACGGGATGGCCGCACCAAACTTGAGCAGCGCGTGGTGCAGCCCCAGCGCGTCGGCCAGCAGGAACACCACGCCGTAGTACACCATCATCAGGGCGTGCCCGATGTATTTGTTGTTCACCACCGTCTGCACCGTCATGGCCAGGGCGCAGAGCACGAGCAGGTTGGCAAATTGCAGCCCGAAGTCCTTGAGGTAGAGCAGCGGCTCCACCAGCCCCGGCGCCCGGTACAGCTGAATGGCCGCGCCCACCCCGGCCATCGCCGCGTACAGCACCACCTGCACCGCCACCAGCGCCAGCAGCTTGCTCAGAAAGGGAATCCAGCTCGAAAACGGCAGCGCGTCGAACACCTGCTGCAAGCGCGTATCACGCTCGCGCCACACCAGCTCGCCGGCGTAAATGGTGATGATGAGAAAGAAGAACAGCGTGAAGTTGTCGTTCAGCAGCTTCAGAATGAGGTAGGTGACGGGCATCTGAATGCTGCGGGTATCCTCGTAGGTCCAGTAGGCATTGAAGAGGATGAACACGATGCCCAGCAGCGCCAGCACCCGAAACGACCAGGCCCGCACCACGTTCAGAAACTGCACCTTCGTGAGCTGCCGCAGCTGCCACAGCCCCAGGCCCGCCCCAAACTCCTGCGGCGAGCGGCGCAGCGCGGTGCCGGCCACCGGCCGCGGCGCCGGGTCGGCGGCCGGCTTACCGGCTCGCATCTTGGGCTGGCCCAACCGGAAAAACGTGCAGGCCAGCCCCAGAATCAACAGGCCCACAGCGGCCCACATCAGGCGGTTTTGCAGCAGCTCGCCGCCCAAAAAGTCCGGCGCCCGCGTATTGCGCTCGGCAATGGTCCAGAACTGGGTGTCGATGCGCTTGGCCGCCAGCCCAAACGGGTCGAGCTGCGCAAACAGATGGTCGCTACTCACCCTGCCGCTGAACGTGAGCGACACCTGGTAGCACACAAACAGCACGATGCCCCCCAGGTACACCACCAGCGGCGAGCGAAACACCAGGTAAGCCGCGAAAAAGATGCAGCCCGCGAACAACGCATTCATCCAGGCCGCGCCCACCAGCGGGCCCAGCAGCGCCAGCGGCAGCACTGGCCCCAGCTTGGTGGCGTCCACCCACGGCATCGCCATGCCCAGCAGCGCCCCCACCGACAGCCCGCTCATCACGAACCAGATAGCCAGCAGCGACCCCAGAAACCGCCCGCCCAAGTACGCCAGCTTGGGCAGCGTGGTGGTGTACAGCAGCCCCGTCATACCTTCCTTATCGTCCCGATAAATGGGCGTGCCCAGAATGGCCGCCGTCACGAACATGCCCAGAATAGAGGCAATAATGTGCAGCTCAGCCAGCGCATCGGGCGAGTTGACGTGCACTTTGGCGCTGGCAAAGCCAAAGTCGTCCACCGTCTGCGACAAAAAGCCGAACAGCGCAAACACCCCGAAGTACAAGTAGGTACTGGGTTGCGTGAAGCGGTACCGCAGCTCGAAGCCAAAGATGTGAGCGAACATGGCGGGAATTAATTAAAAATTGAGAATTAAAAATTAAAAATGGTCGGCCTGTGCCCTCATAATTCTTAATTGTTAATTGTTAATTGTTAATTCCCTCCTCGCCAGGCGGTGAAAATACACGTCCTCCAGCGTGGCCTCGGCCGGCTGGAACTGCCCGTTGATGGGCTGCTCGCTGAACACCCGCACAATGGGCTGCCCGGCCACCAGCTTCGAGGATATCACCTCGTACTCGCTGCGGAGCTGGGCCAGGGCGGCCTTTTCGGTCTTGGTGCGGTACACCTTGCCCCGGATTTCGCCAATCACGTCGCTGGGCGAGCCCGTGGCCACCACCTCGCCGCCGGCGATGATGGCCATGTTCGGGCACAGCTCGGTCACGTCCTCCACGATGTGGGTGCTGAGGATGACCACCACGTTCTCCCCTATCTCGCTCAGCAAATCCAGGAAGCGGTTGCGCTCGGTGGGGTCAAGGCCGGCCGTGGGCTCGTCTACGATGATGAGCCGGGGCGCGCCCAGCAGCGCCACCGCGATGCCGAAGCGCTGCCGCATCCCACCCGAGTAGCCGCCCACGGCCTTCTTGCGCGCGTCCCAGAGGTTGGTTTGCACGAGCAGGCCTTCCACCGCCAGCCGGCGCTCGGCCGCGTCGCGGATGCCCTTGAGGCCGGCAAAATAGTCGAGCAGCACCTCGGCCGAAATGCTCGGGTAGAGGCCGAACTCCTGGGGCAGGTAGCCCAGCACCCGGCGCACGGCGTCCTTCTGGGTGAGCACGTCCAGGTCGCCCAGCGTGATGGTGCCGCTGTCGGGCTCTTGCAGCGTGGCAATGGTGCGCATCAGGCTGCTCTTGCCCGCACCGTTAGGCCCCAACAGCCCGAACATGCCGCTCGGGATGGTGAGCGACACGTCGTGCAAGGCCCGAACGCCGTTGGGGTAGGTTTTGGAGAGGTATTCAATACGTAGTTCCATGGTGCAGAAGCAGGTAGGGAAAATATCGGCAAGCTATGTAATATATTTAATAAAGTCTATTTAATCCGTTTTACGCTCCCATTAACCGGTGGCCATGCAGGTTACGCCACTGTTATTTTATGCTGCATGCATAACATTTTGACCCGCCTTTCGTATCTTTGTGCAGGAATAAACCATCAGGCTATTTCACGCGTATCATGAAAAAGACCACTGTATTTTCGTTGTCCTCGCTGCTACTTTTGGGCGGCGCAACCTTCCTGGCTGCCAAACTGGCCGGCCTCGACCTGACCTTCTTCTTCCACGGCGACGACGACCAGCACTTGTTCTGCTAACCGCTGTTTTATCGTTTTTTAGCCTTCTATCACCGTTATTGTTACAAAGGCCCGGCCCGTTAGCCGGGCTTTTTTGTTATGGATTCAGGCCGATACGGCGGGCGCGGCGGTTCGGCGCGGCTTTTGGAACTTTGCCCCGGCAACGGCGTAACCCGTTCTACTCTTTTTTCCACCCGGCGGCCAGCGGCAGCTTGCTTGCGCTGCGCGCTAGGCGGCCTCAAATACCTTCCCCCTGGTTTTATGAACCTCGATTCGCACCAAGCTCAGGTGAGCTACATCATCGGCCGTGACCTGGCCCGCAACTTCGCCCAGCAAGGCCTGGAGCTGGACGTGGACACCCTGGCCGGCGCCCTCAAGGAGGGCTTGCAGGGCCTCCCCAGCCGCCTCACCCAGGAAGAGATGCAGGCCGCCATGCAGCAATTGCAAGCCCGGATGGGCGGCGCCGACGATGACAACGACGACAACCAAGACCCCAACACCATGAGCAACCACAAAGCCGAAGGCGAAGCCTTCCTCGCCGAAAACGCCGCCAAGCCCGGCATCACCACCCTGCCCAGCGGCTTGCAGTACGAAGTGCTGACCGAGGGCTCGGGCAAGAAGCCCGGCCTGGGCTCGTCGGTGACGACGCACTACCACGGCACGCTGATTAACGGCACCGTGTTCGACAGCAGCTACCAGCGCGGCCAGCCCGCCACCTTCCCCGTCAACGGCGTGATTGCGGGCTGGACCGAAGCCCTGCAGCTCATGGGCGAAGGCTCGAAGTACCGCCTCTACATCCCCGCCGACCTGGCCTACGGCAAGCGCGGCGCGGGCCGCGACATCCCCGGCGACACGGCCCTGATTTTCGACGTGGAGCTGCTCAAAGTGAACAACTGAGGGGTCGTCGGAACGGGCGCCCCGGCCGCCGCCGCCCCAACCGCTACCGCCGCGCCCACCTGGGCGCGGGCCACTCACACTCTGGCGGTTTCCGCACCCATGCAGCCCCCCAAAGTCCCGCCTCGCAACGACGACCAGCCCGTGGCCCCGGAACAACCTTCCGGGGCCACTTTGCGGAGGGAGGCGGGCTCTGCCGACCACCCGCCGCTGGCCCCCTCCCCGCCGCCCGCCCCGCCCCTGCGCAGCCCCGACGGCCGGGTGGTGCTCACCGACACCGCGGTTACGGTGCGGGGCCAGTCATTTCTGCTGCTGGAGCTGGAGCGGGCCGACCTCACGCCGGTGCGCTGGCTGCTGTGGTTCCTGCTGGGCGGGCTGGGCCTGGCGGGGGTCATGATTGCCTTCCTCCAAAACTGGTTGCGCACGGGGACCGCCATGCTCGGCATGGCCCTCGCGGCGCTGCTGCTGGCCTACGGGCACCGCGGCACCAACCGCCTGCGCCTGTTCCGGCTGGGGCGCGAGGTGGTCAACTTTGCCCTGCCCGGCGAGACGCTGCCCTGGCAGCGCCTCACCGCCGAGCTCAACCGGCGCATTTTCCGGGCCCACGACCACGCCGCCCGCGAAGCCGCCGCCCTGCTGGCCGCCGCCGACGAGAGCAACCGACAAGCTGCCCTGGTGGCCCAAGCCGCGGCGAACGCGGCGGCGGCCAGCAACCAGCCCGGCAGCAACCCGCTGGGTGCCAGCCTGCCTTACTTTCCGAAGCCGCAGCCGTAAGCGTATTCCGGTGGTCTGGCTGCTACCTTCGCGCCCCGTAATTCATTTCATTTTGCCAATTAGCTGCTGATTTCCGCTTTTACCCCTCCGCATGGATTCTAAACATTCGCACACCGCCATTTCCGGGGCGGGGCTGCTGATTGCCTTGGGCATTATTTACGGCGACATCGGCACCTCGCCGCTCTACGTGATGTCGTCCATCCTGAAGGGCGCCACGGTGCCGGACCAGATTGACGCCCACCTGGTGCTCGGCGGCATTTCGTGCGTGATTTGGACGCTGACCCTGCAAACCACCGTCAAGTACGTGCTGCTGACCCTGAATGCGGACAACAACGGCGAGGGCGGCATTTTCTCGCTCTACGCCCTGGTGCGGCGGCGCGGGGCCTGGCTCTCGGCCGTGGCCATCATCGGCGGGGCCGCCCTGCTGGCCGACGGCGTAATTACGCCGCCCATCTCGGTGTCGTCGGCCATCGAAGGACTGAAAGCGGTGTATCCCGGCCTCACGCAGGACGCCATCGTCTACATTGTCATCGGCATCATCGCGGGGCTGTTTTTGCTGCAAAGCTTTGGCACTCAAATCGTGGGCAAGGCTTTCGGGCCGATTATGCTGCTTTGGTTCACCATGCTGGGCGTGCTGGGCGCGAGCTGGATTGTGCAAAATCCCGTCATCCTGAAAGCCGTCAATCCCTACTACGCCTACGACCTGCTGGTGCGCTACCCGGGCGGCTTCTGGCTGCTGGGCTCGGTGTTTCTGTGCACCACCGGCGCTGAGGCCCTGTACTCGGACCTGGGCCACTGCGGCAAGGGCAACATCCGCATCAGCTGGACCTTCGTGAAAACCACGCTGCTGCTCAACTACCTGGGGCAGGGCGCCTGGCTGCTGGCCCACGAGGGCGAGAAGCTCAACGGCCAGAACCCGTTCTACGCCCTCATGCCGCAGTGGTTCCTGCTCATCGGCATCAGCGTCGCCACCATCGCGGCCGTCATTGCCTCGCAGGCCCTCATCACGGGCTCGTTCACGCTGGTGGCCGAGGCTATTCGGCTCAACATGTGGCCCAAGGTGAAGCTCAACTTCCCCACCGACGTGAAGGGCCAGCTCTTCGTGCCGAGCATGAACCGCCTGCTGCTACTCGGCTGCATCGGGGTGGTGCTCTACTTCCGCGAGTCGGCCAACATGGAGGCCGCCTACGGCCTGGCCATCACGCTCACCATGCTGATGACGACCATCCTGATGACGGTGTGGCTGAAACTGAAAAAAGCGGCGGCCCCGCTGGTGTTTGGCTTCGCGGCCCTGTACGGCGTCATCGAGGGCGCGTTTCTGATTGCCAACATGCGCAAGTTTCCGAACGGCGGCTGGGTGTCGCTGGCCATCGGCGGGGCGCTCATGGGCGTGATGTACGTGTGGCTGAAGGCGTTTTACATCAAGCGCCGCCTCACCGAGTTCGTGCGCCTGGAGCCCTACATCGACGCGCTCAAGCAGCTCAGCAACGACGAGACCGTGCCCAAGTACTCGACGCACCTCGTGTTCCTGACCTCGGCCGAGCGCAGCACCGAAATCGAGCAGAAAATCATCTACTCCATCTTCCAGAAGCGGCCCAAGCGCGCCGACATCTACTGGTTCATCCACGTCGACACCACCGACGAGCCCTACACCATGGAGTACAAGGTGACCGAGATGGCCAAGGACGACGTGTTCCGCATCAACTTCCGGCTGGGCTTCCGGGTGCAGCAGCGCATCAACCTCTACTTCCGCAAGGTGATTGAGGACCTCGTGCGCAACAAGGAAGTGGACATCATCTCCCGCTACGAGTCGCTCAACAAGCAGCACGTCACCGGCGACTTCCGCTTCGTGGTGCTGGAGAAGTTCCTCAGCATCGAAAACGACTTCCCCACCCAGGAGAAGCTCGTGATGCAGGCCTACTTCGCCATCCGCGGCTTCATCGCCTCCGAAGACCAGTACTTCGGCCTCGACACCTCCTCGGTGAAAGTGGAAAAGGTGCCTCTAGTAATAGTCCCGGCCCGGGAAGTGGCGCTGAAGCGAATTCGGTAAGCTGAGTAGGCACTTTCCCCTTACTTCCTCTCCCGCACAGAGGAAGCACCAGCCGTCAGTTAGAAGCTGAGAGTTACAGAATAAAAAAGCCCGCTTGAATCGTCAAGCGGGCTTTTAACTTTTAACTCTCAACTTTTAACTGACCTCAACTGCCCCCTCTTTTTGGGAGAGGAAGTCCGGAGGTGAGGCCCCTACCGCGCCGGGCCCAGCCACTTGGCCAGCACCTTCTGCTGCTGGGCCGTGGGGCTGGCCACGGGCAGCACCTGGTACTTGAGGTCGAGGCTGGGCACCATGGTCAGGTTCACGTCCCGGTTCAGGCCGTCGCGGCGCACCTGCAGCCTGACGGGCGTGCCCACGGGGCCGCCGAGCAGGGATTTCACGGTTTCCTCGCCGGGGGCGGCGCCGTTGATTTGCAGCACCTCGTCGTTCACGTTGAGGCCGGCCGTCCAGGCGGCGCCCTCGCGCACCACGCCCGTCACCAGCAGCTTGCCGGTGCGGTTCGAGAACGTGGCGCCCAGGGTGCCGGCGGCGCTGAGCGGCGCGCTGCTCAGGGCCAGGCCGGCGTAGCCCAGGGCGGTGGCGTAGTCCAGCGTTTTGGTGCCGTACACGCTGTTTTTGAAGAAGTCGTCGTAGCGACGCCCGGCCACCTGGGCCACGGCGTTCTGAAACTCCTGGTCGGTAAAGCCGCGCTTGGCCTTCTGGTAGTAGGTGGCGTAGAGCAGCCGGAACACGTCGTCGAGGTTCTTTTCGCCTTTGGTGGCTTCGGCGATGTTCAGGTCCAGCAGGGTGCCAATCAGGTCGCCTTTGGAGTAGTAGCTGATTTGGGAATTGCTGGAATTTTCGTTGGGCCGGTAGAAACGAATCCAGGCGTCGTAGCTGGCCATGGCGGCCGACTGCACCCGGTTGCCGGGGGTGTTTTCTACCTCCGTAATGGCATTGCCCAGCTTGCCCAGGTACTCCTCGCGCGAGGTGATGCCGTTGCGCTCGTTGATGAGCTTGGAGTAGTATTCGGTCATGCCCTCGCTCACCCACAGCATGTTGGTGTAATTCTCCTGGTCGTAATTGAACGGCCCCAGGGCCACCGGCCGAATGCGCTTCACGTTCCAGAGGTGGAAGTATTCGTGCGCGGCCAGGCCCATGAAGGACTTGTAGCCGGCCTCGGTGCCGTAGGCGGTGCGGCCCACTTCCAGGGTGGTGGAGTAGAGGTGCTCCAGGCCGCCGCCGCCGCGCTCCAGGTTGTGCACAATGAAGACGTAGGGCCGGTCGAGCGGATTCTGGGCCACCACGCGGTGGGCCTCTTCGCACACCTTTTTCAGGTCGGCCAGCAGTTTGGGTTCGTCGGCGGTATAGGGGCCGTACATGGCCACCTGGTGGGGCGTGCCGTTGGCGGTGAACTCCAGCACTTTGTGGTTGCCAATTTCCATCGGCGAGTCGGCCAGCTCGTCGTAGCTGGCGGCGCGGTAGGTAAACTTGGCGCCGCCGGCGGCCGGGCGCAGGGCAGTGCTCACCTGGGCCCAGCCGGCGGCCGGCTGCACGGCCACGGTGCTGCCCAGGGCCTTGTTCTCGGCCGGGTACATGAAAATGCTGCTGCCGTTGAGGTAGCCGTGGTCGGCGTCGAGAAAGGACGTCCGCACGCTCAGCTCAAAGGCGTACACTTTGTAGCTCACCTGGAAATTCGCCTGCTTGGCGTGGCGAACCCGCCAGGTATTCTTGCTGATTTTCTCGACCGCCAGCGCCTGCCCACCCGCCGTGCGGGCCTGGAAACCCTCCACGTTTTTGGCAAACTCGCGCACCAGGTAGGAGCCCGGCGCCCACACGGGCATCTTCACGTCGGTGTAGTCGGCCGGGAAGCCCCCCAGGTCCATCCTGACTTCGAAGTAGTGGGTTTGGGGCGCCGGCATGGCCAGCGTGTAGCGCAGGGTGGGCAGGACCGCGGCGGAGCGCGCGGCGGCCGGCCACCCACCGGCCAGCAAGGGGGCCACGGCGGCAGCGCAAAGTAGCAGCGATGAGTTTTTGAGCATCAGCAATGTTATAAAATGGGTCAGGGCCGCAAAGTAAACCCCCGGACCGGCCTCCAACCTAGCGGTCAACTCAACCGTTAGGAGCCGGGGTGGGGCTAAACGGCATCCGCACCTTAACCAATTTCATTTATGCGGTTCGTGTGGCTGGTTTTTATTGGGTTGGTGGTGGCCATGGCCCTTGTTCTGCCCGGGCTAAATCGGCCCACGGCACTGTCGGTCGTCGAAAGGTCCCCGGCCATCACGGCCGGCCCGACGCGTCCCGTAGCGGCCGTGCGCACGATGCCCACGCGCGCCGCGCCGGCGCAACGGGGCCCGGCAGGGCGCGCCGACAGCGTGGTGGCTTTCGGCCTGGCCCAGCGCGGCACGCCTTACCAGTATGCCGGCACCTCCCCGCTCACGGGGTTCGACTGCTCGGGCTTCATCCTGTTCACGTTTGCGCGGTTCCGCGTGGCGGTGCCGCACTCCACGGCGCTGCTCATTGCCGTGGGCCAGCCCGTGGCCCGCGCCGAGGCCCAGCCGGGCGACATCGTGGTGTTCACGGGCACGGCCGCAACCAGCACAGCGCCGGGGCACGCGGGCATCGTGGTTTCGGCCCGGGGCGAGGTGCCGCTGCGGTTCGTGCATTCCTCGTCGGCCCGGCGCGAGTCGGGCGTGAAAGTGAGCCAGGTGGAAGGCACCGACTACGAGCGGCGCTTCCTGCAGGTGCGGCGGGTGCTGTAGGCAGTGAGCAATTGTCAATGAGCAGTGAGCAGTTATCAATGAGCAGCAAGGACGTCATGTCGAGCTTGCCGAGACATCTCGCTCGCACCGGCGGACGATTGATTTACTGCTGCACGCGAGATGCTTCGGTAAGCGGACGCCAGATGGAGCATGACGTCCTTGCTGCTCACTGATAACTGCTCACTATTAACTGACCTAAAAGAGCGATGCCCGGATTGCCTCTGCCGTCCCACTGAAGGGCGACTGGGCAAGCCGGGCATCTAATCCTTCAAATCTTACCAAGCGGCGAAACTGGGGTACAGTTCCGGCGTCCACTTCAAGGAGTAAGACCTGGCCGAATGTGGGAAGCCTTAGGAGCTACCCCACGAAGCTGTTGTTAGGCGCGTACTGCGGTGAAGCGTACGACATTCGACAGGCTGGGCAGGATTTGTTTGGGACTACTAGACATTTTGTACCTCCTTTCTTTACGTTCGACATAGCCCCGCTCGCGCGGCCCAGCACCTTAGGGCTGCTTGGGCGGGGTCGTAGCACTCACTACTGAGCGGTAAAGTTAATAGCCGGGGCTAAGGTTCAAAATCGGAAGCCTAAATTTCGAGCAAATCGCCGCCTAAAGCGGCCTGAATACTGATTCATAGCCCTTTTTATTTTGCATTAGCGGCCCCCGGCACCGGGCCAGTACTAAATTTTCGGAACTTGGCCGTAAACTTGCCTACCTGACCACCAGACGGTGCCGGCGGCCTTCGCCGATTTTTCCCCTAATTTTTCCCATGAATCCCCACTCAACTCGTACTTTAGAAATGAAAAAAACCCTGCTTCTCCTCGTTGTGCTCGTGCTGGGCCTCGCCCGCCTGGCTTCCGCCCAAACCCTGTCCCCGCTGGGGGTCTGGACCAACTCGGAGAAAAAAGCCACGTTTGAGATTTACAAATGCGGCGACAAGCTGTGCGGCAAAATCGTGAGCCTGGCTGTGCCCAACGACCCCGCCACCGGCAAGGCCAAAACCGACTCGCAGAACCCCGACCCCAAGCTCAAGAGCCGCCCGCGCCTGGGCCTCGTGTTCATGGAAGGGTTCAAGTACGACGACGACAACAAGTGGGACGAAGGCAAAATCTACGACCCCGAAAGCGGCAAAACGTACTCCTGCTACATGCAGATGGAAAGCGCCAACTCCATGGAAGTGAAGGGCTACATCGGGTTTTCGCTCATCGGCAAATCGCAGGCCTGGACCCGGGTAAAATAAGCAGCTCCCTTCGGAGCTGCGCGTGGGTTACGAATGAAAGGCCGGTTCCCGTCAGGGAGCCGGCCTTTCTTCGTAACCACGCGCGCAATCCGCAGAGGCAAATCAAGATTTTAGGGCTCGGCCCCGCCGCGAACCCACAAACTATTTGGCAGAGCCGGTGTTTCGTCTTCATTAGCCCCGCTTGTTTTGCTCGATTTCATTCAAAATTTGTTTCGCCCCAAAGCGCCTGCCCCGGCTACGTGGCACGCCGTGGCGCTGACGCCGGGGCAGGCGGAGCGCCATGCGCGCTGGGTCGAGCAGCGCGTGTTTTTGAACTGGCTCGGGCCGTATTACAAGGCCTACCATTTGCGCAAGGGCGGCGCGGCCGGCGCGCGGGGCCTGCGGGTTCATTTGCTGCGCGAAAAAGGCCGTCAGGGCGCCTTGTTTTTTTTCGACCCGGCCATCGGCCCCGGCAACTTCCGGCATTTCTACGAACACCTCGGCGAGCGAATGCTGGGCCTGGGCTACCACCGCGCCTGCGCCGACCAGTGCACCCGGCGCCACGCGCACCACAGCGAAACGACACTCAAGCAATTGTACAAGCCCGACCCCACCGACTGCCCCCACACGGGCCGCTGCAACCAGCGCTTTGGCCTGGTAACCGTGGATTTGGTGGCCGTGAACGGGCAGCCCATGTTTATTCGCCTGACCAGCAACGCGGTGCTGGAACCCGGCTTTACGCCGGCCGGCCCTTTTGACGAACTGCTCAAAAACCTGCTGGATGCTCCGCTGCCCGACGCGGCCACCCAAGCGCTGGTTCGGGAGTATCACGCCGCATTTTAAGAACGGACCACGGGCAGAGTGAGCCGGGCAGCAGCCCGGCAATACTTTAATCCACTAAATACCGGCACTAAAAGCCCCCACGCCGTTGCTGGTGCCGGGGCTTTTTCTTACGCAGCGCAAAGAGCTGGTGCTGCGCCTCGTAGCGCCAAAACGGCGTTTGGCTGGTTCTCACTCGCGCACGAACCGGCCGTGTCCCAGCAGCTCGCCAGCGGGTCCTAGCAGGCGCAAGTGGTAGAGGCCGGGAGCCAGCGCGCGCGTATCCAGCTGCGGCTGAGTGGCGGGCACGGCCTGCCGCAGCACCACGCGGCCGGTGGCATCCAGCACTTCGGCGCTGACGCGGGCCGCGGGCAACGCGGCCAGCTGGAGGTACTCGCGGCAGGGGTTGGGAAAAAGCGTGAGCGGGGCCAAGCCTGCGCCGGCCCGGGCGCCGAGCAGGGTGTTGTCGCGAACGGGCGCGGGCGCGGGCAGGTCCAGCAGCCACTGGTCGGGGTCCACGGCCACGCTGGCCACGGTGCCGCTCACCGGGAAACGGAAGGTTTCGGTGGCCTGGGCCTGGCGGAGGCGAACGGTCTGGGTAGTGCCGTCGGTGAAGGTGAGGCGGTAGTCCACCTCGGTGTCAAAGAACGGCGTTGCAGTTGGCGCCGATACCGCTTCGTTCACCTGCAGCACCACCGTGTTGCCGCCCTGGTTCCAGCGCGCATTGAAGGTGGGATAGCCGCGGCCCCGGAACCACTGCTGGAAGAAATACTCCAGGGGCCGCCCGGCCTCGCCCTCGAACACCCGCTGCAAGTCGGCGGTGCGGGCCGTGCCGCCGCGGTACTGGCTTTGGTAGGTGCGCAGGGCCCGGAAGAACTTGGTGTCGTCGTTCAGCAAATAGCGCAGCATGTGAATGACCGCCGCGCCCTTTTTGTAGGACAGCGGGGTGTTGAAAATGCGGCCCACGTTGGTGGTGTCGGCCACGAACACGCTCCCCGGGTTGGTTTGGGCGCGGGCGTGGGCGTCGTTCATCCAGCCCCGCGCGTTGGCGGGGGTGCTGAAAGCCTGCAGCGAGAGGTACTCCCCGTACGAAGCAAAGCCCTCATTGAGCCAAATGTCTTCCCAGGAAGCACAGGTCACGTTGTCACCCCACCACTGGTGGAACAGCTCGTGGGCCGTGAGGTTGAAGAAAAAGCCGTCCTGGGTGGTCATGGTCTGGTGCTCCATGCCGCCGCCGAGGCCCAGCGGGGCCATGCTGTGGCCGTACTTCTCGTCCGCAAACGGATAGGCACCGCACAGGGCGGCATAATTTTCCAGAAAGCCCGGCGTGCGGTCAATTTCAACCCGGTAAAAATCCAGCGCCGCTTGGTTGTAAACGTAGTTGACGATGGGCACGCGCGGGCCGCCCGCGGGGTTGGCGTAGTTCACGTACTCGACGTAGGGCGCGACGGCCACCGAAATCAGGTAGTAATCAATCGGATGGCGCGACTTCCACTCGTAGCGCGCCTTGTTGCCGGGCAGGAGCACCGTGCGCTCCAGGACGCCATTCGAGCCGACTTTGTTGGGCAATGTGGTCGTGACCCAGACGTCGCTGGAATCGGCTTTGTCGGTGAGCACCTGCTTGCACGGAAACCACTCGTGGGCCGAGAACGGCTCCGACAAACTCCAGGTCGTGTTGTACGGGATGGTAATGGCGCTGCCGATTCGGGCCTCCGCACGGGTGCTCAGGCCGTTGCCAATGGCCGCCGAACTGCCGCTGGGCGCCGTGCCGTGGTAGTAAATACGGGCGTCGGTGAGGGAGTTGGCCGGGGCCGGCACGGCCAGACCGGCCGTGGCGTCGGGGCCGGCGCGGCGGATGCCCGGCGAGCGCCGCCCGTTCACCACCACCGAGTCGATGAGCAAACCGGACTGCGCGTCCGGTCCCTGGTACAGCTCAAAAGCCAGCGAGTCGAGGGCCTGACTGCCCACTTGCACCCGCATCCACACGGAGCCGGCCACGTTCAGCGAAGCGTTTTCGAGCGCCAGGTCGAGCTTGTAGTACTTCACGTCGTAGCGGTTCATGTTGGCCCGGTGCGGCACCGAAGCCGTGGCCGTGCGCCCGGCCGACTGCACGCGGCCGGCGGCGCAGAGCACGCCCGCATCAAAGGCGGCCTGCCGCACCAGTTGGGCAGGCGCCGCGGGCTCGGTCGGCGCGGCCGGCTGCTGGGCAAAACTGGGCCCGGCCGCACCGAGGAAGCAGCCGAGGAAAAAAACGTAGCGCAACGACTGCATAGGAATCAGAATGAGTGGGGTGGGGAAGAAAAGCAGGGTCTGGTGGGGCTTGACAAGGGCTTCCTTGGGCTTTCGAAGGTACGGCGGGCGGCTCCCAAACCCGACGTGGCGCACCGCAGTTTCGACGCAACCGCAAACGCCCGGACCGGGCCAGAAGTTGGCTTTTGCGGTTGTATATTTCGGCTTAATCAGGATTTACCACGCCAATACTCTACCCCATGCCTTTCCGCTTTCATTTGGCCGGCTCGGCGCGCTCAGCCTTTCTGCTGCTGGCCGGATGGCTGCTGCTGGCCGGCCCGGCACGGGCCACGCACATTGTGGGTGGCGAAATGGAATTGGTGCACAACACCGGCGAGTCCTACACGCTGCTGCTGAACCTGTACTTCGACGCCGCCAACGGCAGCCCCAATGCCCTGGACGCCGACCTGACGGCCAGCATTTTTGAGAAGGGCACGAACCGGCGCATGATGAACGTGCTGCTACCCCTCGTCAGCAACACCTTCGTGAACTACACCAACCCGGCGTGCACCCTGCCCACGCTCAGCACCCGCAAGCTGGTGTATAGCCGCAATATCCTGCTGCCCAGTACTTACAGCAACCCCCAGGGCTACTACGTGGCCGTGGAGCGGTGCTGCCGCAACAACGCCATCAGCAACATTTTCAACCCCGATAACGCCGCGCAGGCGTTTTATCTGGAGTTTCCGGCCGTGGTGCGGCGCGGGGCCCCTTTCATCGACTCCACCCCCCGCATTTTTCCGCCGCTGGCCGACTATGCCTGCCTCAACGAGTTGTTCTACTACGATTTTGGCGGGCAAGATGCGGACGGTGATTCCCTGGTCTACGACCTGATAACGCCGCTCAACGGCCACTCCGACGCCAACGTGCCCAAGCCGGCGGCGGCTCAGCCGGCGCCGTACGCGCCAATTACGTGGCTGCCCCCGGCCCCGACGGCCCCGGGCGCCCCCCCCCGCACCCCCTTGAGTGAGCAGTACCAGATACCGGGCGCGCCCACCCTGCAGATTGACCGCGCCACGGGCCGCCTCACCGTGCGGCCCACCGACCTGGGCCTGTTTGTGTTCGGGGTGCGGTGCGCCGAGTACCGCCGGGGCGAGAAAATTGGCGAATCCCGGCGCGACTTTCAGCTCATGGTGCTGGCCTGCGCCATCAATACCACGCCCAGCCTGGTGGTGCTCCCCGCTCCCACCGGCCCGGTGGCCTACCGGCCCGGCCGCGACACCTTGCGCCTGGTGACCGGCGGCAACCGCTGCGTTCGGGTGCGCTTCACCGACCAAGACCCCAACTCGCGCCTGTCTTTGTCGCTCAGCCCGGTGAATTTTTCGGGGCCGCTGCCCAACTTTACCACCGCCACCTCCGGGGCCGTGCGCAGCCCCGGCACGCCCGACACCCTCACCGCCACGCTTTGTTTCCCGGACTGCCTCGACACCCGGGGCCAGGTGTACTTGCTGGACGTGGTGGTGGGCGACGACGGCTGCAGCCTGCCCAAGCGCGACACGGTGCGGGTGGCCTTCACGGCAACGCCGCCGCCTAACTCGCCCCCCGTGGTGAGCTCCACCGCCGGGCCGGGCCGGCCCCTGCGGGTGCGAATTGGCGACTTGGTGACGTTCGACGTGCTCGGCACCGACCCCGATAACGATGCCGTGCGGCTGGAAATGGCGGGGCAAGGCTTCAATCCCGTGGATGTTGGCGCCACGCTTTCGCAGGGCACCGACGGCGCCCAGCAACGCGGCCGCTTCACGTGGCGGGTCGACTGCCGGGCCCTAAAATCCTCTCCGCTCAACTTCCAGTTCACGGCCACCACCACGCCTTGTAACCTGCGCGATGCCACCACCCTATCGGTGCCCATCGTGGTGGACTACGACAACCACCCGCCCGTTCTGATTTCGACCAACATCCCTCCCCCGGCGGGACCCGGCTTGATTCCGCTGAAGAAATTGCCTTTGGGCGACCAGTACGTTGCCACCTTCGTCGGTACCGACGTCGACCGCGACGGCCTGACCCTGACGGCCACGGGCAGCTCGGCCGACGGCAACGAAGGCTTCGACCTGGCCAGTGCCGGCATGAGTTTCCAGGCCCAGAACGGTACCGGCGTGGCCACGGGCACCTTTCGCTGGGACGTGACCTGCGCCGCCGCCAACCTGCGCCAGGACCTCGTCGTGACTTTCCAACTGATTGACGCTACCTGCGAGCCGGTGGGCCAGGTGCAGCGCCTGCGCCTGCAAGTCATCAGCCCCGACTCGCTGGACGTCAAGCTCTACAACATCATCACCCCCAACGACGGCGACAACCTCAACAAGGAATTCCGGCTGCCCGACCTGCCGCCGAACTTTTGCGACGCGCAGTTCATCGCCATCAAAATATTCTCCCGGTGGGGCCAGCAGGTTTTCGAGTCCAAGGACCGCGGCTTCCGCTGGCCGGGCCAGGGCACCGGCGGGGTCTACTACTACTACGTGACCTACACCGATGGCCGCCGATTCCGCGGCTGGGTGGAAGTCGTGCCCTAGCCGTTAGCCGTCGCTCCGAACCCCAGTCGGCCTCCAACCGGCAAGCGCCGCTGTAATGTTGCGGCGGCGCTTGCCGGTTGGAGGCCGACTGGGGTTTAGTAGAGGAACAAGAAGACGGCAAAAAGCGCAATCCACAGCACGTCGATGAAATGCCAGTAGGTGCCCAGCAGCTTCAGCTGCCGCCGGTGGTAGGGGTTGCGGTTGAAGACGAGGGCGCGCACGGCGTCGCGGTCGGCGTGGAGCACGCGCAGCAGCAAGACCAGCAAAAACAGCATCCCGCCCAGCAAGTGGGCCACGTGCAGCGCCGAAATCAGGTAGATGAACTGGCCGCTGCTGCTGCTGGCCTTGCCTTGGAAGGGCACGCCCTGCGCCACCAGCTCGCGCCAGCCCAGCACCTGCAGGCCCGCAAATACGCACCCGAGCAGCAGCGTGGCCCCGAGGCAGCGCCCAAGGCTGCCCAAGTCGTCCTGGGCGTACAGGCGCGGGGCCTGCCCGATGGTGTAGCTGCTGATGACGAGCACGATGGTGCTCAGCGAAAAATAACGCGGCAAGGCGTACAACCCCGTCGGCACGCCGCTGCGCATTCGGGTGGTAACGTAAGCAGCCACCAGCATCACGAACATGACGGCAATGGCCAGCAGCGCCAGGTACAGTGCCACCTGCAGCGGGGCCATGCGCTCGATGCGGGCGAAGGACGAGGGATGCCGCTGGGCCCCAATTTGGTTTTTTCGGTCGTGTTCAGAACTCATTGCGCTGCGCCAGGGGTGTACTTACCCAAACTAACCCAATTGAAATTAGTTGCACGCCCGCCCGAATTGTGTAGGCCGGCCAGGCTTACCGGAAGAAGGAGCCGATTTTTCCCAGCACCGCATTGAGGGTGATTTTGGGGGTGCGCTGCACGCCGAACGTGACGTAAGTTTTGCCCCCCACGCGCAAGTCGAGCACCCAGCCCAACTGGCGGGCCAGGTCGTTGATTTGCTGCAGCGGGTCGGGCCCGGGGGCCTTGGGCGCTTTGGGGGCCCCGGCCACCTTGGGCGGCCCGGCCGTGAGCTGGTCGAGCACCTGCTGGCTGGGCACGTTCAGGATGAGGTAGGTGCCGGCCGCGGCCAGCTGCAACGCATGGCCGTTCCAGGTGATGACCAGCTGCGCCTCAATTTCGAGGGAACTAGCCAAGGGGAGTCGGGGAATCCGGGTGCGTGAACGTAGGCTGGGGCTGGCCGCTGGGCGCGGGCGGGTCGACCCGCACCGTGGGCGGGGCCGCGGCCGGCTGGTCGCCCCGCGTGCGGATGCGCAGCGAGCCGTTCAGCTTCCAGGTGGCCGCGGGCGCGTCGGGGTGTTGGGGGTTGGGCACTTGCAGCTCTATCTGGTCGAAGGCGCAGCTGAGTTCCACGCCGCCCGAAAGCTTGCCGAGCAGCGAGGCGGCCATGTCGGCCCAGTTGGAGGAGGAAGAATCAGGCATGGTTACTGGAAGGAAAGGTGGCAAGGAGACGGGGGCGCGGGCAACCCCGCCCGCGCCCCGGACGGCCGCAAAGTACGACCTTGCAACCGCTAACGCAACGGTTCCGGGGCCGAGCCTTTGGCCAAGCCCTTGGCTTGTTCCCCTCCACCACCGCCTTTTTTTGTTTGATTTCCATGCATTTCACCTCCCGCGGCGTACCCCTCGCCGTTTCCTTTCTTTTGCTGGGGCTGGCGCGGCTTGCCTCGGCCCAGCCCGCCCCCGACTCCCTGCGCCCTCCGCGGCCCGAGGCGGTATCCCAGCTGGCCTTTGAGAAACCCGCGGCCGACTGCGCGCACCCCCTCGGCCTGCGCGAAGGCCAGAACCGGGAATACCAGTTGCTCGACGCCAAGGGCAAGCCCACGGGCAGCTGGCGCTACCGGGTGGTCAAAGTCAGCACCGACACGGTGGTTGCGAAGAAAAAGCCGCCGGTCGTCGTTACATCGGTTCGGCTCAAGTGCGGCCTTTACGACCTTGCCAACGGGGTTTTGCAGCAACAGGACCTGACTTATTTCTGCCGCCGCGACACCACCTTCACCGACGGATTAGGCGAAATCAACTACGACGGACTCAAAGGTTTTCGTGACCGCCGCCTGACGTACGAGGGCACGCCCCTGGCCTGGCCGAACCAGCCCAAAGTAGGCACCCGCCTGCCCACTGGCGGCGCCGTAGTGCTGGTGAGCAGCCCCTCGGTGGCCATTGGCAGGGTGAAAACCACGCTGCTTCAGCGCCGGGTGCTGGCCGGGCCCACGGCCGTTACGGTGCCCGCCGGCACGTTCACTTGCTACGCCGTCGAAAGCCAGCGCGAGCTCGCCACGGCCGCCCGCGCCGACCTCGTGCTGAAAAACAGTGGCCGAAAAGTTGACTACTACGACCCCGCCGTTGGCATCGTCAAGGCCGAGTACTTTGACAAGGCTGGCAAACTGGTGCAAACGCGGGTGCTGACCAAATTCTAGTTCAACTCCCTGCCGGCGACTCCTGCCGGCCCTGGATTACAAAATAGCCCAACCCATTTCGCCGCCCGGCCCACGCACCAAGCTGTAATCATCGGCCTGCCCCAGAACCACCACGGACGTGCGCGGCGCCAACGCCGCGCCGGCCGGGGCCGCGCTGGCCGGCCGGGTCAGCAGCTCAACGGCGGCGGGCAGCCGCAGCCGGCGCAACGGCGCCCCGGCGGCCCCCACCACCGCCCGGGCCGCCACGTAGCCTTCGTGGCCGTCCGGCGTTTGCACCCGGAGCGCAGCGCCGTGCTGGCCCACCACTAGCAGCGGCAACTGCTTGGGCAGCAGCGCGGCAGCCCGGGCGCGGGCGTCTTTCTCGGCCACCGGCGTGGGGCCGAGCGCGGCAGCGGAGCGCAGGCGCACAAATTCGCCCCGGCGTTCGGGGGTGGGCGGCGGCGAGGTTTCTGCCGCCGCCCGGCGCACGAACGGGAAGGGGTCGAGCGCGCCCTGACTGCGGCGGTAAATGCCAAAATGCAGGTGGGGGACCGTGGTGCGGGCGTTGCCCGTGTTGCCAACCAAGCCCAGCGTGTCGCCGGCGCGCACCTGCTGGCCGGGCGTCACGAGCTGTTTGTCCAGGTGCGCGTAGTACAGGTGGTTGCCGTGCTCGGCGGCGGCCAGCCACACCACGCGGCCCCCGAGCGGGGTTTCGCCGGTGCGCGTGACGTAGCCGGCGGCGGCGGCCAGGACGGGGGTGCCGCGGGGCGCAAAAATATCGATGCCCTCGTGCTGGCGGGCGCCGGCGTCGCGCGCGGCGCCCCAGAAGCTGCCCACCGCGGCATCGGCCCGCCCTTGCACCGGGAACACGCCCAGGCTCGGCTCGCGGCCGACGCGCAGGGTGTAGCGGCCGGCGGCCAGCAGCTCGGGCTGCAGGCGCAGCAGGTGCTGGCCATCGGCTTCCGCCTGGTAGCGAAAATCCAGGACCAGGGTGTCGGCGCTGGCCAACGGGGCCGGCACCCGGCCGGGCGCTACTTCGAAAGCGTCTAGGAATACCCGGGCGCCGGCCCCCGAAGCCAGTGCGAGGCTAACGTGCACCTGCTCGCCGGCGCGCACGGCGTAGCGGTAGCTGGCCGCGGCCGGCCGCTCGGGGCGGAAGTAGCCCGTTTCGGCAAAGGGCAGGGCAACCACCAGCGAATCGCGCAGGGCTTGGTCGGCAGCCGCGAGCCAGGCGCGCCCGCCCGGCCGGCGGCCAAGCCCTGCCTGCTGCAACTGGCGGGCGTAGGCCTGGTGCGGCGTCGATTTTTGAAACAACGCCTGGAGCGTTTGCTGCTTGCTGCAGCCGCTGAGCCCCCACAACGCGGCGAGCAGCGGCACTAGCAATAAAAGTCCCGGCAGCCGCCGGAGAAGCGGCCGTTGCGGGCAAAAAACCGTCGTGAAAAGCATGCCCCGCAACACCGCCCCCCGCCGGGTAGTTCGCCCGCGGCGGAGCCCGCGCGCCGTGGTTTACCGCGCCTGGGCCGGGCTGCTACCTTTGCGTTTCCGTTCCCGTCCTCATCTTGCCATGAAGCTTATCGAATGCCCGCGCGACGCCATGCAGGGCCTGCCCGATTTCATTCCCACGGCCACGAAAACCGCCTACCTCAACGCCTTGCTGCGCGTGGGCTTCGACACGCTCGATTTTGGCTCTTTCGTTTCGCCCCAAGCCATTCCGCAGCTGCGCGACACCGCCGCAGTGCTGGCGGGCCTGGACCTGAGCGCCACCAATACAAAGCTGCTGGCCATTGTTGCCAACCGGCGCGGGGCCGAAACCGCCGCCCGGCACCCCGAAATTTCTTACCTGGGCTTTCCCCTCTCGGTGTCGGAAACTTTCCAGCGCCGCAACACCAACCAAACCACCGCCGAGGCACTGGCCGACGTGGCCGCGATGCACGAGCTGTGCGAGCGCACCGGGAAGACCCTGGTGGCGTACCTGTCGATGGGCTTCGGCAACCCCTACGGCGATGCCTGGAGCCCGGCCATCGTCACCGACTTCACCCGGCAACTGGCGGCGTGGGGCATTCGCATCGTGGCGCTGTCCGATACTGTCGGGGCTTCCACGGCGGCCACCATCGCGCCGCTGTTCTCGGCCCTGATTCCGGCCTTTCCCAGCATTGAGTTCGGGGCCCACCTGCACACCACGCCCACCTCCTGGCGCGAGAAAGTAACGGCGGCTTACCAGGCCGGGTGCCGCCGGTTCGATGGCGCCATCGGGGGCATTGGCGGCTGCCCCATGGCCGCCGACGAGCTGACCGGCAACATGGCCACGGAAAATCTGCTGACCTTTCTGGCCGAACACGCCCAGGATTCCGGGCTTGATTTGGCGGCTTTTGCCCGCGCCCGCGAGGCGGCGGCGGCGGTTTTTGCTTTTCACTAACCCTTACCCCAATGCCTGCCTCCGTCGATATTTTCATCCCTTGCTTTGTCGACCAGCTTTACCCGGCCACGGCCGCGAACATGGTGAAGGTGCTGGCGCGGGTTGGCGTGGCCGCGAACTACAACCCCGACCAAACCTGCTGCGGGCAGCCGGCCTACAACGCCGGCTACCAGGACCAAAGCCGCGCCGTAGCCGAGAAATTCCTGCGGGACTTTGCCCCGCCGGCGGCCACCACGGAGCCCCGTTACATCGTCAGTCCCTCGGCGTCGTGCGTGGGCATGGTGCGGAACAGCTTCACCGGTTTATTTGCCGACACGGCCCAGCAAAGCGCCTGCCGGGCCGTGCAGGGCCGCATTTACGAGCTAACCGAATTCCTGGTGGAGGTCCTGGGCATCGCCGCCATTCCGGGCGCCCGGCTGGCCGGCACGTACACTTACCACGACTCCTGTTCTGCCCTGCGCGAATGCGGCATCCGCGCCGCGCCGCGCCAGCTGCTCGAAGGCGTGGCGGGCTTGACGCGGGTGGAAATGGCCGAAACTACCACCTGCTGCGGCTTTGGGGGCACCTTCGCCGTGAAGTTTGAAGCCATTTCGGTGGCCATGGCCCAGCAGAAAGTCGAGTACGCGCTCGATACGGGCGCCGACTTCATCGTGAGCACCGACGTGAGCTGCCTGATGCACCTGGAGTCGTACATCAAGCGGGAGAAGCTGCCGCTCAAGTGCCTGCACGTGGCCGACGTGCTGGCCAGCGGCTGGTGATGGTAGTGATTAGTGATTAGTGATTAGTGATTAACGGTCAGTGATTGGTGATTAGCGTTGTTCAAATGTTGACCGGGGCTTGCGCCCTTCTAGCCCCGGGCTCACTAACCACTAACCATTCATCACTAATCACTACCTAAAGCGCCTTCCGAATTCGGTCTTTCAGCCCTTCGGTGGCTTCGAGCAGGGGCAGCCGGACAGACGCACCACATACGCCCAGCGCTTCCAACGCAGCTTTTACGCCTACGGGGTTGCTCTCCTCGTACATCAGCGGGTTGACGAGCAGCAGGCGGAACAGGCCTTCGCGCGCGGCGACAAAGTCTCCCGCCAGGGCCGCCCGGGTCAGGTCGGCGAAGCGTTTGGGGAAGGCATTGGCCATCACCGAGATGATGCCCTCGCCCCCGCACGCCACCAGGGCGGGCGTGAGCATGTCCTCGCCCGAGAGCAGCAGAAAATCCTTGGGCTTGCGGGCCGCAATGTTTAAGCACTGCTCCATCAGGCCGCTGGCTTCCTTGATGCCGATGATGTTGGGATGCTGAGCCAGCCGCAGCGTGGTTTCGGCGGTGAGGTTGGAGGCCGTGCGGCCCGGCACGTTGTAGAGGATGATGGGCACGGGGCTGGCCTCGGCCAGGCGGTGGTAGTGGGCCACCAGACCGGCCTGGGTGGGCTTGTTGTAGGCCGGGCTGGCCGAGAGCACCGCGGCCACGCCGGCCAGGTCGGTGGTGCGCAGCAGTTCCTCGGCGGCGGCCGTGTCGTTGCTGCCGATGCCGAACACCAGCGGCACGCGGCCGGCCACGTGCTCCTTGGCCACGCGCAGCAGCTCGGTTTTTTCGTCGGCCGTGGTGGTGGGCGACTCGCCGGTGGTGCCGTTCACCACCAGGTACTCCACGCCGCCGTCGATGCAGAAATCCAGCAGGCGCCGCCACCCGGCGTAGTCCACCGCCAAATCGGGGGTAAACGGGGTGACCAGGGCCACGCCGGTGCCGTGAAACGCTTGAGGTCGGGAACCAGAGTTGTTCATGCGGAGCGTTTGGGGTTAATTTTGCGCAAAGGTAGGGGCGCGTCGCACGCGCCCGGCACGCCGCCGCTGGCTGCCACGCCCATTTTTTAAGCCGCCTTCGCCGGCGGACGCGTGCGACGCGGCCCACCCCCGATGAAATTTTCTTTTGCTTCCCTCCTGCTGGCGGCCCTTGCCGTGGCCGCCTGCGACACCAAAACCGCCACCACCGGCGAAACCTCCATCAGCTCCGCCACGGTAGAAGCCATCGCCGGACCGGACGCCACTTCCGGCACTGCCGCCACCGCCGCCGACGAGGCCAACGCCGTGCCCGCCCCCAGCCCCGGCGCCATCCCGGCCAGCAAAGTTGCTGATGCGGCCGGCATCCTGGCCCGGCCGCAGGTGCCCATTCTTTGCTACCACCAGATTCGGGACTGGACCGGGCGCGACTCGAAAGGCGCCAAGGACTACATTGTGCCCGTGGCCCAGTTCAAGGCGCAAATCAAGATGCTGGCCGATTCCGGCTACCACACCGTGTCGCCCGACCAGCTCTACGCCTACATGACCACCGGGGCCCAACTGCCCAGCAAGCCCATCCTGCTCACCTTCGACGACACCGACCTCGACCAGTTCACCGTGGCCCGGCCCACGCTGGACCAGTACGGCTTCAAGGCCATGTATTTTGTGATGACCGTGAGCCTGGGCCGCCCCCGCTACATGACCAAGGCCATGGTGAAACAGCTTTCCGACGAAGGCAACACCATCGGCTCGCACACCTGGGACCACCACAACGTGAAGAAGTACCAGGGCCAGGATTGGGTGACGCAAATCGAGAAGCCCACCAAAACGCTGGAGGACATCACCGGCAAGAAAATCATCTACTTCGCGTACCCCTTTGGCCTCTGGAACCCGCCGGCTTTCCCGGAGCTGAAGCAGCGCGGCTTCGTGGCCGCTTTCTCACTGGCCGAGAAGCGCGACCAAAACGACCCACTGTTCACCATTCGGCGCATCATTGCCAGCGGCTATTGGTCGCCCCGCACCCTGCACAACAGCATCGTGCAGTCGTTTTAGCCGGCCGGAATTATTGAAATGGCCGACCCCAAAAAGCCCCCACTGGTAGAGCGGGGGCTTTTTGGGGTCGGCCAATCAACGTGCTCATTTTGCGCCAGCGGCTTTTAGCGCCGTATATCCCCCGGCATTCACCACATCGGCAATGCCCTGGCGCTGCATCAGGGCCGCGGCCTGACCGCTGCGGTTGCCGGACGCGCAATACAGCACGTAGTGGCCCTGCGGGTTGAGCTTGCTTACCTGCTGGCCAAAATCAGAGGAGCGAAAATTCAGGTTCTGGGCCCTTTGCAGGTGGCCGGCGGCGTACTCCTCGGGCGTGCGCACGTCGAGCACCAGGGTTTTGGGGTCGGCGAGCAACTGGGTCGCCGCGGCAACGTCCACGGGGCGCACCGGCGCCGATACCTGCGCGTCGGCACCCTGCGTCCCCGCCCCCAGGGCGCCGGAGCCCTGGGTGGCCGGCGCCGGGGCAACCGCCGCCAGCACCTGGTGCACCACCACCACGAACGGGTAGTCGCCCTTCATCTGGCTGTAAATGGTGGCCTCAAAGTCGGGGGCCTGGTACTTGACGGCCTCGCAGTTGGGGCAGGTCACGGGCTGGGCCGTAAGCTTGCGGCTTTTCAGCTCGCCGCGGAGCTCCCGCACGCAGTTGCCCTGGGTAGTTTTAAGCACCACGTCCTGGCCGGGGCGCTGCGCCCGCACTTGCAGCCGGGCCGCGGCCAGCGGGGTGCCCCCGTCCGGGGGCAGGGCCCAAAACACCTCGCGCGAGGCGGCCGTGGGGCCGGTCTGCACCCACGGGCTGGGCAGGTACCGGGCCACGGCCTGGGGCGCCGTCAGGGCCGTGGGCTCGGCCCCGATGGCCAGCAGGTCGGCCAGCGCCAGGCACTGGGCCCGGGCCGACCGCGGAGCCGCGGCTTGCCATAGAACCAGCAACAAAAGAAGGAATGCTCGCATCGGTAAGGATTGGAAGCCAAATGTCGGGATTTCAGTCGGTAGACAAAAATGCGGCCGAACTTTTTACTGCTTTTTTCAGGAAAAATAATAATATTCCTATCCTGCCCCCACCCTTGGGCTACCGCCCAGAAACCTACGACGCTGCTCTAACAAGCGGTTTGAGTTGGCATTCGAACGAGGCACCGCCGCGCGCCTCCCCTTTTCCCGGCGGCTTTGGGCAATGTGTTGAATACTGGTCAAAACAGCAAGCCTTGCTCGCCCGGCTCCGCCGCGGCGGCGGCCGGCGCTTCCGCGGCGGGGCCTTCGCCGGGCGCTGGCAGCAGGGCCAGCAGGTCGGTTTCCGAGATGATGGGCACTTTGAAGCCCAGGGCTTTCTCGCGCTTAGCGGGGCCCATGTTGTCGCCGGCCACCAGGTAACTCAGTTTTTTGCTGATGGAGCCCGTGATTTTGCCGCCGTTGGAAACAATGAGCTGCTGCAGCTCGTCGCGGCTGTGCTGCTCAAACACGCCGGAGAGCACGAAAGTGAGGCCCACCAACCGGTCGGACGCCGGCACCGGGGCAGCGCCGGTCACGGCCAGCTGCACGCCCGCCTGGCGCAGGCGCGCCAGTAAGTCGCGGTTTTCGGGCTGTTGCAGCCAGTGCGCGGCGGCCACAGCAATCACGCCGCCCACTTCGGGCACGGCCGCCATGTCTTCGGCCGACGCGGCCATTAGCGCCTCCGCGGTGCGGTAGTGGGCGGCCAGCTTCTGGGCCACGGTTTCGCCCACGTAGCGGATGCCCAGGCCGAAGAGCACCCGCGGAAAAGGCACCTGCTTGCTGGCCTCGATGCCCGCTATTAAGTTATCAATACTTTTCTCGCCGAGGCGCTCCAGCGTCACCAGCTCGGGGCGGCGGGCGGGCAGGTCGTAGATGTCGGCGGGCGTGGCCACGAGGCCCAGCTCGAAGAACCGGCCCACGGTTTCGGCGCCCAGGCCGTCGATGTTCAGCGCTTTGCGGCTCACGTAGTGCTCCAGGCGGGCCCGGAGCTGGGGCGGGCAGCCACGCTCGTTGGGGCAGCGGAAATGGGCTTCGCCCTCGGGGCGCACCAGCGGGGTGGCGCAGGCCGGGCAGGCGGTGGGATACTGAATGGGCACGGCCTCGGCGGGGCGCGCCGCGAGGTCCACGCCGGTAATTTTGGGAATGATTTCGCCGCCTTTCTCCACGTATACGAGGTCGCCGAGGCGCAGGTCCAGGGCTTCAATCTGGTTGGCGTTGTGCAGCGTGGCGCGCTTCACCACGGTGCCGGCCAGCGGCACGGGCGTGAGCAGGGCCACCGGCGTCACGGCCCCGGTGCGGCCCACGTTGTAGATGACCTGGTTGAGGCGGGTGCGGGCGGCCTCCGCCGGGTATTTGTAGGCAATGGCCCAGCGCGGGCTCTTGGCGGTGTAGCCCAGCTGGTCTTGCTGCCGCAAATCATCAACTTTGATAACGATACCATCCGTGGCCACGGGCAGCTCGAAGCGCTTTTTGTTCCACTCGTGCACAAAATCCAGGACCTCGGCTAGGTTCGCGCAGCGCCGCCAGGTGTCCGACACCGGCAAGCCGTACCGGCTCAGGGCATCCAGGGCGGCGCTGTGGCTGGCGAAGTGCCGGCCGGGCGTGAGCAGCGAGTAGGCAAAGAAGCGCAGCTTGCGGGCCGCCACCTGGGCGGAATTTTGCAGCTTGAGGGTGCCGCTGGCGGCGTTGCGCGGGTTGGCCAGCAGGGCTTCGCCGTTTAGCTCGCGCTCGGCGTTTAGCTCCGCAAACACCGGCAGCGGCAGAAACACTTCGCCGCGCACCTCGAAATCCTGGGGCTGGTCGGGGCCGGGGCGCAGGGCCAGCGGCAGGCTGCGAATGGTGCGCACGTTGGCCGTCACCACGTCGCCGCGGGTGCCGTCGCCGCGGGTCACGCCCTGGGTCAGCTCGCCGTGCTCGTAGCGCAGGCTCATGGCCACGCCGTCAATCTTCAGCTCGCACACGTAGGCGTAGGGGGCGCCCTCCAGGCCGCGTTGCACCCGCTCATCAAATTCGCGGAGGTCGTCCTCCGAGTAGGTATTGCCCAGGCTGAGCATGGGGTAGCGGTGGGCGGCCGTCGGAAACTGCTTGGTGATGGTGCCGCCCACGCGGCGGGTCGGCGAGTTGGGCAGGGCCAGGTCCGGGTAGGCGGTTTCGAGCCGCTGCAGCTCGGCCAGCAACTGGTCAAACTCCTGGTCTGGCACCTCCGAAACATCGAGCTGGTAGTACTGGTGGTTGAGGTGGTGCAGCCGCTCGGTGAGGGCCACGAGGCGGGAGTGGGCGGCGGAAGAATCGGCGGTCATGGGGGAAAGCGGGTGCGGTGATTAAACAAAAGAACGCCCTGCCGCGCTCCCCGCAACATGACGTTCATTACGCTTGTGAAAAACCTCGGGCCTCAGTCCTGCACCAGCACGCCGTCGGCCAGAAAAGTGAGCTGCTGCTCGTCCTGCGTGATGGCGGCAATTTCCCGGTCCGGCTTGCCGGCGTCCTGGGCGTAGTGCCGCAGCTCTTCCTTGGGCACCGTGCTGCGGTGGGCCCAGCCGCTCACCACCACGGTGTGGCCGCTGAGGTCTTTGGGCACAAAAAACGCGTAGTCCCGGAAGCGGACGCGCATTTCTTTGCCGTCGGCGGTGGGCAGGGTCATCCAGCAGCCTTTGGCCTGGCACACGGCCGTGGCCTTGCCGGTTAGCTTCACCCGGGCCGAGTCGCGGGTGCCCAGCGCGACGTTGAGGGCGCTCATGGGCACGGCGCCGGCGGGGGTAACTACCGCCCCGTAGGTCTGGCCGGGGGCGGCGGGGGCCACGCGGGTGCTGGGGCCCTCCGCCTCTTCTTCGCGCTCGGCGGCTTCGCTCGCGCCCTTGGGCACTTCCGAGTTGTGGCCGTTCACTTCCTCCTGGCCTTGCGGCACCGGCAGCACGGGGTTGATGGGCGCCGAGGGCACGAAGCGGATGTATAGCAGGATGGCGACCAGCACGCCAACGAAGGAAAGGAAGTATTTCATGGCTCAGGAGGTTTAATCGGACGCGCAAATTTAGGACAAGCCGGCAGGACCGTCCGCGCCGTCTCCTGCTTACGTGTCTTTCCGCCCCGCTGGCTACTGGCTAATGATAACGGCCTTGCCCAGCTTGCGGGCAAAGGCCATCCGGCGCTCGGCCCCGCCGGCGCCGGTGTAGTCAAACCCGAAGGCGCCGGGGTCCGCGCGCAGAGCCGACCACGTTTGGGGGTCCAGCTCGGCGGGCTGGTCGGCATTGGGGCCCACGGCCGGCTGGGTGAACCGCGCGTCGGCAAAGAAACTGTTCATGCCCTGCAGGATGGCAATCTCCTGGTCGCGCACGCTGGACGCCTGCGGGTCGAGCAAGGCTTTTTCGCTGAGCAGGGCGCGGGCGGGCAGCACCTCGTGGCGCAGCGTGTCGCCGGCATTGTTCAAAACGATGAGGTGCGCCTGCGCCGTGAGGATGCGGGGCCCGCGCAGTTGCAGCACAAAATTGTCCTTGATTTCGGGGTCAGAGAAAATGTGGGAGGTGCTCACCGTGTTCAACACCGTCTTGTTGCCAACGCGGCCGCGCTCGCCGATGGGGGGCGTATAGGTGGCGCGGGGGTCCCGGCTGGTGCTGCTGGCCTCGCGCTCGGTGCTCACGCAGGAGGCCAGTTGAAGGGTGAGGCCAGCCAAGAGGGCCAGGCCAGAAAAGCGAAGCGGAGAAATGGTCATAAAACAAAGCCCGGCACCGGAGCCGACCGGAGGACGAACGAATAAATGGTGGGAAATCAGGGGCGCAGCTTGGTGCCCGGTCGCGGCCTAGCAAATATTTGACCAGCAATAAAGGCGCGGCCCGACGAAGGATTTTTACGGCGAAATCTCAACAATGGGTTCGCTTGGCGCCCGGCCCGCGGCTAGAACAACCCGACTTCCACGCCCACCACCACGCGGGGCAGCTCGGGCCAGGCGGCGTAGCCCGGCCCGAACGCCGACGAAAGGCGGTAGCGGGCGGTGAGGGCGTACCGGTCGATGCCGAGGCGGGCGCCCACCCCGCCGGTCCAGCGCCGCAGGTAGGGCAGGCCGCGCTCGGTGGTTCCGACGGAGCCGATGCCGGGGGCGGGGTCGTCCTCGGTGGTGTGGCGGGTGGCCGCCACCCAGCCGCCCCCGGCCAGCAGGTCCAGGTAGCGCCCCACGGCGTTGCCCCGGCGGCCGGCGTTCAGGCGGAAGCTGGCTTCGGAGCACACCTGGTGCAGGCCCAGGCTTTCGCGGCGGTGGAGGGCCGACGAAGGCACGGTTTTCTGGCCGTTTTGAGCCAAATCGTAGCGCAGGAACGCATAACTCAAATCCAGGTTGCAAGCCAGGGCCTGGCTGAGGCGCACCTTGAGCCGGCCGCCGCCGCGCAACTCCGCCGAGCTCACCCCGGACCGTAGTGCCGCTCCCCGGCCGGCCGGGCCCGCCACCAGGCCAAAGCCGAAATGCAAATGCCCAAAGTAGCGGCGGTTGGGCCCGAACGTGGTTTTTACCGTGTCGTCGGCCACGTTGGCCTGCACCAGCACCTGCTGCGCCCGCGCGGCGGTGCCCGTTGCGGTCAGGGCCACCACTGCGGCCGCCAACCGCGCCGCCCGTTTAATCCAGGCCGTCAAACGATGGCCGGGCATCGTCGAGTCAGGGGCGCCGCGCGTCATTCCGAGTACGTGGCGGTGTAGCCTCTGAAGTGCACCCGGAGCACCCCACCTTCGCGCAGCAGGCGCCGCGGCACCTGCACCACCAGGCGCTGGGTGACGGCCCGGGCTTCGTAGCGGCGCAGCACCCCGCGGCGGTCGGCCAGGTTCCAGTAGAGGTAGGCGGGGTAATTGGGCTCAGGCAGCAGGTCCAGCGGCGGGCTGCCCGGCGGGGCGGGCTGCTCGCGGCCCACGGGCGGCACCGGCTCGTCAGCCGGGGCTTTGCCGTCGGCCGCCTCCGCGGTGCTCTGCACGCCCGCGTCGCGGTAGTCCACCACCAGCGGCAGCATTTCGGCGGGCCGCCGCGCCGCTTCGGGGCGAATAATCACGGCCACCAGGCTGTCGTGGGGCGTAAAATCAAACGTTGGAACCAGCGCCGGCGGGGCGGGCAGGCCCGCGGCGGGAGCGGCGGCAAACTGCTGGTAGCGCGGCCGCCCGTAGCCGTGCGCGTAGTCGAAGTACGGGTACAGCTCGGCCGAGTGCTCCAACCCCTGAAACAGCTGCATGGCCGTGAGCTGGCGGTTTTTTTGCCACAGGCACGCCGCCAGCCCCGCCACCAGCGGCGCCGAGAACGAGGTGCCCTCCAGCCGCTCGTAGCCGTTGGGCGTGGTGGTGAGCACCACGCCAAAGGCCGCCAGGTTGGGCTTGGGCCGCCGGTCGGCCGTGGGGCCAAAGGAGCTAAAATCGACGTGCAGGCCGGTTTCGGGGTCGAGCCCGCCAATGGCCAGCACCGAGTCGGCATCGGCCGGCGTGCCGATGCGCACCCAGTCGTCGTCGCCGTCGTTGCCGGCGGCGCTCACCACCAGGATGCCTTTGCGGGCGGCCAGGTTGGCGGCCCGGGCAATGAGGCTGTGGCGGCCGTCCATCTGCTCGGGAAAGTACCGCTGCTGGGTGTAGGCCAGCGAGGAATTGATGATGTCGGCCCCTTGGCGGTCGGCCCACTCCACGGCCGCCAGCCAGGCTTCTTCCTCGGCGTAGCTTTCCCGGTGCAATTGTTCGGTGCGGGCCAGCAGGTATTCGGCGGCCGGCGCCAGGCCCAGCGCGGGACCCGGGCCGCCCGTTGCGGCGGGCAAGCGCCCGGCCAGGCACCCCATTACTTCGGTGCCGTGGCTGCCGCCCACGTACACGTCGTCGCGGTTGCGCATAAAGTCCCGGGTGGCCACCACCCGCTTGCTCGCCATCAATTCCTCAAACGCGGGGTGCGCGGGCAGCCCGCGGAAGCCCACGTCGAACACGGCAATGCGCAGGCCGCGGCCATCGAGGCCGGCGGCGCGCAGCGCGGGGCCGTCGAGGTGGGCGGTTTGGCGGCGGGCCAGCAGGTAGTCGTTGGCCGAAACCGAATACCTGGGGGGTGCTGAAGCAGCATAACGATGCGGTGAGGTCTCGGGCCGGCGGCCAGCAACCGAGGCGTGGCGCCACGGCCATGCCGCCACGCTTCGTACGCCGGGCAGTCGCCGCAGGGCCGCTGCTTGCGCGGCCGTGGCCCGGCACGCCACCGCGTTGAACCACCGGCTCACCAGTGCGACCGTGTCCACCGTCGCCCGCACCCGCGCCAGGTAGTCGGCCCGCACGGGCAGGTCGGTGGCTTCGTAAGCGGGCAAGTGCTGACGAACCCGCCGGGCCCGGGCCGCGGGGGTGAAATAGTGCGCCGGGTCAAACTCGACCCCGTCCTTGTCGCGCAACGTCACCCAGTAGCGAGCCGTGGGGGCAGCGCCGTCTTGCGCCGCCGCCCTGGGCACCTGCCACGGCAGGACCGTCAGCCCCCACACAAAACACAGCCAACACCTATTCAACATCGAATTTATCTGCTCGGTTACGCTAAAACCACGTCCACTAATACCCGCTAAGGCATCCCTCCCACGGGCTCCCCGAAAGCCGCCCGTTCGCCGCGTGCATCAGCTAAAAAGCGCTGTTGCCGCCGCGCATTGGCTGCTTCGAAACGCGTGAGGCTTGATTCAAAGCAGCCCGCAACGCGGCTTACAGCCCGTATTTGCTCAGCAGGTAAATCAGCGACGCCATGCTGGCGCCGCCCAGCTCCAGCTCGCGGCGGTTCACCTTGTCGAACGTGTCGGCGGCGGTGTGGTGGATGTCGAAGTAGCGCTGCGAGTCGCAGTCGTAGCCAATGAGGGCCTTGGGGTTCACGGCGGCTTTCAGGGGCTCGATGTCGGTGCCGCCGTGGCCCACGGCGAGGCCGGCGGCGTGGTAGGGGCTCAGCAGCGGGCCCCACTTCGCCAGCTTGGCCATCACGGCGGGCTCGGCTTCCACGTTGAAGCCGCGGGGCGTGAAGCCGCCGCCGTCCGACTCGATGGCGGCAACGTGGTTTTCCTTGTTCTGCGCGGCCAGACGGGCGTATTCCAGGCCGCCGCGGTTGCCGTTTTCCTCGTTCATAAACAGCACGGCGCGCACCGTGCGCTCGGGCCGGAAGCCGGCGGCGCGCAACAGGCGCAGGGCCTCCATGCTCTGCACCACGCCGGTGCCGTCGTCGTGGGCGCCCTGGGCCAGGTCCCAGGAGTCGAGGTGGCCGCCGACAGTGATGATTTCCAGCGGAAACTTGCTGCCTTTGATTTCGCCCACCACGTTGTAGCTTTTCTCGTCGGGCAGAGTGGCGCACGCCATTTCCAGCTCAAACTGCAGGTCGGCGTTGGCCCGGAGCAGTTGGCTGAGCTGGTCGGCGGCGTTGGTGCTCAGCGCCGCCGCCGGGATTTTGGGACCGGCCGGGTTGTAGTTCGTGCTGCCGGTGTGGGGGTTGTCGTCGCGGGCGCTGGTGAGCGAGCGCACCAACGCCCCCACGGCGCCGCGCTTGGCGGCTTCCATGGGGCCGGCCCGGCGCTGGTCGCCGGCGCGGCCGTAGGCGACGCCGGGCTCGATGAGGTTGTCCTCGAAAGGCCGGTTGAAAAACACGAACTTGCCCTTAACGGCGGCCTCGGGCAGCTGGCGCAGCTGCTCGAAGCTCTTGACCTCCACCACGCCGGCCTTGAGCTTGCCGCCGGTGCCCACCGAGCCGCCCAGGGCGCACACGGCCACCTTGATTTCCTTGCCCTTGTTGCCCACGATTTCACCGCGCTCCTTGGCCCCGCGCACCCAGTGCGGCACCATCACCTCCTGCAGATACACGCGGTCGAACCCGGCTTTTTCCATGGTGGCTTTGCCCCACTCCACGGCCTGCTGGGCCTGGGGCGAGCCGGAAAGCCGCGCGCCAATGGTACCGGTGAGGTAGCGCAGGTTTTCGTAGCTCTCCCCGCGCAGCAGGCCTTCGTCGAAGATTTTGCGCAGCGCGAGTGAGTCGGCGCGGTCGGCGGCGCCGGTGGCGTTGTCGGCCGGAGCGGTTGTAGCGGGCTTCGCGCGCTGGGCCTGGGCCGGCGCCAAGCCCGCCAACACGGCGGCGGCAGCCAGCGCGGCACGGCGGCCCCAAGCGGCAAAAAGTGGGTTTGTCATAAACGAAACTTGGAAGCCCCGAACGGCGGGGCGGGGCGGCTAAAGTACGCGGCCGGGCCCGGCTAGCGGGGCAGCGCCGTTTTGGCCGAGGCGTCTACCCGCCGCTCGGGGCCGTAGCCGCGCACACCCACCACCGGCAGCACCCCGTCGGAGATGCGCACGGTGAACAGGTAGTCGTACTCATTTTCGCCGATTTCTTCGACGGGCCGCGTGCCACCCAGCGACTCGATGAGGGGCAGCAGCGTGTTGGAGTGGCCCACGACGACCACGGTTTTGCCGATGTATTCCTGGCGCAGGCGCACCGCCAGCGCGGTGGTTTCCTTCGGGTCGTACACCTGCGGCTCCAGCTTGGTGGCCGCGGCCAGCGGGGCCAGGGTGGCGCGGGTGCGCTTGGTGTCGGTGGTAAACAGGGCCACCGGGCGGCGGCGGGCCAGCAGCTGGCTGAGGGCCTGCGCCCGCACCTGCCCCACCGCCGAAAGCGCGGGGTCGGAACTGAAGACTGAGTCTTTTTCGGCGTGGCGCACGAGGTAAATCGTCGTCACCTCGGGTTTGGCCGGTGCCTGGGCCTGGGCAATGGCAGGGAAGCCGAGCGCGACCAGGCCCGCCAGCAACGAAAACCGGAGAAAAAAACGTGCGGCCATAGCAATGGGAATGGGGGAATCAAGGGCTTTATTACCCGGGCAAATTACGGCACAATCGACAGATACAAGCTGCGTACGGAGCATCGTACTCACGCGCGCTACCCAGCGCCGAGGGCGGCATTTTTACGTCGGCGTGGTATCCAAGCAGATGATGTTGAAGTTAGCCAAAACGTGGTGGCGACGCCTCCCTGCGTTGCCCAGTGGGCCAAAATCGCTCAACGGCGAGACGCCGAGAGGCGTCCCTGCCCCGTGCTGGGGGCCTGAGAATTAACGCAAACCGCTGCTGAAAGAATAACTCCGGCCACTTCCTAGCTCTGGGTGGCGGGGCCGTAGTCGCCGGAGGGCACCGGCTGGAGCGGCGTCTCCACGGCGGGCTCATCCAGGGGCAGTTGCCACCGGGTGCTGAGCTGGGCCAGGCCGTGGGCGGCGGTGAGGTCGAATTGGCAGGGCACCACCGACACGTAGTTGTGGGCCAGGGCCCACTCGTCGGTGTCGGTGCCCGGGTCGAGGTTGACGAACGAGCCAATGAGCCAATAGTAGGGCCGCTGGTAGGGGTCGAGGCGGCGGTCGAATTCTTCCTGCCACTTGGCGCGGGCCTGACGGGCCAGGCGCAGGCCGGCAATGGGCACGGCCGAATTCTTGGGAATGTTGACGTTGAGGGCCGTGCCGGCGGGCACGCCATCTTCCAGGGCGTGGCGGCACACCTGGGTCACCCACTCGGCCACGTGCGAGAAATCGGCCTGCGGGCCGTACTCGCAGAGCGAAAAGCCCACGGCGGGCAGGCCCTCAATGGCGGCTTCGATGGCGGCCGACATGGTGCCCGAGTACAGCACGTTTACCGACGCGTTGGAGCCGTGGTTGATGCCGGATACCACCAGGTCGGGGGTGCGGTCCTTGAGCACGTAGTGCTTGGCGATTTTTACGCAGTCGGCCGGGGTGCCCGAGCACTCGTAGGCTTCCACGTCGGGCCCGAACACGGGGTTTTTGGTGAGGCGCAGGGCGTGGCCGATGGTGATGGCGTGGCCCATGCCGGACTGCGGCGAATCGGGCGCGACAACCACGACTTCGGCGCCCATCTGCCGCACAATTTCGACGAGGCAGCGGATGCCGGGGGCGGTGATGCCGTCGTCGTTGGAAACGAGAATAAGCGGGCGGGGCATGAGTTGAATTAACAATTAACAGTGAGCAATTAACAATG
>NZ_JANNOD010000097.1:0-47828 GCF_031398885.1 Hymenobacter sp.
GCCGATTGCCTGAGAGTTCTGCTTAGAGTCTATCCTCATAGGCAGGTGATAGCAGTGGGCGGTCATGCAGAGCGGAGCAAAGCATCTCGCGTGAATCGGCAGAAAAGCGTGATTACTGCCACACGCGAGATGCTTCGCTCCGCTCTGCATGACCGCCCACTGCTATCACCTGCCTATTAGGATAGACTCTAAGCAGAACTCTCAGGCAAACGGCTGGGAAATCTGCCCGTAGTCTTCGCCGTGGCGCTCGGCCGATTCGCGCAGCAGTTGCTGCTGCCAGGGCCGCAGGGCCGCCGTGGCGCCCAACTCAATGATTTCAGCGATGAGGCGGTTGCTGAGCACCATGTTGGCCATGGTGCCACCGTGGTCGGTCGAGAGGTGGTTTTTGAGGGTATTGAGCAGGGTCTCGCGGGCCTCGGCGCGGTTGGCAGCGGGGCCGTTGAGCCGGCGGCGGAACGGAAACTTGCGCTGCTCGGGCGCCAGGGGGGCCTCGGGGGCCAGGTCGGTGGTGCCGATGGCCAGCAGTTGCTCGGCGTAGGGCGAGCGTTTCAGCTCTGGGTGCAGGCCGTTGGCGCCGCGCAGCTGGGCGGCGGTTTCGATGGGCTGGCGGGCCAGCTCGGCCAGCCGGTCGTTGCTGAGCACGTGGTAGGGCGGGCGGTCCAGCTGCCGGGCCACCGCGTCGCGCAGCATGTACAGCTCCCGGAAGATGGGCATTTCCTGGGCCGAAATCTTGTATTTGGCGGCGTTGCGCGACCACGGGCGCGGGTCGTCGCGGCCGTAGCGGACGGCCTCCAAAGCCAGGTTTTCCTGGGCCGCCCACTCGTCGCGCCCCAGCTCGGCGAGGCGGGCGCTGAGGCGGTCGGTGAGTTCGAATAAGTAGAGCACGTCGTTGGCGGCGTATTCTTTCTGGCCCTCGGTGAGCGGGCGTTTCAGCCAGTTGGATTTTTGCTCCCCTTTGTCCACCTCAAAGCCCAGCTCCACCTGAATGAGGCGGCCGAGCGAAATGTTGTTGTCTTCAGCAGCCAGCAAAGTGAACTGCACACTGGTATCGACGATGTTGCGGCAGTTTACGCCGAACACTTCGTCCAGCAGCAGGATATCTGATTTGCAAGAGTGAAATACTTTGGCAACGCTGGGGTCACGCAGTACGGTAAAGAGGGGCTCCAGGTCGGCCGCCATGTCGGACAGCGGCAGCGGGTCAATCAGGTAGGCTTCCCGACCGTCGAACACCTGAATCAGCGCTAGGTGGCGGCCGTAGCGGTGACGCATGTCATCAAACTCCAGGTCGATGGCAATGCGCGGCAGGGTAGCAAAGTGCGCGGCGGCGTCAGCAACAGCGTCGACCGTGGTGAGGTAATGAATTACTGGCATCAGGGATGGAAAGGAGAACGGCAAAGCCGGTGGGAGGCGCGGCGGGGGCTTGGGGCAGTAAAGGTAGGGGTGCAGGGAAGGCGATGGGAGAATAACGGGTAAAACAATAAATTAGGCGTGTGTGAGTATCTTCAAGCTTGCATTGGTAAGCAATGAGTGCGAGTAGTTAATTATTTCACCGTTACCATTGCGTTAGTTTGCAGGACTGACTCTTGATTTTCCCACTGATTCAACTCACCAACCCCCACTCCCATGAAGCACAAACTACTTACCCATCTCAGTGTTCTGCTGCTCTTTGCGGCGTGCCTGTGCCCTGCCTTGGCGTGGGGACAAGCCACGGCCATCAGCGGCCGGGTGTCGGGGTCCGACGCAGGACCCATTCCCGGGGCTACCGTACTGGAGCGGGGCACCACCAACGGGGTGAGCACCAGCGCCGACGGTACCTTCAGCCTAAGCGTGCAGCCCGGCGCCAGCCTGGTCATCAGCTCGGTGGGCTACACGGCTCAAACCATTGCCGTGGGCAGCCAAACCAGCATCAACGTGACGCTGGCCGCCGCGGCTACTGAACTTAACGAAGCCATTGTGGTGGGCTACGGCACTCAGTCGAAAGCGGACCTGACGGGTTCGGTGACCCAGCTTTCGGGGCGTGAGGTGCAGAATGCCCCGGTGCCCAGCTTCGAGCAGGCCATCCAGGGCAAAGCGGCCGGCGTGTTTATCGAGAATACCAGCGGCAAGCTGGGCCAGGGCATTAAGGTGCGGGTGCGCGGCACCAGCTCGGTGAGCGGCGGCAACCAGCCGCTGTATGTAATCGACGGCATTCCGCTCATCTCGGAAAACCTCTCGGGCACCGACGCGGCCACCAACCCCATTGCCGACCTGAACCCGAACGACATCGAAAGCATCAGCATCCTGAAAGATGCCTCGGCCTCGGCCATTTACGGCTCGCGGGCCACCAACGGCGTGGTGCTCATCACCACCAAGCGCGGCAAGGCCGGCGACTCACGCTTTACCCTGGGCTACCAAACCGGTCTGAGTGAGCCCACCAATAAAAAGGAGTTTCTTAACGCCACGGAATACGTGGATTACTTCCGCGAAGCCGGTAGAAACGCCGGTTTGGAGGCTTTCACCGAAGGGCGCCTGCAGCGCTACTCCGCTGGCAATGACGACTACAAAACGGGCGCCGTGAACACCGATTGGCAAGACGAAGCGTTTCAACGCGCCCCGTTCAGCCAGTACGACCTGAACGCGAGCGGCGGCAACGACAAAACCCGCTACTTCATTTCGGGCCTCTACAGCAACCAAAGCGGCATTCTGATTGGCAACAAGTTCGAAAAAATTGGCACCCGCTTCAACCTCGACCAGAAGGCCAGCGATAAGCTGTCCTTCGGCATCAACGTAGGCCTGAGCCGGACGCGCAACAACCGCATTTCGAACGACAACGCCTTCAGCACGCCCATGCAGATTGTGGCCCTGGCGCCCATCACGCCTACCATCGACCCCCGCACGGGCTTGGCGAGCGGCGCGCTGGACTTAGCCACCGGCAACCCCAACACCAACTTTCCCACCTACTATAACCCCGTGCTGAGCCGCATTGGGTCGAGCTACGTAGCCACGGTGTACCGCAACCTGGGCAACGTATTTGCGCAGTACGAGTTTGTGCCGGGCCTGACCTTCCGCAGCGAAATTGGCCTGGACTTGCTGAACCAGGAGGAAAACCAGTTTTCCGGCCGCATCACCGCTCGCAATAATGGCCCAAACAACGGCGACGGCTTCAACCGCCGCGTGACCGTGGCCCGCTATACGACCAACAACTTTCTAACGTACCGCAAGACGTTCAGCGAGAACAGCACCTTGGAAGTGGTGGCCGGTATGGCTTTTGAAGAACGCCGTTTCAAGTCCAATAGCGTTTCGGGCCAGCAATTCCCCAGCGAATTGTTCAAAACCATTGTTAGTTCGGCCAGCATCAACAGCGGCTTGTCGAACGAATCGCGCAATACCCTGCTGTCTTACTTTGGCCGTACCAACTACGCTTTCGCCAACAAGTATCTAGTGAGTGCCAGCTTGCGGGTCGATGGCTCTTCGCGTTTCGGGGCCAATCAGAAGTACGGCTATTTTCCGGCCGCTTCAGTGGGCTGGGTGCTCACCGAGGAGTCGTTTCTGCAAGACCAAAACGTGTTGAGCTTTCTAAAGCCGCGTGTGAGCTACGGATTGACTGGCAACCAAGAGTTTATTGATTTTCCCTCGTTGGCCCTGTTTGCCGGTAATGCCGGTTATGCCGGCATCGGCGGTCAGCGCCCGAGTCAATTAGAAAATAAAGACCTTAAATGGGAGTCGACGGCTCAAGTAGATGTCGGGTTGGAGTTTGGCTTCCTAGATAACCGCTTGAGCGGCGAGGTAGATGTGTACCAAAAGAAAACGAAAGATTTGGCCCTCAACGTGAACGTACCCGGCACTTCAGGTTTTACTCGGCAGTTTCGCAACGTGGGCAAGCTGGAGAACCGGGGCGTTGAGTTCGTGCTGAATACGCGCAACCTCATCGGCGACTTCACTTGGGCTACCAGTTTCAACGCGTCCATCAACCGTAATAAGGTGACCAACCTGGACGGGCAGGTGATTGAAGGCGGCTTCTTGAACCGCGCCATCGAAGGCCAGCCCCTGGGCTCGTTCTACGGCAAGGAATACGCCGGTGTTAACCCCAATAACGGGTCTGCGGTGTATTACCTGAACACAGCAGGAGCCGATGGCAGCGTCAACCGCGACACGACCAGCAGCTACGCTGCCGCCGAGCGGGTGCTCATCGGCAACCCCAACCCCAAGTGGACCGGCGGCGTTACCAATACCTTCAGCTACAAGGGTATCGACTTTGGTTTTACTTTCCAGGGCGTGTTCGGCAACGAGGTATACGACGGCGGGGGCAAGTTCCAGTCGGCCAACGCCGGCGGCGGGTTCGACAACGTGACCCGCGACCAGTTGGGCCGCTGGCAGAAGTTGGGTGACATCACCAATATCCCGCGCGCCGTGCTCTTCGACGTGTACGGCACCGGCGGGTCGGGCGAGTCGTCGCGCTTCATCTCGGATGCCTCCTACGTGCGCCTGAAAACGGTGACGTTGGGCTACAACATCCCTTTGTCCCTCGTGAAATCGGCCCGTCTGCAGTCTGCTCGCCTGTATTTCAGCGCGGTTAACTTGCTGACTTTTACGGACTACAAAGGGTGGGACCCGGAGGTGAACGCCGACTACCTGGCCAGTGGCGCCAATACGGGCACGGGCAACATCGCCCAAGGCAACGACTTTTACTCGGCTCCGCAAGCCAAAACCTTCACGTTTGGGGTGAACATCGGGCTGTAAGCCCGGGCCCTCCCGCACTAGTGTTGGTTTTCCTCCCCCTTTGATTTTACACTCATGAAAAAGAATCTGCATTATTTTGCCCTGGCCGCGGCGCTGGTCACCGGAGCCCTGGCAAGCTGCAACAGCAAGCTCGACGTGGAGCCCATCGACCAGGTGCGCGCCGAAAAAGCCTTGCTCACTTCCGCCGACGTGGAAGCGGCCCTGGTGGGCTCCTACAACGCCCTGGGTAGCAACCGCCTCTACGGCGGGTACCTTCAGTTCTACGCTGAATTGCTGGGCGATAACGGCGATATCGACTTCGTTGGCACATTCACCCAGCCCCGGGAGTTCATCCAAAAAACCATCCTGGTTAATAATACCTTCGCGGCCGGCACTTGGACCGATGCTTACGAAGCCATCAACATCACCAACAACGTGCTGGCTAACACCGACAAAGTGGTAGCAGTGCGTAAAAAAAGGGTGGATGGCGAAGCGAGGTTTATTCGTGCAGCCCTCTACTTTGAGTTGGTCCGCCTGTATGCCCGCGATTGGGGCGACGGTAATCCGCAAAGTAACCCGGGGGTGCCGCTAGTGCTTGCTCCTACCGCCGCGATAAATGAAGCGTCGCGGGTTGCGCGCAGTACCGTGGCCGAAGTATATGCCAGGGTGATTATGGACCTTGATACAGCCGAAGCCAAGCTGCCGGTTACCAATGGTTTCTTTGCTACCAAAGGTGCCGCCGCCGCCATGCTGGCGCGCGTGTACTTGCAGCAGGGTCGCTACGCCGAAGCTGCTGCTGCTGCCAACCGCGTCATCGCGTCGGGTCGCTACCCACTCATTGGCACGTTTGCCGAGGAATTCGAGGTAACTACTAACACACCAGAGGATGTTTTTGCCATCCAAATTACCGTGCAGGATGGCTTAAATGACTTGAATACATATTTCTCGGGTAGCCAGCGCGGCGATATCGAAGTCAGCGAAGATTTTATCGATTTGTACGACGCCAATGACGAGCGGGGGAGTTTCTTCGACGACGTTTACACCCTCAAGTTCGACAAGCAGTACGGCAACGTGAAAGTCATTCGTTCAGCCGAAATGTACCTGATTCGGGCCGAAGGCAACCTGCGGCAGGGCACGGCCGTGGGTGCTACTCCCTTATCTGACATCAACCGTGTTCGGGACCGAGCGGGTGCTACGCCCCTTGCGGTTGCCAGCATCGATAGCGTACTTAACGAGCGCCGGTTGGAACTGGCCTTCGAGGGCTTCCGCTTGCACGACCTCAGGCGCTTGAAGCAGAACGTAGGCTCGCTGCCCTTCAACGCGCCGCGACTTATCCTACCTATTCCCCAGCGTGAACGAGACGTCAACCCCAACTTGGTTCAAAATGACTTCTATTTGTAAGTCGCCAGCGCTAACAAGAAGGTAATAAAAGAGGGCCGTGACACATGTCACGGCCCTCTTTTATTACTCATCATACTTGTCAGTCCGATAATTACCTATCCCCAATCAACAGCTGCGGGGCCGCGCCACGGGCGCCGCCCATGATGATGACCTTGGCGTTGGGCGAGGTGGCGATGGCCTGGTTGGCTTTGATGGTTTCGTACTGCAACAGCTTGTCGCTGAGCTGGGTGTTGATGATGCGCTGGTAGTCGGCAATGCCCTGGGCTTCGACGCGCTTGCGGTCGGCTTCCTGGCGCTCTTTCTGGACCACGAACTGCATTTTTTGGGCGTCCTGCTCGGCTGAAATCTTGCTTTCGATGCTGGTCTTCACCGACTGCGGCAGTTGGATGTTGCGGATGAGGAGCTGGTCGAGTTGCAAGCCGTTGGTGCGGAAATCTTTCTCGATGGCGGCCAGGATGCGCGTTTGAAACTCCTCGCGGCGCGTCGAGTACAGCGCCACGGCGTCGTAGAACACCGCGCCGTCGCGGATGCGGGTGCGGGAAATGGCCCGCACGATTTTGTCCTGGTAATCCTCGCCAATGGTGGCCAGGATTTTGGGCGCCTGGGCGGGCACCACGTGGTAGAGCACCGTGAGGTCGATGACGACTTCCAGGCCGTCGGCCGAGAGCACGCGAATGGCGTCGTCGCCGGCCTGCTGGCCCTCGCCGTGCACCGCCGACATCGTGTAGTTCTGGGTGCGGGTGTCGAAGCGGGTCACGTCCACCAGCGGGTTGACCACGCTCAGGCCGGGCTGAAGCACGCGGGGCTGCACTTGCCCAAACAGCGTCTGAACGCCTACTTGGCCCACCCCAATCTGCACCACGGTGCTCAGGGCCAAGCCCAGCACCAGCAGCGAGATGCCGAGGAAAATAAGGCCGCCGCGCAGGCTTTCCAGCCGCTCGGAGAACCGCCCGGCGTTCAGGCCGACAATCAAAATAATAAAACCAAAAATGGTAAGAGCCATGGAAATTACCTGGGTAGGCAAAAAGAAAAAATGAACAAAGGCAAACGGGTGTCAATCCGTCAAGCGGCTAGTTTTCAACAAATAAACCCAATGATTCATTCGCTTTCGCCGGCGTCGAAATCGAGGGTACGGGCGAGGGCCACGGCCTCCTGGGCCACGGCAGCGAGCAGCTCCGGCGCGTCGGCGGCGAGGGTGCGGCCGAAGAGGTTGAGCAACTCTTCGCCCTGCTCATTCACGTACAGATTCTCGTAGAGCCGGTCGAAAAGGCGGGCCTCGCGGCCCACGATGCGGTCAATGCCCTCCGGCGAGTGGGCTTCGTGCAGGGCGCGGTGCAGCACGTCGAGCACCTGCCGGCTTTCGTCGTGGTCGCCGAGCTCCGACACCAGCTTGAGTAAGCCCATGGCCAAGCCCAGCCGCACCTGCTCGAAGCGAAAGGGGCGCTCGGTGGGCGCGGCGGCCTGCAGTTGGTCGTAGGCCCGCAGGGCGGTGGGAGTGAGGTAGTACTGCTCGTCGTTGGGCACCGTGAAGGCGAGGTGAAGCAGCTGTTCGTAAGGCGTCATGAAAGGGGCGGGCGTAAAAGCCGCAACACGGCCGGGTGTGGCGCGTAGATGAAGGCCGAAAGGTACGCGTCCGAGCCAACCTGTGCGGTTCATCGCACCATTGACGGCTTCATTACACCCACACTTTTTTACGCCATCTCATCTAATGACTCACAAATCCAAATGGCTGCTGTTTGCTCCGCTCGGCTTGGCCACCGTTGGCGCTGGCGCGAGCATGGTGCACTGGGCCGGTTCCCTCAAAGACCAGAGGGTTCCCACCGCCGAGTGGGTGGGCGCCGGCACTGCGGCGCTGGTCGTGCTTAATGCCGGGCTTAGCCTGTTTGGGCGAAGCATACTTGAAAAAATGCGCCACGAGCTGCACGAGAACGGGCAGTGAAGGCACCGCCGATTGCCTGGCGGGCTGCTGGCCGGAACAAAAAAGGCCCCGCGATTACCAGCGGGGCCTTTTTCAGGGGAAATGGAAAAGGAAACAATTGGAAGACCAGCCAGTGGACGCCGAGTGGTCTGGTGCCCGAACGGGGTGGATACGACGAGCTATTCGGTCTTGGCTTCTGCTTTCTGGGTGCTGCGCTTCACGGCGCGGCCAGCCTTTTGAGTGCCGCTTTTCACGGCGCTGCCGGTTTTCTTTGCGCCGCGCTCCACGGCGCTGCCGGCCTTGCGGGCTACGTTGCCGGTTGCATCTTTGGTGTTGTCGAGGGCTTGGCCGACGTTGGTTTTGCCGGTTTTGGTTACTACTTTTTCCGTGCCGTTATCCCGTACCTTAACTTCAGTAGTCGGGGTGGTTTGGGCAAAAGCAGTGGTGGCGAAAGCAAAAAGGGCGAGCAATAAGATGAGCTTTTTCATGGGGCGTGATTCTAGGGGAAGGATACTGTGGGGACTTGTACGGGTCCCATTTTTAAAGGTTTTTGCAGCCGCTTCCCCGAAAATATTGGCTCAACACTCCGCGTCCGGGGCATCGGTGGCCGCAGGCATTAGCAGCGAGCTGTCGCCGTAACTCAAGAACCGGTAGCCGTGGGCCAGGGCATGGTCGTACACGGCGCGCCACCGCGGCCCCAGCAGTGCGGCCACCAGCAGCAGCAGCGTGCTTTCGGGCTGGTGGAAGTTGGTAATGAGACCGTTGACTATTCGAAACCGGTAGCCCGGCGCAATCAGCAGGCGCGTGCTGGCCTGCAGGGTGTCGGTGCCGGTGGCTTCGAGGTGCTGGAGCAGCGCCCGCAGGGCCGCTTCGGGGCTGATGCGGGCGGCGGGCTCCGCCAAGTCGTACGGTTGCCATTGGGTAACTAGCAGCTCCGGTCGGTTGGCCACAGCCGCTTCGGCCGTTTTGGGCGGAACAAGCAGTAGCCCCACGCCCAGCCAGTAGAGGCTTTCGAGGGTGCGCAGGCTGGTGGTGCCCACGGCCAGCACGGGTCGGGGCCGATGGGCCAGCAACTGGCGCAGCAACGCGGCCGTGACCAAAATGGGCTCGGTGTGCATGGGGTGGTCGGCCATGCGGTCGGCCTTCACCGGCTGGAACGTGCCGGCCCCCACGTGCAAGGTGATGTGGCCCGAGGAAAAGCCCCGCTGCTGCAGCTCCGCCAGCAGTTCGGGGGTGAAGTGCAGGCCGGCGGTGGGGGCGGCTACGGCACCTTCGGCGGCAGCGTACACGGTTTGGTAGCGCACGGCATCGGTGGCGGTATCGGGCCGGTCGAGGTAGGGCGGCAGCGGCAGGTGGCCGCTCGTCCGCAGCACTTCGGCAAAGGGCAGTGCGGCCGGCTCCCAGCGGAAATCAATGAGTGCCGTGCCAGCTTCCGCCGCCTGGCGCTCGGCCCACAGCGTGGCGGGCTGGCCGTCGGCGGTTTCAAAGTCCACCGTCACGGGTCCTTCCTTCCAGCGGCGGCCATTGCCCACCAGGCAGCGCCAGGTGCAGGCGGCGGTTTGCTGTAGCGCGAGTTCCAGGCTGCGGTGCGGGGCCACGGGCTCCAGGCAAAACAACTCCACCCGCCCGCCGGTGGGCCGCCGGGCCAGCAGCCGCGCCCGCACCACGCGGGTATCGTTGAATACCAGCAGCGCGCCGGGCGGCAACTCGGCGGGCAGGTCCCGAAAATGCTGGTCGGAAAGCTGCCCCTCCCGGCTCACCAGCAGGCGGCTGGCGGCGCGGTCGGGCAGGGGCTCGGGCGCAATGCGGCCAGCCGGCAGGGGGTAGGTGAAATCTTGGATGGAGAGGGCGCGCGGGTCGATAGGGCTCATACAGCCGCAAAGGTCGGACAAGTCGCGCACGCTTCAGCTTGCGCCGAGCGGGGCACAGCGCGTGGCTACCCGGCGGAAATAGGCGGCCAGCCAGATTTCGCACAAGCCCAAGCAGGCACTACTTCCGCCGGAACAGCAGCAGGTGCTGCTGGGGGAGCGTCTCGATGGTTTCAACAAACTCCAGGCCCACGGCGGCCATTTCCTTGCGGGCCTGCTCCACGCTCATCTTGTGGATGCGCTTGATGGGCACATTGGGGTCTTCGGCCCGGTACTCGACCAGCGCCAGGCGGCCGGTGCCGGGCCGCAGCGCCCGGCGGATGGCCCGGCCCATCTCGCGCGGGTGGTCAAACTCGTGGTAGGCGTCCACAATCAGCACCAGGTCCACGCTGTCGGCGGGCAGGGCCGGGTTGGTGGTGGTGCTCAACACGGGGCGCACGTTGGGCGCGTTCAGCTTGCGCCGGTTGGCCCGCAGCGCCGCAATCATTTCCGGTTGGATATCGACGGCCAACACTTGGCCTTTGGGCACTTTCTTGGCCAGCTGAAACGAGAAAAAGCCCGTGCCGGCCCCAATATCGGCCACCACATCGGTGGGCTTCAGCTTCAGAACCTTAATCAATAAGTCGGTGCCTTCCTCCTGCTGCCGGCCGCTGCGTTCCAGCCAGTCGGCGCCTTCGTGGCCCATGACGTGGGCAATCTGGCGGCCCATGTAATAGGTGCCAATGCCGTTGGGGTCGCGCGGCGGGGCAATCACGTAGCCGCTGGTATCGGCGCGCACCACGGCCTGCAGGCGCTGCTCAGAACGGCTGGAGGGCCGGGTTTCGGCGGGTAGCTGGGTGCAGCCCAGCACCAGCAGCCCGATGCCGCTGGCCGCGCTCGCGGTGGCCACTGCCCGCTGCCAGGTTGAAAAACAGTAATTCATGGGTTTGCAAGTAAGCACATTTGCGTGGTTAGAGCGGTTTCGGAATCGGTGTACATGCTCCGGCCGGGCCCACCTCACGAGACCCCTGCGGGGCAGGCCCCGGTTCGCTTGAGGCGCAAAGCCAAAAGAGTGGGGAGTTAGACGACCGGTACACCAACCCCGAAACCGCTCTAACAGCGAGGTCGGGCGGCGCGTTCAGCGGGGTCCGGCCGGGTGCGCTGGCCGGAGCCAGGGGCACCGCGTGCCACGATATTTTTGGAAGGCACTGGTCAAAGTATGGCGAATACTTGTCTGGTTGTAGCTTTGGCCGTAGAACGAGCATTTTAATTTACCACCATCCCGCTTACTCATGAATAACTTTTCCCCCTCCTGGTCCAAATTAGTGGCAATGGCCGCTTGCGCCCTGACCCTGGGCAGCTGCAACCGGGCCGAGTACGCCATGCTGCCCAAGGGCAGCTCCTACCACGGCGTAACCCGCGTGGCTACGCCGGTGCCCGCCCGCCGCCCGGTGCCCACCGTGGCAGCGGCCCCCGCGCCCGCCGTTACCGCGCCCGCCACCGCGTTGCCAGCCGCACCGGCCAAGCAGGCTCCGGCGGCCCTTGAAAAGCCCCAGCCCATTGCCGTCACGCCGGCGCCGGCCCCCGCGCCCGCTGCCTCGGCCCTGGGTGCCGCCGCTACCCCCAGCCAGACCGCCCCGGCCCGCAAGCCGAGCCTCGTGCAGCGCCTGGCTTTGGCTAAGCTGACCAAGAAGCTGGAAAAGGCCACGCAAAAATCAGGCTCGGCCCGCCAGCACGGCAATACCGCCGCCACGCAGAAACTGGAGGGCCGGTTGCGTCAGGGCATCATCCTCGTATTGATTGGACTTGTAGTCGAGATACTGGCCGCCGCCATCGGCTCAGGATTGGTCTACTTGCTGGGCGCCATTCTGATACTCATCGGCCTAATAGTAATTGTCCTCTATTTGCTCGACGAGCTGTAGGAATTGCCCCTCCGCCAAACAAAAGCCCTGACCCGATGCAGCCATCGGTCAGAGCTTTTGCATTGCTGCCATTTCAAGCAGCAACGCTACATCGGGTCCACATCGGCGACCAGGCGGGCCTGCTTGAACTCCTTCTGGTCCTTCACCACGTCCATGGCGGCGCACACCTGCTCCTTGGCCCATTTCAGCGCCGTGTGGGCGCGGTCGAGCTTGATGGTGATTTCCTGAAGGTAAAAGTTGCGGATGCGAAAGATGTACGGCGCCTCGGGCCCGAGCACGGCCGCCCGGCCCAGCCGTTCCACCAGTTCCTGCGTCAGCATAATGGCGGCCTGCTCGCCCAGGCCCTGCTCCACGTGCTTCACCGTCATCTTGATGATGCGCATGAAGGGCGGGTAGCCGTGCTCCTGGCGCTGCATGATTTCGTAGTTGTAGAACTCCGCGTAGTCGTTGCGAATCACCTTGTCGAAAATCACCTGGGTGGGGTCGGCGGTTTGGATAATGACCTTGCCCTTCTTGCCCTTGCGCCCGGCCCGGCCGCTCACCTGCACGAACATCTGGTAAGCCCGCTCGTGGGCCCGGAAATCGGGGTAGTGGATGATGCTGTCGGCGTTGATGATGCCCACCAGGCTCACGTTGGCGAAGTCGAGGCCTTTGGTGACCATCTGGGTGCCCACCAGCACGTTGGTGGTTTGCTGCTCGAAGTCGCCGATGATTTGCTGGTAGCTGTTTTTGGCGCGGGTCGTGTCCAGGTCCATGCGCTGGATGTTGGCCTGGGGCAGCATGATTTTGAGGTCGTCCTCAATTTTCTCGGTGCCGAAGCCCTGGGTTTTCACGGCCCGCGAGCCGCAGGCGGGGCACTTGCTCACCATCGGGTCGTGGTAGCCGCAGTAGTGGCAGCGCAGCTCGTGGCTGTGCTTGTGGTAGCTCAGGCTCACGGCGCAGTTGGTGCACTTGGGTATCCAGCCGCAGTCCTGGCAGGCCACCACGGGCGCGTAGCCGCGCCGGTTCTGGAACAGAATCACCTGCTCCTGCCGGCCCAGGGTGCGCTCCACTTCGCCCAGCAGGTCGGCCGTGAAGTGGTTGTGCATGGTCTTCTTTTCGCGGGCCTTGCGGGTGTCCACCAGCTCAATGTCGGGCATGCCGGCCTCGCCGAAGCGCTTGGTGAGCGACACCAGCTCGTAGCGGCCCTGCTTGGCCTGGTAGTAAGTTTCCACGGCCGGAGTGGCCGAGCCGAGCAAGGTTTTCGCGCCCTGAAAGTTGGCCATCATCAGGGCCACTTCGCGGGCGTTGTAGCGCGGGGCGGGCTCGTACTGCTTGTAGCTCGACTCGTGCTCCTCGTCCACGATGATGAGGGAGAGGTTATCAAACGGCAAAAACACCGCCGAGCGCACGCCCACTACCACCTGAAACCGGCCCGAGAGCACCCCATTCCACACCTCCACCCGCTCGTTATCCGAGAACTTGGAGTGGTACACGCCCAGCCGCGAGCCGAATACGCGCAGCAGCCGGGTCACAATCTGGGCCGTGAGGGCAATTTCGGGCAGCAGGTACAGCACCTGCCCGCCGCTTTCCAGCGCCTTGCGAATCAAGTCGATGTAGATTTCCGTCTTGCCGGCACCCGTCACGCCGTGGAGCAGCACAATTTCCCGCTCCCCGAAGTGGGCCATGATTTCATCGCGCGCCGCCGTCTGGGCCTCGGTGAGCGCGAAGTGGAGCTGGGCCGTGGGCTCGTTCTCCAGCGGGAAACGCGACACAATCACGTCAAACTGCTCCAGCACGCCGTTTTTGATGAGCGTGTTCACCGCCGAAGCCGACAGGTGCGGGCTGCTGGTGAGGGCCGCTTTCTCGATGCCCTGTTGGTTGGCGTGCTCGTTCTGGTGCACCGGTACGCGCTGGAGGTACTTCAGCAGCACGTCGAGCTGTTTGGGTTTGCTGGCCAGGTTGCCAAACAGTTGCTCGATGGAAGCTTCGGCAATGAACAGGTGGGCCAGCCGCACTTTCTTCACCACCTTGGGCGCGTACTTATCGGCCGTGTGCTCAAAAAGGAAGATGACGTCCTTGTGCATCAGGGACTTTATCACCTTGTGGAAGGAGGTAATGCCCAGCAGGTCGCCCACTTCAGTGAAAGTCAGTGCTTTGCTTTCTTCGGGAGCACCCAATGCTTCCACAATTAACGCTTCCTGGGCCGAAAGCGGGTACTGGTTTTCTTCCCGCGAAAAGCCGGGGTGCAGTTGAATGCGCGACTCCGAGCTCAGCTTGAGCGCCGAGGGCAGGGCCGCGTTGATGACCTCGCCGAGGGTGCAGAGGTAGTAGTCGGCCATCCAGCGGAACAGCTTGAGCTGCGGCTGGGTCACCACCGGGGCGTCGTCGATGAATTCGAGGATGTACTTGGCCTGGTACTCCTTCGGCGCGTGCTCGTGCACGGCCGCCACAATGCAACTGAGCGTCTTTTTGGCGCCAAACTGCACAATGACCCGGCCCCCAATCACCACGTTGTCGTTCAGCTCGTACGGCACCCGGTAGGTGTAGAGCCGGGGCAGGGGCAGGGGCAGAATAACGTCGGCAAACAGCGTGACCCGGTCGGCCGCCGGGGCGGCGGCGGGGGAAGTAAAATCAAGAGCGAGACTCAAAGCAACGAATGGCAAAGGGGCGAATAGTAAAGATAGCGCAGCCTGCGGAGCAGCTCGCCCACCGGGAAGCCTCACCCCCGGCCCCCTCTTCTTCGGAGGGGAAGCACCGGCCCTGCGCCCGGCAGTCTTGCCCTGAAAAATCGTCCGGCTCCCCCTCTCCGCGGGGGAGGGGGCCGGGGGGTGAGGTGCTCCGCCGAACGTTTAAAGCGCCGCCAGCGCCTCGGCTATGCTGTGCACCGGCGCCAAACAGGCCTGGTTTCGGCAGATGTGCACAGCCGTCCGGGCTTCACCGGCGGGCTTGAGCAGCTTGAGCAGCGGCAGCTCCGAAGCCGCTTCCGTACCCGCCAGCACCGCATCAAACAAGAACCGGCGGTTAAGTTCTTCCCGAAACGGCTCGGCTTCTGGTCCGATGATGGATACTTCCGCGCCCGGCCGCAGCAAGGCCGCGTACAGCGACGCCCAGTTGGTGAGGTGCTGCGGCTCCTTCACCACTAGGTGCCGCACCTGGGCCAGCATGGCCGCGGCCAACGCCACGTAATCAGCCCTTTCGAGGTGGCGGCCCAGGCGGCGCAGGTTGTGCGCCATCACGGAGTTAGAGGCGGGAATGACGTTATCAAACAGCTCTTTCTGGCGCGCAATCAACGGCTCGGCGCTGCTGTCGGTGTAGAAAAACTGCGTTTCGGTGGGGTCGAAGAAGTTACTTAGCACGTAGGCCGTAAGTGTTTCCGCCTCGCGCAGCCAGGTTTCCACGAAGCTGACTTCGTAGAGACTGAGGTACGCCTGAATGAGGAGCGCGTAGTCTTCCAGAAAGCCGCTGATGCTGGCCCGGCCGTCCTTACAGGTGCGGTAGAGGCGGGGGCCGTCGCGCAGGTTGGCTTCGATAAAGCGGGCGTTGCGCTCGGCGACGACCAGAAACTCGGGCTCCCCGAACGCGCGGTAGGCATCGGTGAGGCCCTGGAGCATGAGGGCATTCCAGCCGGTGAGGATTTTGTCGTCGAGGCCGGGGCGGACGCGCACGGCGCGCACGGCCATAATCTTTTGCTTCCAGCCCGCCACCAGCTCGGCCACCACGCCGGGGGCCAACTGGTGCGCTTCGGCAAACGCGGCGTCGGTTTCGCGGCGGTGTAAGATGTTGCGCCCGTGTTCCCAGTTGCCGGCCGCCGTGCAGTTGTAGTAGTCGGAAAACAATGGCTCCTCGTCGCCCAGAATGTCGCGCAGCTCGTCCTTGGTAAAGACGTAGAACTTGCCCTCTTCGCCCTCGCTGTCCGCATCCAGCGACGAATAGAAACCGCCTTCCGCGTTGGTCAGCTCCAGCCGGATGAACTCCACCGTGTCGTACACCACTTCCCGGAACAGCTCGTCCTGCGTCAGCTGGAAGGCTTCGCTGTACAGGCTCACCAGCTGCCCGTTGTCGTACAGCATTTTCTCGAAGTGCGGGGCCCGCCATTCGCCGTCCACCGAGTAGCGGGCGAAGCCGCCGTGCGCCTGGTCGTAAATACCGCCCCAGGCCATCTCACGCAACGTCAGGACCGCCTGCGCCAGCACGGCCCGGCTGCCGCTGATGACGTGCGCCCGCAGCAGGAAGCGCCAGATGCTGGGCATCGGGAACTTGGGCGCGCGGTTCATGCCGCCGTGCTCCCGGTCAAAACTTGTGCTCAGGTTGTACACCAGCAGCTTAAACTCTTCGTCAGACACTCCCGCCGGGCCGGCTTCCGGGGCGATACCGGCGGTTTGCAGGGCCGGGTGGTCCGCTTCCTGGGCCGCCGGTTGGTTCTGCGCGCCGTATTTCTGCAACTCGCTGGCGCCAATTACCTCCATAAACCGCTCCGCCGACTGCTCCAACTCGCCCCGGTGCTCGCCGGCGTAGGCCTGGCCAATGTTTTCGAGCAGCTTCACCCAATTGTCCTTGGGGAAATACGTGCCGCCGTAGAACGGCTTGGCTTCCGAAGTCAGGAACACATTGAGGGGCCAGCCGCCCTGCAGGCCCATGGCGTGCACGGCCGCCATGTAAACCTGGTCCACGTCGGGCCGCTCCTCCCGGTCTACCTTGATGCACACGAAATGCGCATTCATCACCGCCGCCACCGCGTCATTCTCGAACGATTCACGCTCCATCACGTGGCACCAGTGGCAGGCCGCGTACCCAATGCTCACCAGAATGGGCTTCTGCTCGGCCCGGGCGCGGCCCAGCGCCTCGGGACCCCACGGGTACCAGTCCACCGGATTGCGGGCGTGCTGTTGCAGGTAGGGACTGGTTTCCTGAGCGAGGCGGTTGGTCGGGTGCGGAGCGTGGGCCATTGCGGTCTGAAGAAAAGCAAGCGAGGTATTGAAACACCAAACCCGGCAACAAAAGCCGGGTTTGGAAAATAATCAGGCCGGTTTGGCGGGTTTTTTCGGCGGTTTCAGCTCAGAACCGGTTGGATTTGAATTAACGGCTTTAGCTGTTGGTGGGGTTGCAGCTTTCGCGGCCGGTTTCTTTGCTGCTGCTTTTGGTACAACCGGCTTGGCAGCGGCAGCCTTGGTTTTTGCCGCAGGTTTCGGTTTGGCTGTGGCCGTCGGGGTCGGCGCCGCCGTGGGCTCAGCCACGGTGCCTGTGGGCTTAGCTGCCGGCTTTACCTTGGTTACGGCCGCGAGCCGTGAGAGCGGAGCATCCTCTTTTGCCGAAGTTGCAGTTGCTGGTGTACCGGCGGTCTTGCCTTTGCTTTTATTTGAGGCAACCTTAGTAGTCACCGCTGCCTTTTTTGTCGATGCCGCTTTCGTCAGCGGCGCAGCGAGCTCCACCAGCGTTGCTGAAGAACCCGTCATCCGGCCCGCCGCCACTTGGGTGCGCACTTGCAAAGCATCGGGCACGGGCACCACCGGAGTATCGAAGGCAGGCTTTTCAGGACGGGCCCCGCTGACGGCCCGCTTAGAACGGTTCGGCTTGCGCGGGACGGCCGGGGCGGGCGTCGTTGCTGGAGCGGAGGCTTCACCAGAAACGCCCGATACAACGGCTGCCGGAGCAGCAGGCCGCTGCGCCTCTGGGCGGTCGCGGGTCGCAAGGGCGGGAGTAGCTGGTTCGGCCTTTGACGAAAGCGCCTCGGCAGCGGTACCCGTATTCGCCCGCGGTGGCACCTCACCGGACTGAGCAGCAGATGCAGCGGCGGTGGTCGGACCTACGTCTGGCCTTCCCGTTCCCCGGTTATTGCGGCCGCGGTTATTGCGCGAATTAGTCCGGGCTGCTCCCGCTCCAGCAGGAGGCGTCACGTTTTCAAGAGCCGCCGCGGGTGCTGGCACCGGAGCCAGCGTAGCCTTCGAGACGGGAGAAACGGCCTCGATGGTCGGCGTCGTGGGAGCAGCAAACAGCTCTGCCCGCGGGACCCGGCCAGCCTCTTGGCCCCGCCCGCCCCGCTTCACGGGCACTGATTTAGCTATGACCGTGGATTTCCTGTCCTCTGGTGCGGGCGCAAGCTGTTCGTCAGCTGCCGGAGCCATTCCACTCATTCCGACGAGGGCAGCCGCACTAGCCTCAGCCTCCGGTGATACCTCACTCCCTGCCAGCCGCAAGGCGTTTTTACGCGCCGTGCGCTTGGCGCCGCCCCGCGAGCGACGCTTCTTTTTCTTAGCGGTTTCTCCATCGAGCGCATCCCCCGCTGATTCCGCGCTTTCGGGGGCCGCAACCGGGCGGGCGCTTTGCACCGGCTCAATAGAAGCCAACGGCTCGGCGGCCAACTCAACATCTTCCAACACAGCTGATTCATTGCCAACCGAAGCGCCAGCAGCCTGGAACTGCTCATTTTCGGTTTCGGTTGCCCGCGGTCTCTTGCCGCGGCCGCGCTCCGGCCGGCCCGAGCGGGCGGCCCGTTGAGCCCGGAACTCCTCCGGCGATAGGCGCGGCGGCCGGCCCCCGGTGGGCGCCGGCACCGCCTCGCTGGCCGGCACAATCATGGGCGCATCCACAGCCGCTGGGCTGTTTCCGCTGGCAATTTGCTCTTCACCGTCTTCCGCAGCCGCGGCCGGTTCCGCTTGCTTGGGCAGGGGTAACGCCGCAAGCCGCGTCCGCACCTCCATCAATTCGGCCGCGACTTCTACCTTGCGTAAGCTGAATTCTTCCAGCTTGTGCAGCGTATTTTCCAGAAAATGACGGTGCTCTGGTGCGCCCGCGTGCAGCGGCCGGTGCCCCAGCGACTGCTGCACCGCCGCCCAGTCCTTGCGAAACCGCCCAAATTCCGCGTCGAAATACGTCCGGGCAAACTTGTCCCAGACATACTCTTCCGCCACCGCCGAGGGGTGCAGCATGTCCGCCGCGTAGAAACGGTAGTCGCGCAAATCATCCACCAGCAGCTCGTACGCCGGAAAATAAGCCACTCCCGGCAGCAAGTCGCTCACGAAATGGGTGGCCACCCGCAGCACCGACTTGCTCACCGAGTTCAGAGGCAACGTGTCCTTCAAATGCCGGACGGGGCTCACCGTCAGCACAAAACGAATTTCGGGGTTTAGGCGCCGCAGGAAAGCGTGCGTTTCAGCCAAGCCGTTGATGATTTCGTCGGGCGTGAGCAGTTCCCGCACGAATAAGTCGGCCGGCTGCTTGTGGCAGTTGTTCACCAGCTCGCCGGTTTCGCGCAGGCGGTAGGCCCAGGCCGTGCCCAGCGTTAGGAGCACCACGTCGGCGCTGCGCAAGAATTCGCCCGTGCGCCGCACCAATTCCTGAATGATTTGCAGCAGCTCCACCGGCGAGTCGGCCCCAATGCTGCCGTGCAGGTCGTAGCTCTGCCAGCGGCCGCGCGCTTCCACGAGGTGCTGCTGCCAGTCCACATCCTCGCCCGCCGCGGCGCGCAGCAGCCGCCCCAGTGCCAGTGGTTGGAACACGGTGCCGAAAGGATTAACCAACGCATCCACTTTGTGGGCCGCGAGGCGGGAGCCGATGCTGTCGGCAAAGCAGGAGCCCATGGTGAGGACCCGCGCCGTGCGGGGCATCTGGTCCGTGGCCGGGGCAACGGGTAGTTCGGTTCTAAACATCAAAGCAAAAATAGCCCGTAACCGGCATCTGGCCCGGAAGCGGAAATAAAAAAGCCCCGCCGGATGGCAGGGCTTTTCCTGAAGTGTTGCTGCGCGAGCCTACTCGGCTACCACGCGGAACTTCACCGTGTGCTTCACTTCCTTGTGGAAGTTGGCCGTGGCGGTGTAGTCGCCGGCCACCGAAGGCTCCTGGTCGAACGACAACCGCTTGCGGTCCACGTCGATGCCTTTAGCCTTCAGCGCTTCGGCTAGTTGCAGGGTGGTGACGCGGCCGAAGATTTTGCCGCTCTCGCCCACTTTGGCGGGCAAGTCCAGCACCATGTCGCCGATTTGGTCGGCAATGGCTTGGGCGTCGCCCTTCACCTTGTCGGCCTTGTGGGCCGCCTGGCGCACGTTCTCGGCCGTGATTTTCTTGTTCGTCTTGTCGGCCAGCATGGCCAGGCCCTGCGGCAGCAAGAAGTTGCGACCGTAGCCCGATTTCACGGTCACGATGTCGTTCTTGTACCCCAGGCCCTTAACGTCGTCTTTGAGGATGATTTCCATGTCTTGAAGGGAATTACGAATGAAGAATGGGGAATAAGGAATTGGCACGAAATGCCGCTTCAACTCAATTCCTCATTCTCGATTCCTCATTCTTAATTTATTTAAGGGCGTCAGCTACGTACGGCATCAGGGCCAGGTGGCGGGCCTTGGCGATGGCCTGGGTCACTTTGCGCTGGAACTTGAGGCTGGTGCCGGTGAGGCGGCGGGGCAGCACGCGGCCCTGCTCGTTCACGAACTTTAGCAGGAAGTTCGGGTCTTTGTAGTCCACGTACTTAATGCCGTTCTTCTTGAAACGGCAGTATTTCTTGCGGGTGTCCTGCGGCTTGTTCATAGCCGACCGGTCGTTGTTCCGGTTGTATGCGGGAGATGCCATGTTCAGTGCTGGTTATTGGGCGACGGCTTCGGTTTCTTTCGCAGCCTTCTGCAGGTTCATCTCGCCATTGCGGCGGCGGCTGTTGTAGTCCACGGCGTGCTTGTCAAGCACCGTGGACAAGAACCGGATGATGCGCTCGTCGCGGCGAAAGGCCAGTTCGAGCACGTCAACGATGTTACCTTGACCAGTGTACGACAGGCAGAAGTAGTAGCCTGTGGTTTTCTTCTGAATCGGGTACGCCAGCTTGCGCAGGCCCCAGGCTTCAGTGGACAAAAGGGCGGCGCTATTTTCCTTAAGCACCTGGGTGAACTTCTCGACCGTCTCTTGCACCTGGCTCTCGTTCAACACGGGAGTTACGATGAAGACCGTCTCGTAATTTCTTGCTTCCATTACGACGGGGTGAAAATATGGGGGTGAAAAAATTTGATTGGGGCGCAAAGGTACTGACTTTCCGGCAGATTGCCAAGCGGAAACGAAGCCCCTGCGGGGGAACACGTCGGAAGGAAAGACCACTGGCCAATGCGGCTTCACGGTGCGCGAAGAAGACCAGCAGGCCAGGGAAGCCAAGCGGGCACTTGTTACTGATAATTTATTCGAATTCGGGGTAACAAAAGCGGGCAAATAAGAGTTGTGAGCTAGAGTTTTATACCCACCATACACATGTTTTTAGGCAGTTGGTCGTAAGCAGGGCTGTCAATTAAGGGAGTAGCGTGCCAGCCGGTTTTACCCCCGGTAAAAGCATATAAACGGACCAGTATGGCTGGTTGCGCACGCCCGGAAATCACATTCCTTTTTTTGCCACCGACGATTCCTGAACTACCTTTGTGGCCTTGAAATGCCCCTAGCGTTTCGTTTTACCGTCTATTTTCTTATGAATAGCAATCGACTTCGTTCGTTACCTCATCTGTTGCTGGCCCTTCTGCTCACGTTTGCCGGCGCCCAACAGGTTTCGGCCCAGGCCAGCACGGCTGCCGATGTGAAAAAAGAAGGGGTTGTCCCCGGTGCCACGGCCGCGGCCACGCCGGCTACCGCCGTCGCTCCAGGCGATGCCGGCGGAGATGCCGCGGCCGTTGCCGCTGGCGACGCCCTCTTTAAGGCCAACTGTACCCAGTGTCACGCCATCAACGAACAGGTGGTGGGTCCGGCCCTCTCCGGCATCACCAAACGCCGGACCATTGCCTGGCTGATTCCCTGGATTAAGAATTCGAGCAAAGTGGTGGCCAGCGGCGATGAGTACGCCGTGGCTATTTACAACAAGTACAACAAGCAGCAAATGCCCTCCTTCGCCCTTTCGGACAAGGAGATTACCTCTATTTTCGCTTACGTCACGGCTGAAGAAGGCAAGTCGGCCAACGTCGCGGCGGCGGGTGTCACCGCCGGAAACGCGGCGGCGGCTGATGGAAAGACGGACGGCGGTGGAGCAGCCGAAGCCGGCGCCGGCAAGTACGTGGACGTACTCCTCATTGTATTGGTAGTGGTGCTGATTGTGCTGGTCGTAACGCTCGTTATCATCGGTAACCTGATGAAGGACGTGTTGAAGGGCCGCAAGGACCTCGATGGTCGTGATGTAGAAATTCTGGACCAGCGCTTTGACTGGAGCAAGCTGTATCGTTCGCCCGTGATGCGTGGCATTGTGGGAGTCGTATTTGCCCTGGTTTTACTTTACGAAGGCGTACAAAGCGTGATGGCCGTGGGCCTGACGCAGGGCTACCAGCCCACGCAGCCCATTGCCTTCTCGCACAAGCTCCACGCCGGTGAGCACCAGATTAACTGCGCCTACTGCCACACGTCGGTATACAAGGGCAAGTCGGCCAACATTCCTTCGGCCAACATCTGCATGAACTGCCACTCGCAGATTAAAACGGAGTCGCCAGAGATTAAAAAGATATACCGGGCCATTGAGCGCAAGCAGCCCATTCAGTGGGTGCGCATTCACAACCTGCCCGACTTGGCTTATTTCAATCACTCGCAGCACACCCAGGTGGGTGGCTTGCAGTGTCAGACCTGCCACGGCCCCATCCAGAACATGGAAGTGGTGTACCAGTATTCGGCCCTCACCATGGGTTGGTGTATCAATTGCCACCGCGAGATGCCCATCAACGCGAAGGATAACAAGTATTACGACAACCTCGTGAAGCTGCACGACACCAAGAACGCCGGCGCACCTTTCACCGTGTCGTCGAACGGTGGCACCGAGTGCTCGAAGTGCCACTACTAATTGAACGATGGGGGCTTGAGAACTTGGCTCCCCACGCCTAAGTAGCCCTTCATCCCAAAAAAAGCCCCCGCTTATAAATTCAAGTGCCTTGCGGCCGTCAGCGGATTGCCAAATCCCCAAAGCCCCAAGTCCCTAAGTCCCCAAAAATGAAGTACTGGAAAGGAATTGAGGAACTAGAAAGCGCTCCGGAGTTCATGCAGTCGGCTTTCGCCGAGTTCATGCCGGTCAAGGAAAGCCACGAGAGCAGCGATGCTACCTCGGCTCCCCGCCGCGACTTCCTCAAACTGATGGGTTTCGGGGTGGCCGCGGCCACGTTGGCCTCTTGCGAAACCCCGGTGCGGAAGGCCATTCCGTACCTGAACAAGCCCGAGGAAATAGACCCCTCCATCTCCAACTTCTACGCATCTACTTATTTCACCGGCTCCGACTACAACGCCGTTTTGGTGAAAGCCCGGGATGGCCGGCCCATTAAGCTGGAAGGCAACCCCGAATCGCCCATTACGCGTGGTGGCCTCTCCGCCCGTGCCCAAGCCGCGGTGTTGAGCCTGTACGACGGCGGCCGTTTGCAGCACTTTTCCATCAAGTCGGGCAATACCCACAGCAAAGCCGACGTGCCCGCGTTTGACCGGGCCGTGCGCGAGAAGCTGGCCGCCACGACCGGCCGCATCGCCATCGTATCGCCAACTATCATCAGCCCCAGCACGAAGAAGGCCATCGCTGAATTTGCCGCCCGGTATCCCAATACCACCCACGTCATGTATGACGCGCAGTCGGCTACCGGCTTGCTGCAAGCCAACAACGGCGTGCTGCCCGGCTACGACTTCAGCCGCGCCAATGTCATTGTGAGCCTTGGTGCCGACTTCCTCGGCACTTGGATTTCGCCGGTGGAATACGCCAAGCAGTACGTGGTCAATCGCAAGGTGAGCAGCGACAAACGCACAATGTCGCGCCACTTTCAGTTTGAAACCAGCATGTCGCTTACCGGCTCCAACGCCGATGTACGGGTGGCAGTGAAGCCTTCGGAAATGGGCGCGGTGGCGCTGGCATTGTACAATGCCGTGACTGGCACTGGCGGCACCTCGTCGTACACCAATCCGCAAGTGCCCAAAGCGGCGGCTGAATTGACGGCCAACCGCGGCGCCGGCTTGGTGGTGTCGGGTTCAAACGACCCGGCGGTGCAGGCCCTGGTGGCCGGCATCAACCAGGCGCTGGGCAACGTGGGCACGACCGTCAATCTGACTTCGCCAAGCAACGTTCGGCAGGGCGACGACGCCCGTATGGCCGCGCTGGTGAATGACATGAACAACGGTAGCGTTGGAGCGGTCATCTTCTACAACGCCAACCCGGTGTACAACCACCCGCTGGCCGAGAGAGTGAAATCCGGCATCGCTAAAGTGCGGCTGACCATTTCACTGAACGACCGGTTGGATGAAACGGGCAGCCTCTGCCAGTACGCGGCCCCTGACAGCCATTGGTTGGAGTCGTGGAACGACTACGAGCCGAAGCGCGGCTTCTTGAGCCTTGCGCAGCCGGTCATTACGCCCCTCTTCGCTACCCGGCAAGCCCAGGAAAGCCTATTGCGGTGGGCTGGCAACAATACGACCTACTATAAATACCTGCGCGCCAACTGGCGTGGACTAACGCCGACTGACGCTGCCTGGGACAAGGTGGTACACGACGGTGTGGCCACGGGGACAGTGCTACCCGCCGCGCCAGCCATGCTGACGGCTGCCCTGAGCCCGACGGCGGCGGCGAGTCAAATCAGCAGCGCCGCCAAGCTCAACGGCATCGAGTTGGCTCTGTATGAGAAGGTTGGCCTGAGTGCCAGCGGCTGCGAAGCCAACAACCCCTTCCTGCAAGAATTGCCCGACCCGGTTTCGAAAGCTACCTGGGGCAACTACCTCGCCGTGCCGCGCAAGATGGCCATCGACAACAAGTGGGAGCAGGGCGACGTCGTCAAAATTTCGGCCAACGGCCGCAGCGTTGAATTGCCGGTGCTGATTCAGCCCGGGCAAGCAAATGGTACGGTGAGCGTGGCCCTGGGCTATGGCCGCACGCTGGCCGGCAAGGCGGGCGACAAAGTGGGCGAAAATGCCGCCCCCCTGGCCCTGGTCGGGGCCAGCGGCATTCAGTACATGAACGTGGTGACCTTGGCCAAGACCGAGGCAACCTCACCCATCGCCCAGACGCAGACCCACCACACCATCATGGACCGCAAGCCGGTGGTGCAGGAAAACTCGCTGGTCAACTACAAGAAGAACCCCAAGGAAGTAACCGAATACGAGAAGGTGGCGACACCCGACGGTTTGGAAAAGCCCAACAAGGTTTCGCTGTGGCAGGACTACCAGTATAACAACCACCACTGGGGCATGGCCGTGGACCTCAACTCCTGCATCGGCTGTGGCTCGTGCGTGATTGGGTGCCAGACCGAAAACAACATTGCCGTGGTGGGCAAGCAGCAGGTTATCAACCGCCGCGAGATGCACTGGATGCGCATTGACCGCTACTACAGCTCAGACCATCACAAGGACGAGTTTGAAACCAAAGGCAAGGTGAGCACCTACGCCGCCATGGAAGACCCTTCGGAGAATCCGCAGGTGATTTTCCAGCCGATGATGTGCCAGCAGTGCAACCACGCGCCCTGCGAAACGGTGTGCCCGGTGCTAGCTACCACGCACAGCTCGGAGGGCATCAATCAGATGACTTACAACCGTTGCATCGGCACCCGCTACTGCGCCAATAACTGCCCGTACAAAGTCCGCCGCTTCAATTGGTTCTCGTATTATTCCAACGAAAAGTTTGAGACTGTTAACGGCCACATGTTCACCGACCTGGGCCGCATGGTGCTGAACCCGGATGTGACGGTGCGCGCCCGCGGCGTGATGGAGAAATGTACGTTCTGCATCCAGCGCATCCAGCTGGGCAAGCTCGAAGCCAAAAAGCAGAAGCGCCGCCCGCAGGACGGTGAGATTGTGACGGCCTGCGCCCAGTCGTGCCCCACCGAAGCCATCGTGTTTGGCGACATGCGCGACCCCAAGAGCCGCATTAGTCAGTTGCTGCGTCGTGAGGATGGCGAGCGGGCCTTCCACTCGCTGGAGTCCATCAACGTGCAGCCCAACGTCACGTACCTGACCAAGATTCGGAATTCGGAATCGGAGTTTTTTGCTAAAGAAAACGCTTAATACATACCATTATGCAGCACGTATCAGCCGTACGCGAACCGCTCGTCACTGGCGGTAAGACGTTACACGACGTAACGCAGGACATCTGCTACCAGGTCGAAGCCAAGCCCAACATCCGGTGGATGGCTGCTTTGAGCGTGGCCCTGTTCTTCTTGGGGGTGTTCTTCTACTCCGTCTACCGCACCGTTTGGTTTGGCATTGGCGAGTGGGGCCTAAACAAGACCGTGAACTGGGCCTGGGACATTACCAACTTCGTATGGTGGGTGGGCATTGGCCACGCCGGCACCCTGATTTCGGCCGTGCTGCTGCTGTTCCGCCAGAAGTGGCGGTCGTCCATCAACCGGGCGGCAGAGGCCATGACCATCTTTGCGGTAATCTGCGCGGCCATGTTTCCGGTGCTGCACATGGGTCGGCCTTGGCTGGCGTTCTGGGTGTTTCCGTTCCAAAACACGTTCGGCTCGCTGTGGGTGAACTTCAACTCGCCGCTGCTTTGGGACGTGTTCGCCATCTCGACTTATTTTACCGTGTCGCTGGTGTTTTGGTACATCGGCCTGATTCCTGACTTCGCTTCCATCCGCGACCGCGCCAAAGGCACCATTGCCAAGTTTAGCTACTCCATGCTGAGCTTCGGCTGGAAAGGCTCGGCCAAAGCCTGGTCGCGCTACGAGACCGTGTCGCTGATTCTGGCGGGTGTCTCCACTCCGCTCGTGTTGTCGGTGCACACTATTGTGTCGATGGACTTTGCCACCTCGGTGGTGCCGGGCTGGCACACCACCATTTTCCCGCCCTACTTCGTGGCCGGAGCTATCTTCTCGGGCTTTGCCATGGTGCTGACTCTGATGCTGATTACCCGGGTGGTGTTTAAGCTGGAAGATTACATCACGCTGGAGCACATCGCGCTGATGAACAAAATCATGATGGTGACCGGCTCCATTGTGGGCGTGGCCTACATCACGGAGTTCTTCATTGCCTGGTATTCGCAGGTGGAATTTGAGCAGTATGCCTTCATCAACCGCGCCACCGGGCCCTACTGGTGGGCGTACGCAGCCATGATGACCTGCAACGTGATTACGCCGCAGCTCGTGTGGTTCCGCCGGGTGCGCTACAGCATTCCGCTGACCTTCGTGCTGTCCATTATTGTCAACATCGGCATGTGGTTCGAGCGTTTCGTGATTATCGTGACCTCGCTGCACCGTGACTACCTGCCTTCGAGCTGGGCCATGTTCTCGCCCTCCATCATCGACATTGGCCTGTACGTAGGCACCCTGGGCTTGTTTTTCACGCTGTTTCTGCTCTTCGCCAAGTTCTTCCCCGTGATTAACATGGCCGAGGTAAAGACCATCCTGAAATACACCGTGGACAACGGCCCCACCTACAACCCGCAGAAAGCGCACGCGGCTCCTGCCGCCCAACCCACCACCGTCGGAGTGCCGGCTTCGGCTCCCGTAACCTACAACAAGCATGACTAAGCGCTTTGCCCTTGGCATTTTCGAAGACGAGGACGTGCTGCTGCACGCCGTGGAAAACGTACGCGCCGCGGGCGTTAAAATTCACGACGTATTCTCGCCTTGTCCCGTGCACGGCATCGACGATGCCCTTGGCATTGAGCGGTCGCGTCTGCCCATCGCTGCGTTTTTCTTTGGCATGACGGGTTTGGCCTTCGCGCTGTGGCTGCAGATTTACATGATGGGTTTCGACTGGCCCATGATTGTTGGGGGTAAGCCGCACATCTCGCTGCCCGCCTTCGTGCCGGTTGCTTTCGAACTGACGGTATTCTTCACCTGCCACGGCATGGCCATCACCTTCTTCACCATCACGGGGCTGTACCCGCGCTTCAAGGTGCCGGTGATGGATGTTCGGGCCACCGACGACAAGTTCGTTTTAGCGATTGAGTTGGACGAGAATAGCTCGCAACTACCCCGGCTGACCAAGCTGCTGCGCGAGAACGGCGCTTCGGAAGTCAACCAGAAAGAAATGACTAACAAATAATGATGCATCCGCTGAATATAAGCCTGCGCGCCGCGGCGCTGCTGCTGTCCCTGGGGCTGGCCACCACAGCTTGCACGACCAATGGGAACGATACCGGCGTCCAGTATGCACCGGAGATGTACGAGCCGCTTGCCTATGAGCCGCTGCGTCAAACCAGCTTCAACTCGGTGAATGCGTTTGGCATCAACGAGCGCACCCCGGCCAATGGCACCGTGCCGCGGGGCAAGACGAGCTACTACACGCACATTCCCAAGGACAGCGTGGGCATTGCCGAGCGGACGTTGCGCAACCCATTTCCCTACACCAAGGCGAACCTGGAAGAAGGCAAGGTGCTGTACACGCGCATCTGCTCGCACTGCCACGGCGAAGCCGGGGCCGGTGACGGCCCCGTGGGCGCTAAGTTCAAGGGGGTGCCCAATTATACGGCCGGCGCCTACAAAACCATGAACGACGGCCATATCTACCACGTCATTCAGTGGGGACGCAACCGCATGATGCCTCACGGCTCCATCGTGAACCCGGAGGAACGGTGGAAGATTGCCATGTACGTCCGCGTGTTGCAGCGCGGTGAAGGCCCCGATGCCCTGAGCAAGCTGGTTGCTGTGGGACCCAAAAGCACTGCCAGCGACTCCACCGAGATGACCGACCGGACGAACCAAGCCCCGGTGGGCCAAGCCCAGGCCAGCACCGGCTCCGAAACGCCCGGTCAGGGTAACACTCAAGCAACCAACGGCACTGCCACCCCTCAGTAACGCACCATGGCAACTCTGACGCAACAAGAAAGCGCCACGGCTGAACAGCTCGTCGTTACGGATGGCGCCCGTAAAACATTTCTTACCATCATCGTTGCCGGAGTGGTGCTCCTAGCTTTCGGCATTTTGGCGTCCATAATGGGCTGGGGCGAGGAGCACGCCCCGGCTGCCGGGGAAGCCGCGGAGCACCTCGGGGCCTCGGCTGGTCACGGCGCGGGTGCTTCGTTGCATCACGAAGGCAGTTCTATCTGGCTCAAGCGCGTGCTGGTGAGCCTGTGGCACAGCAATGTATTCTTCCTGGGCGTATCAGCCATCGGCACGGTGTTTATGGCTATCAACTACGTTGCGTACGCGGGTTGGTCGGTGCTGGTTAAGCGCATTGCCGAAGCCCTCAGCGCTTGGATTATCCCCGGCGGGGTGATTATGGTGGTTGTGTTCTTTTTGGGTCGCCACGATATTTTTCACTGGACCCACGAAGGCATTATGGACAAGGGCAATGCCAACTACGACGCCATTATTGCCGGCAAGAGCGGTTTTCTGAACATGCCCTTTTACCTCATCCGCATGGTGAGCTACTTGGCCATCTGGGGTGTGTTGAGCTGGAAGCTTCGGCAACTCTCGTTGCAGGAGGACCTGGTAGGCGGCACTTACTGGTTCCACAAAAGCATCACGGCTTCGGCCTTGTTTCTGGTGCTGTACGCCGTGACGTCTTCCATGGCCGCCTGGGACTGGGTGATGTCGGTTGACACCCACTGGTTTAGCACTATGTTTGGCTGGTACGTCTTTGCGTCGTGGTGGGTGTCAGGCCTCGCAGCTATTGCGCTAACGGCAATTTTCCTGAAACAAGCAGGCTATCTGCGCGCTTTAACGTCCAATCACTTGCACGACCTGGGCAAGCTGATGTTCGGCTTCAGCATTTTCTGGACTTACGTTTGGTTTTCCCAATTCATGCTGATTTGGTACGCTAACCTGCCCGAAGAAGCGGTTTATTTCAACCAGCGCCTCGGTGGGTTTGAAGGCCGCTACACGTGGATGTTCTTTTTCAACTTGGTTATCAACTTCGTGTTTCCCTTTTTGGGTCTGATGACCAGAGATGCCAAGCGTCAGATGATTATCATGAAAATCGTTGCCATTGCCATCCTCGCCGGGCACTGGTCCGACTTCTACCTAATGCTGATGCCGGGCACTTTGAAGGGGGAAAATGGGTTCTTAATTGAGATTGGCATCGCTGCTATTTTCCTCGGCGCGTTCCTGATTCTGTTCACCCGCCGTTTGGCTGCTGCACCGCTTGTTCCGGTTCATCACCCCTTCCTGGAGGAGAGCATTCACCACACTACCTGATTTGGATTTAAGCAGAAGCCCGGTTTTGAATACCCTGAGAATCGGCGTCTTACTTCTCGCTATTACCTATTTAAGCTCAAATTAATGACTGCTCTTGCCATTTTGCTGGTGTTAGGATTGCTGTTGGTCGTTTTCGGCCTGCTGTTTCGCTTGCAGATTCTGACTTCTATTTTCTCGGGCACTTTCACCCGGGACATTGGTATGAGCAATAGCGTAAATGCTATCTTGATGCTGGTGTTCTTGGTTGGCGGCGGTGGATGGTTTGCTTATTCTTTTGTGGAGAATTACGGCAAAATGAACCCGCCCATTGCTTCCGTCCACGGCTTTGCCATGGAGCGGATGTTTTGGATTACCATGCTCGTGATTGGCATAGCCTTCGCCATAACCCAGTCCTTGCTGTTCGTTTATTCCTACAAATACCAACACAAGGAGGGCCGCCGGGCTTACTTCTTTGCGCACAACAACAAAATCGAGGTTATCTGGACCATCATCCCGGCTATTGTGATGGCAGCCCTGATTTTTGCCGGATGGAAAGCCTGGACCCGCATTACCGGTCCGGCTCCTAAAGACTCGGTGGTGGTGGAGGTGATGGGCAAGCAGTTCAACTGGCTGGTGCGCTACCCCGGGCGCGACATGAAGCTGGGCGTGGTGAATTACCGCATGATTGACGCGGTGAATGAGTGGGGCTTCGACTTGAGCGACAAATCTTCGCTGGATGATTTTACCACCAATGAAATCCACGTGCCCAAGGGTGTTCCCGTGTTGATTAAGATTCGTTCGCGGGACGTGCTGCACGCCGTATACATGCCGCATTTCCGCGTGCAGATGTACGCCGTGCCCGGTATGCCGACGCGGTTCTGGTTCACGCCAACGACGACGACTGACGAAATGCGCGCCCGCTTGGGCAATCCGAAGTTTAACTATGAGTTGGCTTGCAACCAGGTGTGCGGCGGTAGCCACTTCGCCATGAAAGCCTCCGTTATTGTGGACGAGCCGGACGATTACCAGAACTGGTACGCGGCCCAGCAATCTTTCTCGCAGAAAAACCCGGAAGTACTGGCCGCCCTCAAACAGAAAGCCAAGACGACGGTTTCTCAGGTAGTCGCTCCCGCTGAAGCTAAAGAAGAGGCCTCCGCACCTTTGGCCGCTTCTTACTAACAAAATACTAACAATACCTCCCTATGTCAGACATGGCAGCCAAACCCAATCTTTCCCCGGGCGTGCAAACGCAGGGCGGCATTGGTACCAGCGCAGTGCCCGCTACCGAGCACGATGAGCATATTCACGAGCACCACGAAGAACACAACCAGCACTGGCTGTGGAAGTACGTATTCAGCCAGGACCATAAGCAAATTGCCAAGCAGTTCCTGATTACGGGCATGCTGTGGGCCATCCTAGGTGGCACGCTTTCCAGCCTCTTCCGTTTGCAGCTTGGCTGGCCTGAGGGTACCATGGAATGGCTCAAGCCTTTCCTGGGCAACTGGATTCAAGCCGGCAAACTGAACCCCGAGTTCTACCTGGCTTTGGTGACCATGCACGGTACCATCATGGTATTCTTCGTGCTGACGGCAGGTCTGAGCGGCACATTCTCGAACTTCCTGATTCCGCTGCAAGTGGGTGCCCGTGACATGGCTTCGGGCTTCATGAACATGCTCTCGTACTGGTTTTTCTTCCTGTCGAGCGTGGTGATGTTCGCGTCGCTGTTTATTGAAACGGGCCCGGCCGCTGCGGGCTGGACAATCTATCCGCCGCTGAGCGCGCTGCCACAGGCCATTCCGGGCTCGGGTGCCGGCATGACCATGTGGTTGGTGAGTATGGCGCTCTTCATTGTTTCGCAGTTGTTGGGTGGCGTGAACTACGTGACTACCGTCATCAATCTGCGGACCCGGGGCATGAGCATGAGCAAGCTGCCGCTTACTATCTGGGCTTTTTTCCTGACGGCCATTCTGGGTATTCTCTCGTTCCCGGTGCTGTTTTCGGCTGCCCTACTGCTGATTTTTGACCGTTCGTTCGGTACCTCTTTCTTCTTATCGGATATCTACATTGCTGGGCAGGCGCTGAGCAATCAGGGCGGTTCGCCGGTGCTGTTTCAGCACTTGTTCTGGTTCCTGGGTCACCCCGAGGTATACATTGTAATCATGCCTGCTATGGGCATGGTATCAGAAGTATTGGCCACGAATGCTCGTAAGCCCATTTTTGGCTACCGCGCCATGATTGGCTCGCTGATTGGTATTTCGATGCTTTCCTTCGTCGTGTGGGCTCACCACATGTTCGTCACGGGTATGAATCCTTTCCTCGGTTCGGTGTTCATGTTCCTGACACTGATAATCGCAGTGCCCTCGGGCGTTAAAGTATTCAATTGGCTGGCCACGCTGTGGCGCGGTAACATCCGCTTCACGGCCGCCATGTTGTTCTCCATTGGCTTCGTATCGCTGTTCATTTCGGGTGGTCTGACGGGTATCATTCTTGGTAATGCTACGCTGGACATTCAGATGCACAACACCTATTTCGTGGTCGCTCACTTTCACCTGGTGATGGGTAGCTCGGCCTTTTTCGGTCTCTTTGCCGGGGTTTACCACTGGTTCCCAAAGATGTTTGGCCGCATGATGGACGAGAAGCTGGGCTACATCCACTTCTGGTTGACTTTTGCCGGAGTGTATCTGGTGTTCATGCCAATGCACTACGTGGGTATCGCCGGCTTTCCCCGTCGCTACTACGCCTGGACTGGATTTGATGCCTTCTCGCAATTTGCCGACATGAACAAGTTCATCTCGATTGCGGCCATCATCGCTTTTCTGGGGCAGTTCATTTTCATCTTCAACTTTTTCTACAGCATCTTCCGCGGCCGTCGCGCCACCCAGAACCCTTGGAATTCGACCACGCTGGAGTGGACTACGCCGGTTAACCCTGGCCATGGCAACTGGCCTGGAGAGATTCCGGCCGTGTACCGTTGGCCTTATGACTACAGCAAGCCCGGGGCTGAAGCGGACTTTATTCCGCAGAACGTGCCGTACTCGAAGACGCAATCTTCAAATTTGCCATACGAACAGGAAATGGCCGACTAGTTTGGCCCAGCCTGAAAGCCCTGAAGCGGGCCGCCCCACCGGCGGCCCGTTTTTGCGTCAACAAAAAACGGAGTTTTCGTAAATTTTTGGAGACAACTAGGCCCGAAAGTTTGTTTTTAACCAGATGATTAGCTCACAGATAAGCCCCGCAGTTCGTCGGTTCCGCTTCGTCGGAATACTGACAGTTGTTTCCGTTTACTTACTTATCCTCGTTGGTGGTATTGTGCGAAGTACCGGCAGTGGCATGGGTTGCCCCGATTGGCCAAAATGCTTCGGCCAGTGGATACCGCCCACCGAGGCCAGCCAGCTTCCCGCCGAATACAAGGAAATTTACACCGCCCAGCGCGTGGCCAAGAACCAAAAGCTGGCTCGTACGCTGCAGCGCATGGGTTTTGCTCAAGTCGCCGGTAGCATCTTCGCGCATCCAACGCAATACATTGAGACGGATTTTAACCCGGTGAAAACTTGGATTGAATACCTGAACCGGTTGTTGGGCGCACTGATTGGGGTTTTTGTGTTTCTGACCGTGGTTTTTGCCTTTCCCTACTGGCGACGCGACCGGGCCGTATTTTGGTTGGCGTTGGCTTCGTTTCTGCTCACGGGTGTGCAAGGCTACTTAGGGTCTTTGGTGGTTTCCACCAATCTATTGCCGGTGATGGTTACCATTCACATGGCTCTGGCGTTGGTTATTGTGGCCCTGTTGCTTTATGCGGTAGACCGTGCCCGCTTGGCCAGAGAAGAAACAGATTTGGCTGGAAGCGCTGGTCGGGCGACAGGCCCCGCTGAAATTGTCAAAGCGCCCAGCCTGGGATTGCAGTTGGGACTTTGGGTTTCACTGGCCCTCACGTTCTGGCAGATAATGTTGGGAACGCAGGTTCGTGAAGAGATTGACGTGGTGGCGGCTGCTTCGAACTACCTGGGTCGGGAAACCTGGGTGGCCAAGCTGAGCGGTGTTTTCAGCGTACACCGCACTGTGTCGGCAATGGTCGTACTGCTCAATGTCTACATATGCTACGAGCTGTGGCAATTGGCCCAGCCACGCCTGCGCCGCCTGGGCGCGGCCATCCTCGGGGTTATTGGGCTGGAAATACTGGCGGGCGTCACCTTGGCGTCGTTTGCGCTGCCCGCATCGGTGCAGCCGGTGCATCTCACCTTGGCCACCGTTCTTTTTGGGGTGCAGTTCCTCGCGCTGCTGTCAGTGGGCCAGGCCCGGAGAGCTTCGGAAACTATTACGGCCACGGATGTTGCCCGGCGGGTTGTTGCGTAACTTTGCGGCCCCGTTTGGACCGGGCTCAGGAAGCTGAACCGAACGAAGAAATTATTCCAGGTATTGATGGTTAAGGCCCGCGCCTATTTTCAGCTGCTCAAGTTTCGGCTTTCCCTCACGGTAGCGTTTTCCAGCGCAATTGGGTACATGCTCGGAACGCGGGACTTTGGCTGGACCCGGGCGCTGCTCGTGATGCTGGGTGGCTTGCTGGTTACCGGCTCGGCCAACATCATCAACCAGATTCACGAGCGGGACTTGGACAAGCTGATGACCCGCACGGCCCAACGTCCGTTGCCGTTGGGCATCATTTCGCCGGCCGAGGGCTGGACGTTCTGCGTGCTGTTGGGCGTGGTGGGATTGGGGCTGCTCACCGTGGTTTTTAACCCGCTGACTGCCGCGCTGTCGTTGCTTTCGCTCATTCTTTATGGCTTCATCTATACGCCGCTCAAAACCATTTCGCCGATTTGCGTAGCGGTAGGGGCCATTCCGGGCGGGTTGCCGCCGCTCATTGGGTGGGTGGCCGCCACCGGCTACATTGGGGTGGAGGCCTGGGTGCTGTTCGGCATTCAGTTCATGTGGCAGTTTCCGCACTTCTGGGCCATTGCCTGGGTGGCGGATGAGGACTACAAGCGGGCCGGTTTCAAAATGCTGCCTTCGCCCGGCAACCGCGACGTGCGCACGGCCTTCCAGATAATGACCTACACGTTGCTGCTGATTCCGCTGAGTCTGCTGCCGCTGGAGTTCAACATCTCCGGGCGCATCTCCGCGCTGGTCGCGGTGGTGTGCGGGGTGCTGTTTCTGTTGCTCACCGTGCAGCTCATGCGCACCCAGTCGCGCAAGGCCGCCTTACGCATCATGTTCGCCTCTTTTCTTTACTTACCCATCGTACAAATTGCGTTGGTACTGGACAAAATCTAGCCGTTGGTTGTTGTAGATGAGCGTGTGCAGTAGCAGGCGTTTCACCGTTTTTATTACCAAATGGCGTTGGCCCCCGTCGGCGCTTTTCCGATTATGAATCCTTCTGAAGTTATATCCGAAAAGGAAATAGGTCTTGGTTGGCACCCTAAGCGCGTACTGCTTATTCTGCTGATTTTTAGCATTGTGATGATGTTTGCAGCTTTCACCAGCGGCTACATCGTGCGGCGCGACGAAGGCAACTGGCGCGAGTTCGACCTGCCGGCTTCGCTGCTGATAAACTCCATCCTCATTGCCCTGAGCAGTGCCACCATGCAGTGGTCCTTGTTTTCGGCCCGTAAGGACGAGCTTGGCCGCGTTAAAATCGGCATGGCCATCACCCTGGCGTTAGGCCTCGCGTTTTTGGTTGGTCAGTACATCAGCTTTGGCGACCTGGTGGCCGGCAATACCTATTTCGGGGGCGCCGACGCCAATCCGTCCGGTTCGTTCGTATACGTCCTGATGGGCGTGCACGCTTTTCACCTGGTTACGGGCCTGGTTTTTCTGGCAGTAGTGCTGCGGCGGGCCCTCAATTATCAGGTGCATTCGCGCGCTTTGCTCTCCATCGGCAACGTCACGCTGTACTGGCACTTCCTGGGCGGACTTTGGCTGTACCTGTATTTGTTCTTACTTTTGAACCACTAAATCGACGATACGCTGTCCGCTATGGCCCAACCCACCACCTTGCAGCCGCCCACTGCTACCGCTACCCAGGACGCTCCACGCACCGGCAACTGGGACGGCGGCAACGAACCTTTCAAGGCGAGCTACGGCAAGCTGATGATGTGGTTTTTCCTGCTTTCGGATGCTTTCACCTTTGCGGCTTTTCTGACTACTTACGGTCTCATCCGCCACAAGCACGAGGTATTTACGGGCGCCGCCAAGGACTTTGTGTTCAGCTCACGCTGGTGGCCAATTCCGGACCAAGTGTTCAACGCCTTCCCTGGTTTGCACGGCGTGGCCGTGCCGCTGGGCTTCGTGGCCTTGATGACCATGATTCTGATTTTGAGCTCCGTGACGATGGTGCTGGCCGTCGAAGCGGGCCACCGCATGGACAAGGCCGACGTGCAGAAATGGCTGTTGTGGACGATTCTGTTTGGCAGCACCTTTCTGGCCAGCCAGGCCTGGGAGTGGGGCCACTTCATTCACGGCACCGAGGAAGGCACCGTAATGGCCGACGGAGCCGTGTTTCACGGCGCCAACCTCGCCATGAACCAGTACGGGCCGGTGCTGTTTGCCGACCTTTTCTTCTTCATCACCGGTTTTCATGGCACCCACGTCTTCTCCGGCGTCTGCTTGCTGATTTGGTGTTTCATCGCTACCACCAACGGTACGTTCCAGAAGCGCGGTCACTACGAGATGATTGAAAAAATCGGTCTGTACTGGCACTTCGTGGACTTGGTGTGGGTGTTCGTATTCACGTTCTTCTACTTGGTTTAATCTCACAAGATGAAGCAGTGAAGGGAAGAGCTTGCATTTTCAGCCCTTAGCCTTTCCCCTCATCACCCTGTCTTCGTTATCTTACTCATTGATATTATGGACGCTCACGCATCAACCGATGAAACCCCCATGGGTGAAATCGCCAAGCCGAATACCGCTTGGATTTGGAAAGTTTTCTTTGTGCTGGTCGGCATCACGGCCGTCGAGTTCGTGTTCGTGTTTTTCATGAACGCGGGCACGTTGCGCAACAGCATCTTTATTGTCCTCACCATCATGAAGGCCTTCTTCATTGTGGCGGAATTCATGCACTTGAAGCACGAAACGAAAGGGTTGATTTGGACCATCATGGTGCCCGTTGCCCTGCTGGTGTGGCTGCTGGTGGCCCTGGTAACCGAGGGTTCCTACGTCGGCGAAGTGCTGCAAAACATGTTTAAATAGGGAATGCGGCCCCGCCAAACCTTGTTGCTGGGGCTGTTGCTATTGGTGCCGGTACTGGCCTTTCTGTTCCTGTTTCGCTTCGGCACCAACCGTTACGCGCTGCCCACCTACCTGCCCGACCGCGTGGACTCCGCGCAGGTTGGCGGGGGGTGGCGGCGCGATACTGTTTTCCACCAAATCGCGCCATTCCGGTTGCCTGCCTCCACGGGCCGCGAAGTAAGTAGCCAGGAATTGGGCCAGGGACTCTACGTCGCCCAGTTCTACGGCGAGGACGAAGCCAGCCCCCGGGTGGCCCGCGCCTTGCTGCGGGTGCAGGAAAAATTCCGGCACGAGCCGCGGGTGCGCCTGGTCACGTTCGTAATGAATGCCGACCCCAAGCAGGCCGCCTCGCTGACGCGCCTGGCCGAGCAGTACGGCACCATTGCCGGCAAATGGTTCTTCCTCACCGGCCCAGTCGATACGCTCAGGCACCTCACCGAGCGTGAGTTCCGCCTCACTTCGGACCCCAAACGCCTGCCCGGTGCCGTGTACACGGCCAACTTACCCGCCGGCCGGTTGTTATTGGTTGACAACCAACGCCGGGTGCGGGGCATCTACGACGGCACCGACGGGCGTGAAATTGACCGCTTACTCACGGAAATCACCGTGCAGCTTTACGACTATGAACACCCCCATTGAACAATTGCACCCGCCAGTGCTGGCCCCGGGCGACTACACGCGTTACAAAATCATCCTCGGCACGCTGGGGGTGGTCGTGCCATTACTGGTGGCCGTCTTGTTTTCCTTCCCGCAGCTATTCCGCATTCCGGGCGTAGAGGTAAAGTTTCTGCCGGCTGTGAACGCCGTACTCAATTCCCTAACGGCTGCGTGTTTAGTGGCTGGGTACTATTTCATTCGCACAAAGCAGGTGCTGCGCCACCGCGCCATGATGGGCACGGCGTTCGCATTGGGTGGGCTGTTTTTGCTTTCGTACGTGGCTTACCATTCGCAGGTCGACAGCACAAAATTTGGTGGGGCGGGCGTGGCCCGCGCCGTGTATTTTTTCCTACTGCTGACTCACATCAGCTTGGCAATAGTTACGGTGGGCCTGGTGCTGTTTACCCTGTACTTTGCGCTTACCGGCCAGTATACCAAGCACAAAGCCATTGCGCGGTGGACGTTTCCGGTCTGGCTCTACGTGTCGGTAACGGGCGTCATCGTTTACTTTATGATTTCGCCGTACTACACTTGACTTCAAGCGTCGCTCAACGAGAACCTTACCCGGATTATGGTGTTTAGCTAGTATGAAAAAGACTCTTTTTGCTTCCGCTTTGGTCCTTTTGCTGGGTGTGTTGCTGGGCCTGGCGCCGTTGGCGGCGCGGGCGCAGTGCGTCATGTGTAAGTCACAAGTGGAAGCCGCCCGGCAGGAGCGCGACGACTACGACGTGGCCGGCCTCAACAAAGGCATTGTGTACATGATGACCGTGCCGTACATCCTGATGGGCGCGGTGGGCTACTTCTGGTACCGGCGCACGCACCCCAAGGCGGCGGCCAAGAAATAGTGGCGGCCCCCCGGTCGTCGTGGCTTGCCCTCGTGGCGTTGCGCTGTCCGCGCTGCCACGAGGGCAAACTGTTTTCCCACTCGGCCCTAAACCTGCGTCAGTTCGACGAGATGCCGGTGGCGTGCCCCGTGTGCGGCCAGGCATTTGAGCCGGAGGTGGGGTTTTACTGGGGAGCCATGTACATCAGCTACGGGTTTTCGACGGTCATTGTGGCCTTGGTGGGGGTGTTGCTGTATTTTTTGGGGCACGACCCGGAGGTGTGGGTTTACGTATCGGCCGTGGCGGCGGCCGTGCTGGTATTCACGCCGCTCATGTTCCGGTACGCACGGGCGGTGATGCTCTACGCTTTTGGCGGTACGCATTTTGACCCGCGATACGCAAAAGCAGTAGGGTAAGACTGGCGTTCAATCCGCTCGTCTTGATAACAAAATGCCGCCGCCGAGCGGCATTTTTTGTTAGGCGTGGATTTTGCAAGTACGCCCCGGCCGAGCCACTAGCGCAAGCACTGGGAAAATTCACGAACAAAGCTTCACCGGCTTGCGCATGGCCGGCAACACGTGCATCGGCGAAAGCCTGGCCGGCTTACTTTTAGGCGAATAACTGGCGTCAGTCAATTTTCAAGCTTGATTCTTTCCTTCCTGCACACCCCCCCAGACCCGGCGAAACCGGTGGCTGAACCTGCGGCGCGGCAGCGGTTGCCCTGGTTGCTGCTGCTGGCGGCGGCGCTGTGTTTCGCGGGCGGGTACTTGGCCAGTCGCTACGCCCAAACGCCTGGGGTGGTGCAGCGCACCGACGTGGGGCGTTTGCGGCAGCTGGTGCGGGACGCCGAAACCAAGGCCCGCCGTGAGGCCGACACCATTGCGGCGCGGTTGCCGCGCGGTGGCTACAGCTTTTGGGCCCTGCTGGCCCAAACCACTTACCCCACCTGCGTACTGGAAAACGGCACGCTGCGCTACTGGTCCGATGCCACGGTGCGGCCCGAAGCCGAAACCGCTAATCCGGCCGCTCCCGAGCGGCTGGTGGAAACGCCGGTAGGCCGCTTTCTGCTGCTGCGCCGGCCCGCCGGTCGGTTTTTAATCCTCACCTACCTCCCGCTGGAGCGGCACTACGGCATCAGCAACCGTTACCTGCGCGAAGGGGGCGAGCAGGCCTTGTTTTGGGGCATGGAGCTGCAGGTGTTGGCCGACAGCACCGCGCGCGGCCCGGTTCGTTTCGAAGGAGCCGACGGGCGGTACTTGTTTTCCATCCGGCGGCTGCGGCCCAATTCCCTCACGGGGCAGTACGTGCCGCTGGCGCTGCTGAGCCTGGGCAGCCTGCTGTTCGCGGCGGGCTGGCTGCTGCTGGCGGGCCGTTGGTGGCGGGCCGGGCGGGCCGCCGCCGCGGTGGCCGCGCTGGTGCTGCCCCTGGCCGGGCTGCGCGCGGGGCTGCTGTACCTGGGGCTGCCCTACTCATTCATCGAACTGCCGCTGTTCGACCCGCGCGCCTACGCGGCTTCGTGGTGGGCGCCGTCGTTGGGCGACTTGCTGCTGAATGCGTTGTTAGCGCTGCTGGCGGCGGGCGGGGCGGTGGCGCTGTGGCGGCACTGGGCCGTGCCGGCGCGGGTGCGGGTGCCGCGCTCGCCCGCAGGGCAGGCGCTGGCGGCGGCCGGCGTGGGGGGGGCCTTCGGCGGCTGGCTGGCGCTGCTGTTTGCCTACTACACCACCGCTTTTGGCAGCGCCCAACTGAGCCTGGACGTGACCCGCAACTTGCAAATAACCGAGTTCTGGGTCCTGCTGGCGGGGACGGTGCTGCTGCACACGGCCGCGTGGTTGGTGGGCTTCTTCGGGCTGACGCAGCTGGCCGGGGCGCTGCTGCGGCACGCGCCGCGCCGGGCCTTGCTGCTGGGGCCGGGGCTGGCCGCGCTGCCGGTGCTGGGCGCGGGCCTGGTGCTCGGGCTGCCGTGGGTGCTGCTGGTGGGGGTGCTGCTGCTGTTTGCGTCGTTGGTGCCGGCGGTGGGCATGCGGGCCGTGCCCACGCCGGGCAGCTACCAGGGGTCGGTGCTGGTGGTGCTGCTGCTGGCCCTGGCCTCGGCCACCGGGGCGCTGGCGCTGTATTCGCACTTCGAGAAGCAGCTGCTGGTGGACAAGCAGCGCTTGGCGGGCAATTTACTTGTCGATAACGACTTGCAGGGGGAATACTTGCTGGCGGTGCAGATGCGGGCCATTGCCGCCGACCCGTTTGTGCGGCGGTCCTTGTCCGCGGCGTTTGGGCGGCCCGAAGCGGTGCGGCAGCGCATTGCCCGGCAGTACCTGGGCGACTACTTTGACAAGTACGAGAGCGCCATCACCCTCTACGACGAAGCCGGCGACGCGCTGGGCGCCGTGCCGGGCACGCCCAACCTGCGGGCCTCGCGGGCCGAAACCGAGCGCCTGGCCACGCCCACCGACCAGGCCGGGGTGTACCTGGTGCACTCGGGCAACCCGTTCAGTTCGCGGCGCTACGTGGCGCACATCGTCGTGCCCGGCACCCGGGCCAACGGCTTCGTCCTGCCGCTGGGCGCGGTACGCGTCGAGCTGACGCTGAAAAAGCTCACCACTTACAGCGTCTTGCCCGAGCTGCTGGTGGACCAGAAGTTTTTTCAGCCGGCCCTGGCCACCGAGCTCAGCTACGCCGGCTACGACCACGGCCGGCTGGTGTACAGCGAGGGCGATTTCGACTACGCCAACCGCTTGCCCGTGACTCTGCTGGCCGCGCCGCGCCTCTACGCCGGCGGCCTGAGCCACGACGGCTACCACCAGTTTGCCGTGCGCGGCTCGCTGGGCCGCACCGTGGTGGTGACCACGGCCACGTACTCAGCTGGCGACTGGCTGGCCAATTTCTCGTTTCAGTTTCTGTTCTCGGCGGTGGTGTGGCTGCTGCTGAGCGGGGCGGGGCTGCTGGTACGCGGCCGGGCGGTGCCGCGGCTCAACTTCAGCACCCGCGTGCAACTGCTGCTCAACGTGGGCATTGTGGTGCCGCTGCTGGTGGTGAGCGTGGCCACGGCCAGCCAGCTCATTGCCTCGTACCAGCGCGACCTGACCCGCACCTACGAGCGGCGCGGCCAGCTGGCCCTGGAGAGCCTGCGCCGCCAACGCCACCTGCTGGCCGACAGCACGGCGCGCCCCACGCTGGCCGCGCTGGCCAAAACCGTGGCCTCCCTCACCGAAACCGACCTCAACCTCTACGACGCCCACGGCGAGCTCCTGGCCAGCAGCCAGCCGCTGATTTTCGATGCCGGCCTGCTGGGGCCCCTGCTCAACCCGCACGCCGTGGTGACCCTGCGCGAGCAGAACCGGCCGCGGGCCCTGCTCACGGAGCGGGCGGGGTCGCTGTCGTTCAATGCTTTGTACCTGCCGGTGCGGGCCGGGGAGGGGGAGGCGGTGGTGGCCGATTTGGCCGGGCACGCCGTGGCCGGCAGCCACCCGAGCGGGGCAAGCCAGCCGTTTGCGGCCCGCGCCGGGGCGGCGGGAACGAGCGATGCGCTGGGGCCCGACGAGACGGCGCTGCCCACCGGCCCCATCCTGGGCTACGTGGGCATTCCGTTTTTCGATTCGGAGAAGGAGCTGAATACCAAGCTCACGGAGCTGTTTACCACCATTCTCAACATTTTCACGCTGCTGTTTCTGCTGTTTTTGGGGCTGGCTTTCGTGGCCACGCGGCAGCTGACGGCCCCGCTCAAGCTCATCACCGAGAAGCTGACCCAAACCACGCTCACCGGCGAGAACGAGCTGCTGGACTACCGCAGCTCCGACGACGAGATTGGGCTGCTCGTGCGCGAGTACAACGCCATGCTCACCAAGCTGGAGGCCAGCAAGCGGGAGCTGGCCGCGCAGGAAAAGGAGGCGGCCTGGCGCGAAATGGCCCGCCAGGTGGCCCACGAAATCAAGAACCCGCTCACGCCCATGAAGCTGAGCCTGCAGTTTCTGCAAAAGGCCATTGCCGAGCGCCGGGCCAATGCCGAGGAGCTCATCGGCCGCATTGCCCAAACGCTCATCACCCAGATTGACGTGCTGAGCGACATCGCCACGTCTTTCAGCACGTTCACCAACCTGCCGGCCATGCGGCCCGAGCGGCTGAACGTGGCGGCCATTTTGCGCCGCTGCGCCGCCCTGCACCAGCCCGACGATGCCGACGGCGCCCTGGAGCTGCACCTGCCCCCCGATGCCGAAACCGGCCGCTACGTGGTGTACGCCGACGAAAACCTGCTGGTCCGCACCTTCAACAACCTGCTCATAAACGCCCGCCAGGCGGTGCCCGAGGGCCGTGAGCCGCACCTCGCCGTCGCCCTCGAAGCGGCCGGGGCCGGAAGTGTCCGGGTGGCCATCCGCGACAACGGCGCGGGCATTCCCGAGGACGTGCGCGACAAGGTGTTCGTGCCCAACTTTACCACCAAGGCCAGCGGCTCGGGCATTGGCCTGGCGGTGGCCAAGCGCGGAATTGAGAGCGCCGGGGGCCGAATTTGGTTCGAAACGACGGTGGGGGAGGGGACGGCGTTCTTCATTGAGCTGCCGCTGGCGGGGTAGGCGTCGGGCTATCCAAATCAATTTTCCGGGCTACCCGAACGATGTAGCGGGGCATCCTTGCGCCTGTCTCGTCGGCCGCGCCAGCACGCCACCAACCCGTTCCTGAACAGCTCCGCGGTTAAAAGTTAAGGTGCTGTTCGTCCAGCTTTCTAACTCTCAACTTTTAACGCTGTACGCAGAACCGCCCTAGTTCTTAATACTGATTAGGACTTACGCAGTTAGTTCGCCAAACCAGCCGCCAAGCGGCGATACGTTGGTAGTAAAGTGCTGCAAGACAGGCGAGCCGCAAAGCGGCGGTACTCCCGGCATGAACGAGGTGCCGCCGCTTTGCGGCTCAGACCGCCTTGCTAATCGACTCTACCAACGTGTCGCCGCTTTGCGGCTGGTTCAACTGCGGTCCTACTGCTGTTACGCGTCGCAGAGCGCCGGCGCAAGCCCCGCGTAACATCAGCTCTTAAAATAAACGGTGAACGTGGAGCCTACGCCCAGTTGGCTCTGGACTTCAATTTTGCCGCCGGCGTTCTCCACCATTTTCTTCACCATGTAGAGGCCCACACCCGAGCCGGGCACGTGGGAATGGTAGCGCTGAAACAGGGCAAACAGCGGCCGCTCGGGCGTGATGTCCAGGCCCAGGCCGTTGTCTTGCACCTCCAGCAGCCAGTAGAGGGCCTCGGTGCGGCAGCGGAGGCGCACGCGGGCGGGCCGGTCGGGGTGGCGGTATTTGAGGGCGTTGCTGAGCAGGTTGTAGACCACCGAGCGCAGGTTTTTCTCCGAGAAGTTCAGCACCGGGCAATCGGCCACGTCCACGTCCAGCTCGGCGCCCGTTTCCGCAATGAGGGGGGCCAGGTCCAGGCGCACGTCGCGGACGACGTCGGCCGGGTGCACCGGGGCCGTGGGCTGGCCCAGTTCCTGCTGCAGGTGGGCAATGTCGGTCAGGTGCCCGAGCGTTTGCTTGAACCGGTCGACCGCGCCCTGCATTAGGCCCATCACGTAGGCCACGTCGCCGACCTGGCTGGTCAGGGGCAGCTCCTCCAGCAGCGTGTGCAGCAGGCCCTCGATGTTGTTGATGGGGGCCTTGAGGTCGTGCGAGGCGGTGTAGACGAAGGTGTCCAGGTCGACGTTGGTGCGGGTGAGCTGCTGGTTGGTGTCGCCCAGCGCCTCGTTGGCGTCGCCCAGCTCGTCGTTGGCTTCGCCCAGGGCCGCGTTGGCGGCGTACAGCTTGTCGTTGAGGGCGGCCAGCTGCTGGTTGAGGGCCTGCACGTGCTGGCGGGTGGCCACTTGCTCGCTCACGTCGGTGGCCACGGCGGCAATGGCCGTGATGCGCCCCTTGTCGTCGCGCAGCGGGTGGTAGACGAAGTTGAGGTGCACCGTGACTTGCTGCCCATCCACGAGCAGCTGGCCCGGTATTTCGCGGGCCACGTGGGGCACGCCCGTGCGCCCTACTTCGTCCAGCAGCGCTTTGAAGCCTTGGTCGCGGACTTCGGGCAGCACTTCGAACAAGGGCCGGTGCAGGGCCTGCGCCGCCGTGCGCCCCCAAATGGCCTGCAGGCCCGGGTTGCACACGTCGACGAAGTACTCGGGCCCGGAAAACACGCCCACGGCCACGGGGGCCTGCTCAAACACGGCGCGGAGCTGCTCCTGGTTCGCCAGCTCCCGGCGGGCCCGCAGCAGCTCGCTCACCTCGGTTGCCACCACCGTCACGCCCGTAATCTGGCCGTCGGCGGCGCGCAGGGGCTGGTACACGAAGTTCCAGTACACGGTATCTTGGCGGCCGTTGCGGTCGATGAGCGAGGGCAGCTCGTAGGCCACGTAGGGCTCGCCGGTGGCCAGCACGCCGTCCAGCAGTTCTTCGAAGCCCTGGCCCGCTACTTCGGGCAGCAGCTCAAACAACGGCGTGTGCAGTGCCTGCGCCTGGCTGCGCCCCCACAGCGCGCACACGGCCGGGTTGGCCAGCTCGATGACGTACCGGGGGCCCCGGAGCACCGCAATGGCCACCGGGGCCTGCGCAAACAGCTCGTACAGCTGCTGCTGCCGGGCCTCGTCTTGCTGGCGGGCCAGCACCTGGGCGGTCACGTCGTAGGCAAAGGTGGAGATGCCGACAATGACGTCGTCTTCGCGGTAGGCCTGGTAGGTGAAGGTGAAGTACATCTGCCGGGGCGGGCGGCCGTCGGGCTGGGCCACCAGCAGCGGTAGCTCGTGCCCGAAGTAGGTTTCCCCCGTTTGGTACACCTTGTCCAGCAAGTCCACGATGCCCGCCTCCACGGTTTCGGGCAGGGCCTCGGCCACCGGGTGGCCCAGCATGGCGCGGCTGGGGAAGAACTGCTGGTAGGCCGCGTTGTAGTACTCGTACCGGTGCTCGGGGCCGCGCTGAATGCAGATGGCGGCCGGGGTGTTCTTGAATATCTGGTGGAAATTTTCGCGCTCCTGGGCCAGGCGTTGGGCGGCGGCCAGCACTTCGGCCTGCAGGGCGGCGGCCCGCTGCTGGGCCAGCACCTGGGCGGTGACTTCAAAGGCGCAGACCAGCAGGCCGTCGATGCGGTACTGCTCGTTGAAGCGGGCCTGCTGCAGGAAAGTAAAGTACCGGTCTTCCAGCCCGCCGTCTTCGGGCCGGGCAAAGGGCACGAGCCGGGCCTGCTCCGCGTGGGCGTTGCCGGTGGCGTAGGCCGTGCGAAACGTTTCGTAGACGGGGCCCACAATTTCCGGCAATGCGTCGAGCAGGGGCCGGCCCAGCAGCGCCCGGCTCGGAAACAGCTGCTGGTAGGCCGGGTTCACCAGCTCGAAGACCAGGCCGGGGCCGTCGAGCACGCAGATGGCGGCCGGGGCCTGCTGGAAGAACCGCTCCAGCCGCTGGCGCTGGCGCTCGGTTTCGGCCTGGGCCTGCCGCACCGCGTGGGTGCGTTCGGCTACCCGGATTTCCAGCTCCTCGTTAGTAGCCTGCTGCTCTTCGGCAAAGGCGGTCAGCTCTTCGTAGAGCTGCTGCACGTGCTGGCGGGCCAGCACCTGCTCGGTCACCTCAACGCCCACGACGATGACGCCCGTGGTGTGGCCTTGCGCATCGCGCAGGGGCTGGCAGGAAAGGTTGTAGTAGCCGGTGGCCGCCGCGTCGGGGCGTTCGCGGGCCACCGGCAGCTCCTGCGGGTACGCCGGCTCCCCGGTGCGCCGCACGGTTTCAAAAATTTCTTCCAGGCCCTGGCCCGCCAGGTCGGGCAGCTCTTCAAACAGCGGGCGGCCCACCGCCTGCTCCGCCGGGCGGCCCCACAGGGCGGCCGTGGCGTCGTTGGCCAGCTCCACCATGAACCCGGGCCCCCGGAGGATGACGATGGACACGGGGGCCTGCTCAAACACCCGTTGCAGGTCGGCGCGCTGCTGCTGGGCTTCGACCTGGGCCCGCTGCAGGGCCGCGGTGCGCTCGGCCACCCGGGCGTCCAGGGTATGGTTGAGCCGCTGCAAGCGCTGCTGGGTGTGCCGCTGCTCGGTGTTCTGGGCGCGCAGCTCCGCGTTGGCGGCGAGCAGCATTTTGTTGGCGGTGGCCAGTTGCTGGTTCAGGGCCTGCACCTGCCGGCGGCTTTCCACCTGCTCCGTCACGTCGTAGGAAAAGCTCAGCACGCCGTTGACCTGGCCCTGGGCGTCGTGCAGCGCTTGAAAAAACACGTTGACGTAGCCCCGGTCCAGCCGCTCCGTTTGGGTGAGGTCCGCCCAGGTTTCCATCTCCGTGCCGTAAAACGGCTCGCCGGTCTGGTACACGTGGTCCAGCAGCTCAAAAAAACGCTGGCCCGCCAGTTCGGGAAGGGCTTCGCGCACGGGCCGGCCCTGGATAACACGGGTCGGAAACAGGTGCTGGTAATTGGGGTTGACGAGTTCGAACGCGTGCTCGGGCCCGCGGTGGGTGGCCACCTGTGCCGGGAGTTGCATCAACACCTCGTGCAGGTGCTGGCGCTGGGCTTCCGCTTCCGCCCGGGCGGCCTGCTCGCGGGCCTGGCTCGCGCGCAGGGCCTCTTCCGCGGTGCTGCGGCCGTGGTCGGCGGTGTCGGTGAGGCTCACCACCAGCAGGGGGCCGCTGCGCTGGGCGGCCAACTGGTGATAATTATCGAGGCCGTCGGCCTGGTAGTTGACGTCGTAGCGCCCGGCCTCGCCGCTGAGGAACACGCCGCGGTAAAATTCAAAGATGCCGGTGGCCACCGTGTGGGGGTAGCGCGTGCGCAGCAGGGTGCCGCCCGGCCGCTCGGGCAGCCCGAGCAGCCGCTGGCCGGCGGGGTTGAGGTAGTCGAGGGCAAAGTCGACCAGTTCGGCGCCCTCCGCCGCGTAGAGCGGGTGCCAGAACTGAACGGCCGTGAGCGAAACGGCCAGCACGGCTTGCAGCAGCTCGTCGGGTGGTGCGAGGTCGGGGGAGGACGGGGCGGGGGGCATGAAATCAGCGCAAAAAAGCGACAGGAACGCCCTGAAGTGGCGAGGGGCGCCAGTGCCCGGCCCGGGTGAAGCGTCCAACGGGATGGTTGGCGCGCTCGGACCCGCGGTAGGCGCGGGGCTACTCTGATAGTTGCTTAAGATACGGTTATTCCCCGGTATCGAATGAGTTTTAAAACAAGGACTTAGGCGGTTGAAAAATTACTATTGCCAATCAGGTAGTTAATCTCAAGTCGGCAGCAGCTTGGGCCACTGAGGAATCACTATTACGAGCCTGTCCAAAAAATAAATTGAATGTCCTGCTGAGCGCAGTCGACGCATCGCTGCCGCTTTATTGAATGGCTCATATGAAGCGGTAGCGATGCG
>NZ_JANNOD010000098.1:0-2616 GCF_031398885.1 Hymenobacter sp.
TTGACACCCAGCCCTGGCGGCGGAAATAAATTCGCGGCTTATCTTCCTCACCTGTAAAGTCCAATCCGGATTACCACCCCGGCCTGTAAAGCGCAGGCCGGATTATCACCTCCACCTGTATAGCTATAGCCGGACGAGACATGCATAGGCAGGGACCGTTTCGGGAAGGGGACGCAACGGCGCCGCAATAGACGCGGGAAAGGCCCGGATGCTTTTTTCGGAGCCGAAGAATGTCGCGTCGTCTCCGCCCGGGCACAGGCTTGGTTCAAGTGAAGCGTCGCGGGAGCCAGTGGGAAGTGGGTGGTGCTGGAATGGCCCCTACTTCGGCCGCCGGGCCAGAAACGCCTGCACGCCCGCCTGCCCGCTGGCCACCAGCTGCTGCTTCTGCGCTTCGGATACGCGCTTGATTTTGGGGTTGAAGCCCAGCGTGCTGATGCTGACCGTGCGCTGCCAGTCGCCGGGCTGGGCGGGGTTCAGGTTTTCGATGGCCACGGTGTAGAGCGCCCCGATGTAGGAGCCGAAGTCGTGCACGTCGTAGGGCGCCAACTGCTGGCGGCCGGTGGCGGCGGTGTCGTAGGCAATCTGCTCGGCGCGGTCGAGGCGCAGGCCCAGGGTTTCGGGGTTGAACACGCGGCCGCGCGCATCGGGCGGCCCGCTGGCGCCGGCGGACAGGTAGCGCGGCTGGTCGAACAAATCGGCGGGGTAATTCGCCAGCAGGCCGCCGTCGACCAGCACCTGCACGGGCTGGCCGGGCGCGGGCTTACCGCTCACCACCTGGCCCCGGGCATCGAGCAGCACGGCCCGGAAGTAGAGCGGAATGCTCATGCTGATGCGCACGGCGTCGGCCACGCGCAGGGCGGGGTGCGTTTCGTAGCTGAACACCTGCGTGCGCTGGGTGGTGAGGTTGGTGCCGGTGGTGTAGAGGTCGCGGAAGCGCCCGGGCTGCTCCCGGGCCAGGGTGTGCAGCTCGCCGAGGGTGAGGTCGGGGCGCCGGGTTTTGCGGGCCACCAGCCCGCTGAGGTAGGTGGCAAACTGGTCGCCGCGGTACCAGCCGTACTGCTTCAGCAGGCGGTGGCTGCCGCCGACGAAGATGAAGCGCCCGTCGTTGAGCCGCTGCACGGGCGTGGCGTTCACCACGGCAATAATCTCGTCGGGCGAATACCCCACCGCCAGCAGCGCCGCCTGAATGGCCCCGGCCGAGGTGCCGCCCACCCGCTCGATGCCGCGCAGCAGCCCCTGCCGCTCCAGCTCCCGGAGCGCCCCGCCGTAGGCAATGCCGCGGATGCCGCCGCCCTCCATCACCAGGTTGCGGTAGGGAGGGCGAGGTGCGCTCGTTGGCGGCAAGTATTGCGCCCGGCCCCCGGCACTTCCGCCCAGCAGCGCGGCAATTGCCAGGCCCCGCAACCACCTCTTTGTAAACATGCCGCCAAGATACCAATGGGCCCGGCGGCCGCGCGGCCTTTCGCAGTCCGCTGTGGCCTCGTCGCTCGTTCCCCGTTGCGGTCCCGGTATCTTTGCGCCCCGACCCTCGTCCCACCGTCCCACCCACCCCCGACTCCGCGCATGGCCCCCACCCCCGGCGACACTGCTCCTCCCGTTTTACCCGGCTCCGTGCTAGTCATCGGCGCCTGCGGCCAGCTCGGCCTCGAACTAGTGGCCGCCCTGCGCCAGCGCTACGCGCCCACCTGCGTGGTGGCCGCCGACGTGCGCCCCCCGAAAAACCCCGAAATGCTGGCCGGCGGCCCCTTCGAGCTGCTCGACGTGCTTGACCGCTCCCGCCTCGACAAGCTCATCCGCCAGTACCGCCCCAAGCAGATTTACCACCTCGCGGCCCTGCTCTCGGCCACGGCCGAAAAGAACCCGCTCTTCGGTTGGCAGCTCAACATGGACGGCTTGCTCATCGTGCTCGAAGCCGCCGTGGCCCACGGCGTGGCCCAGGTGTACTGGCCCAGCTCCATTGCCGTGTTCGGGCCCGACACGCCCCGCGACCACACGCCGCAGGTGACGGTGATGAACCCCAACACGGTGTACGGCATCAGCAAGCTGGCCGGCGAGCAGTGGTGCGAGTGGTACCACCGCAAGCACGGCCTCGACGTGCGCAGCCTGCGCTACCCCGGCCTCATCGGCTACAAGAGCCTGCCCGGCGGCGGCACCACCGACTACGCCGTGGACATCTACCACCGGGCCGTGGCGGGCGAGAATTACGAATGCTTCCTGCAGGAAGACACGTACTTGCCCATGATGTACATGCCCGACGCGCTCAAGGCGACCCTGGATTTGATGCACGCCCCGGCCGACCAAATAAAGGTGCGCACCAGCTACAACCTGGGCGCGATGAGCTTCTCGCCGGCCGAAATCACGGCCAGCATCCGGCAGCACGTCCCCGACTTTCGGGTCACCTACCAGCCCGACGGCCGCCAGCAAATCGCTGACTCCTGGCCCGCCAGCATCGACGACCGCGCCGCCCGCCGGGACTGGGGCTGGCAGCCCGACTTCGACCTCGACAAGATGACGGCCGACATGCTGCTGCATTTAAAGGAGCTGCAGCCGGCGTAAGCTTGGTGGAGCACCTGTTTCACCTCACCCCCGGCCCCTCTCCCGCGGAGAGGGGTGCGT
>NZ_JANNOD010000100.1:0-22471 GCF_031398885.1 Hymenobacter sp.
CTGAGCGCAGTCGAAGCATCTCTACCGCTTCGTTGCAAAGGCTCAAACGAAGCGCGCGAGATGCTTCGACTGCGCTCAGCATGACCGTTCTTTTTCTACCAGTTCATACTTTTTCGAGTTTATTTTAGAGGGGGCGCGCAAGTTTTTCGAATAGGTAGCACCTTAGGCACAACAACCCTGGCCGCCGCTGCCCAGGCCCAGGGCCGGGCGGGCCCTTTTCCGAATCTTACTGTCCTAACTTTTGTGGTGTATTCGCTTCCGCTTTCGCTGCCGCTGGCCCACGACCCTCCCCGCGCCCCGTTGGGCGACGCCGACGCTGACTTGGTGGCGCAGCTGCAGTTGGGCAGCGAGGCGGCCTTTCGCACCTTAGTGGAGCGCTACCAGGACCGCATCTACCGCACGGCGCTCTTCCTGTTGCATTCGCCGGAAGAGGCCGAGGACGTCGCCCAAGAGGTTTTCGTGGAAGTTTACCAGACCATTGGCCGGTTTCGGGGCGACGCCGCCCTGAGCACCTGGCTCTACCGCCTGGCCACGTCGCGGGCCCTGAGACACCGCCGGACCGCCCGCGCCAAAAAGCGCTTTGCCTACTTCACCAGCCTGCTCGGTTTCGACAACGACGTGCTGCACGAAGTGCCCGACCACGCGCACCCGCTGGCGCTGCTCGAAGGCCAGCAGCAGCTGCGGTACTTGCTCGCCCACGTGGCCCGGCTGCCGGGCCAGCAGCAGGTGGCCTTCACCCTGCGCCACGAGCAGGAGTTGAGCTACGAGGACATTGCGGCCGTGCTCAACACGACCGTGCCCGCCGTCGAGTCGTTGCTGTTCCGGGCCCGGCAAACCCTCCGTAAACACCTTCAACCCCACTTGTGCCATGTCTGACTCAGCCGTTCGGCCCATTTCCGACGAAGAATGGGAAGACCTAATGCGCCAACTGCCCAACCAGCCGAACGCCCGGCTCCGCCCGTTCTTTTACAACCGGGTGCACGCCCGGCTCACGGCCGCGGCCGCCGCGAAGAGCCAAACGGTGCCGGGCTGGCTGCGCCGGCCGGCCTACGCCGCCCTGCTCGGCGCGTTGGTAATGGCTCTCAGCGGCGACGGCCCCGCGCTGCGCCCGGCCGCGGAAGGCCCTCGTTGCGCAGCATGCCCCGGTGGCCTGCCGCCACAGTCGCTGCTGCGCTGAGGGGCTGCTTTTTCCGCTGGCCCCGGCCGGCGCTGGCGTGCCGCCCGGCCGCCGCGGCTTGCGGTTCCGGGTTGTCCCGTCGTTCGCGTCGGCAAAGCCTATGGGGCCCGGAGCCTGTACCTTTGAACCCTCCTTTTATTCTTGTTGCATATGCTGCCCTTCCTCGCCGGCGTCACCTGGAACGTCGACCCCGTCATTGCCCACCTCGGGCCCCTTACGCTGCGCTGGTACGGGCTGTTTTTCATGCTGCCCTTCGTGCTGGGCACGTTCATTCTCAATCACATCTACCGCTCGGAGCGTACCTCGCCGCAGTGGGTCGACGTGATTACGATTTACATGCTGGTGGGCACCATCGTGGGCGCGCGGCTGGGCCACATGCTCTTTTACGACTTCGACGCGCTGGTGGCCGACCCGCTGGTGGTGTTCCGCATCTGGCAGGGCGGGCTGGCCAGCCACGGCGCCACCATCGGCATCTTGCTGGCCTGTTGGCTGTTTGCCCGCAACAACAAGTTCGACTACCTGTGGGTGCTCGACCGCATCGTCATCGTGGTGGCGCTGGGCGGCGCCTGCATCCGCACCGGCAACTTGATGAACTCCGAAATCGTGGGCAAGCCCACCGACGTGCCGTGGGCCTTCCTCTTCCCCCGCGACACCGAGCACCTGATTGCGGGCGTGGCCGTGCCGCGGCACCCCACCCAGATTTACGAGGCGCTGTTCTGTGTTTTCCTGCTCGTCCTGCTTTATTCCATGTGGAACCGGACCCGGGAGCGCACGCCGCGGGGGCAGCTGTTCGGGCTGTTCGTGGTGCTGCTGTTCACGCAGCGGTTTTTGGGCGAATACCTGAAGGAAAACCAAGTGGCGTTCGAAGACGGCAACCTTTTCAACCAAGGCCAGCTGCTGAGCATTCCGCTGATATTCGTCGGCATCTGGGTGCTGTGGCGGGCCGGCAAAGACCCCCAAAATCCCTACGGCTACGCCCCGCGCGACTTGGCGGAAAAAGAGCAGGAAGCCGCCCTGCCGCGCACCGCGAGGTAGCCGGCGTCGCCCGCGCGCCAGCCCCGCGGCCCAGCGCCTCGTGGACTTGCCAGCACTGATTTGTGGTCAGAGATTCACGCATTGCTACTTCCTTCGCCTGGTTTTTCAATGAATTTTATGAAGCTTTTCCTGCTGGCTACGTGCTTCATCGTGGGCATGGCCACCGCTCGGGCCCAAACTCCCGCACCGTCCGTACCGCCCGCGCCCGCCGGCCAGCCAACGGGCGAGTACTGCCAGGTAATGGCGCGCTCTCGACTCAACGGGCGCTTCGTCGTGTCCATCGACTACGGGCAGCAGCAAAAAGTTCTCTCAGCCAACCTGTTCCGTGACACGGCGGGCAACGCGGTTGAGTTTAATTCGCCCATAGACGCGCTGAATTGGTTGAATGCCCAGGGCTGGGAGCTGATCAGCACCTTCGTGCTGTCCGACAACTCGGCTTACTACGTGCTCCGGCGGCGGCCGGCCTGAGCCAAGTTACGCCGATTTAGCAGCAAGCGTAGTGCCTGAACTATTTGAGGGGATGACGGCTGCCTCGTTGACTGCTACGGCAGCGCAAACTCAAATAGCCCGCCTTGTTCGGTGCTGATGAGCAGCGTGGTTTCGTCCTTGAACGCCACGCCTTCGGTCTGGCCGGTGCCAGCGAGGCCGACTTGCCGGGGCGTGGCTTTTAGGATATCGGCCCAGGAGTTGCCATCGAGCACGAACAGCTCGTCGCGGCCCAGCAGCACGAGGCGCCGGCCGCTGGGGCTCAGGGCCGCGTCGGTGACCTGGCCGGGAATGGCGAGGCTGGTGACGCGCCGGGCGGTGTGCGTGCCGGGCCGGTCGGGCACGGTGTACACGTGGCTGGCGCGCTCTTCCCCGTCCTTGGTGAAAAGCCACACCTGGCCCTCGTGCCAGACGGTGGCTTCGCAGTCGAAGTTGCGCTGCTTTTTCTTGGGCGGAAACTCGGTTTGGTCGGAGTATGTGAAGTCGATTTTGCCCACCTGCTGCGGGTTGGCGGGGTCCACGCGCAGGATGCGCAAGTCGCGGCGGTCGGAGTCGTTGTTGCCGCAGTCGCCGATGAAGTAGGTGCCCTGGGGGTCGCGGGTCAGGCTTTCCCAATCCTTGTTCTTGGCGTCGATGGCCACTTCGGCGGTGACGCGGCCCGTGCCGTCGATTTGGTAGAGCGTGGCCGCGTTGCCGTTGTCGCCGAAGCTGTAGTAGGTGCCCAGCTGCGGGCCGGCGGCCAGGCCCGAGCTTTCGGGTACCCCGCCGAGGCTGCCCACGCGGCGCAGGCCGGGCACGGCGGCATCAATCATGCGATTTTCGAGGGACTCTTCGCCCTCCTTTCCCTTTTTCTTGGCCGGAGTGGAGGATGCGTCCGTCGCCGATTCTTTGTCGCTTTGGGCCTGGGAGCAGGCGGAGGTGAACAACAAGGCCAACGCGGCCGGGAGCAGGGGGATGAAACGCATCAGGACAATGAGGCAGAAAGTGGAACCCGCGTATACGGAGCCGGCCGGCTACGGTACGGGGTCGTAGCCGTGGCCGCCCCAGGGGTGGCAGCGGGCAATGCGCCGCAGCGCCAAAGCCCCGCCCCGCCACGGGCCGTGCCGGGCAATGGCCTGGGCCGCGTAGGCCGAGCAGGTGGGCGTGTAGCGGCAGCTGGCCGGCGTGAGCGGCGAAATAAAGTGACGGTAGAACCAGACGAGGCCGAGAAGAAGCTGACGAAAAAAAGCTGTCATGGGCAAGAAACCGCCACCACCACACATTGGTAGCGGAAAGGTAACGGTTTGGGAACGACCGCGGGATTCCTTCAGTCGTAATGTTGTGCGTGATTACTCGCCGCGCCCTTGGACGTTTGGGAGTCACCGCATGGGGGCGGCAGGCAGCGCTTCTGCTAGGGTTGCTGAGCGGCGCGGCCACCGCTACCAAAGCCCAGACCGCGCCCCAAGCGCTGTGGGCTGATTCGGCCAACGTGGTGCTGGTAACCATTGACGGACTGCGCTGGGAAGAATTGTTCAGCGGCGCCGAGGCCCGCCTGCTAAGCCGTTGCGCCGCCCGCAAAGGACACCGTGACCGGTACGACCGGCCCACGGCCGAAGCCCGGCGCCAAGCGCTGTTCCCGTTTTTGTGGGACAGCATCGGGCGGCGCGGGCAGCTGTTCGGCAACCGCGCCCTGGGCAACTGTCAGGACCTGACCAACCGCTGCCGGCTGTCGTACCCCGGCTACAACGAGATGCTGACCGGCGCGGCCGACGACGAGCGCATCCGCGGCAACCGCCACATTCCGAACCCCAACGAAACGGTGCTTGAGTTTCTGAACCGCCAGCCGGGGTTTGCGGGCCAGGTTGCGGCTTTTACCAGTTGGGAAGCGTTTCCGTTCATCCTCAACCAGCCCCGCAGCGGCCTGCCCGTCGATGCCGGCTTGAATGGCGCGGAGCGGGCCGACTCGCTCACCTACCGCGCGGCGCGGCGCTACCTGGCCCAGGCCCGTCCGCGGGTGCTGTACCTGGCCTTCGGCAACACCGACACTTTTGCTCACGTGGGCCGCTACGGCGACTACCTCGACGCCGCCCACGCCATCGACGGCTACCTGGCCGAGCTGTGGGCCGCCCTGCAGGCGCTGCCGCAGTACCGGGGGCGCACCACCCTGCTCATCACCACCGACCACGGCCGGGGCCGGGGCCGCCTCTGGACCCAGCACGGCCGCGAGCTGCGCGCCTCGGCCCACACCTGGCTGGCCGCCATGGGCCCGGGCATTGCGCCGCTGGGCGAAGTTCGCACGCCGGCCCAGCACCACCAAACCCGACTGGCCGGCATGGTGGCCCGCTGCCTGGGCGTAGAATATCCTGCCGTGCCCACGCCGGCCATTACGCTACGTTTAATGAGGAATGAGGAATGAGGAATTGGCCCTTGAATCCGAAATTCCTCATTCCTCATTCCTCATTCCTCATTCCTCATTCCTCATTAAGCGCAGCGTCTCACCTGGGTAGCGCGTTTAGCTCGTCTTTCCATTGCTTCCAATCGGGCAGCAGGCGGGCTTGCAGCTCGTAGAATGCCTTGGAATGGTCGGGTATCAGAAGGTGGCAGCACTCGTGCAGCAGCACGTAGTCGAGGCATTCGGGACGGGCGCGCACCAGCTCGGGGCTGAGGCGGATGCGGCCGGTGTGCGGGGTGCAGCTACCCCAGCGGGTGCGCATCTGGCGCACGGCCAGCGTGGGCCGGGCCAGGTTGAACTCGGCAAAGCGCGGCCACACCCGCGCCAGCGACGCGGCGAACAGCGGGCCGGCCTGCTGCGCGTACCAGGCGTGCAGCAGGGCTTCGGCTTGGGCGGCAGTGGGCGGGGTGGGCGTGGCCAGCACCAGCTCGTTTTCGGCCACCGACACGGCCGGCCGGCGGGCTTCGGCAAACCGCAGCGGGTAGGGTTGGCCCCGGTAATGCTGCGGGCTGCCGGCCTCGTAGCGGCGGCTGGGAGCCGGAGCCGGGCGACGGGCGAAATCGGCCTGGTGCTTGAGAATCCAGTCGGCTTTTTTCAGCACCTGCTGGGCCACCCACTCGGCCGAGATGCCGGCGGGCGCGCTCACGTGCACGCTGCCGTCGGGCCGCACGGCGAAGCCGATGGAGCGCCGCGCCCGGAACACGAGGGTGTAGCTGAGCGACTGGTTGCGGTAGAGCAGGGTTTCGCGGCGCGGCGCGGCGGTGAAGGAACGGGGCATGGGGCGGCAAGGTCGGCAGTAGCGCCGGAACGGGTGACCAAAAAGGCCCGCAAAATAATTTCCGCGCGCCGCTCGGCCAATTGCGACCGAGGTGCTACCTTCCCAGCATGCAACACTGTTTACCCCGGTATATCTTAATCTTTGGGTTTGGTTTGCTGCTCGCGGGTGGGCTGTCGGTGGCTCCGGCCCGGGCCCAGGGCAACGGTCCCGGCGTGCGGGGCGCCCGCGCCGCCGCGCTCGGCAACGCCTCGGTGGCCCTGCCCGGCGAGGTGTGGAGCGTGGGCAACAACGTGGCCGGCCTGGGCGAAATGCAGCAACCCACCGTGGGCTTCTACGCCGAAAACCGCTACTTCAGCCCCGCCCTCAACGTGGGAGCCCTGGCCGTGGCCCTGCCGCTGGGCGTGGCCCGGCCCGCCACGGCTGCCCCAGCCGAGGGCGCCGCGCCGCCGCCCGCCGCCCGCACCTGGGCCCGCCACGGCGTGGTGGCGCTGGAGGTGCAGCGCTTCGGCGGGGCGCTTTACAACGAAACCCGCGTGGGCGCCGGCTACGGCTACCGCTTCGGCCAAATCAGCCTGGGCGGGCGCGTCGACGTGCTACAGGTCAGCATCGAGGGCCTGGGTAGCCGGCGCGTGCTGCTGGGCACCCTGGGCGGCCAAATCGAAGTCATTCCCCAGCGGCTCAGCTTCGGGGCCTCGCTCTACAACCTCAGCCAAACCCGGCTGGCCAGCTACCAGGACGAGCGGGTGCCCACCGTGCTGCGCGCCGGCCTGGCCTACCGCCCCGGCGCGCAGATGCTGCTGCTGGTCGAAACCGAAAAAGACGTGGAGCGCGCCGCCAACTTCAAGGCGGGCCTGGAGTACCGGCCGGTACCCGCGCTCACGGCCCGCCTGGGCCTGGCCACCGCCACCGAGCAGGCCAGCGCGGGCCTGGGACTGGCGGCCGGCGCGTTCCAGATTGATTATGCCGCCGCCTACCAGCAGGCCCTGGGCTTCAGCCAGCATTTAAGCGTGAGCAGGAAATGGGGAGGGATAATTAAAAATTAAAAATTGAGAATTAAAAATTCGTGACTTGGAATGGACAGAAACTGGGAGTTTGGGCCAAACCATTTGCGAAGGAGAAGCGTGGCTTGGCAGCTGATTGGCAAAGTGCGCGCCGGTGCTTCTTTGATTGTTACCGCATTTTTAATTTTTAATTCTCAATTTTTAATTCACCCAGCGCAAGCCCAGGAATATACCCGCCGCGCGCCCGACCTCGACCGGCTGACCCAGGAGCTGTTTGCCGAAATTCAGTCGGACCAGGTGCCGTACGAGGACCTGTACGAAACGCTGTTGCAGTACTACCAGACGCCCCTCAACCTGAACACCGCCACCCGCGAGGAGCTGCGGGCGCTGCTGCTGCTCAGCGAAAACCAGATAACCACCCTGCTGCGCCACCGCCAGGCCACCGGCGACCTGCTGAGCGTGTACGAGCTGCAAAGCATCGAGGGCTACGACCTGCGCACCATCGGCCGGGTGCTGCCCTTCGTGAACGTGTTGAGCAGCAACCCCAACGCCAGCCGCGGCTCGTTGTGGCAGCGCATTGCCCAGGAGGATAACAACGCCCTGTTTCTGCGCTACGAGCGGGTGCTGCAGCAGCGCCGGGGCTACTCGCCGCCCACCATTTTCCAGGGCCGGCCCACCACCCGCTACCTCGGCTCGGCCGATAAGATGCTCATCCGCTACCGCGTGAGCCACACCAAGGACTTCAGCCTGGGCTTCGCGCTGGAAAAGGACGCCGGCGAGCGGCTGACCTGGAACCCCAACAACGGCCAGTTCGGGGCCGATTATGCGTCGGCGCATTTTGTCGTGCAGGAGCGGGGCCGGCTCAAAACCCTGGCCCTGGGCGACTACCAGTTGCAGTTTGGGCAAGGGCTGCTACTCTCCTCGGGCCTGGGCGTGGGCAAGGGGGCCGAAACCATCACCACCCTGCGGCGCTCGTCGGTGGGCGTGCGGGCGTATTCGTCGCTGCTCGAAAACACGTTTTTCCGGGGCGGGGCCGCCACCTACCAGGTCACGCCCACGGTGCAGGCCACGGCTTTCGTCTCGCGTAAAAACGTGGACGCCAACCTGCAGCAGGCCCAGGACTCGCTGGCGGTGTTCGACGAGTTCACCTCCGGCCTGCTCGCCACCGGCTTCCACCGCACGCCCTCCGAGCTGGCCAACCGCCACCAGCTGGCCGAAACCGTGGGGGGCGGCCACGTGGGCTACGTCAGCCGCAGCGGCAACCTGGCCCTGGGCGCCACGGCCGTGGTCACGCACTACGGCACGCCGCTGCTCAAGCGCGCCGAGCCCTACAACCGCTTCGAGTTTAGTGGGCGCGACAACCGGACCGTGGGCGTGCACTACAGCTACGTGTACCGCAACGCGCTGCTCTTCGGCGAGACGGCCCGCAGCACCGGCGGCGGCCTGGGCACCGTGAACGGCCTGCTGGCCAGCCTCGGCCCCGCCGTGGACGCGGCCCTGCTGGTGCGGCACTACGACGCCAACTTCCACACCCTGTACGGCAACGCCTTCAGCGAAAACACCCGCAACATCAACGAAACGGGCGTGTACCTGGGCCTGAAAGTCCGGCCCGTGGCCCGCTGGGAAGTGTCGGCCTACTACGACCAGTTCCGCTTCCCATGGCTGCGTTACCGGGCCAGCGCCCCCACCGACGGGCACGACGCCCTGGTGCGCCTGGCCTTCACGCCCACCAAAACCAACCTGTTCTATGTGCAGCTGCGCCAGCGCCTCAAGCCCCGCGACCTGCCCACCGCCGACCCCGCCCGCCCCGTGCCGCTGCCCGGCGAGCAGCTGCGCCAGAGCGTGCTGTTCTACTACAACACCGCCCCCACGGCCGCCTTTGAGCTGCGCACCCGCGTGCAGGCCTCGCGCCTGCGCGACGACGACGGCCGGCCCTGGCGCCGCGGCTACGTGCTGGCCCAGGACGTGAGCTACCAGGTGCGCCGCTCCCTCAAGCTCACGGCCCGCTACGCCCTGTTCGACGCCGACGACTTCGATACCCGCCAGTACGTGTACGAGCAGGACGTGCTGCTGGCCGTGTCGCTGCCCGCGCTCTACGGCCAGGGCACGCGCGTCTACGGCATCGCCGAAATCCGCCTCAACCGCGCCCTCACGCTCTGGCTGCGCTACGCCGAAACCCGCTACCGCTACCAGACCACCGTCGGCTCCGGCCTGGAGGAAATAGACGGCCCGCTGCGCGGCGAAGTAAAAGCCCAGTTGCGGGTGAAGTTTTAGCCAGTCCTTACCAGCGTGGCGCTCGCAATAACCGGTCGTTCAGCTCTCTGTCTTCACCAGCACCACTTGGGCTTTGTCGGCGATGCTGATTTTGCGGCGGAAGTCCACGTAGCCGGTGTAGGCGGTGCGGGGCAGCCGGCCGCGCTTCAGCTCCAGGCGGCGGATGTACTGCACCGTGCCGTCGGGCAGGGCCGCGAACTGGCTGGCGTAGGCGCCGTAGGCGGTACTGAGCTGCACGGGCGCGGGCAGGGTTTCGGCCCGGAAGCCGGCGGGCAGGTGCAGGCGCACGGTGTCGGCGTGCAGGCTGGCGCGGGGCAGCCACACCGCCGCCTGGCGCTCGCCAACCTGCGCGGGCAGGGCGGGCAGGCGGCTCAGCAGGTTGGGGTTGATGAACACGCGCTTGCCGCTGGGCTGCGCAAAGCCGGGCAGGGCCAGCCCCAGGGTTTCGACCACGCCCGGCAGCGGACCGGCGGGTGCGGCGGCCAGGTTGAATTTGGTGAGCGTGAAGGTGGGCAGCCGAAGCCGGTCGGTGACGTATTTTTTCTGCTCGCCGGGCCCCAGCTCGTGCAGCAGCTGGGCGTAGAGGTCCTGCTCCTGGCCGGTGCGCAGGGTGCGGGCGGTAGCCGTGGCGCCGCCCACGGCGTCCAGAAACAGGTCGAGGCGGCGCTCCTGGCGGTTTTCGGCCGCACCGTAGCGGGGCGTGGCCACCAGCTGCCCGCCCTGGGGCGTGAGCAGCAGCGCGTGGCGGTTGCCCGTGAAGCTGCCCATGTAGCCGAAGGCTTCCGTCTGGCTGGTGCATTCCAGCCACAGGGTGTCGGCCCGGGCGCCTTTGGCCGGGGGCACGCACAAGACGACGTGGTTGAACTGTGAGCTGGGGAAGTCGGCGCGCACGTCGGCGTGGTCAGTGCCAGCGCCCACCAGGGCCACGTAGGCGGGCACGTTGGCGGCGGCCAGCAGGGCCTTGGCGTAGTTGGTCAGGGCCTTGCAGTCGCCGTAGCCGGTGCCGGCCACCGCGCTGGCCGGGAAGGTTTGCCAGCCGCCCAGGCCCAACTGCACCGAAATGTAGCGGGTGCTCCCTTGCAGCAGTTCGTACACGCGCCGGGCGCGGGCGCGGGCCTCGGGCACGTCCTTCACCAGGGCCGCCACCTTGGCCAGGGTGGCGGGCGGCAGTTGGTCGCGGCCGGCGTTCAGGTCGTAGTTCCATTGCCCGAAGCTCTGCCAGGTGGTGGCCACGCCCTTGTGGCCCTGCACCTCAAAAGTGCCGGGGGCCAGCGCCACGGCCGGCGTGAGGTCGGCCAGGGGCGGGGCGGCGGCTTCTTCGTCCACGGCCGGCAGGTTGGTCAGCTGCCACTGGTAGGTTTCCTGGGCGCCGGCCGTGGTGCGGGCCACGGCGGTGCCGGCGGGTAGCTGCCGCTCCTGGTAGCGCAGGGGCAGGGCGGCGGGCGTGGTCACGCGCAGCGAGGCGGCCTGCACGGCCAGCCCTTCGGCTTCCTGGGGCTGCCAGTCGGGGTAAAACAGCGTGTTGTCCGACACCAGCTCGTAGTCGAACTCCACGGTGTAGGGCGCCTGGGGCTGGCGCAGGTCGGCGTAGCGCACCCGCACGTCGGTCATGAAGCTGCCGCCCGCGTCGCCCATGCCCTGGTCGTGGATTTCGGCGGCCCGCAGCTGGTGCAGCAGGCGCCCGTCGGCGTCGTACACGGCGCCGCGCAGGTAGCTCAGGGTGTTCAGCACGTCGTAGCCCACGGCGTGGCGGCCGAAGTCGTCGCCGCCCGCGTCGAGCACGGTCACCACCCGGTGCACGGTGTGCACCAGCCGCCCGGCCGATTTCACGGTCACGACTTCGTCGTCGGCCCGTAGCACGGCGTGGGCGCCTTCCCGCAGCGCCGCCGGGATGTCGGCCACCGCGTACTTCGGGGCGGGCGCGGCCGGGCGCAGCGGCGGCAAGCTGCTTAGCGGCAGCGCAACCAGCAGAGGGAATAGAGCTTTCATAATTCGTTAATTGATAAACGCGCCGGTCATTGCGAGGCGCAGCCGTGACAATTCTTCCTCACTAAGCAGCCACTGTTGAGCCGAAGCCTTAGAACCTATTCGAAAAATACTGCGGCTGCGCAGACGCCCGTCCTGCTGAGCTGGCCGAAGCACCTCGCCCGCTTCGCTGAACGGTTTTGACGAAGCGGGCAAGATGCTTCGGCCAGCTCAGCAGGACGTTCAATTTATTTTCCGGATGGGTTTTTAGCGCAAATTTTAATTCATCGTACCAGCAGACCAGTCGCATCGGGAGGTAGTGTTGCCATATTCCGTCGCTGCCTGATGCGCAAAATGCTGCGCTCGCAATGACGACCGGCTACTAGACCTTCTTCTTTATCACCAGCTTTTCAGCCTGCTTCTCCAGCATGAGGCGGTAGAACTCGCGCAGGTGCACGTATTCTTCGGCCCCGTACGTGGGCTTGCGCAAGGTCAGGCGGCTGGTGAGCTGCACCACGCCCGGCGTGGTAGCCGCGACGTTGTAAACAAACCGGCCCCCGTTATCGGGCAGACTTATCACGGCGTTTTTGGGCGTTTCGGCCAGCTCGTAGCCCGCCGGCAGCGTCAGGGTTACCATCGTGGTTTCGTCCTGGGCCGCCCCAAAGTCCACCGGAAACAGCCGGTCATCGTGCCGAAACGGGTTCTGCTCGCTGCTGAAATCCCGGAGCGGGCTCAGGTAGAGGGTGCCCGCGGTGGCGTTGTCGTCGGCGGGCTCCGTGAATTCATAGTCCACGGCCAGGGGCTTGGCCGTATTATCGCGCTCGGCCACCGTGAGCTTGGGAATGGTCCAGCCGCTGTGGGGGCGGGCCAGCTCGGCCAGGTATTTCTTCTCGCCCAGGCGGGCCAGCTCCTTGCGGGCGTCGGCGCCGGCGTAGCCGCCGTGCTCCTGGTGCACTTTGCCGGTGAGGCCGCCCTGGGCGTCGAGGGTGAGGGCCACTTGCTGGTAGCGCACGTAGCGCTGGGTGGGCGTGAGGTCCACCCAACGGCCTTCGCCCGAGTTTTTCATGATGAGGCGGCCGGTTTGGTTGAGGCAGCGCTCGGGCAGGGTGCCGCACGGGAGCAGCGGCTCGGTGGCGTCCACGAGCAAGTCTTTGCCGCCGGCCAGCGGCACCAGGGCCACCACGTAGTTGAAGCGTTCGAGCAGCGGCAGCGTCTGGTTCACGCGGCCGTGGTCGCGGGTGCTGAGCAGCAGCGGGTGGGCCGGCAGGCCGGCGCCGCGCAAGGCGGCAATGAGCAGCAGGTTCACGTCGGCGGCCGTGCCGCGGTGGGCGTCGTAGGCTTTGCGCAGCGAGCCGGTCGTGGAGTAGCGGTCGGTGCCGTCGTAGCGCACGGCGGCCATCACCACCTGGCGCACGGCTGCGGCCCGGGCGGTCAGGTCGGGGTACTTGGCCGGCAGGCCCAGGAGCTGCTCTTTTAAGAAACTGCCCCGGTCCAGCTGCTGGCCGAAGTCTTCGTCGGCCAGCAATTCGGTGTCAATTTTGGCCCAGGTGCCGGCCACGTTTTGGTAGCCCTGGCCCGGGAAGCGCTGCCCCGCCAGCTCGAAGTCGATGCGGTCGAGGTAGTCCCCGGCGGTGGTCATGTAGGGCTCTTCCCGAAAGGCGGGCACGTCCTTCATGGCCCAGTGGTAGTTCGTGACGCGCGCCGTGATGGCCTCGCTGCTGGCCGCCGTCCGGCCCCCGTTCGCGCTGCGGGCGTCGGCGTCGCTGTCAAACCCGCCCGCGGTGTGCAGCAGGTACTGGCCCGAGCCTTCTTCGCGGGTGTTCACGGCCAGGGCGTGGTAGCCCTGCATGAGCATTTTGTAGTCGAAGTACTCGGGGATGGCCGCCCGGTACTCGCTCCAGCGCACGGGAATCTCGCGCTGAAAGGTCCAGTCCTGAAAGTTGAACAGGAAGTCCGACGTCACCGAGTAGGCGTACTCAATCACGGCGCCCTCGCGCACGTCGGGCAGCGTGAACTTGCGGACCCGCACGTTGGGCGTGCGCTCCTCGGTGAAAACGTTGGCGCCGTCGAGCTTGGTTTTCACCACCTGGCCGTTCACCAGGTTGTAGGTCATGCCGCGCAGGGCGCCCACTTTTTCCTCGCTGGTGCCGCGGTGGTAGAGCGGAATGGTCACCGTGGCCACGTCGTAGCCCGCCTTCTTGAGAATTTTGATGCGCGTGGTGCGCTCCGTCACCAGCTGAAAGCTGCTGCCCTGGAGCCGGAAGCTGGTGGCGCCGAAGTCGCAAAGCACCACGGCCGCCGCGGCACTGTCGCCCGCGAAGGGCGCGGCGGTGAAGTCCTTGGGGTCGGGCTTGCCGAACTTGATGGGTTCCTGGGCCCGCGCGGCGAAAGCGCCCAGCAGGGCGGCGGTCAGAATAAAGGCGTGGCGTACCGGTAGTTTCATGCAGAAAAAAAATAAATAAGCTGGGAGTGATGATAAGCAGTGATTGCGATGATGATGAGTTAGTTGAAATTCTTATGAAATGGTCATGCTGAGCTTGTTGAAGCATCTCTACCTCACGTTTGAGTAAGTAATGCAACAAAGCGGTAGAGATGCTTCGACAAGCTCAGCATGACCGTTTTTATTAGCTCAAACAGCTTCTAAGGCTAGCTGCCCGCTTTTTTCTGAATGATGAGCTTTTCCCCGTGGCGAGCCAGCAGCAGGCGATACAGCTCGCGCAGGCCGGCGTACTGCTCGGCCGGGTACACGGCGTTGCGCAAGCTCAGGCGGCTGGTGATTTGCACGGTCTGCGCCCCCGTGGCCAGCACGCTGTACACGAACCGGCCCCCGTCATTGGGCAGGTTGACGGTGGCGGACTTGGGCAGCTCGGCCAGCTCGTAGCCGGCGGGCAGCGTCAGGGTTACCATCACGGTTTCTTCCTGCGGCACGCCAAAATCGACGGCGAAGGACCGGGCCTCGCGCCGAAACGGGTTTTGCTGGGCCCCAAACTCACGCAGCGGGCTGATGTACAGCTTGGCGGCCCCGGCCCGGTCCTCGGCGGGCTGGCTGAATTCGTAGTCCAGCGCGAGGGGCTTGCCCACGTGGTCGGCCTGGCTCACCACGGCCTTGGACACGGCCCAGCTCTCGTGCCGCCGCCCCACGTCGGCCAGGTACTTTTTCTCGCCCAGGCGGGCCAGCTCCTTGCGGGCGTCGGCCCCGGCGTAGCCGCCGTGCTCCTGGTGCACCTTGCCGGTGAGGCCGCCCTGGGCGTCGAGGGTGAGGACCACCTGCTGGTAGCGCACGTGGCGCTGGGCGGGCGTGAGGTCCACCCAGCGGCCTTCGCCCGAGTTTTTCATGATGAGGCGGCCGGTTTGGTTGAGGCAGCGCTCGGGCAAGGTGCCGCAGGGGAGCAACGGCTCGGTGGCGTCCACCAGCAGGTCCTGGCCGCCGGCCAGCGGCACCAGGGCCACCACGTAGTTGAAGCGTTCGAGCAGCGGCAGCGTCTGGTTCACGCGGCCGTGGTCGCGGGTGCTGAGCAGCAGCGGGTGGGCCGGCAGGCCGGCGCCGCGCAAGGCGGCGATGAGCAGCAGGTTCACGTCGGCGGCCGTGCCGCGGTGGGCCTCGTAGGCCTTGCGCAGCGAGCCGGTCGTGGAGTAGCGGTCGGTGCCGTCGTAGCGCACGGCGGCCATCACCACCTGGCGCACGGCTGCGGTGCGGGCGGTGAGGTCGGGGTGTTGAGTGGCCAGGCCCGCCAGCTGCTCTTTCAGGAAGGCCGGCCGGCCCAGGCGGCCGCCAAAGTCTTCCTGCTCCAGCAGCCGCTGGCTGATTTTCTCCCAGTTGCCGGTCAGGTCCTGGTAGGGTTCGTCGGGCCACTGCTCGCCGGTGAGCTCAAAATCGAGCCGGGCCACGTAGTCCTGGGCCGTGGTCATGTAGGGCTCGGCCTGGAACGCCGGCACGTCTTTCAGCACCCATTGGTGCTCTTCGGTGGGGGCGGTGATGGTCAGCGTGCCCACCGTTTGCCCGGCGCCGGCCCCGGCGCTGCTCGGCACTTTGTTGTCGACCAGCAGCCCCACCGAGCCCACGCTGGCCTTGTCGACGGCAAAAGCCTGGTTGCTCTGGTAGATAATCTTGTATTTGTAGAACACCGGAATGCTCACCCGGTACTCGCTCCAGCGCACGGGAATCTCGCGCTGAAAGGTCCAGTCCTGGAAGTTAAAGAGAAAGTCCGAGGTCAGGGTGTAGGCGTATTCCACCACCGCCCCTTCGCGCACGTTGGGCAGGGTAAACTTCTGCACGTTCACGTTGGGGGTGCGCTTCTCGACGAAGGCGCCGCTGGGTTCCAGCTTGGTCTTTTCCACCGCGCCGTTCACCAGGTTGTAGGTAAAGCCGCGCAGGTTGGATACCTTCTCGTGGTTCTCATTGCGGTGGTAGAGCGGAATTTCGATGGTAGCCGCCTCGTAGCCCGCTTTTTTGAGGATTTTGATGCGCGTCACCCGCTCAAACACCACCTGCAGGCCGCTGCCTTTGCCTTTGAGGCGCGAGCGGCCGAAGTCGCAAAGCACCACGGCCGGGGCAGCGCTATCGGCCGCGAAGGGCGCGGCCGTCAGGTCCTGCTTATCAACCTGTCCGAACTTAACGGGCTCCGGTTGGGCCTGGGCCACCGCGGTACGCAGAAGAATACCGAGCAGCGCGGGTAGCGCCCGTGGCCAGAAGCGAAGCAGTGCAGACACGTGCAGCAGTGAAAAAGAATGGAGTAGACAGTCTTTGAGACCCTAAAAATAGGGCTGTCAAGTCAATAACCATTCATTTTTCAGAATATTTTACGGCATCTCACGCCACGGCTCTGAACCGGCGCGGGCGGAGAGTAGTATTCAGGCTTGGAAAACGCTTGCTGCTTCGTTGTAAGCAATTGAAATAGCCACGTCCAGAAAAGTTTACAAGAGCAGCTTCACCATCCTGCGCAGCTTGCGAACAACGATTTGCCCCAGCATTAAAGCAGCTCGCAGAAGCTGTTTGAATTAGCCCTTGGTCGATGTAGAGACGCATCCTTGCGTCTCGTCGTTGAACGAAATTCGCCGAACTGCGCGCACGTCGAGACGCCAGTAGGCGTCTCTACATCGTTCTCATGCCACTTCTTAGCCCCGCACCCTACACCACTTGCTCCGCCGTGGGCTCCGGCGTGGGTTCGGCCACGGCCACGACGGTCATGGGGCCGGTAGCTTTTTGGGTGAACAGATACCCCAGCGCCAGCAGCACGCACGCTAAGCTCAAGCCGTGCACGTAGGGCAGGCGGCCGGGCCGGTTGGCGAAGACCCAGCCGGCCAGCAGCGCGCCCAGGCCGATGCCTACTTCCAGGGCGATGTACATGGTGGCCACGGCCCGGCCGCGGTGCAAAGGGTGGCTCAGGTCGATGGTCCAGGCGTAGAGCGTGGGCGAGTTCAGCCCCGCCCCGGTGCCGAACACCACGGCCGCCGTCAGAAACCAGCCCACCGTGGGCGACCACACCAGCAGCGCCAGCCCCAGGGCCAGCAGGGCCGTCGACCAGCGCAGCACCGGCACCCGCCCGTGGGTGTCGGAGGCTTTGCTCGCCACCAGTCGCACCCCCAGCGAGGCCACCGTGAAGCACACGTAAAACAGGCCCTTGGTAGGGCCGTCCAGCCCCAGCAGTCGGCTTTGGTCGGGCACTACGGTGAGCACCGCGCCGTAGGGGAACAGGCACAGGCCCGTGACCAGGGCCGGGGCCAGCACCCGCGGCTCCAGCACCTCGTTCCACTGCAACCGCAGCAGCCCCAGGCTAAAGCGCCGCCGCTGCGCCTTGGGCAGCGTTTCGGTGAGGGTGCCCTGCACCAGCAGCGAGAGCAGCGCCGTGGCGCTGGAGCAGTAGAACATGACGTTGAGCGAGAAATGCCCGGCCAGCCAGGAGCCCAGCGCCGGCCCACCGGCCATGCCCAGCGCGCCCGTCACGCCCAGCAGGCCCATGGCCTCGCCGCGGCGCTCCACGGGCACGATGTCGGCGATGAACGCGGCCGTGCCCGTCGGCTTGAACCCCGTGCTGAACCCGTGCAGCAGCCGCAGCGTGAGAAAGCTCGTGACCGTGAGCGCCCAGGGGTAGAAGAACCCGCACACGAAACACACCAGCGACCCGAGCACCATCACCGGAATGCGCCCCACGGTATCGGCCAGCTTGCCCGAATACGGCCGCGAGAGCGCCGCCGTGAGCGTAAACAGCGCGATGATGTAGCCCTTGTACTCGCCGCCGCCCAGCCGGGTGAGGTGGTCGGGCAGCTCGGGCAATAGCAGATTGAAGCTGAGAAAAAACAGGAACGACGACAGGCACATCAGCCAGAAGCCCGTTCCGTAAGCGGGGCGTGCTTTGGCGGGTTTAAAAACGGGTTTTGGGGCGCTCAAGGTACTTTTGGGAAATCAGGGTGCGCCAGGGTAGGCCAGGGTTAACACGAATCTGCCACCCTTTTTGCCACCCTTTTAAGCGGCCTTGCGAGCCGTTTTCCGGTACCAGGTCAGCAGCTCGCCCTCGTCGATGCCGAGGTAAAGGTTGAAGCTGGCCTCGGTTTGGTGGCCGGTGGTCATCATCACCTGGGAGCGGGGCACGCCCTGGGCAACTTTTAGGGTGGCAAAGGTTTTGCGGCCGGTGTGAAACTGCACCGGCAGGCGCGTGATGCCGGCCAGGTGCTGCACGTGCGGCAGGTAAAGGTACGGGTCCGTGACCCGGGGCAGGCAGCGTTTCGGGTCCTGGCCGGCGTAGGCCCGCAGCAGGGAGGCAGGTTTGAACACGTCGTCGTCGACCAGCGGAATGATGCAGGTGATGCCGGTTTTGTGGGCCTTCACGCGGGCCACGTCGCCGTGCAGCTGCTTCGGAGCCAACGCGTCGGCGTCGCCGATGCGCAGGGCCGTGTAAGTGCAGAGCAGGAACTTGTCGCGGGTGAGGCGCAGCCGCTCCAGGCGCTCGGCCGCCGTAATCATGCGGCGCACGCCGGCGCTGGGCTGCTCGGGGAAGTGCTGCTGCACGTACGCCCACACGGCGGGGCTGGCAAAGTCGATGCCGGCGATGGCCAGCACCTCGTCCTCGGTGAAGGAGTTGACGAAGGTGTGGTGCTCGACGGGCTTGAGCACCTCCCGAAAGCGGCGGTTCACCGGGTGCCCTTCCTGCGCGGCCCATATCAGGAAGGCCCGCACCAGGCCCAGGTAGTGGTTGTAGGTGCCGGGCCCCCGGCCCAGGTCCCCGAGCAGGTGGTTGCGGAAGGATTCGTTGAAGCGCGCGTCGATGCCGGCGTAGCTCAACGGAGCCGCACTGGCCCGGGCGAAGCTGGCCAGGTCGGCCGCGGCCCGCCGGTGGTTCTGCACCACCTTCTTGTTGATGGCCTTGCCGGTGCGCCGGGAGATGCGCGCGGCCACCACCGTCTCCACCCAGTGCGCCATTTCCCCGGCCACGGAGCGCGCCGCCGGCACCGGTGGGCCCGGCACGTCCGGCAGCCCGCTGGCCGGAAAGGCCAGCAGCTGGTACCGCCGCTCGATGTCGGCTTTCATCGCCGCCTTGTCCAGCACCCGGCCGGCCATCTTGGCGTCGTGCGCGGCGGCGGTGGCCGCGTCGGTGTAGTGCTGGAGCACCGCGTTGACTTCCTCCAGGAAGGTGCGGGGCTTGGCTTTGGCCCGCTGCTGGCGGGTGTCCCAGTCCTTGGGCGCGCACTTCTGGCCGCTGCTCAGGCGCAGGCGCTGGCCCCCCCAGCAGAAGGTGAGCTGGATGCGGGCCAGGCCCTTTTTGCCGGTTCGCTCGGTGAGCAGCTGCCGGGTGACTTCCATTTAGGCCAGTTCCAAATACCAAGCGATGTCTTGGGCTCGGGTTACCAACAGCAAGAACCCCACGCCAATCGTAGCAATTCGTGCTTGCAAGAATACCCGAACAGATGTGGCGGTTTCCGCATCATCACTCTTCCCATGGTACTCGGCAGCCGGCAGCCGATAGGCCTTGCCATCTTCCCCCAGGATGGCGTTGCCAAATCCGGCGTTGTGCATGATTTCATGCAAGCGCTCGTAATGGCTTGCGTCGGCGTTGTGCAATTCCACGCGTACTATAAATTGGGTCATAATTGTGGTTGGCAGAAAGGTGTGGATTTGTCGTTTTTTCAGAAGCTGGGAGCAGGCCGGGGCTTTGCCCGGCATCTCTTACTTATTGCTACTCATGGGCAGGAAATGAGGTAAGAGCAGGGAGGTGGGCCGCAGAAGACGATGGTCTGAATGGTTTGGTGCACCGTGCCGTAGTTAGTGCCCACCCAGTTACCGGTGTTGGACGGTTGCGGGTCGAGCGGGCGGCTGAGCATCTCCCCCTCGCCGCAGAGCAGCCAGTGGGGATTTACTTGGGGAATGGCGCGCTGCACGCGGGCCATGAGCTTGAGGCTGGGGCGGTGCGTGGGCTTAAGCACGCGCCGGGCGCGCCGCGGCGGCAGGTCAAGCAAAGCGGCGAATTCAGCGGTCGAGAGGTGCAAGGCTAGGCAGAGGGAGCTGAGCCGGTCGGCGGCGCGACAGACCATTAAAAGAAGCGGGTAACGGTTGGCTTATAGGGGGCAGGGGTTGGGGTGAACGATGAATATTGTGCCAGAAACTATGACTTTTTTTATTTTCCCAGGCGGGGATTTCGGGGCCGAGAGGGGCTTGTTGCTAACGCCGTGAGGGTGAACAAACCCGCCGATTGCCCCCGGCGTGGGGCGGCTTAACGCGGCGGATTATTCCCATCCCTGGAATCGGGTCCCCAGGGGCTGGAGAATAGCTTCAGGTTGCAGTACCCATAGCACACGGCCAGGGTGGTTACCGTCCAGAAAAAGGGGAAAGTGGCACCAAAATGGGCCTTTACGCCGCCCGCCGGAATGGAACCGGCCAGAAAGGGCTGCCACTGCGCGTACATCCAGTGCGACGCGCAGGCCACGATGGCGACGACCAGGACCACGGTCAGCGCGCGGCACCACCGGTCCACCCAAAACGACGAGGGCCGGCGCGGCGGCGGGCCCTGGTAGAAGTACTGGTTGGAATCCCCAAAATTATTGTTAATGTAATTGCCGTTGTTAGAAAAGGACATGAGCCAGCAGGGTTAGAGGGTTAAGCGAATAATGAGAAATTTGAAATGCTTTTTACTGGCCAAGCCTAGATTTCAAGTATTGGAGCTGCATTTCCAGCAGCTCAATGATTCTGAACTTTATCTGCCAATTGGCTGCGGCGCTATTGATTTTCACTGAGCAGCCGAACGGGGCTAGCTGCAGCAGCGCTTCCCAGGCCTTGGGTGGGGGGGGGAGTAGCCGTTGCGCATGCGGTTGATGAAGTCCGGGAGATTCCTTCTAAAGGTCTGAGCCGGCATCTTCGGCGGCTTTGGCTTCATCTGCTGCTTTTGCATCCATTACTGGGAAGGAATACATGTATATCATGGCATCATTCGTAACTGAATTTTGCTCATAGGTCATGAGGGTTTTTTCTGCCCCCCAGATATATTTTTCAACGGCTGGATTTTCCTTTTTTCCCTCACCATACAATGCTTGGAATGCCTTTAGGATGGCTTGGCTGTTGCCATATCCCTTAGTCATAATGCAAACGCCTGCGAGCCTGCCTTTGTAAAAGGCATATTGAATATCCGAAGCAGAGGCGGTGCCTATTTTTTTGGACTCGCCAGTTCGCCGGTACATTCGAAGGCCCCCTGCAGGTGAAAATGCTACTGCGTTCTTGACTCTTGCAAGCGGGGTTTCAAACCTCAAATCCCGAAACCCATATTTCAGGTCCAGCTTCAGCAGCCCAGGGTCGACGATGCGTGGGTTTGCAGCGGTCACTGAGTCGAGCAGATGTTGGGCGAGGCTTTTTTGAGCATACGACCAATAACTGGTAAGCAATAAGGCTATCAGGAAGACAAGTGATTTCACGGGGTAGAAGGCTAGAAAGTGGCGTTAGTTAGGCCGATTGTATTGGGCGCGCAGCAGCGTGAGCATTTCGTCTTTCGTCTCGATGACCTGGTCTTTCATGCGCAGCTGGTCGCGCAGCATAACGATTTCCTGCTGGGCCAGCTCCAGGGCGGCCTTGAGCTGCACCTCGACCGCCGTGCTGGCACCCTGGCTTTGCCTGGAAATGCCGTGGTTGATGCCGACGCTATTCCCGGAATTATTTTTCATAGGGTTCGGCGGTAGTTCTACAGAATTCGGGTTTTTGGGCAGGAATGGCTGGCCCTCTCCAAGCAAAAGCCATGTTGGATTCGTGTCACTGAATCGCCGTATCAGCTTCTCTAAAAATTCTGAGTTGGGCTTCGAACCCCTGTCTATGTAATTGCGGGTGTTCGTGTCAGTCACGCCTATGGCCGAACTGAATGCTCTAACACTCATTCCAGACTTCTCAATAAGAAATTTTATTCGCTCATTAATAGTGAGTTCGCTCATTTAGTAACACTAATTGATAATTATTAAACGAATTCGTTGCTATGAATTCGTTGCATCTCGTATGTTTGTGTGGTATAGAGTACAAGACACATGCAATAAAGCAGGTGCCGGGTGAACTCTACAAAACACGAGCATGACTGAGCGCCAGAAATACCTGCGTTTACTGTCCATCGTCATCGAGGACCTGACGAGTAACGCCGTCGACACCGCCGTGCGGGCGGGCTACCCGGTGCACACAACGATGTTGAATAACGTGCGAACCGGCCGGGTGATGAACCTGGAGCACTTGCTGGCCCTCATCAGCTACGGCCTGCCCGGATACGAGGTGCCAACGGAGCTGCTCCCCGCGCAAAAGCCGCAGCTCACCTAGTGGAAGCGCCCGCCCCCGCCCGTGGCCCGCGCAACCTGGCCGCCCCGCTCGCGGCCTGGCTGCGCACGCTCGGCTTCACGGCCACCGAGTACGGCACCACCGTGGCGGCGCACTGGGTGGGGGCCGGGGGCGAGCACTTCCAGTTCGACTACGCCTGGGCCGGCGGCCCGACCCCCGCGGCCACCTGCCGCCTGCGGGTGCTCTACACCGGCCAGCACCTCTTCGACACCTGTTTCACGGCCCAAAAAATCCGCCGCCTCAAAGAAGCCCGCTTGCTGCTGCTCGGCAACGTGCGCTACGCCAACGCCCGCCTGCTGGCCCTGTCGGCCCCCGTCTAGCCCCATTTAAGCCCTTTTTCATTCACCAACCGCTTTTTTTCTCACCCTTATGATGACCCTCAATACCGACTCACCCGCGCCGCCGCAAGCGCCGCGCGGGGCCTGCATCCGCGATTACAGCGAGCTGATAAGCACCCTGCTGCCCTGCCCCGTCGTCCGGATGGCGGACATGGCCGAGCTGCGGCGCCGCGCGGACGAAATCAACCTGACGC
>NZ_JANNOD010000102.1:0-20413 GCF_031398885.1 Hymenobacter sp.
CGAGACATCTCGCCCGCATCGTTCTCACGAATTAGAATTACTGTTGCGGGCGAGATGTCTCGGCTGCGCTCGACATGACGTTGTTATGGTTGGGTTGTCCTGCTATTTAGCCGTTGTCACCGTGGCCGCGGGCTGGTGGGCTTCCAATGTGGCCAAATCCTCGGCGGTCAGCCGCAGCTCGGTGGCTTCGAGCAGCTCCGCGACCTGGCCCACGCTGGTGGCGCTGGCGATGGGGGCCGTCACGCCGGGCGCCTGCATTAGCCAGGCCAGGGCTACCTGGGCGAGCGTGGCCTGCTGGCGATTGGCCACCGAATCGAGCGCGGTGAGCAGGCCCAGGCCCTTTTCGTTTAAATACTTGGAACCCACGCCGGGGCCCCGAAGGCTCTTCTGTAGATCTTTAGAGTCGCGATACTTGCCGGTGAGGAAGCCCGCGGCGAGGCCGTAGTAAGGAATGGCGCCGATGTTTTCCTGGAGCAGCAGGGGCGCGAGGTTCTGCTCAAATTCGGTCCGGTCGTAGAGGTTGTACAGGTTTTGCAGCGTCTCGTAGCGCGGGTAGCCGTGCCGCTGGCTGGCTGCCAACGACTCGCTCAGGCGGGCGGCCGTGAAGTTGGAGGCGCCAATGGCCCGCACCTTGCCCGCCCGCACCAGCTGGGCGTAGGCTTCCAGGGTTTCTTCCACGGGCACGGTGAGGTCGTCTTTGTGCGACTGGTAGAGGTCGACGTAGTCAGTTTGCAGCCGCTGGAGCGAGCCTTCCACGGCGCGGATGATGTAGTCCCGGGCCAGGCCTTTGTTCTGGGCATTCACCTCCCAGCCCACTTTGGTGGCGATGACCAGGTTGTCGCGCCGGCCGCGCTGCTGGAGCCACCGGCCGATGATGGTTTCGGACTCGCCGCCCACGTGGCCGGGCACCCACACCGAGTAGCCGTCGGCCGTGTCGATGGCGTTGCCGCCGCCGGCCACGAAGGCGTCGAGCACGGCAAAGGAAGTGGCTTCGTCGATGGTCCAGCCGAAGACGTTGCCGCCCAGCACGAGGGGCGCAATGGCGAGGCCAGAGCGGCCGAGTTCACGGGTTTGCATTGGAGGAAGAGGGGGCAGCAGTGGGCTGCGCTAACTGAAAAATACGACCGAAGGTTGAACGCGGACGCTGCGAGTCCGCCCCCAACCTTTGGTCGGCAAGGCGTTGCCCAAACTCCCCATCATGGTTCCACCCCTGGCAAAAACGGCGCGGGCGGCGTCCGGTGCCTCAGTCAGCGGCGTGCGCGCCGGTGCTTTTTCCACCCCTGCTTTTCCCTACTACACTTGGTGGGCATCTGCTACGCGCACCAGCAAGTCGGAGATGCAGCTAGGTCAGACGGTCATGGGGGCTACCACGTAGCTGGGCTGCGCGCAGGTCAACTTGTCCTGCTGGGAGGAGCCGCTTGCACATAGATTTTGGTGAATTATCAATAAGTCGCAAGTACGACCTGCAAAACGGCCTTACTTGGCTTTCAGCAGTTTGCCGAGCGTGCTTCGCAGCTCTTCGCCTCTCAAGTTAACGGCCACAATTTTGCCGCTTGGGTCGAGCAAAAAGTTCTGCGGCACAGCCTGCACGCTGTATTCTTGGGCCACGGCATTGTTCCAGGACTTTAGGTCCGACACGTGGGTCCAGGTCAGATTGTCTTTTTGGATGGCTTTTACCCACGCTTCGCGGCCGTTCTCCTGGTCGAGCGACACGCCGAGGACGGTGAACCCCCTGTCTTTATACGTGTTGAAGGCCTTCACCAGGTTGGGGTTTTCCTGGCGGCAGGGACCGCACCAACTCGCCCAGAAATCAATCAGCACGTACTTGCCGCGCAGACTGGAGAGCTTCACGGGTACGTTGTCGGGAGTGTTTTGGGTAAAGTCGGGGGCGATGGCACCCACCGCCACCTTTCGCCGGCGCTCGATTTGCTCGCTGATGCGTTGGCCCCGCGGCGAGCTCCGCACGGCGGCGCTCAGGCCTTGGTACAGCGCGGCGTAGAGCCCCACATCGGGGGTGGACCCGCCCAAATCCTGCAAAACGACCAAGCTGAAACGCGCATCGGGGTGCGTTTTGATATAATCGGCCCGAATTTTCTGCTGCGCTGCTTCGATGGGGGCGAGCTTCGCTTCGAGCTGCGCTGCGTGGGCGGAATCTTTGCGGGCGGCCTCGGGCTGCGGGTTATACTTGTTCACCAGCGCGTTGTATTGGTCATCAAGTGGCTTCAGGGAGGCCTCCAACTTGGCGTTTTCGTCGTTGAGCGGCGTGCCGCGTACCGTGATTTTCGTAGCCGAATCCGGCGTGGCAACGGTTACGACGCCCTTCTCCAGGTAGAAGAACTTCCTGCTCGCGTCCCGCGATTTTCGCAGGGCGGTGCCGTTGTGGCTGAAGGTGAGGGAGGCCCGCACCGGCTCGGGCAAAGTGCCCCTGAACTCGAAACGGCCGTTCTTCACTAACGCCGAGTCTACCGACCATTTTTTGTCCACGGGATAACCCAAGTAGGCTTTGCTCACCGCGGCGTTGTTGGCCACGGTGCCTTTTACCACGAAGTTTTCGGTTTGGGCCAGGGCCAAGCCGGGCAGCAGAAGTAATGCGCCGCAGAGTATTTTTTTCATGGAATGATTGATAGAACCGGGAGTAAGACACTGCCTGACTGCTAGTGGTTGCTTCGGACCTCTCAAAGAGCCTGTCAATTCTTGCGGCCTGAATGAAGTGTTGGAAAGGGAGGCTGTGAATCAGGCTCTGGTTGCGCAAAAATAGCCCAATTCGGTGCCTTGCGGCCTCATTTTCAGCCCGTGCGGATTCTCTCATTGCTGCCGCTGCGACGGCTTTGCGTCCCGGCCGCCGGTAGCGGAGCGGAATTGCAGCGCCTACTTCCGGGCCCGGCAGCTGCGCGGCTCCTTCCTGCGCTTCGACGCGTGGGCCAACCGTTACACCGCTCACACCGCCGCCCGCTGCCGCCAGGGCTTCATCGCCGGTCGCCGCCTCATCACGGAGCAGATTCCGGCCAAATTAGGCGGGCCCAAAAGTAGCCACCGCCGGGCCGCGTAAGTTTACCAGCATGAATACTTCCTGGCTACTGATTGGCGTGGGCGGCGGGGCGGGCGCCGTGGCCCGCTACCTGATGCAGCAGTACGTGCAGGGCCGTTGGCCGCTGGCCTGGCCCGTGGGCACCGGCGCCGTGAACGCGCTGGGCTGCCTGCTGGCGGGCCTGTTTTTGGGCCTGTTGGAGCGGTACCAGCTCGGCGCGGCGTGGCGGCTGCTGCTCATCACGGGCGTGTGCGGGGGCTTCACCACGTTCTCGGCCTTTGCCCTGGAGAACGTGGCGCTGCTGCGGGCGGGCCAGGTGGGGCTGGCGGCGCTGTACGCGGGCGGCAGCGTGGCCGCGGGCGTGCTGCTGTCCGCGGCCGGCTACTGGCTGGCGCGGGGCTGAAGGAATTAAAAATTGAGAATTAAAAATTAAAAATGGAGCAGGCCTTTTGCTGAATCGGTTTAGCAATTCGCCAGCCGGTCCTACGGCGTTCGTCAAAGCAACTTGCCTATTTTGTTGAACAAACCACGCAAACAGCTTTATTAAAAATCTCACCCATTTTTATTTTTTAATTCTCAATTTCTAATTTCCCTACGTGATGCGCCGGGCGGTGCTGGCGGGCAGCCAGTCGCCCTTGCGGCACACCGGGCAGGCGTGGGCGGCGGCCGGCGCCAGCTCGGCCACGTGGCTGCAGTTGAGGCAGGCGTAGGGGCCGGCGGCGGCGATGCTTTGCTGGGCGCTGGTGAGGTCTTCGGGCAGGATGGGCAGGCCGGGGCGCACGTCCGCGTCTTCACAAAAGAACACGCTGAGCTCGCCGCTGGCTTCGCTGTACACGGCTTTCAACTGGCCCAGGTGCTCGACTTGCTGCTGGCGCAGCTCGCCGAACAGCTCTTTCTGAGTAAGGTGCTGCTGCTCAAAATTCTGCCAGTGCAACAGGCCGTCTTTGAGCAGCAAAACGTCTTCGCCTTCCATCCAGTTGCTGAACTTGGGCGAGAACTCCGTGAGCCGGTTAAACAGCCAGTACAGCGCCATCACCGCCCCGAACACGATGAGGGCGTGGCTGAGCGGGACCTCGGGGTAAAACATGGTGTCGCCCGCGATGGAGCCCAGCCCGATGACGATGCTCAGCTCGAACAGCGACAGCTGCTTGACGCTGCGCCGCCCCGTGACGCGCAGGGCCGCCAGCAGCAGCAGGTAGGCTACCACGGTGCGGCCCAGCACTTCCAGGGCGTAGAGTGGCGGGTGCTCGCCCAGCCAGATGCGCGGCCAGTCGAAGGCGGTAATGGGTTCAGCCAGGAAAAAAGGCATAAGCAGGGGCAAGGTTCACTGGTTTTTACTCCCTTCCGGGCATATTGTTCCCACATCGGGTAGCCGCCCGGCGGCGGCCGGACGGTTGTTGACCGAACCGGGCGGGCGCTGTGCCGGTCGACTCGAATCAGCGCGTAAGCTGCGCAACGCGACGGGGCTGCATATTTGCGCCGGCCGGTTAGCTGGTAAGCCCATGAAAATTCAGATTTCCTTCATGGCGGTGGCGCTGTTTGCCGTCATCGCGCAGGCGCTGTTTGCGGCCGGGCTGCTGGCGGCGGCGCCGTTCAACCGGGGCTCCAACCGCTTCCTGGCCCTGCTCATGGTGGCCATCGGGCTGTGGGTGCTCGACGGATTTTTTCGGGTATCGGGCCTTTACGAGCAAGAGGCCGGGCTATATTTTTCGCCCATTTACTACTCGCTGGCGTTTGGGCCGCTGCTGTATTTCTACGTGCGCAGCCTGGTCAACGCCGGGTTTCGGTGGCGGGCGCGCTACTGGGCACATTTCGGGCCGGTGCTGGCGCAGGCGGGCCTGTACTGGTGGCTGCGCTTCCAGCCCTACGCGGCGCGCAACGACTTCTGGCAGACCGTGCACCGGCCCGTCACCTACCGGCTGGAATTCATCGGCACCTGGGTGTCGCTCATGGTGTACCTGTTCCTGAGCCTGCGCCTGCTGCGGGGCTACGGCCGCTGGCTGGAAGACAATTTCTCCGAGGTCTCGCGGCTGCGGCTGCGCTGGTTGCGCTGGCTGCTGCTGCTGCTGGCCCTCGTGAGTGGGCAGTGGCTGGCGGAGCTGGTGCTGCGCGAGTTTTTTGGCGTGTATTACCGCTACGACTATTCCACCGAATTGCTGGGCGTGGTGGTGTTTGTTATCGGGGTGGTGGGCCTGCGGCAGGCCGACATGCGGGCCGTGCGCTTCGCACCGGAGGCGGAGGCAGCCGACGCAGTTGAAGCCGCGCCGTTGCCGGCGTGGGCCGTTGAGAATTTTGCCGCGGCGCCCCCGCCCGCTGCTTCCGCTCCGGCGGCGCCCGTCGCGCGGGCGTCTGCGCCCGGCCCATCCGAAACGGCGATGCTTGCGGCCGCGGCCGCGGCGGCCGTGGAGCCGCCCGCCGTCCAGCCCGACCCGCTTGCGATGGAGCGCATTCGCCGCGCGCTGGTCGACGACCGGCTCTACCAAAACCCGACGCTGACCCTGGCCGAGCTGGCCGCCCACACCGGCCTGCCGCCGCGCCTCATTTCCTTCACCGTGAACGCGGGCTTCGGCCGTTCCTTCAACGACCTGGTGAACGGCTACCGCGTGGCCGAGGTCCAGCGCCGCCTTGCCGCCCCCGATGCCCGCCGCTTCACCCTGCTGGGCATTGCCTTCGAAAGCGGTTTCAACTCGAAGACGACCTTCAACCGCATCTTCAAGCAGGTGACCGGCGTGGCCCCGCGCGAGTACCAGCCTGGCGAGAATCAGCCGGAATAATAGGGGATTGGGGTTGAGAAAGTCCCAAATCTGGTATTGGGACGTCCCACATCCGGTTTCGGGGCGATGGGCGGCGGGGGAGAGGGCCACCTTTGGGTCATGCTTCAAACGCCCCCTTCCATGACCCGTTGCTTGCTGCTGGCGCTCGGCGCGCTGGCCTTCTGCCCGGCCGCCGCTCAGGCTCAGGCCCCCGCCGCTCCCGCCCAAACCGCCCCGGCCCCGGCCTGGTCCGACCACTCCCGCCTGCTGCCCGACGAGCTGCGCCGGCTGCCCGGCGGCCTCACCCTCTGGCACTCGCCCAACGTGGTGTACCCCGAGCCCAACCCTGCCGCGCCGGGCGGCCACGTCTGGAAGCACAGCACCAGCGTGCGCGCCGAAGTCGCCGACCTGCAGGTGATGGCTTGCGGCAGCTACATCTGGTACAGCGCCGCCGGCTGGCAAACCAACATCCGCCAAACCCCCGCCGAATTCGCCGAGCTGTTCAACTGCCCCGGCGGCAAGCTGAAGCAGGGCGTTGCCTACACTTTCGTCCGCAACTACCGCTACGCCGACCGCGGCCAGCGCCTGTACGGCGGCGATGCCCTCTGGTTCATCCTGGCCAAGGACGCGCAGGGCCGCCTCTACAAAGGCTACGCGCTGATTGAAACCGAAGCCGAGGCGCAAGTCACCAAGTAAATAAACGTCCCATTTTTTCATCAATCCATTACCTCATTTTTTCAAATCATCCCCATGAAAACCTTCCTCATTTTCCTACTCCCCTTGTTCGCCCTGCTGGCCGCCCGCCCCGTTGCCACCGCCACCTACCGCCTCGACCCCGCCACGAGCACCCTCACCTGGACCGGCCACGCGGAGGCCGGCACTTGGGCGCCCCAGGGCACCATCCGGTTGCGTGAGGGCAGTGTCGTCACCGCGGGCCAGGTCGTGCGCGCCGCCCGGGTGGTGGTCGACATGGCCACCATTGCCCACGAGCAAGCCCCGCTGGCCGAGCACCTGCGCAACGCCGACTTCTTCGACGTGGCCAAATTCCCCACCGCCGTGTTTGAGCTGACGGAGTTCCGGGCCGGCAAAGCCCGGGGCACCCTCACGCTGAAAGGCACCACCAAGCCCGTGGAGTTTCCGGTGACGGTGACCCCGGCCCCGGACGGTGGCCTGCGCCTGCGTGGCACCGCCACGCTCGACCGCACCGAGTTTGGCATCAACTACAACTCCGCCTCGTTCTTTCAGAACCTGGGCAGCTATGCCATCCGCAACGACTTTCAGGTGGCCTTCGACGTGCTGGCGCGCTAGCTGGCCACCGTCTGAAAAGCCCTTGGCGTTTATTTCTCTGGCCCGGGGTTGGCGGCCTCGTACCACACGCAGCGCACGCCGCTCTCGATAAACTCATTGCCCTGCCGCAGACCAATTTTCTCCAGAATGCGGCGCGAGCCCGCGTTCTCCGCATCGGCATAGGCGCAGATTTGGGGCAGCCGGAGGGTTTTAAATCCGTAATCGAGCCAGGCCTGGGCCGCCTCGTGGCCGTAGCCCTGCCGCCAGAAGTGCGGCCGGAAGCGGTAGCCCAGGTCGTAGAAGTCGTGGTGGCCGTTGATGGGGCCGGCCACCAGCTTCAGGCCCGCCCAGCCCATGAACTCGCCGGTGGCCCGCAGCAGTACCGCCCAGCGCCCGATGCCATTGGCCACGTACTGGGCCCGGATGAAGCGAACCATTTCCAGGCTCTGGGCGGGCTCGGTCAGGAGCCGGCCGCCGATGCCGCCAAGGTAGCGGTGCACGGCCGGGTCAGAGTCGAGAGCAAACATGCCGGCCGCATCGGATTCGGCGAAGGGCCGGCAGTGAAGGCGGGCGGTGTCGAACGGCTGCATGGCGGAAAAGGTGGTGTTAGAGCGGTTTTACAAACGGTGCGCGCTGCCGAAACGCGGTAGAGACGCAACAGTTGGAGTCTCGTCGTCTGCGCCGCTCGGGTGCAATCTTCACGGCGTCGTTGAAGCGTTATCGTGCAACAACGAGACTCCAACTGTTGCGTCTCTACACCCGCACACGGATCGGAGAAATGCTGGACGTAGCATTTGTGCCACCAGCTCACTGCGTCACGATGAGGCGCTGGTGCTGCTCGCCGGCCTCGGCCACGTACACGCCGGGGGGCACGGGGCGGTGGTTTTCGTCGCGTCCGTCCCAGGCCAGGGCGTGGGGGCCGGGCCGGCCGTCGAGCTCCAGCACGCGCACCACGCCGCCCTGCGCGTTGCGGATGAGCAGCAGCACCGGCGCATCGGCCCGCCCGGCGGGGTGCCGGGTGTAATGCAGCGCCGTGCCGCCGGGGCCGAAGCTGCGGCTCCCGGGTGCCTCCAGGGTCAGGGTTTCGGGGTCGGAGTTGGTGGCCGGGGCGGTGGTCAGGCGCAGGCCGCGCAGGGAGACGACCGTGCCGGGATTCAGCAGAAAAAACCCGAGGCGCAGCTCGCGGCGCGCCGGGTCGTAGGCCACGGCGCCGGGCGGCAGCGCCGTCTGGTTCAGCAGCACCGCGTCGGGGGCGGCCGCCACCCGTTGAATCAGCAGCTCCACCCAGCGCCGGGCGGGCTGACCGGGGTACTGCCCGCCGTTGGTAGCCAGCAGAATGTCGGTTTGCCCAGCCGCGTAGCTGCCTGATAGCTTCAGCAGCTCGAACTGTTTTTTCGCCAGGGCCTGCGCTGAGTGCCCGTCGTCTTCATAGAGCGTAAAGCTGGATTTGGGCGTCTGCGGGTCGGGGTAGTAGCGCAGCAGCAGCGTATCGGGCCGGTACTGCGCGGTGCTGGGCCGGTAGGCCGTCATCGGCAGGAAGGCGCCGGCCCGCACCAGCAGCGGCGCGTGGGCCAGCGGGGCCACCACGCCCGTCGTGCGCCCGCCGGCGTAGGTTTGGTTGGTGGCAAAGTCGACCCAATTGCCGGCGGGCAGCACCACGTTGCGCCGCCGCTGGCTGGGGTGCAGCACCGGCGCCACCAGCAGGTTGGGCCCGAGCAGGTACTGGTCGTTAGACGCTGCGCTTAATGAGGAATGAGGAATGAAGAATGAGGAATTAGCAGATGACAATTCTTCATTCCTCATTCTTGATTCTTCATTAAGCGCAGCGTTATCAAGCGCAGCGTCATAGTCCATGGGCCGCACCAGCGGCGCGCCGGTCGTAGTGTTCTGCCAGGCTAGGGTGTACAAGTACGGCAGTAGTTGGTAGCGCAGTTGCATGGCGGCGCGCACGCTGCTTTTATAGGGGTTGGGGTAATAATAGGGCTCCGGGGGCACGCCCTCGCCGTGGGGCCGCAGGATGGGGCAGAGGCTGGCCATCTGCAGCCAGCGGGTGTACAGTTCCGGGTCGATGCCGCCCACGCAGAAGCCGCCGGCGTCGGAGTGCATGTAGCCCACGCCGCCGGCGCTCATGCCCAGCATCACCGGCACCTGGGCCTGATAGCCGCTCCAGGAACGGTTGATGTCGCCCGACCACGGAAATACCGAGTTGCGCTGCAGGCCCGCCCAGCCCGAGCGGGCCAGGTTGAACACCCGCTCTTCGGGAAATTCCCGGGCGTAGCCTTCGGTGAGAATGCTGGCCCAGCTTTGGCCGTAGGCGTTGTGCACGGCCCGGGTGGGGCCGGCCACGTGGCGCATGGCTTCGGGGTGGTTTTCGGGCTCGCCGAGGTCGCTCCACCAGCCCGCGGCGCCCTGGTTGCGCAACGTGCGGTAGTAGCCCCAGAGCCAGTCGCGGGCCGCGGGCTTGAACACGTCCAGAATGCTGGCTGGCCCGGCCCAGAACGAGGCCACCGTGAACGGCCGGCCCGCTGCCGTGGTGCCCACCAGACCTCGGGTGCGCACGGTAGAGTCGTTGCGGGAGGTGCGCATCACGTAGGGTTCCGAAATCAGGATGGTCTTCACGCCCTGCTGTCGGAGGCGGCTCATCATGCCTACGGGGTCGGGAAATTTGGGTTGGTCCCAGCTTAGGTCGCCCTGCCGGGTGGTGCCCCCAAACCAGTACAGGTCGAGCACCAGCGCGTCGAGCGGGAAGTTTTCGCGGCGCATCCGAGCGGCCACTTGCTGCATTTCAGCGTCCGACTTATACCCAAAGCGGCTCTGGATGAGGCCCAAGGCCCAGCGCGGCGGCAGCGGCTGGCGGCCGGTGAGGGCCGTGTAGCGGTCCAGGATTTCGGTCTGGTTGCGGCCCGTTATCACGAAGTAGCTGAGCGAAGTCAGGTTTTCGCCGCCGTACTCCAGTACGTTTGGGTCGGTCTTGCCCAGGTCGAGGTAGCCGGCCGCGTGGTGGTCGAAAAACAGCAGGTAGCCGCGGCTGCTGAGCACCGTGGGCAGGGTGATGTTGAGGTTGGGCTCGCCGTTTTGGGAGGCGTAATGCGCTTGGTTGTACAGCTCCAGGCGGTGGCCGCGCCGGTCCACGGGCAGCGCGCGCGAGCCCGTGCCGTACAGCCGCTCGCCCGGCGCGAGGCGGAAGGAAACGCCCGTGCCACCGGGCTCGCCATTCGCTATTCCGCTGCGCCGAAAGGACCCGCCCGCCTCCGCCACCAGGGTTTCCCCTCGGCGCACGCAGCGCACGCGCAACGGGTTTTTCTGCACAATAACCCGAATAGTACCGTCCACGGGCCACTCCAACGCGGCGCGGGTTGCGCGTACGTCCCCGGCGCGCCAAGCGCTAAAGGAAGCCCGCGGCGCGCCGGCCTCGGGCCCTTCGGGATGATAAAAAGGCGGCGCCCAGGGGTTTGGGGCTTGCACTACGCTCACCGAGCTGTCGGGGCGGGCGGCGCGGCCGGGCGCGAAATATTCCACCTTCACCACGCCCGGTGCCCAGGGGCGCATCCGCAAGCTGCTGCCGTCGGTGGCGGCTACCGTCAGAATGCCCTTGGCGTAGGCGTGAGACAGGTAGCGCCCCCCCGGCACCGCCCGCGCCGGACGTCGCCCGAACGGGTCGTTGGCTGGCCGGCCCTGGTCGGCGCGCTGGGCCTGGGCGGCGGGCGTCCGCAGCAACGGCAGCACCGCCAGCAATAGCAATGCACCCGGAGTAAAGAAATTGGCCTTCATCACAGCAGAAAAAACAGGAGCCGGCAAGTTACGGCCGAAGCCGGTGGGCCAAATGCGTGAGCAAAGCCGGCCGCGCGAGGCGGCCGCTACGTATCTGGTGCGCCGAACGGCCCGGAGCCCGCGCCTCTGCTTTGCAACATAGAGCCGTTCTCGGGTTCGTGTACGTAGGGTGCGGGCCCCCGCCCCGCGCCCTGCCCCGTTCTGTACCCTGACCTCGAAACGGCTATAATACCTTCGCTGCATGACGCCCAAGCCTCCCCCGTCCTCCTACGCCGCCGTTTTCATCGACTTTGAAAACGTGTACTACTTCCTCAAGAATCACTTCCACGACCCGCCTGACCTCAACGACTATGTGCTCGACATCGTCCGCACGTTGCGCGAGCAGCTCAGTGCGCGGGGCCTCGATAGCCTCATCAGCTACGCCTACGCCGACTTTGAGCGGATGGCTACCGCCCCGCAGGGCGCCCTTTACCTGATGGGCGTGAGCACGCGCAACGTGCTGGGCACCGACCACAAAAACGCCGCCGACATGCAGCTCTGCATCGACGCGCTGGAAGTGATGTACACCCGGCCCGACATCGGCACGTTCGTGCTCGTGGCCGGCGACCGCGACTACATTCCCGTGCTCCAGCACCTGCGGCGGCAGGCCCGGCAGGTGCTGGTGGCCGGCTTTCGCGAGTCCGTCTCCGGCGACTTGCTCCAGAACATCGGGGCTGACCACTTCCTCGACGCCCGCGACCTGCTCGCGCCCGAGCGCCTCGCCCAGCTCGAAAAGCGGCGCACCGATCGGCTGCGGGCGGCCGAAGAAAGCCGCCGCGCCCGAACGCAAGGTGTGCCGTCGGCCACTCGCCCCGCGTCCCCCGACGGAGCCAAAGGCCCCGAAACCATTGCCGTGGCCCCGCTGGCCACGGGTGGGGTGCCGCGGCCCGGGGCGCCGGGGGCGGCCCGGGCCGGCGCCCCGCGGCCGGCCGAGGAGCTGCCCGACTTCGCCCCGAGCAAGCCTGTGGTGGGCGACTTGGAGCGCCGCGCGCTGGCCTTTATGCTGGGCGAGTTTCAGAAGCTGGAAGCCAAGCAGCAGCGCCGGGTGCCCGAGCTGTGGCTGGGCCCGTTCATGCGCCTGCTCGCCGACGAGCTGCCCGAGCTGCCTGATTATGAGCGCCGCGACCTGCTCAACCAGCTGCGCGACGCCGGGGCCATTCGCATCGAAAAGCGCGAAGGCGAGCCTCACCCTTTTTCGGTCATTGTGGTCAACTACTACCATCCCGACGTGCAGGCCCTGCGCCCGGAGCCGGAGTGAAACGGGCCGCTGCTTAACCTGCCAGTGCTGGAAAAGTTTGCGATAAAATATTTTATTCAGAAAGCCAAAATATTGTACGTCCGACACTTAACAAGAATGAGTAAAGCAGGTTGGTAACACATCAATTCACCTTTTCATCCTTTCCTAATACCATGGACAACCAATCGCAGAGCACCCAAGGCACCAGCCAGCTCGACGCCACCCTCAACGCCCTGCAGGGCGGTTTAGCCAATGCCGCCGGCGCCGCCGGTCCCAACATCGCCGGCTGGATTAAGACCCTGCAAGGCAACCAGCAGCTGTCGGGCATCAGCTCCGAGCTGCAGAACCTGCACGACGCCCTGACCAGCGGCGCTACCGACACCGGCGCGCTGTCCAAGAGCCTGAGCACCCTGGGCGAGCACACCACCAAAGCCGCTTCGTCGGCCACGCCCGATGCCCAGGACAAGCTGCGCCAGCTCGGCCAGGCCCTGAGCTCGGCTGCGACTCAGTTGAAAGGCTAGTCGTCGGTAGTTGTTTGCACTTGCTTGAAAAGGCGGCCAACCTCGGGGTTGGCCGCCTTTTTTGTTGCCCGCCGCGCGGCCGTCCTTCCTGGGCCGGGCCCGGGGTTACGCGCTTGAAAGTTGGCTTTTTGCCTGCCTCGCTGCGTACCTTCGTGGCCGCAAACCCGGGCTGCACGGCCCCGCCCGCAGCGGCGCGGCGCGGGGCCGTCCCTTTTTCTCTCCTAAACATTTCCCATGAGCTTTATTTCCGAAGTCGAATCCAGCGTCCAATCCCTGTTCGCCGCCATTGAAAAGGGCTTCCAGCTGGACCCCAGCGTGGGCCACGGCCAGATTGATAACTGGATTCAGCATCTGCGCGCCATCGACCAGCCCGCGTTGCGCCCCATCGTGCAGGAGCTGGAAACCCTGCGCGGCCACATCAACGCCAACAATGCCGCCGGCATGGCCGAGGCCTTCCAGAACCTGGGCGAGCTCACGGCCCAGTCGGCGCTGGCGGTGCACAACTTCAGCGGCAACGGCGACAAAGCCCGCGAAATTAGCCAGAAGCTCATCGCCGCCGCTGGCAACCTGCGCCTGGTAGCCCGAATGCCAGCGGCTAAATAATTAAGAATTAACAATTAATAATGAAGAATTAAGAAGAGGGACTTCGGGGTTACTGTTGCCCCGCGCAGTCTCGTTTTCAATTCTTCATTGTTAATTCTTAATTCTTAATTCTTAATTACCACCTCAGTATCCCAGCGCCGTGTCGTCGCCGCGGGGGTCGGCGCCGCCTTCCAGCAGGCCCTCGGGGCGGATGTGGATGATGTCGAGCCGGCCCCAGGGCAGGCGGGGGTTGATGGTGTAGCCGCGGGCGCGGAGCGTGTCCTGGGCGGCGGGGAGCAGGGCGCCGGCTTCCACGTCAATGAGGTCGGGCAGCCACTGGTGGTGCAGGCGCGGCGCCGTCACCACTTGCTGGGCGTTCAGGCCGTAGTCCACGATGCCCAGGATGGTTTGCAGCACGCTGGTGATGATGGTGCTGCCGCCCGGCGAGCCCACCACCAGGGCCACTTTGCCGTTGCGGGTGAGGATGGTGGGCGTCATGCTGCTGAGCATGCGCTTGCCGGGGGCAATGGCGTTGGCCGTGCCGCCCGTCAGGCCGTAGGCATTGGGCACGCCGGCCTTGGCGCTGAAGTCGTCCATCTCATCATTGAGCAAAAAGCCGGCGCCGGGCACTACCACTTTGCTGCCGTACGAGTCGTTGAGCGTGGTGGTGCAGCTCACGGCATTGCCCAGGGCGTCGACGATGCTGAAGTGGGTGGTTTCGCTGCTCTCGTAGGCGGGCAGGCCCGGGCCGGCGGCCAGCGTGGCGCTGGGGGTGGCCCGGCCCCGGGAGCGCATGGTGGCCGCCCGCTGGTGGTTGTAGTCGAGGTCAAGCAGCTTCTGCGTGGGCACCACGCCGAAGTCGGGGTCGCCGAGGTAGGTGGCGCGGTCGGCGTACACGCGCCGCTCGGCTTCGGTGATGTAGTGCACGGCCAGGGGCGTGTGGTAGCCGGCCTGGGCCAGGTCCACGGGCTCCAGCATTTGCAGCATTTGCAGCAGGGCCACCCCGCCGCTGCTGGGCGGGGCCATCGTAATTACGTCGTAATCGCGGTAGCGGCCGCGCAGGGGCTCGCGCCACTTGGCCCGGTAGCCGTCGAGGTCGGCCTGGCTGATGAGGCCGCCGCGGCGCTGCATCTCGGCCAGCAGCAGGCGGGCCGTTTCGCCCTTGTAGAAGCCGGCCCGGCCCTGGTCGCGGACGCGGGCCAGGGAGCGGGCCAGCTCCGGCAGGCGCAGGGTGTCGCCGGCCTGCCAGTCGCCGCCGCCGGGGCGCAGGTAGGCCGGGGCGCTGCCGGGGTTGTGCTGCTGAAAGCCCGCGCGGGTGCGGTTGAGGCCGGCGGCTTCTTTGGCCGTGAGCGGGAAGCCGCGGGCGGCCAGCGCCACCGCCGGTTGCAGCAGGCTGGGCCAGGAGAGCTTGCCGAGCTGCTTGTGCAGCGTGGCCATGCCGGCCACCGTGCCGGGCGTGCCCACGGCCAGCGGGCCGGCGGTGCTCAGGCCGGCCACCACGTTGCCCTGTTTGTCGAGGTACATGTTGCGGGTGGCGGCGGCGGGGGCCGTTTCGCGGAAGTCGAGGCTGCCGGCCGAGCCGTTGCGGTCGCGGTAGAGCAGGAAGCCGCCACCGCCGATGTTGCCGGCCGCGGGTAGGGCCACCGCCAGGGCAAACTGCACGGCCACGGCCGCGTCGTAGGCGTTGCCACCGCGCTGCAGCACCAGGGTGCCGATTTTCGACGCCTCGGGGTGGGCCGACACCACCATGGCGTAGCGCGCCAGCCGGGGCGCGGCGGCGGTGGGCAGCGGCGTGGCCAGCGACCCCTCAAACGCCCGCGACGTAGACGTCACCGGCCGCTCGGCCGAACAGGCCAGCAGCAGGGCGAATGGAAGGGTCAGTAAACGGTATTTCATCATCGAACAAAATAACACTAAGATTACCGGCCTTGCTACTGCGTGCGAAGAATTGGCAGCGAGTGCCCCAAAAACGCCGACGAAGGCGTTCGTATTTAGGCACAACTCCCCGGCAGTGCGCTACTTTTGAAGCCAACCTTCTCCGCACCATGGCTAAGTCGAAACCCACTGCTCCCGCGGCCGCCAAAGCCCCGCGCCGGGCCCCGCTGGCCCTCGTCAAAAACGACGCCTGGCTGGCGCCTTTCGAGCCGGTGCTGCGGCAGCGGCAGGCCCGCTTGCAGGCGCGGCTGGCCGAAATCGAGCAGCACCACGGCTCATTGCTGAATTACGCCACGGCCCACCAGCAGCTGGGCCTGAACCACGACGCCGGCCGCGGCGGCTACGTGTACCGCGAGTGGGCCCCCGGCGCCGAGGCCCTGTTTCTGGTCGGCGACTTCAACGGCTGGGACCGGCAGGCCAACCCGCTGCAGCGCCTGGAGTACGGCGTGTGGGAGGCTTTCTTGCCCGATGCCGACTACGCCGGACGCCTCACCCACGGCAGCCGCTACAAGGTGCACGTCGTGACCAGCGCCGGGGGCAAGGACCGGCTGCCCGCCACCCTGCGCCGCGCCGTGCAGGACGAGCAGACCAAGGACTACGCCGCCCAGGTGTGGCGGCCCGCGATGCCCTTTGCCTGGACCGACCAGAAGTTTCGGCCGGCCGCGGCGGCGCCAGAGCCGCTCATTTACGAGGCCCACGTGGGCATGGCCACCGAGGAAGGCCGGGTGGGCACCTACCGCGAATTCGCCGATAATGTTCTGCCCCGGATTCAGGCCGGCGGCTACAACGTGGTGCAACTTATGGCCGTAATGGAGCACCCCTACTACGGCTCCTTCGGCTACCACGTGGCCAATCTGTTTGCCGCCAGCTCCCGCTTCGGCCCGCCCGAGGACCTTAAGTTTCTCGTCGACGAGGCCCACCGGCGCGGCATCGCGGTGCTGCTCGACATCGTGCACTCGCACGCCGTGAAGAACGAGGCCGAGGGTTTGGCTGATTTCGACGGCTCGGGCAACCTCTACTTTCACCGGGGCGAGCGCGGCAACCACCCCGGCTGGGACAGCAAGCTGTTCGACTACGGCCGGCCCGAGGTGCAGCAGTTCCTGCTCAGCAACCTGCGCTACTGGCTCGAAGAATTTCACTTCGACGGCTTCCGGTTCGATGGGGTGACCAGTATGCTCTACCACCACCACGGCGAGGGCGTGGCCTTCGTGGGCTACGACAACTACTTCGGCCCGGCCGCCGACGAGGACGCCATTCTTTACCTCCAGCTCGCCACCACGCTGGCCCACGAGTTCAAGAAAGGCAGCCTGCTGATTGCCGAGGACATGAGCGGCTTGCCCGGCCTGTGCCGCCCCATCAAGGAAGGCGGCGTGGGCTTCGACTACCGCTTGGCCATGGGCATCCCCGACTACTGGATTAAGCTGCTCAAGCACACGCCCGACGAGCATTGGCCGCTCGGCGAGCTGTGGCACACGCTCAGCAACCGCCGCCTGGGCGAAAAAACCATTGCCTACGCCGAAAGCCACGACCAGGCCCTGGTGGGCGACAAAACCCTGGCTCACTGGTTATTCGACGCGGGCATCTACACCCACATGCAGGCCGCCGACGGCGACCCCGGCGCGGCCCGCGCGCTGGCCCTGCACAAGCTCATCCGCCTGCTCACGCTGGCGGCCGGCGGCGAGGGCTACCTTACCTTCATTGGCAACGAGTTCGGCCACCCGGAGTGGGTCGACTTTCCCCGCGAAGGCAACGGCTGGAGCTACCACTTCGCCCGTCGCCAGTGGAGCCTGGGCGACAACCCCGACCTGAAATTCTTCCAGATGGGCGCCTTTGACAAGGCCCTGATTCACCTGGCCAAGGAACGCCACCTGCTGGCCGCCGGCCCCGCCACCTTGCTCAAGCACGACGAGGCCAACCAGGTGCTGGTATTTGAGCGGGCCGGGCTGGTGTTCATCGTCAACTTCCACGTCGAAAAAAGCCTGACCGACTACCGCTTCTGGGTAACGGAGGAGGGCAAGTACCGTGTGGTGTTGTCATCGGATAACAGCCGTTTCGGCGGCTTCGACCGGCCCGATGAGGCCTTCGAGTACGAGACGTACGAGCACCAGCTAAGCCTGTACGTGCCCAGCCGGGTGGCGCTGGTGCTGGCGAGGGGGCGTTACGTGCAGTCGTAAGACGAAATGACGAGGGTTCCGTTTTTATGGACGGTGAGCCGCAATTCCTGGGTGGCGTCGCCGCCGTCGAGCCCGCACGTAAACGTGTACACGTTGCCTTTTCGGGACACCAACTGGGGCAGCATCAACTTTTTGCCGTCGTAGCCGGCGTAGTGGCTGACCATGTGGTGGTAGACCTCACTGAGCGCCAGCTGCCGAAACGCATACTCGTGGTCGAAGCAGCCGTCAAACGCGGTGGTAGTGTACGTGCCGTTGGCGTACTCCATGACGTCCGTGGTCGCGTATTCCCCCGGGCGATTTTGGGGGCCGGCCGCAACGAGCCGTTGTTCCGTACGCTGGCTTTTTTGGGCGCCCAGCAAGTCGATGTAGGTCCTGCCGCTGCGGCTCTTTTTGACGGCCGGCCTCCTGGCGGTGAGGTCCGCGCTGAAAACGTAGCCGGTGTACGCCGGCGTCGTCACTTTTATCCAGTTGCCCGGCAACGTCAGGCCCGCCCCGATTCGTTGTACCTCGCGCGAGGCGAGGGTCTGCCGCGCGTGCACGACCGCCCCAATCGGCAGTCGGCGCACGATTTTCGAGGCAAAGGCGGGCTGCTCGTGCAACTCGGCCCCGGCCAGCGCCATGACATACAACGGGGTTGCGGGCGTTGCAGGGCCGGGGGTGAATGCGCTCAGAACCGTAACCAGCAGCAATCCGTGCAGTATTTTTTTCATCGGGCGGGGCAGAGGGTTCAGACAATATTCCCTAACGCAGCGGGAAGGCAGTGGCTTTGAAAACATGCGTCGGTACGCCACGCAGCCGAACTAATTGAATAGTCAAAAATAAGTAGTCAGGGACATTAATTCAACCCTCGCTACCGTGAGCCAATTCCGGTCGATGCAGGCAGGCAATTTGAAAAGAAACAGTTGTCTAAACGGGGTCCAATAAACTATTTGCCTTTCGGGGTCTACAAAATTCGCTTGGGAGATGAGTTGCGTAAACCTTGAAAAGCAGGTTTTAACTGCCGCATGGAATAAATGTGCTACTTCAGCAGCTCCAGCACCACGGCGGTTTTGGCGGGCAGCTGCAGCGTGGCAATGCTGCTCAGGCTTTCGCCCGTCAGCACGTTGCGGGCTTTCGTGAAGCCGGTGGTGCGCTCGGCGAAGCGGGCCGTGGGCAGGGCGGCGGGTTTGTCGGAGGTGTTGGTGGCCACCAGCACGGTGCCGGTGGCGTCGTAGCGGAAGTACACGTAGAGGCCGTCCTGGGGCAGGTACTGCATGAGCTTGCCGGTGTGCAGCACTTTGTGGTCGCGGCGGTAGGTGGCCAGTTTTTTCACGAAGTCGAAGGCCTCGTTTTCGCGGGCCGAGCGGCCGGCGGCGGTGAACTTGTTTTCCTTATCCTCGGCCCAGCCGCCGGGGAAGTCGCGCCGCACCTCGGCATCGGTGGGGTCCTTGAAGTTCTTCATCAGGATTTCGGTGCCGTAGTACAGGCTCGGGATGCCGCGGGTGGTGAGCAGCCAGGTCAGGCCCATTTTGTACTTGTCCAAATCGTCGCCCACTTCCGACAGGAAGCGATTCTGGTCGTGGTTGTCGAGCAGGGTCACCAGCTTGGTGGGGTCCTGATACACCGCGTCCTGGGCCAGGGCCTGGTAAAATTTATGCACGCCGCCGTCGTAGCTCACGCCCTGCTTCAGGGCGTCGAGCATGGCGTATTCCAGCACGAAATCGATGGTGCCCGGCTGGTTCGACTTGAAGGGGAAATTGATGTTGCTCTTGGTGTAGTACGACTGGTCAACCACGTTATTCACCATCGACTCGCCGAAAATGTGCAGGCGCGGGTACTCGGCCAGCAGCGCCGCGTTGCAGCGGTTCATGAACGGCTGGTCGTTGTACATGTAGGTGTCAACGCGCCAGGCATCAATGCCGAAGTTCTCGACCACCCAGATGGCGTTTTCAATCAGGTAGTTGGCCACGTAGGGGTTGCTCTGGTTGAGGTCGGGGAGGAAGGGCACGAACCAGCCGTCGAGCGTATTTTTGCGGTCGGAAGGCGCGGCGTGCGGGTCCGTGATGGGCTGGTAGCGGTAAGAGGTGTTGGTGTAGGTGGGCCACTGGTGCAGCCAGCTTTTCATGGGCAGGTCCTGTAGTATCCAGTGGGTATTGCCCACGTGGTTGTACACGGCATCCTGCACCACTTTCAGGCCGGCGGCGTGGGCCTGCTGCACGAAGCTTTTGTAGGCCGCGTTGCCCCCGAAGCGCTTATCGATGGCGTACTGGTCGGTGAAGCCGTAGCCGTGGTAGGAGGCACGCATGGTGCCGCCCTCGTTGGTGAGCGGCTGGTTGTTTTCGATGAGGGGCGTGAACCATACGGCCGTCACGCCCAACTCCTTTAGGTAGTCCAGGTGCTGGGCGGCCCCGGCTAGGTCGCCGCCGTGGCGCAGGAAGGGGTTGGCCCGGTCGGCGCTGGGGTCGCGCAGGTCGGCGAACTTGTCGTTGGCCGGGTCGCCGTTGGCAAACCGGTCGGGCATGGCCAGGTAGATGAAGTCGGCAGCGGTTACGCCCTGGGCTTTGGGGGCGTTGTCGCGGCCTTTGATTTCCCAGCTCTGGGTCACGGTCTGGCTGCCTTTTTTGCCCACCAACTGCACCTTGCCGGGCTTGGTGGTGGGGGCAATGGTGAGGTCCAGAAAAGCGTAGTTGGGATTTTCAACCGTATTGGTTTTCACCAGCCTCACACCAGGGTAATTCACAGAGTAGGCCAGCGTGCCTGCGCCGGGGCCGTGCACCAGCAGCTGCACGTTGGGGTTTTTCATGCCCACCCACCAGTTGGTCGGGTTCACGCGGTCGATGGTGACCGCCTGGGCCGCCGCCAGCACGGGCAGCAGCAAAGGCAGGAGGAGCAGGAAGTAAAGGGAAGCCTTTCTCATGGGATGCGGAGGGCGGGAGGATGAATTAAGAGACTTGCGCTAAATAAAACGAATGTAGATGGAACGCCCTGCTCCCGTGGCGCCCGGGCAGTCAAAGCACATGCGCCTGCTTCGTTCAACGGGGGGACCTCACCCCCGGCCCCACACCCCCGGAGAGGGGAGCAGCAAAACAGCCGCCACCTCGGCCCCC
>NZ_JANNOD010000083.1:0-12089 GCF_031398885.1 Hymenobacter sp.
GTGGCGGAGCTTGAGCATTGGTTATGAGGTGAGCCTCGTCAAATCCCCTGGGCGGACTCGAGGGCGGAGCTAGCTGTTAGATAGAGTTGTTTTTGAATAAGAATCAGCAAAAAAGACCGTCATGCAGCGCGCAGCGAAGCATCTTGCGTGCAGCAGTAAACCAATCGTTTGACGAGGCCCGCGAGATGCTGCGCTGCGCGCTGCATGACGGTCTTTTTTATTCAGGAACAACTCTATCTAACAGCTAGCTCCGCCCTCGAGTCCGCCCAGGGGATTTGACGAGGCTCACCTCATAACCAATGCTCAAGCTCCGCCACCCGTCCGTCCGCGACTACTTTCCCTACGAGCCCACCGACGACCAGGCCGGGCTGTTCACGCAGCTCGACGCGTTCCTGCGCGACGACCTGCCGGGGCGCAAGGTGTTCGTGCTGCGCGGCTACGCGGGCACCGGCAAAACCACCGTGGTCAGCGCCCTGGTGCAGTGGCTGCACCAGCTCCAGCGCAAGTACACGCTGATGGCCCCCACCGGCCGGGCGGCCAAGGTGATGGCGGCTTACGCCGGCGTGCCGGCCAGCACCATCCACAAGAAGATTTACCGCCAGACGTCCGGCTCGCCCTCCGAGCGGCTCAACTTCCAGCGCCAGCCCAACCGCGGCGAGCAGACGCTGTACATCGTGGACGAGGCCTCGATGATTTCGGACGAGAAGGCCTTCGGCGAAAACGGCCTGCTCGATGATTTGATGGGCTTTGTGTTTGAGAAGCAGAGCAACAAGCTGCTGCTCATCGGCGACACGGCGCAGCTGCCGCCGGTGGGCCAGCTCCTAAGCCCGGCCCTCGACCCCGAGCTGCTGGCCCACCGCTTCCGGGCCACCGTGGGCAGCGTGGAGCTGCGCCAGGTGATGCGCCAGGCCCAGGAATCGGGCATTCTGGTAAACGCCACCGAGCTGCGCGAGGAATTGCGCCAGGAAGTGCCCAACATCCAGCTGCACACCAGGGGCTTCCGCGACATTTTCAAGATGGGCGGCGACAAGCTGGAGGACGGCCTGCGCTGGGCCTACCGCCAGTACGGCCACGAAAACACCACCATCATCTGCCGCTCCAACCGCAACGCCAACCAGTACAACCAGCTCATCCGCCGGGCTTTGTTCGACGCCGAGGAGGAGATTGAGGGCGGCGACTACCTCATGGTGGTGCGCAACAACTATTTCTGGCTGCCCAAGGACTCCGAAATCGGCTTTCTGGCCAACGGCGACTTTCTGCAAATCACCAAAATAATCCGGCGCGAGGAGGTCTTCGGCTTCCACTTTGCCCAGGCCCAGGTGCGGCTCGTGGACTACCCCGACGAGCCCGAAATCGAGGTAAAGCTGCTGCTCGACACGCTGCACACCGAGAGCCCGGCCCTGCCCTCGGACCGCAACAATGCCCTGTACCAGGCCGTGAGCGAAGACTACGCCCACTTCAAGACCAAGGCCGAGCGCTACAAGGAAATGCGCAAGGACCCGTACCTGAACGCGCTGCAAATCAAGTTTGCCTACGCCCTCACCTGCCACAAGGCCCAGGGCGGGCAGTGGCAGGCGGTGTTCGTCGACCACGGCTTTCTGAAACCCGACGAGCCGCTGGCGGGCGAGTTTGCGCGCTGGCTCTACACGGCCATCACGCGGGCCTCGGAGCGGCTGTTCCTGCTCAATTTTCAACAGAAGCTGCTCGGCGACGCGCCGGAGCCGGAGTAGGGCCCCGGCAGGGCCGGCGAGCCCAATCTCACAATAAGCCACCCGCGCTTGTTGCTGCCTCGGTTGCTTGATTGGGTCACGGCATAGAATTTTAAGCGCCGCACTTTGGTTGCGGGGTGCCGCAACTGCCACGGGTAGTTTGGTTTTAAATTTGCCTGGCTGCGCAAAACCGTTAATTTTGTTATTCTCCAACCCCTTCTAATCCTTCAAATTTCCTGACTTCATGAAAAAAACCCTGCTCCTCGCCCTGAGCCTGACCGCTGCCGCTTTCTCCGCGCAGGCCCAGGCCCCAAAGCCCGCCGACAAAGCCGCCGGTCCGGTGGCCGGCCCCGCCATCACGTTTGAAGAGGTGAAGTACGACTTCGGCTCGGTGGTGCAGGGCGGCGTGGTCGACCACACGTTCAAGTTCAAGAACACGGGCACCGCGCCCCTCGTCATTTCCAACATCGGCGTGAGCTGCGGCTGCACCACCCCCGAGTACACCAAGGACCCGGTGCTGCCCGGCAAAACCGGCTCCATCACCGCGCACTTCAACACAACCGGCAAAATGGGCATGCAGAACAAGGTGCTGACCGTGGAGTCGAACGCCCCCGCCGGCAGCGCCACCGTGTCGCTGGTGGGCGAGGTGAAGGAAGCACCGGCCACGGCCAACGCCGCCCCGGAGATGAAAGCCGAAGCTTCGGCCGCGGCTCCCGCCACGATGCAGGTCAATGGCAAGAAGGTCAATACCAAAGAAGCTGACCGCGTTAGGGTCAAAGTGAAGTAAGCGCGCAAGCCCTTCTCATGGATGCAAAAAGGACGGCCCGCACCAGCGGGCCGTCCTTTTTGCTTTTTACCGGAATGAATGCCGCGGCACGTTGCCGCCGCTGCCGCCCCTATGGGTCGCCTATAGCTCGCGCACGGCCAGCAGCAAGCTCACCCAGCCCGCCATGAGCAGGAGCCCGCCCACCGGGGCCACCGCGCCCAGCTTGGTGATGCCCGTGAAGCACAGCGCGTAGAGCGAGCCGCTGAATACGAGAATGCCGCCCAGCCAGAGCCAGCCGGTGGTGCCCAGGGCCCGCAGCTCGGGGCGGGCCGTCCACAGCACCCCAATGGCCAGCAGCGCCAGCACGTGGTAAAACTGGTACTTCACCGCGGTTTCGAAGGTGTCGAGGCGGCCGGCTTTGGCCAGCATGTCGTGCAGGGAGTGGGCCCCGAACGCGCCAATGGCCACGCCCAGCCCGCCCAACAGGGCCGCCAACTGAATCAATAATCGAGCAGTCATCTGAGGAGAAGCGGGGAAGCGGGGAAGTTAGGGAAGCGGGGAGACGGGGCGGCAAAGGTAGGGTCGGGCCGGGGCTCAGATTTGCCGCTTCAGGCGCACGTTGGTGGTGTGCAGGTTGCCGTCGGGCCGGCGGAGCACCAGGAACAGGTTGCGGCCGTCTTCGGAGTGCAGCATGCGGTCGAGCTGGGTGAGAGAGAATACGCTGGCCGGCAGGAAGTTGATGCTCAGTAGCTCTTCGTCGACTTCCAGGCCGGCGGCGGCGGCGGGCGAGCCGGGCATGACGCGCAACACCAGGAAGCGGCGGTAGTCGGGCCCGGTGGCCAGCAGCTCCACACCGCACATGTCGTGCTCGAACGGGTCGCGGAACTGGGTGTTGGGGCGCAGCAGCAGGCGCTGGTGGGGGTAGTCGACGACGAGCGAAAAGCGCTTGAGCAGCTCGTAGCCCACGTTGCCGTTGCGGGGCACGTCGGTGCGGCGGTGCACGTCGGCCGCGTTGGGGAAGGACGTCAGCACCGAGCGCATGGTGTAGCGGCCCAGTTGCATGGTGGTCACCCGGCCCAGGTAGCCCTGCACGATGCCCGTGAGGCCCCGGCCCAGGTCGGTGGGCAGGCGCCGGGCGGGGCCCCTCAGGCGGGGGTCCGAGTCGAGCTCCAACGACAGGGCGTGGCTGGCGCCGGTGTCCAGCACCAGCTTGAGGGGCAGGGTGAGCGAGTCGCTGAGCTGCACGCCGGCCACGACGTAGGCCTTGTTGTTTTGCAGTATCAGCGGAATGCTGGACCACCGCTTGCCCCGGGGGCCGCGGTACGTGGCCGGGGCGTCGAGCACCAGCTGGTTAACCTCGGGCCGCAGCGTCACCACGAAGCTGCGGAACAGCTCGGAGCCGAGGATGCCGTGGATGGGCACGCCCACGTAGCCCGACAGGTTGAGGACGTCCTCGGAGAGCACCAGCCACGTCATGAACGGGGCCACCACGCCGGGCAGCGCCGTCCGCACGCTGTCGGTTTGGTAGGCCAGCAGCCCCGATTCGAGGCCGCCCGCGCCCACCACCCGGAACCGCTGGCCGTGGCGCAGGCGCAAGGAGTCGGCCAGGGCCGGCGACGTGAGGATGGAAGTGCTGACGCCCGTATCGAGCAGAAAATTGTAAGGCCCGAATCCGTTCAGCGTGCCCGTCACCACCAGCAGGTTGCGGTGCATGGCAAATTCTACCCGGGCTACTTTGCGGCGGGCGTTTTCGAACACAAACGGCGCGGCGGTTTCCGCGGCTTGCGCGTGCGCGGGGCGGCCCGCATCCCAGCAAAAGCTTAGGAAAACCAGCAAACACACAAAGCGCGGAAAAAACATGGCAGGAAGACGCAACCGATGCGGTAAATTAAGCGAATAAGACGCGCCTTTACCTACTCCGGCTGCCCGGCCCCCCTCATCTTCCCAAGGTCCCCTTTCGGCCGGCCGCCGGCCCGGCGGAATTGCCCGCTCTGGAGAAGCCCGGGGGAAGTCCATCCGCGCCGCGCGGCGGCGGCCTCGGGCTCGGCCCGGAGCGGCTTCACGAACGGTGCACGCAGTGCAGCCCGGCCCACCTCGCCCCCGGCCCCTCTCCCGCGGAGAGGGGAGCCTGATAAGCCTGATAACTGTGCTTGGATTATGAAACTGCTCCAGAGCCGGTCTGCAGACTTTTCAGTTCTGCTTTAAAACGTGCCTCGACGCTGAAACTGCGCTAGGCGGGCACTTCCCACCGGCCGGCGGGGTCGTAGCCCAACTGGCCGCCGCCGATGTGCAGCGGCGCCGCCACGTTGTTGTCGTAGAGCTGGCCCGTGCCCAGTCCCTGCGCAAACCCGCGCACGTCGTGCTCGCCCGTGAGCTGGGCCACGGCGTTGAGGCCCACGTTCGATTCCAGGGCCGAGGTAATCCACCAGCCGATGCCCCGGGCCTGGGCCAGCGCAATCCAGTGGTTCGTGGCCGCGTGGCCCCCCAGCAGGGTGGGCTTGAGCACCACGTAGGCCGGTTTAACCTCGTCGAGCAGCGCGGCTTGGCGGGCGGGGTCAACCACGCCAATCAGCTCTTCATCGAGCGCAATGGGCAGGGGCGAGGCCCGGCAGAGCGCCGCCAGGGCCGGGAGCTGGCCGGCGGCAATGGGCTGTTCGATGGAATGAATCTGGAACGCGGCCAACTCCCGCAGCTTGGCCAGGGCGTCGGCCGGGGCAAAGGCCCCGTTGGCATCTACCCGCAGCATTAGTTGGCCGGCGGGCGCCACGGCCCGAATTTCGGCCAGCAGCGCCAGTTCCGTGGCAAAATCCAGCCCGCCAATTTTTAGCTTCAGGCAGGAGTACCCCGCCGCCAGCTTCCCCTCAATCTGCTCGCGCATGAAGGCGGCGTCGCCCATCCACACCAGGCCATTGATGGGCAGCGTGGCCGTTCCTTGGCTGAAGCCGTTGGCGTACAGCTGGCGCCGCCCGCCGCCGGCCAGGTCGAGCGCGGCGGTTTCGAGGGCGAATACCAGAGCCGGAAAGCCCAAACCGACGAACGCCGGGGCCTGAGCCGCCGCGAAGGTGGCAAAAGCCCCGGCGTTGAACCGGTCGCAAAGCCGGGCCACGGCGTCCGCAAACCCCGGCCCGAAGTCGGGGCTAAGGCCGGCCAGGGGCGCGGCTTCGCCCAGTCCCACGGCCGCGGGGTGAGCGGGGTCGGTCAGGTGCAGGTACCAGGCTACGTGTTCGGCCAAGGCGCCGCGGGACGTGCGAGCCGGAAAGTTGAAGCGCAGCGCGCGCCGCGAAAAGCTAAGACGAAGCATGCCGCAAAGATGCGCGGCGTGCTTCGCTCGGCCAGGGACGGCGCTACTTGTTGGCCGCCTTCTTACCCCGGCGGCTCACCAGGCCGCCTTTGCGGCCGGCATCGCGGGCTTCGTCGGCGGAGAAGCGGTGGCCCCGGCCGCTGGCGTGCGAGGCTTTGCCGCCTTCGCTGGCAATGCGGCGCTGGGTTTCGGGGCTCATGGCAGCGAAGCCCCGGCGGCTTTTGGTGCCCACCCGGTTGGCGGGGCGGGTGGCGGGTTTGGCAGCGGCTGCCAAATCACTGGTGGAATTCGTAGAAGGCATTGAAATATGGAAAGGAGGTTAGGGGTAATACAAGTTAGACCCGCCCGGCCATTATTCTACTACGAACAGCGGTTTAAGTTGTGATTTGTTCCGAAAATGCGTGTAAATACCAATTTCATGGAAGAGCTTCTACGTATTTCCTGAGGAGCTTTGCGTGTTTGGTCCCCTTGGCGGCAGGCCGTGCGTGGCGCACGGGGAGGGCTGGCCGTAACCTCCGGCCCGCCAGGGCGGTTAGTGCCTTGGGCCCCTAATAACTGCCCTTTTTTTTCTTTCGCCAATGCCTCAACTTCACCATTCGCCGGCCGCCCCCCGCTTGGCGCGGCCCTGGCTGGCCCGCTACCAGGCCGTGCGGGCCCAGAGCCAGGCCCTGTGCGCCCCCTTGCTGCCCGAGGACACCGTGGTGCAGCCCACCATCGACGTGAGCCCGCCCAAGTGGCACCTGGCCCACACCACGTGGTTCTGGGAGACGCTGCTGCTCAAGGAATACGCCCCCGACTATCAGGTATTCCACCCGGAATACGCGTTTCTGTTCAACTCCTACTACAACTCGCTGGGCTCGCGCGTGAACCGGGCCGACCGCGGCACGCTCTCGCGCCCGCCGCTGGCCGACGTGCTGGCCTACCGTGCGCACGTGGACGCCGCCATGGCCGAGCTGCTGGCCCAGGACGAGGCGTTGCCCGCCGCATTCTACGAGCTGCTGGAGCTGGGCCTCCAGCACGAGCAGCAGCACCAGGAGCTGCTGGCCACCGACATCAAGTACATCCTCAGCACCAGCCCGCTCGCCCCGGCGTACGCTGCGCTTAATGAGGAATTAAGAATGAAGAATGAAGAATTGGGAAATGGCCGCTCTTCGCAACTAGAAGACAATTCCTCATTTCTCATTCCTCATTCTTCATTAAGCGCAGCGCCCGCGTCCTGGCTGGCCGTGCCCGGCGGCATTTACCGGGTGGGCTTTCAGGAAAAAGGCTTTTGCTTCGACAATGAGCTGGCGGCCCACGAGGTGCTGCTGGCGCCGTTCGAGCTGCAAAACCGCTTGGTGACCAACGCCGACTACCTGCAATTCATCGAGGCCGGGGGCTACCGCGACTTTCGCTACTGGATGGGCGAGGGCTGGGACCTGGCCCGGGCCGAGGGCTGGGAAGCGCCGCTGTACTGGGTGCAGCGGGACGGCCGCTGGCACCGGTTCACCCACCACGGCTTGCAAGCGGTAGCGCCGGAAGCGCCCGTCACCCACGTCAGCTTTTACGAAGCCGACGCCTACGCCAACTGGGCCGGCGCCCGCCTGCCCACCGAGGCCGAGTGGGAAACCGCCGCCCGCCACTTCGGGGCCACTACCCGCGGCGGCACCTGGCTGGAAAGCGGCCAGCTCGACCCCCAGCCGCTGCCCGCCGACGCCGACCCCCGCGCCTGCCACCAGTTGCTGGGCGACTGCTGGGAGTGGACCTACTCGGCCTACCACGCCTACCCCGGCTACGCCCGCGCCGCCGGGGCCCTGGGCGAATACAACGGCAAGTTCATGGTGAACCAACTGGTGCTGCGCGGCGGCTCCTGCGCCACCCCGGAAAACCACATCCGCCTCAGCTACCGCAACTTTTTTCACGCCGACAAGCGCTGGCAGTTCACCGGCATCCGGCTGGCCCGCCGAGGGCCGGGCGGCTGACGGAAGTAAGCCCCGGCAGCGTGCCCATCCGCGCACGCGGTATAGAGGCGCAACCATGCGTCTCTACCGCGCTCCGGCGGCGTGCCCGGATGGGGAAACCTTTACGAGGCGCTGGACCAGCCCGTTACCGTTACCTGGGGGCGTAACGGCCGGCGCTTTTTAAAGCTGCCTTAGCGCTCATGCCAAGTTAAAAGTTGGGAGATGAGCAGGACGTTCTCTTCTCATCGTGCTCATCTCCCAACTTTTTCGGATAGGGCCTAAGGGTTAACATTTCATTCGTCCGCGCTTTAACTTTTAACTCTCAACTTTTAACTCGACACCAACGCTTCCTGACCTTCCCGCCTTTTCGTCCACAGTCACTGCATGACCAATTCCTCCCTTCTCAGCCGCGTTGCCAGCGAATTGGCGCAGCACGTGGCCGCTGGCCTGGGCCGCACGCCCAAAACGCTGTCGTCGATGTACTTCTATGACGACGCGGGCAGCCAGCTGTTCCAGCAAATCATGGAGCTGCCAGAGTACTACCCCACCCGCGCCGAGTTTGCCATTTTCCGGGAGCACGGCGCGGCCATCGCGGCGGCCCTGAGCCCGCCCGGCGGCGGCGAGTTTGCTCTGGTGGAGCTGGGGGCCGGCGACGGCGCCAAAACCAAGCTGCTGCTGCGCGAGCTGCTCGCCGCCAGCCCGACTTTTACCTACGCCCCGGTGGACATTTCGACGGGCGCCATGGCCGGCTTGGTGGAAATGCTAGCGCTCGAAATGCCCGCCCTGCGCGTGGCCCCAATGGTGTCGGACTACGCCACCGCCCTCGCCCAGCTGCGGAGCCGGCCGGGCGGCAAGGCGGTGCTGTTTCTGGGGTCGAACATCGGCAACTTCGGGCCGGCCGAGCGCCTGGATTTTCTGCGCCGGCTGGCCGCCCCGCTGGCCCCGGCCGACCGCCTGCTCATCGGATTCGACTTGCAGAAGGACCCGCGCCGCATTCGGGCCGCCTACGACGATGCCCAGGGCGTCACGGCCGCGTTCAACCTGAACCTGCTCACCCGCATCAACCGCGAGCTGGGGGCCAACTTCGACCTCGCCCACTGGCAGCACTACACCGACTACAACCCCCTCACCGGCGCCGTGCGCTCGTACCTGGTCAGTGCCCGCGCCCAGCAAGTGCGCCTCGCCGCCCTGGACCAAACCGTGGATTTCGCGGCCTGGGAAGTCATTCACACCGAGAATTCCTATAAATTCACCCTGCCTCAGATTGAGGAGCTGGCCACCGAAGCCGGCCTGCGGGTGGTAGCCACTTTCACCGATGCAGCGACAGACTTCGCCGACGTGGTGCTGGCCGCGCGGGAGGAGTAAAGCATTATTCAATAATAAATCACCGGCAATGCTCAGCCTCGCCTCCGGTTACGGAAATTTTGCGGTGCCCCCCGTGGCGCTGGAAGCGGCCACGACCGCGCTGGCCAGCGTGCAACAGCGCCGCGCGCCGCTGGAAGTCAGTCCCATAGCGGGCCTGCCCGAGCTGCGCGAGGCCCTGGCCCAGCGCTACCGCCAGCGCGGCGCGGCCGGCCTCACCGCCGAGCAGGTGCTGGTAACGGGCGGAGCCAAAACCGGCCTGTTTGCCCTGCTCAGTGAGCTGCTGGAAACCGGCGACGAGGTGCTGCTGCCTACCCCCAACTGGTTTGGGTTCCACGACCTGGTGCGCCGGGCGGGCGGCATATTGCGCCCGCTGCCCTTGACTGCCGCCGACAACTACGCTCTTCGCCCCGAAGCGCTGCGGGCGGCCCTCACGCCGGCCACCCGGCTGCTCATCCTCAGCAACCCCAATAACCCCACCGGGCGCGTGTATGCCCGGGCCGAGTGGGCGGCTTTGCTGGCCGTAACCGCCGAATTTCCGCAGCTCTGGGTGCTCAGCGACGAGATTTACGAAGGCATCTGCTTCGGGCCGGAGCCCGTGCCCACCCTGCTGGCCTGGCCCGACCCGCACCAGCGGCACGTGGTGGTGAGCGGCTTCTCCAAGTCGCTGGCGCTGGCGGGCTGGGGAGTGGGCTGCGTGGTGGCGCCGTCTGCGTTGGCGCGGGCGGTGGCCGCCCGGCTGTTCAGCACTGGCGCGCCGGTGCCCGTGCCAGCCCAGGCCGCCGCCCTCGCCGCTACCCGGCACGCGGTGGCCATCGGGGCGGCGCTGTGCGCGCAACTGGGACCCACGCGGCAGCTGCTGCTAGCCGGGCTGGCCGCTCTGCCCGGGGCTGCTGCCGTTGTGGCGCCGGAAGGCACGTACTACGTGTTTGCCGATTTTACCCGGTTCCTCGACCCTGGCTTGCCTGCGGCGGAAGCTTCGGCCCAGCTGGTGCGGCGGCTGGCCGCGGGCGGGGTGGAGGTGGTGGACGGCGCTACTTGCGGGGCGCCTGGCTTTGTCCGGCTTTCCTACGCCGTGGACGAAAGCGTGCTGCGCGAAGCGTTGCAGCTGATGCGGGAGGTGCTGGCTCCGATTGCGGCCTAGGGCGGTTTCCAAGTCCGTGTGGACGGCGCGACTGATTAAACCTTACCCCCGGCCCCTCTCCCGCGGAGAGGGGAGCCAATTCGGGTCCATTGAACGCACCCCTCTCCGCCGGAGAGGGGCCTGCCCCGCAGGGGTCTCGTGAGGTGGAACGTCCGCACGGACCCGAAATCGTTTTAATTATCCGGTGATTCCCATTGGTAATACTGGCCCAAAACGGGCGGGCTTACCTTTGTGTCCGGCTATTTTGCTGGCTGATTAAGTTTTTTGCGTTGAAAGACCTCCGCCCTCACTTGCGTCCTACCGTGTTGCTGGCGTATCCGGTGGTGTTGTCACAGTTGGGGCATGTCATGGTCAGCTTCGTCGATTCGGTGCTGGTGGGGCGCACAGGCACCGTGCCACTGGCCGCCGTGAGCCTGGGCGTGAGCAGCACCACCGTGCTCCTGATGCTGGGCATTGGCCTGAGCATGGGCAGCGTGCCCCTGGTGGCCGCGGCCGACGGCCGGCGCGACCTGCCCGATTTGGGCCGCCTGCTGGTGTCGTCCGTCTGGCTGAGCGCGCTGGCCGGGCTGGTGCTGGCCGGCCTGGGGCAGCTGGTGCCGTTTGCAATGCACTACCTGGGCCAGCCGCCCGCGGTGGAGGCGCTGGCCGCGCCCTGGGTGCGGGTCATCAGTTGGTCCTTGCTGCCGCTGATGGTGTTTCAGGGGTTTCGCGAGTTTGCCGAAGGGCTGGGGCTCACCCGGCAGGCCATGTGGCTCTCGGTGCTAGCCAATGTGGTGAACGCCGCGCTGTGCTACGCGCTGGTGTTTGGCAAATGGGGCGCGCCCGAGATGGGCCTGATGGGTTCGGCCTGGGCTACGCTCATGGCCCGCGGGCTCATGGCGCTGCTCATGGCGGCCTACGTGCTGCGGGCCCGGCGCCTGCAAGTATACCGCGCCGCCATTGGCAATTGGTGGCCCGATGCGCCCACCCTGCGTCGCCTGTTGGGACTGGGCGCTCCTATTGGGGTGCAAATGGCGTTTGAAGTAGGCGCCTTCGCGGCGGCGGCCATCATGATAGGGTGGCTGGGCGCGGCCCAATTGGCGGCCCACCAGGTGGCCATCAACCTGGCTTCCATTACCTACATGGCGGCCAGCGGCATCGCGACGGCGGCCACCATCCGGGTGGGCAAGCTGCAGGGCGGCGGCGAGCTGGGCGCGGCCCGGCAGGCGGGTTTCGCGGCCTACGTGCTCGGGTTCGCGTTCATGGGTGCTATGGCGGTGCTGTTCATCTGCACCCGGCACGTGGCCCCGCTCCTGTACAGCCACGACCCGCAAGTGCTGGCCCAGGCGGCTACGCTGCTGCTCATCGGGGCCCTGTTTCAGGTGTCCGACGGTTTGCAGGTGGTGGGCCTGGGGGCGTTGCGCGGGCTAGAGGACGTGAAGGTGCCTTCCATCGTGGCGCTGCTGGCGTACTGGGTGGTGGCGCTGCCGCTGGGGTATTTCCTGGGCTTCACCCTGCACCTGGGCGCGCCCGGCGTGTGGACGGGCCTGCTGGTGGGCCTGACCATCGTGGCCGGGGTGCTGCTGCTGCGCTTCCGGCGCGAGACGGAGCCGGACTACCGGGCGGAGCTGTCGGCAAAGGAGCCCGCAGCCGTTCGGTAAACGGGAACGTCGCTCGTAAAACGCGGCCCGGCTACATTGCGCCAAATTGCGCCGTTCCGGTAATTGCGGGGCGCTTGCAGCACTTGAGCGAATTTTTTGGCGGCGAGAACTAGGTAGAGACGCATATTTGCGTCTGGTCGCTCGGGCCGTTCGCGCCATTGTCGTTCAAACGATGAGACGCAAGCAGGCGTCTCTACCTGGTCTGGCACTAGCTTTAACGGCCTGCT
>NZ_JANNOD010000089.1:0-21509 GCF_031398885.1 Hymenobacter sp.
GGGCTGGGCCTGGGGTTTCGGGTGGCGTGCTTCGGGCTGCTGGTGACCATGATAATGGCCACGGTGATGCACGTGAGCAAGGGCGACGGCTTCAACGACTACGCGCACGCGCTGGAGTCGGCGTTCGTGTTTCTGGGGCTGCTGCTGGCCGGGCCAGGCCGCTACAGCCTCGACGAGCGGCTGCGCGGCAGCCGGCAGCGTTAAGCCGCAGTGCGCAGCGGGGCGGCGCGTCCCCGCACCGCCCGGGCATCGTTCAGGCATCGCCCGGGGACGCGAAGCGCCGTTGCGCGCTACTTTCGCCCATGTTCTCGTTACTCCTTGCTTCGCTGCTGATGACCGCTCCCGCTCCCCTTCCCGCCCCCGAATGGCGGACCCCGTTTGAGGCCGGCGGGGGCAATACCACCGCCACTTACGCCGAGTGCATCGCCTACTACCAGCGGCTGGCCGCCGCCTATTCGCCGCACCTGCACCTGGCCGAAGCCGGCCCCACCGACGCGGGCCTGCCCCTGCACGAAGCGGTGCTGAGCGCCGACGGCGACGCCGACCCGGCCAGCACCCGCCGCAAAAACCGCCGCGTGCTCTTCATTCAAAACGGCATTCACCCCGGCGAACCCGAGGGCATCGACGCGAGCATGATGCTGGCCCGCGACCTGCTGCAGCAGAAGGCCCTGCGGAAGCTGCTGGCCGGCGTCACGGTCGTCATCGTGCCCGTATACAACGTGGACGGGATGCTCAACCGCAGCGCCACCAGCCGGGTGAACCAGAACGGCCCGGCCGAAGCCGGCTTCCGGGGCAACGCCCGGCACCTGGATTTGAACCGCGACTACGTCAAGCAGGACTCGCGCAACGCCCGCTCGTTTGCGGCGCTCTTTCAGAAATGGCAGCCCGATGTGTTCGTTGAGACGCACACCTCCAACGGTGCTGATTATCAGTACACGATGACGCTCATTGCCACCCAGCACAACAAGCTGGCCCCGGCCCTGGGCGCCTACCTGCAGCGCGAGCTGCTGCCGGCCTTATACCGGGGCATGGACAAAAAGAAGTGGCCGATGACGCCCTACGTGGACTTCGAGGGCCAGACGCCCGAGAGCGGCCTGCGCGCCTTTCTGGAAACGCCGCGCTACTCCACCGGCTACGCGGCCCTGTTCAACACCATCGGCTTCATGCCCGAGACGCACATGCTCAAGGCCTTCGGCCCCAGAGTGCACGCCACGTACGACTTCCTCAAAACCGTGCTTGAAACCGTGGGCCAGCAGGCCGCCACCCTGGCCGCCGCCCGCGCCGCCGCGCAGGCCGAGGTAGCCGCCCAAACCACCTTCCCCCTGGCCTGGACCCTGGACGCCACCGAGTTCGAAACCGTGCCGTTCCGCGGCTACGAGGGCCGCCTGAAGCCGAGCGCGGTGAGCGGCCAGCCCCGGCTCTACTACGACCGCGCCGCGCCCTTCACCCGGCCCGTGAAGCACTTCAACACCTACCGGCCCGCCGCCACCGCCCGCCGCCCCACCGCCTACCTCATCCCCCAGGCCTGGGCCGAAGTGGCGGACCTCCTGCGCCGCAACGGCGCCACGCTGGAGCCCCTGGCCCAGGACGTTACGGTGCCCGTGGAAATGTATTACCTCAACGAGTTTAAAACCTCCCCGCACCCGTTTGAGGGCCACTACGTGCACAGCCAGGTGCAGGTGCGGGCGGTAACGGAAACGGCTACTTTCCGCCGGGGCGACTACGTGGTATACCTGACCGCAGACGCCGCCCCCGTCCGCTACCTCGTCGAAACCCTGGAGCCGCAGGCCACCGACTCGTTCTTCGCCTGGGGCTTCTTCGACAGCGTGCTCCAGCAGAAGGAGCATTTCTCGGACTACGTGTTCGAGGACGTGGCCGCCGACCTGCTGGGCCGCGACCCGGCCCTGCGCCAGCGGCTGGAGAAGCTGAAAGCGGAAAACCCAACCTTTGCCGCCAGCGGCGCGGCCCAGCTGGAGTGGGTGTACCTAAACTCGGCCTACCACGAGCCCGGCCACAACCGCTACCCGGTGGCGCGCTGGCTGGGCCCGGGCCGGGTGGGTGGCTGAGCTGTTTGAATTCAGATTGGGGGTCGTCGAAACGCGGTAGCGGCGCACTGTTTTGCGTCTCGTCGTCCGCGCCACGGGCCCAAATCGTGCAAGGGCAAGACGCAAAATGGTGCACCGCTACCGCGTGCTGGCTAACACAAGCAGGTTCTGAAAGAGCGAAAGCCGTCTGCCCTGGTGGCCGGTTCACTGCCATATAGACGTATTCAGGGCCGGCCGTTGCCGGCCGGAGATTTGCGCCCTAGCTTTACGCTTGCTTGCGTCTACCTACCGCGGTGTTCTTTTCATTTTATGGCCTCTTTCTACGCGGAGCTGCACATTATGGGGCAACATTACCCCGTGCGCCACTGCTCCTACGCTTTCTCCCAAGCCACCGACAGCCGGGGCCGGGTCCTTGCGAAAACCCGCCACGGCCAAGTGGAACTGGTGCTCGACGTGCCCCACGAGGACGCCCTGCTGGACTGGGCCGCCGCCCCCGCCAAGCCCCTGGCCGGGCGCGTGGTGTTCTTCGAGACCAAGGGCGGGGCCGCCCGCGAAACCCTCTCGTGGGAAGCCGGCCACTGCGTGGGCTACCGCGAGGAGTTCGAAGCGGGCAACGCCGACCAGGGGGCCTACCGCTGCTTCCTGACCGTGGCCGCCCCTGAGCTGACGATGGCCCCCGGCGGGCCGGCCGCCTACGTGCGCCCCGCCGCCCGCGAGCACGGCAGCCCCCTGGCCGCGCTGGTGCCCTTGATGCCGCCGCTGCCCGCCGCCCTGCCCCTCAACAAGCAGGGCCGCTACGACGCGCGGATGCTGCTGATGCAGCGCGCCGGCACCGGCCTGGCCGCCACCCCCGACGAGGCCGCCCAAACCGCCCTCACCCGCCTCGCCCGCAACAACGTGGCCGTGGAGCGGGCCCGCCTCAGCGGCCACGTATACAGCAGCACAGCCGTGCCGCCCATCCCCGAACCCGAAGGCTGGCACATGCTCGACCCCAGCGAACTGGCCAAGAAGGGAGTGTCGCCCGAAATGCTGTTCGACCCCAAGTCCAACTTCAAGGCCGCGCTGTACGAGTCTTCTTTCGAGCGCCCGCCCAAGCTGGTCATCGCCTACAAAGGCACGGAGAACTTCTTTGGGAACGATGGCCGCGCTAACGTACTGCAAGGGGCCGGCTTGGAAAGTAAGCAGTATAATATGGCAATGAAGCTTGCGGATGCTGTCACGAAAAAAACTGACCCACTTGATGTCGAAACCACGGGCCACTCCCTGGGCGGGGGGCTGGCCAGCGCCGCCAGTGTCGTGACGGGGACCAAAAGCTACACGTTCAACTCCGCGGGCTTGCACGCGAACACGGTCGGACGCGAACCCTACGGCGTGTCGCGCCAGGAAATGCTGGAAAAAGGCGCGCTCATTGACGCCTACCGCTCCACGTCTGACCCGCTCAGCAACCTGCAAATGGCCTCAGTGGTGACCCGGGGCGTGGTCTTGCCCAAGGCGCTGGGCATCCCCCACGTTGTCACGCCCGCTCCGCAGTGGCAAAAAAAGCTGAGCGGGTTCCTCAACCCGGGCAAGGAACTTTGGGAGCGGGCCATGGACGGTCACGGGGTAAACCCGCAGATGGTGGAGCACATCGAGCACGAAAAAGACCAGGACACGGCCACCCTCACCCGGTTCATCACCCCATGACGATGCCGACGCTCCGACTCCTGGTCGCCTTGCGGGTTCGCCTGTCGGCCGCGCTGCGCCTGGGGGCGCTGTGTCTTCTTTTCCCCTTTCAACTGTTCGGCTGTATGCAAGCAGAGACCAACCCCATCTACAAAGAAGCGCCGGAGGCGTACTTCCCCGCCCCGCCCGCGCTGGACGTGGCCCGGGCCATCCGCCGCGACGACGTGGCCGCCCTGGACCAGCTCTTTGCCCGGCACCCGGGCCTGGACCCCAACCAAGAAGGGAATAAGGGCGTCACCTTCCTGCTCTGGGCCTATTCCCACCACCACGTCAAGGCGATGCGGGCCCTGGTAGCCCACGGGGCCGACGTCAACCGCCCGCTGCGCCTGCCCAACGAGCGGGGCGGCGTGGACGTGACCCACCTGGTCAACGTCGCCGCCGAGGGGCCCAAAGATGAATTGCTCGTCGCCCTGCTCGACCTCAAGGCCGACCCCAACGCCAAGGACGAACGCAAGGTCCCGGCCCTGCTCAACGCCATCTACATTAACAACTACAGCCGCATGAAGCTGCTGCTCGACCGCGGCGCCGACATCGACGCCGTCGACAGCGGGGGCTACACGGCGGCCAGCACCCTGGCCAGCCTCAACAACTTTGAACAAGTGCACTACCTGCTCGAACGCGGCGCCGACTGGCGCAAGGCCAACGGGGACGTGGCCCTGAGCACCCAGGAAAAGGACATTGGCAACGCCCAAAGCATCGCCTGGCAAATCAAGGTCAAGCACCTGCTCATGGCCAAAGGGGTCAAGTTCCCCGTGCCCTCCTCGGGGGCGGCCCGCTACCACGACATCCGCACGAAATGGGAGCAGACGCCCGAGGGCCGCGCCTGGCGCCTCAAGCTCGACGCGCTCGGCGCCCAGCCCGACATCGTGGGCAAGCCCTGGGTCAAGGAGGAGCTAGCAGCCCGCACAGCAATGCGCGCGTGGATGCAGCGCGAAGGCATTCCCTTCCCGCCCCTTTAAGCCATGCACTTCCCCGCTGTGCTCCTGCCCTACCTGTTCCCGCTGTTGAGCATGGGCAACCCCATCTACGAAGAAGCGCCGGATGCGTACTTCCCCGCCCCGCCCGCCTTGGACGTGGCCCGGCCCGACCGGCGGTTTGCCCGGCACCCGGGCCCGACCGCCAGCCGCGCAGAGAGCCGGGGCGGCCGGCGTAGTTTGGCCAACTGCTGGCGGTCACTTACCTTGCCTACGGTTCGGCTTGACGGCCGGGCATTTTTCTACCCACCAATTCATTTTCAAGCAGATGGCAAAGGTTAAGAACAACATTGTGACGCAGGGGCTGAGCGGGATGCTTGGCGGGCAGCTTGTGTTTCGGCAAACGAGCCGGGGCACCGAGGTGAGCGTGGCCCCGCAGGCGCCCACCGGCCCGCCCACGGCCGGGCAAACGGCCCAGCGCACCGAGTTTCAGCAGGCGGTTATTTACGCCAAGGGGCAAAACCAGGACCCAGCTGTGCAGGCGGCCTACGGCGCGGAGGCCAAGGCGCAGAATCTGAGCGTGTACAACGTGCTGCTGCGGGACTTCATGCAGGCCCCCAACATCACGGACGTGGACCTGGACGAGTACACGGGCCAGGTGGGCGAACTGATTGTCGTGACGGCCGACGACGACCACGCCGTGAAATCGGTAGCGGTGAAAATCGAGAACAGCGACGGTACCCTCGTGGAGGAGGGCCCCGCCCAGCGGCAGGCCGACCCCAACCTGTGGCACTACCGAACGACAGCCCCCAACGCCTCGCTGGCGGGCGACAAAATCACCGTCACGGCTACTGACAACCCTAACCACTCGACCATCGCCTCGCGGACCTTGTGATAATACAAAACCAGCCCGAGCCAGCGGGAACGGCGTCCGAACGAAGGAAGAACGAACGGGGAACGAACAAACCCCCTACTCGCGGACGGGGTGGGCGGCCGGCGCTGTCCTGGTAAAGTTTTATTTCGACGGTTTTAAAACGCCCCCGCGCCGGTTTGGCGCGGGGGCGTTTTGCGTGGGGGCTTGTATGGACGGGCACCCGCCGGTGGCAGCCCAGCTTAGCGGTACGCCCGGGGGGCGTAGCTTGCGCGGCTATTCGCTCTTAATCTATGCTTGCTACCTATTTGCACGCCCTGGCCGCGATTCGCGCCACGGGGGCGGCCACGGCCGAAACTTCTTACTACGGACCCCTCGAAAACCTGCTGAACGCGGCCGGGGCCGCCTTGAAGCCTCCCGTGCGGGCCGTGTTTCAGCTAGCCGACCTGGGCGCGGGGCGGCCCGACTTCGGCCTGTTTGCGGCCGGGCAGTTTGAGCGGCCCGCCGACGGCACCCCGCCCGAGCGCCGGGCCGGGGCACTGCCCGAGCGCGGGGCCGGCGAAGTGAAGGGGCCCGCCGAGTCGCTCGACCGGCTGCTGGCCGGCCGCCAAGTGAGCAAGTACTGGGACCGCTACCGGCAGGTACTGGTGACCAACCTGCGCCAGTTTGCCTTCGTGGCCGAAGGCGCCGACGGTTATCCCCTGCTGCTCGACTCGTTTACTCTGGCCGATACCGAGGCCGGCTTCTGGACCCTGTGCCACAGCGCTACGCCGCCCCCGGCGGCGCTGGCCACCGGCTTCGGGGCGTTTCTGGAGCGCTGCCTGCGCCACGCCGCCCCCCTCGACGAGCCTAAGGACCTGGCCTGGTTTCTGGCCGCCTTCGCCCGCGAAGCCCGCCAGCGCCTGGAGCTGGCTGACCCCGCCCACCTTGCCCCCCTGCGCACGGCCCTGGAAGAAACCCTGGGCGTGCGCTTCGAGGGGGCCAAGGGCGCCCGCTTCCTGCGGGCCACCGTGGTCCAGACGCTGTTCTACGGCGTGTTCAGCGCCTGGGTGCTGTGGCACCGCGACGGCGACGGGGCTTCGTTCTCGCCGGTTGCCTCACCCCCCCGGCCCCCCTCTCCTTCAGAGAGGGGGAAGCCTGACGCTTTTGTGCCTGCGTCGCCTGGCTCCCCCCTCTCTGAAGGAGAGGGGGGCCGGGGGGGTGAGGCTGCGTCAGGGGGCCGGCCCTTCACCTGGAGCGCCGCCCCCGACTACCTGCAGCTGCCCGTGATGCAGGTGCTATTCGAGCAGGTGGGGGCCCGCTCCTTTCTCCGGCGCGTGAACCTGCGCGACCTCCTCGACCGCACCGACCTGGTGCTGGCCCGCGTGAACCGGGAGCGGTTTTTCCGGCACTTCGCCGAGGCCGAGGCCATTCAGTACTTCTACGAGCCCTTTCTGGAAGCCTACGACCCGCAGCTGCGCAAGGAGCTGGGCGTGTGGTACACCCCGCCCGAGGTGGTGCGCTATATGGTGGCCCGCGTCGACTGGGCCCTGCGCACCCAGCTGCACCTGCCCGACGGCCTGGCCGACGAGCGCGTGGTGGTGCTGGACCCCTGCTGCGGCACCGGCGCCTTTCTGGTGGAAGTGCTGCGCCACATCGGGGCCACCCTCACGGCCCAGGGCGCCGGGGCGCTGCGGGCCGAGCAGTTGCGCCGGGCCGCCACCAGCCGCCTGTTCGGGTTCGAGATTCTGACGGCCCCCTTCGTGGTGGCCCACCTGCAGTTGGGATTGGCCCTGCGCGAGGCCGGCGCCCCCCTGCCCCCCGACGCCCGCGCCGCCGTGTACCTCACCAACGCCCTCACCGGCTGGGACCCCGCCCGCCACGAAAAACAGCTGCGCGTGGCCCTGCCCGAGCTGCAGGAAGAAGCCGAAATGGCCCGCCACGTGAAGCGCGAGGAGCGCATCGTGGTGGTCATCGGCAACCCGCCCTACGACGGCTACGCCGGCCTCAGCGCCCTGGGCTCGGAAGAAGACCGGCTGGCCGACGCCTACCGCCACCCCGCCCGCACGGCCCCGCCCCAGGGCCAGGGCCTGAACGACCTCTACATAAAATTCTTCCGCATGGCCGAGCGCCAGATTGCCGAGCGCAGCGGCCACGGCCTGGTCTGCTTCGTGGCCAACTACTCCTGGCTCGACGGCCTGAGCCACCCCGGCCTGCGCGAGCGGTTCCTCGAAGCCTTCGACGGCATTTGGGTCGACAACCTCAACGGCGACAAGTACGCCACCGGCAAAACCACCCCCGACGGCGCCCCCGACCCCTCGGTGTTCAGCACGCCCTTCAACCGCGAGGGCATTCAGGTGGGGGCCGCCGTGGCCCTGCTCGTGCGGGGCGAAACGCCCGCCCCGGCCCCCGCCGCCCCCGCCGCCCGCCCCGATGCCGTGGTGCACTACCGCGACTTTTGGGGCAAGCACAAGCGCCAGGAGCTGGCCGCCATCGCCGACGCGCCCGAGCCCACCGCCGGCCCGGCCTACACCACGCTGCTGCCCAACCCCGCCCTGGGCCTGCCCTTCAAGCCCCGCGCCGTGGAAGCCGAGTACCTGACGTGGCCCACGCTGCCGGAGGTGTTCCCGACTAGCTTCTCGGGGGTGCAAACCAAGCGGGATGAATTTGTCGTGGACATCGACCGCGAAGTGTTAGAGCGCCGAATGCTCCGCTACTTTGACGCTGCCGTTTCGGATGCTCAAATTGAAGCTGAGTTTCCGCGGGCAATGGAGAAGACGGAAAGATTCGACCCCGTTGCGACACGGCGGCAACTGGTGAGGCGCGGATTTCTGCCTCAATATGTGCGTCACTTCTTCTATCGTCCCCTGGATGTTCGTTGGGTATATTGGGAACCTGAGACAAGACTTTTAGGCGAGAAATCAGCTACCTATTTTCCTCATGTTTTCGAAGGAAATGCTTGGATTACCTCCCAGCAAAAGCCCCGACGCGAATGGTCGGAGCCGCAGTTTGCCACGGAGTTAGGCTGCCTTGATGTGATGGACCGGGGCGCCAGCTACTTTCCTCTCTACCTGGCGCCCGACATGTATTCCAACGGCGAGCGGCGCGAGAACCTGAGCAGCCGGGCCCGGGCCTACCTGGCCGCAGTGGGGGAAGGGGCCACGGCCGAAACCCTGTTTTACCACACCCTGGCCGTGCTGCACGCCCCGGCCTACCGCAATCAGAACGCGGGCGCCCTGCGCCAGGACTGGCCCCGCCTGCCCCTGCCGCCCGCCGCCGCCCTGCACGCCAGCGCCGCCCTGGGCCGGCAGGTGGCGGCCCTGCTCGACGTGCGCCAGCCGGTACCCGGCGTCACGCACGGGGCCATCGCCGCCGCGCTGCTGCCGCTGGGGGCCATGCGCCACCGCGCCGGGGCCGCCGAGCAGCTCGACTCGGCCGCCGGCCACTTCGGCCTGCGCGCCCGCTGGGGCACCCGCGCCAACGGCACCGTGATGCCCGGCAACGGCCGCACCTCCCCCACCCCCGATACGCCCGGCCACCTCGACGTGTGGCTGAACGACGACGCCTGCTGGGGCGCCGTGCCCGCCGCCGTGTGGGCCACCACCCTCGGCGGCTACCCCGTGCTCAAAAAGTGGCTCAGCTACCGCGCCGCCCCCGTGCTGGGCCGCGACCTGCGCTACGATGAGGTGCAGGAATTCACGCGCCTGGTGCGCCGGCTGGCCGCCCTGCTGGCCCTGGCCCCGGCCCTGGACACGGCCTACGCCGCCGGCCTGACGCCCACGGCCTTGCCCACCGCTGGTCAATCGTAGTGCGTGATGCAGGAAAAGCTACTCACAATCCGGCCCTTCAATACGTCGCGCTATCGGCGTTTCCGGCCCGGCGCCATTCCCACGCTCAAGCAGCACCAGTACCAGGTGCAGTCCGGCTACACCATCACCGGCGAAGCGCCCAAACAGTTCCTGCGCGTGTACGAGCACGAGCCCAACGGCACCTGTCGCAAAGCCAACCCCCGCACCTGGCCGCTGTACATCGCCAAAACAGCCAAGAAATGGTACCCCACCGAAAGCATTCTTGAGTACGCGCTCAATCAGCTGGGCCAGTGCTGGGAATTGCGCATGGCCCAGTCGCGGCTGGTGTGGGCCGGGGGTCAAGTCCGCTTTTTGAGCCGCTATTTTCTGCACCGCAAAGACTCCGAACTGGTGCACGGGGCCGACATTCTGGCCGACTACCTGAACGACCACGACCGGACGTTGGTCACGGAAATTGAGCAGCGCGGTTGGGAGCGGGAGCTGGTAACGGTGCAGCTGTTCAGCACCGCCCTGCGCTCGGTGTTCCCCGCCCACTACGCCGAGCTGCTGGCCGACTTCGTGCGCATGTTGCTCTTCGACGCCCTCGTGGGCAACTACGACCGACACTTTTATAACTACGGCGTTGTTCGGGACCTCACCGGTCGGCGCAAGCCGTGCTTCTCGCCCATCTACGACACGGCGCGGGGCTTGTTCTGGAACCAGCCCGAAGCCCGGTTGGTAGCTTTGCACCGTAAACCGAGGGAGGCCGAAGCGTTTCTACAGAAATACGTAGGCAAGTCCCAGGCTAAAATTGGCTGGGAAGGCGAGGCCAACATAACCCATTTCGACCTCGTACGGTTGTTAGTAAACACCGAAACGGGCTTATCAAAAGCCGAAATCACTGCCTTTTTCCACCCCCATCGGCTGACAGCTTCTCTTCAATTGCTCGACGCTAGATTTGGCGACCTGCTCAGCCCGGAACGGCTCGACTTCATGAAGCGCTGTTTGCAAGCCCGCTTCACCACTATTCTCAGCATCCTATGATGAACACCCTTAAATCGTGGTTCCGGCGGTTGACCCCCGACGCCGCGGCGCACATGGCCACCCCCCAGCACCAGTCCATGCGCTTTCAGCTGTGCCTACATCAGTTGGAAGTGGGGACTCTGCTGTTGCTCGACGGCGGCACCTGGCGGTTTGAGTACGCTGAGGCCTTTCGCCGCCAGCAGCACATCAAGCCCCTGGTGGGCTTTCCCGACGTGGCGAAGGTGTACCTCAGCGACCACCTGTGGCCGTTCTTTGCCAGCCGCATTCCCACCCCCGACCAACCTTACGTGCGGGAGCGTGCCCAGCACAAACAGCTGGACCTAAACAATCCGGCCGAGATGCTCCGAGAATTTGGCCAACGAACTATTACAAACCCTTACGCCTTGCAAGAGCTCGTCGAGGCATAAGTTTTGGTAGGCACCTTTAGATTTATCAGCCAGATTGTGAAAAAGCCCCGCGTACCGATTGGCACGCGGGGCTTTTGAAATAACCAGCATCCCGAGTGTTCTACCGCCGCTTGCGGGGCTTCTCCTCGTCGTCCTCGTCCTCGTCGTCCTCCCCGCCGAAGCTGGGCATGGTGAACATGGACGAGAGCAGGTCCTTGAATTGCGCGCCCGAGGTGAGGCGGTTGCGCGAAATCAGGCTGTGCTCGGCCAGGCCGTGCAGCAGGAATTCCATGAGGAAGTAGGTGTGCTCGGGCGTTTCCTTGGGGTGCAGCTCGGTCACGATGTCGCGCAGGCCGGGCACCTGGTCGAGGGCCTTTTTATAGTCGGCCGTGCTGGCGTCGTGCAGCAGGTCCAGCGTGTTGCCGTTGCCGAACCACTCCTGCACCGTTTTGTAGGGCGAGGGGCGGTTCTTGAGCTTCTTGCTCTTGTCGGGGTCGGGGTAATATTGCAGAAACAGCGTGCGGATGGCCTTGCCCATGAGCTTCTCGGCCACGATGCCGGCGCCCTCCTGCTCGCCCTCGTACACCAGCTCCACCTTGCCCGTGATGGCGGGCACGGCCGAAATAAAGTCGCCCACGCGCACGTAGGTGGTCTTTTCGCCGTTCACCAGCGCGCGCCGCTCAGCACCGGCCACCACCTGCTCGTAGGCCGAGATGGTGAGGCGGGCCGATACGCCCGACTTGGCATCCACGAACTCGGAGCCGCGGGCTTCCACGGCCACCTGCTCCACGAGGTCGTGGATGATTTCGTTGCTGGTCACCACACCCTTCTGCTCGTCCTTGATGCGGGCTTCCTGCTTGGTGATGCGCTTGCCGATTTCAATCGACTTGGGGTAGTGCGTGATAATCTGCGCGTCAATCCGGTCCTTGAGCGGCGTCACGATGCTGCCGCGGTTGGTGTAGTCCTCGGGGTTAGCCGTGAACACAAACTGAATATCCAGAGGCAGCCGCACCTTGAAGCCGCGAATCTGAATGTCGCCCTCCTGCAAAATATTGAACAGCGACACCTGAATGCGCGCCTGCAAGTCAGGCAGCTCGTTAATCACGAAAATCCCCCGGTGCGCCCGCGGAATCAGGCCGAAGTGAATCACCCGCTCGTCGGAGTACGGCAGCTTGAGCGTGGCCGCCTTGATGGGGTCGGCGTCGCCGATGAGGTCGGCCACCGACACGTCGGGCGTGGCCAGCTTCTCGGTGTAGCGCTCGTCGCGGTGCATCCAGGCCACGGGCGTATTGTCGCCGTGCTCGGCAATGAGGTTTTTGGCGAACACCGACAGCGGCTGCAAGGGGTCGTCGTTTAGCTCGGCACCGGCCACCACGGGCATCCACTCATCCAACAAATTTATCAGCAGCCGCGCAATGCGGGTTTTGGCCTGGCCACGCAAGCCCAGCAGGTTGATGTGGTGCCCGGCCAGGATGGCGCGCTGCAGGTCGGGAATCACGGTTTCATCGTAGCCGAAGATGCCGGGGAACACTTCTTCTTTGAGGCGGAGCTTGCGAATAAGGTTTTCGCGCAATTCGGCTTTGACAGTGCGGGGTTTATAGCCCGACTTTTTCAACTGGCCGAGGGTGGTGATGTGCTGCAAAGGGTTGGTTGGAAGCTGGTCGTTGGCCATGAAGGGGATTGTAGGGGGCCGGGCTTAACCCTGCCCGCCGTGTGAACAATGAATGGGGAAATAAACAGGATGCTGAACAACGCTTGCTCAACGATTTGGGCGGGGGCAGGCCCGGCCCTACAGCGTCTTGCGCCGGTTCTTCTTGTAATCCTCGAACACCAAGTGGCCCAACCCTTTCAGGCCGGAATAATACGCCTTGCCCTGGTTCACCTCCGTGAATTCCTCCACGAACTTTTGCAAGTACGGGTCTGAGGTAATCATGAACGTGGTGATAGGGATTTTGATGCGGCGGGCGGCGGCGGCCAGGTTCAAGGTCTTGTTCACCACTTTGCGGTCGAGGCCGAAGGCGTTTTTATAGTAGCCGTTGCCCTCCTTCAGGCAGGTGGGCTTACCGTCGGTAATCATGAAAATCTGCTTGTTCGGCGTTTTGCGCTTGCGCAGCAGGTCCATGGCCAGCTCCAGGCCGGCCACGGTGTTGGTGTGGTAGGGGCCGACTTGCAGGTAGGGCAGGTCCTTCACCTCAATCTGCCAGGCGTCGTTGCCGAACACGATGACGTCGAGGAAATCCTTGGGGTACTTCTGCTTCACCAGCTCGGCCAGGGCCATGGCCACCTTTTTGGCCGGCGTGATGCGGTCCTCGCCGTAGAGTATCATTGAGTGCGAGATGTCAATCATGAGCACGGTGCTGGTCTGGGACTTGTGCTCGTTCTCGCGCACTTCCAGGTCGCCCTCGGTCAGCATGAAGTCGTCGTCGCCGCTCAGGCCGTGGTTGAGCTGGGCGTTGCGAATGGATTCCGACATCTGAATCTGCTCCAGCGAGTCGCCGAAGCGGAACTCGCGCAGGTCGGTGCTCTGCTCGTCGCCCTGGCCGGTGTGGGGGGTGCGGTGGTTGCCGGTGCTGCTCTTTTTCAGCTTACCGAAAATCTCCTCCAAGGCGCTCTTGCGGATGCCCTGCTCGGTTTTGGGCGTAATCTTGAACTCGCCCTTTTCCTGCTCGTTTTCGTCGATGTAGCCCTTTTTCTTCAGGTCATCGATGAAGTTGCCCATGCCGTACTGGTCGTCGGTGAGGCCGTACTGCTTGTCGAGCTCGTTGAGCCACTGCAGGGCCTCGCCCACGTCGCCGGAGGTGATGGTAACGAGCTGCATGAACAGCTTAAACAAGGATTCAAAGCCCTTCTCGGGCTGGTCTTCGGGCACAAAATCGCGGAAGCGGAAGCCAACAGCCATAATAATCAGTGAACAGTTATCAGTTAGCAGGGAACGGTGCCGGGCGGGAAAACAGGTATTTCCCCCAGCCGGTTGCCGGGCCGGAAAACAACGCCGCCGCGGGCAATGTTCAATCGGGGTCCCGGGGACTTTGGGGATTGGGGACGTGGTGCTCATTCCGCATTCCACCAGCCCGCAAGTTCCCAGACCCGAAGTTCCCAAGCCCCTAAGTCCTTAGCACATGAAAGCCATCTGGAACAACACCGTCATCGCCGAGAGCGACAACACCGTGGTTGTCGAAAACAACCACTACTTCCCCGCCGACTCCATTAAGAAGGAATTCTTCGAGGACAGCATCGCCCAAACCACCTGCCCCTGGAAAGGCCGCGCCAGCTACTACTCCCTCAACGTGGCCGGCCAGCAAAACAAGGACGCCGCCTGGTACTACCCCGAGCCCAAGGACGCCGCCAAGGAAATCCAGGGCCGCGTGGCCTTCTGGAAAGGCGTGAAAGTGGAGAAGTAAGCCGTAAGCAAGTGTGAAGGCCGCCCGCCGTGTTGAGCGGAGCGAAGCAGCTTATCCCCGTCGGACAAATTGTTGACGCGTGATAAGCTGCTTCGTTCCGCTTAACACGGCGGCTTGTTGTCCGCTAAATATCTGCTAAATATCTGCGCAAGAATCGGGTTTTTTCGGCCCTGGCTAGTCTCGAAATTTGTAGTCAATCAGCCCCACTGCCATGACGGACTACCAACGCATCGCCGCCGCGCTCGCCTACGCCGGCGCCAACTTTCAGGACCAGCCCAGCCTGGAGCAACTGGCCGAGCACGCCCACTGGAGCCCGTTTCACTTCCAGCGCAAATTTCAGGAATGGGCTGGCGTGTCGCCCAAGAAGTTTCTGCAATACCTGAGCCTGGCCCACGCCAAGCGCCTGCTGCGTCAGCACGCCTCCGTGGCCGAGGCCGCCTACGAAACCGGTCTCTCCGGCACCGGCCGCCTCCACGACTTGTTCGTGACCCTGGAAGCCATGACGCCCGGCGAATACCGCCACGGCGGCGCCGCGCTGGCCATTGCCTACAGCTTCGGCGAAAGCCCGTTCGGACGCTACCTGGTGGCGTCCACGGCCACCGGCATCTGCAAGCTGGCGTTTGTGGATGACGAGGACCTGGCCGTGGCGGCGCTGCGGCAAGAGTGGCCCCACGCAAATCTAATCGCGGCCGATACTGCGTTGCACGCGCAAGTGGCCCGGTTTTTCGCCCGCGACTTCACGCCCGCCGACCGGCTGCACCTGCACCTCAAAGGCACGCCGTTCCAACTCAAAATCTGGGAATCCCTGCTGCGCATCCCCGAGGGGGAACTGCGCACCTATGCCCAGCTAGCCGACGCGGCCGGCAGCGGCAGCGCCGTGCGGGCGGCGGGCACGGCCATCGGGGCCAACCCGGTGGGCTACCTCATCCCCTGCCACCGCGTGATTCGGCAAACCGGCGCGCTGGGCCAGTACCGCTGGGGCAGCGTGCGCAAGGCGGCATTGCTGGGCTGGGAGGCGGCGCGGGTGGAAAGCGGTTTGCTTGCGCGCGCAGCATGAACCAGAATTAGGTGGGCGGTTTTCAAATCAGCGTCCACGGCGCGACCGGCGAAACCTCACGAAACCCCTGCGGGGCGGGGAGCCAAGCAGCCCGTACGCGGACCGAAAAACTGCTCTGATTGGGCGGTTGGGAGCGGCCCGGCGGCCGACCGGCGGATAGGCGGTAGCAAAGTCATACGCCCGGCAATCCTCAATTTAAAACCTGAAATTGACGGAATCCGCGGGGTAGCTTTAGCTTTGATGCAAGGGGCGTTCTACCAGAGGCCCCTTGCAAATGAGTGAAAGGTCCCATTCCTGTCCCGCCGGTCTCGTCGGTCGGCTATTTCCTCGCACCCATGGCCACTGCTTGGTTGGGCAAAACCCGTCCCGAAACCGCTACGTTGCTGCTGAGGCTGTTCCTGGGCGCGGTTCTCATTTACGGCACGCAGGACAACGTCTTCCACCACGGCCGCATGGTGGAGTTTCGCGACTTTCTGGCGCAGCACCATTTCCCTTACCCGATGCTCAGCGCCCACCTCTCGGCCTGGGCGCAGTTTGGTTGTGGGTGGCTGCTGGTAGCAGGCGTGGCCACGCGCGCGGCCGCGCTGGTCGTCGTGGGCAATTTCCTCGTTGCGTTGGTCATGGTGCACCAGGGGCTTCCATTCAACCAGAATATTGCTCCCCTGGCCATGTTAATAGGCGGGGTGTATTTCTTGCTGCACGGACCCGGCCGGTACTCTTTGGCTGAGTACTTAGCCAGACGGAGCACCCAGGTTCCCCCCGTGGACCGCTTGTAAGGGAGCCGCCAGCAAGCCGGTCCGCCCTGTGAAGACTGAGAGGAGTTTGCCAATGAGCGTAGCCTAGTCGAAACGACTGCCCCGTTCGCCACGCCCGCCAAAGCGTGGTATGCTGATTGCCGGGTTTTGAATTGCAGGTTGTTGAGCGCGAGCTTCCATCATCGCGCTGAAGCACCACGCACCAACCGCCCGGTCCAGAAAACTACAGTCGTTTTCAGGTTCGTGTACACGGAGTGGCCGGGAAACCTCACCCCCGGCCCCTCTCCCGCGGAGAGGGGAGTCGGACGACCAACACACCAACCGCCCGGTCCAGAAAACTAGTAATTCAACTTTCAAGACTCACCCCTGCTCAGCCAATCCAGCGGAACTGGTACTCCAGTTTGGGCACGGGCATGCGGTCGGCCACGCGGCGCAGGCGGCTGGGCAGGGCCATGAGGTAGTCGCGGGCTTTTTCGGCGGCGCCGGTGAGGCCGGTGCGGTGCTCGATTTTCCAGTCGTGGATGAGTGAGTCGAGGATGTCGGTGTAGTCGGCGCTGGTGTACACGCCTAGGCGCTGGGCGGCGTCGGTGAAGTGGCCGAAGGTCTTGCCCATTTCAATGCCCATTTCGCGCATGTAGTGGGCCGGCATCACAATTTTCTTGCGCATCATGTCCTCGAAAGCCAGCATCATTTCGCTGGGGTCCACCTCAAAAATCTTGTCGACAAACGTCTTGTAGACGCGGGCGTGGCGGTTTTCGTCGCCCGCAATCATGCCGCAGATTTTTGAGAGCTGGTCGTCGCCGGCGGTGCGGGCGAGCTGGCCCACCCGGCGGTGCGAGATGTTGGTGGCCTGCTCCTGGTAGCTCGTGTACACGAACGAACGGTACGGGTCGTGGGCGGTGCCGAGGTCGAAGCCGTCGTTGATGAGGTACTGGGTGCTCACCTCAAACTCGCGCATGTTCACGCGGCCGCTCAGGTAGAGGTAGCGGTTGAGCAAGTCGCCGTGGCGGTTTTCCTCGGCCGTCCAGCCCCGAATCCACTCGGCCCAGCCGTTGCCGCGGTCGCGGTTCAGCCCGTCGATTTCGTGGAACCAGGCCTCGTAGTTGGGCAGGGCTTCCTCGGTGATGGTGTCGCCGATGAGCACGGCCAGCAGGTCGTAGCTGAGGTTTGACGCCTTTTCGCGCAGCTCCTTCACCTGGTCGAAAAACGAGTCGAGGCGCGGGTCCGGCAAAAAGTCAGCGGGCTGCCAGCTGTCTTCCACGCTCTTGAGAAAGGAGCTCATGTTGTCTTTGAGGAAGCTTTCGAGGTGCTGCAAAACTTCCCCGCGGGAAGTCATCGTGGACGTAAGCATAGGATGAGGTATAAACCGTGAATAATTAGGCTAGAGCAGCTCTCAGGTCAAAGTGTAGTGCGCGGCCGGCAAACCTTCCCGGACGGAACCCCTGCGGGACCGCGGGGCGGCCCCCTCTCCACCAGGGAGAGTAGCCGAGAAGCCCATGCTTTGACCTGAGAACTGCTGTAGAAACGATTTCACCGGGCAAAGGTCTGTGGTTAAAGCGCGGAGCAGGGTATAAGATTATGGCATTACGAAGCACGGGACGGACCATCCGCCCGCGGCGCGCCCCGAAACTAGATTTTTCCGGGAGGTCGGTTCGGGTCCTCAGCGCGACGCTGGGCGGTAAAAGCGCAGAGTAGAATCAGCCGCGAGTCCCGCCGCGGGCCGCAGCACCGCTGCCGGGCCCGGCTGGGCCCCGTACCGGAAGCGGCGGTTCAGCCACCGCGCGGTTTCGGCCGAAAGCAGCCACCGCGTGCCGCGACCGGGTGCGGTGAGGCGGCGCAGGCACTCGGTCTGGTCGGGGGTGCCCGCCAGGTGTTGGCGCAGCCGGGCCTGGGACGGGTCGTGCGCCGGCCAGCCGGTGAGCACCAGCAACGGACCGGGACCGGGGGTGTACACGCGAAAGGGCGACAGGCTTTTGAGCAAATCGTTGGTGCCCGCCAGCACCCGTACCCGGGGGCCGGGCAGGCGGCTGAGTTCGGCCCAGGCCCGCTCGTGGCGGCGCTGCTCCCGGCCCAGCACCTGCCGGCGGTGCAAGGTTTTGGCCCCGTACACGAGCACCACCGCGGCAGCCGCCGCGCCGCCCGCCCGCCAGAGCGGGCCGAAGTCGGAGCCCGGCCCCGCTACGAGCCGGCCGTCAGCCGCCGGATTGCGGGCCGAGGCGGCCGGGCGCAGCACAAAAACCAGGTTGGTCAGCAGCCAGAAGTCGAGCAGGGGCAGTTCCAGCCGGGGCGGCAGCTTAAGCACGCCCGCGAATACCGCCAGAGCACCCACGTAACCAAGCTGCACCAGCCAAAACCCACCCTGCGCGCCCTTCAGACGCAGCTTGAACGCCGCCGTTGCCGCCAAAGCCAGCAGCAGCGGGAAATAGTCGCGCACCAGCAGCCCGGCCCGCAACCGGAGTTTGGTCGGCACTTCCCGGCCGTAAAAGTCGGCCGCATCGAAGCGATACGCCCGGCGGCACAGCGCCTCGTTCACGAGCGTGGCGTCGCCCATCAGCCAGAGGCCAAGGGCCGCCGTGCCCAGGCTGTCGGCCGGGGTGCGCGGCTGCGGGCGCAGCTGGTCGAAATCCAGCACCCGGGCGTAGTAGCCGTCCCGCACCTGGGCGCGGGTTTCGGCGGGGGGCCGCCGGGCGGCGGCCGCGCCGTAGGCCAGCACCAGGCCCGCGGCCGCGCCCAGCACCAGGGGAGCCGCGCGGCGCCAGCTGCCGGCCAGCAGCAGCGCCGCGGGCAGCGCCGCCCCGAACCCCACCACCGCCAGGCTGGGCCGCATAAGCCACGCCGCGCCCAGGCCCAGCAGCCCGATGGCCAGCGCCCCGCGCCGGGTGGGCCGCTGGGCGGCGTAGAGCACGGCGGCCCCCGCCAGCGTGAGGGCCACGCGTACATAGCTGAACCACAGCCAGTGCTCCAGCCAGGCCACGCCGAAAAACACCAGCAGCACCAGCACCAGGGATGCCGGCCGCAGCCAGGGCCGCAATAGCCGGTCCAGCACCGCAAACACCAGCGCCGTGGCTCCAAACAGCAGCCCGCCCAGCAGCCCGCCCAACCACGGCACGCCGGGCCAGGCGGCGTACGCCGCCGCCAGCCCGTGCCCGTAGCCGTGGAAATACAGCGGCACGGCGGGCACCGGCCCCAGGGCCAGCACCCCCGAAAAGAGCCAGGCCAGGGAGGTGTCGTCGCTGGCTTCGCAGTAGCTGCCCAGGCCCGCCACGGTGCCCAGCACCAGGACTAAAGGCAGCAGAACAACGCGGCCCACAACGGCTAAACGAATATTCCTGAGCACGGAAATGCGAAGTAAATTCACCCTAGAGGAGTTTCAGGGTAAGTAGATGGGGTGCCGCCCGTCGTGGAACAGAAACCGTCCCCTCGGCGCGGGGCACGGGCGGGGGCCCGCGCCGAGGGGACGGTGCTCGGCCCGGACGGCGAAAACGCAGGAATGAACGGCGTCCGACGGCATCAGGCCTGCCAAAACCGCATTTCGAGCGAGACGCGGGTGGCGTCGTGGTTCAGATTGGCGGCGGCGCCGTGCAGCAGGTAGGGCGAGAACACCAGCACTTCGGCGGGCCCCGGGTTGGGGCGGATGATGGTGAGCGGGCGCACGGGACGCAGCACGCCCGGCACGGTGTAGGGCACGCCGTGGTAGATGGCGCCCCCCGCGGTGCGTTCCACCGCGCTTTCGGGCCAGTGGTGGCTGCCGGGCACGAGCGTGAGCGAGGAGCGGGCGGTGCTGCCGGCCACGGGCAGGTAGATGTTCAGGGCGTCGTGGTAGCGGGGCAGCCAGGCGTCGCGGTGCAGGGGGTTGTGGTCGGCGCGGTTGGGCCGCACGATGCGCAGGTGGAACACGGCTTCGCCCACGTGCGGGTTGTGGGCCCGCACCGCCTGGCCACAGGCAGCCCCCACCAGCCCTTCGAGCAGGGCGGGCGCCACGGGCAGGCGGCTCAGGTCGTAGGCCTTGGTTTGGGCAATGACGGCCAGGTGCCGGGCCGGGTCCTCGCCCACCGCGTGGTGGTAGTGCCGGATGTCAAAATCGGGCCCCACCGGGCAGTCGGCCGCCCGCAGGGCCTGGCGCAGCAGGTCGGCCAAGCCCGCTTGCAGCGCCTGCTGCGCGGGGGCGGGCAGGCCCGGCACCACGGCAAAGCCCGGTGCCGCCCAGGGCGCCAAAGCGCTCAGGTCGGTATCCTGCGCCAGCAACACCAAATCATTGGGGGCCGTGGTGCGCGCGCCCTCTACCCGGTACGCCACCGGCTCGCCATTGAGGTGCAGGTGGTCGAAGGGCGCTGCATCGGCCGACGGGTCGGAAGGGGTCATGGGCGACGCGGGCTGGGAAGGTTTGGGGCTCGGAAATTTATCAAAATTAACCCCCAATCGACAGACGTACCTTACTCCAGGCGGCCAGGGCCCGGTCGAGCAGCGCGGGCGGGGCGGCGGCGCGCAGCAGCCGGAACAGCGCCCGCACCTCGGCGTGGCGGTGGCGGCGGGCGGCCTGGCGCAGCTCCCAGCGCAGCCGGGTGGCCAGGGCGACGCGCTCGGCCGGGGTGCGGACCAAGGCCAGCGCCTTTTCGCAGACGCGGATAGTGGAGGTCAGGAACGGGTCGTGGCGGCGGTAGGCCCGGCGGCCCAGGCTGCGCGGGTGCCGGCGCTTGCGGGTGGTAACCTCGTCGAGGTACAGAAACTGCCACTCCCGGCTGGCCCGCACCCAGAAGTCGAAGTCCTCGTAGGCCAGCGCCTCGTCGTAGCCGCCCAACTGCTGGAGGCAGGCCCGGCGCATCATCATGGTGGGCGTGCTGATGAAGTAGCGGCGCAGCACTTCGGCAAATACCCAGCCGCTGGCGGGCGCCGGCCGCCGGCCGCCGTGGCCGTCGGGCCGGTGGTGCAGGCCCAGCGGCCGACCCGCCGCATCTATCAGTTCGGCGTTGGAATAGACCATGCCCACCAACGGGGCCGCCCCCCGGAACGCCGCTACCTGCTGGCTGACCCGGTTGGGCAAAAGCACGTCATCGGTGGCAAAGTCAATGACAAACTCGCCCCGACTTCGCCGGAAAGCCTGGTTGAAGGCGCGGCAGTTGCCCACGTTTTCGGGCAGCAGCAGCAGGTGCCAGGCGGGGTATCGGGCGGCGTACTCGCGCAGCGTGGCGGCGCTGCCGTCGGTGCTCGCATCGTCCACCAGCCACACCTCCAGGTTGGAATACGTTTGGCTAAGAATGGAGTCCAGCGCCTCGCGCAGAAACGACGAGTGGTTGTGGCACAGCGCCACAATGGTAACGACGGGCGCGGACGCGGACGCTGCGCTTGCGGACGCTGCGCTTAATGAGGAATGAGGAATGAGGAATGAGGAATTATCCACGGCGTTGAAGCCGCAAAGCAACCAAAGAAAAATTCCTCATTCCTCATTCCTCATTCCTCATTCCTCATTCCTCATTCCTCATTCCTCATTCCTCATTCCTCATTCCTCATTCCTCATTCCTCATTCCTCATTCCTCATTCCTCATTCCT
>NZ_JANNOD010000093.1:0-8449 GCF_031398885.1 Hymenobacter sp.
CATACTTTTTGGCGCGCGCCCCGCCCGTTTTTTAATTTTTTAATTAATAATTTTTTCCCCCGCGCCCACCCCGTGGCCCCCCCCCGGCCCCCCCCCCCTAAATTTTGGTTTTTTGCCGGGGGCGCCCCCGCGGAGGTGCGCGCAGAGGTTCGCAGAGTTTTTAACCCTGTTTCATATGCCCCTCGCCCCCGAAATCCAGACCACCATCAATTCCTGGCTCACGGCCGACTACGACGCCCAAACCCAGCTGGCCATCCGCGAGCTGGTGGCCCAGGGCCATGAGGAAGCCCTGACCGACGCCTTCTATCGCACGCTCGAATTCGGGACCGGCGGCCTACGCGGTGTCATGGGCCCGGGCTCGAACCGCATGAACCGCTACACGCTGGGCATGGCCACGCAGGGCCTGTGCAATTACTTAAAGCAAAGTTTTCCCGACCAGGAAATTAAAGTCGCCATTGCGCACGACAGCCGAAATAATAGCGCCGAGTTTGCGCAAATCGCGGCTGGTATCTTCTCGGGCAATGGCATCACCGTTTATTTATTCGATGCGTTGCGGCCCACGCCGGAATTATCCTTTGCCATTCGCGAATTGGGCTGCCAAAGCGGCTGCGTAATTACCGCTTCGCACAACCCTAAAGAATACAACGGCTACAAAGTGTACTGGAACGACGGCGCGCAGGTAGTGGCCCCGCACGACAAAAACATCATCATTGAAGTAAACCGAATCACCAGCATCAGCGAGGTAAAATTCAACGCGGACGATTCAAAAATAATTAGCGTCGGCGCCAATGTTGACGCCCGGTATTTCGCCCGCGCCAAGCAGCTCAGCATCGACCCCGCCGCCGTGCAGCGGCAGCACGATTTGCACATCGTATTCACGCCCATTCACGGCTCGGGCATCACGCTTGTGCCCGGCCTGTTGCGCGAGTTCGGCTTCACCAACGTGCACGTGGTCGAAGCGCAAGCTGTGCCCGACGGGAATTTCCCCACCGTGCAGTCCCCCAACCCCGAGGAGCAAAGTGCCATGCAACTGGCCCTCGACCAGGCCCAGGCTACCAGCGCCGACCTCGTGCTGGCCACCGACCCCGACGCCGACCGCGTGGGCGTGGGCGTGCGCAACGACAACGGCGACTGGGTGCTGCTCAACGGCAACCAGACCGCCGCCCTGCTCACCTATTACCTGCTCTCGGCCCGACACCGCACCGGCCAGGCCACCGACAAGGACTACATCGTCTACACCATCGTGACGAGTGAAATCCTGGGCGACATCGCCCGCCAGCACGCCGTGAAGAGCTACCAGACGCTCACCGGCTTCAAGTACATCGCCGGCCTCATCCGCGACCTCGAAGGCCAGGAAACCTACGTTGGCGGCGGCGAGGAGAGCTACGGCTTTCTCATCGGTGATTTCGTGCGCGACAAAGACGCGGTGTCGGCCTGCGCGCTCATCGCCGAAATGGCCGCCGTGGCCAAAGACCAGGGCCGCACCCTCTACCAGGAAATGGTGCAGATGTACGCCCACTACGGCCTCTACGTCGAAGACCTGATTTCCCTCACCAAAAAAGGCCAGCGCGGCGCCGAAGAAATTGAAGAGATGATGGCCGGCCTGCGCGCCAACCCGCCCGCCACCATCGCCGGCCTGCGCGTGGTAGAAATCCGGGACTACAAAACCGGCCAAATCCACGACCTGCGCACGGGCGTCGTCACCGAAACCGGCCTGGAAAGCTCCAACGTGCTGCAGTTTATTACCGAAGACGGCAGCAAAATATCCGCTCGCCCCAGCGGCACAGAGCCCAAAATTAAGTTCTATTTCAGCGTGAAGCAGCCACTGAAATCCGTGGTGGATTTTGATTTGGCCACTCGTTTGGCGCAGGAGCGAATTCAGGCCATCATTGCGGACATGCAGCTGCGATAGTTCGTTTCGTACTGCTTAAAAGCAGCCTGGCTGTGGGAGTCCTTCCCGCTTTTTTGATTAATTATTGGGCCGTAATGCTCGCGCCTTTTGAAACCACTATTTTTTACAACAATAACCTTCGGAGCCTAATAATAGTGGTTCTTACGGCAGGAAGTGGGTTATGCTTCTTTGTCGCCTCGCAAGTAGGTGAGCCCACTGGAGTCGGAGAAAATCAAGGCCCCTTGCCGGTACTACTCGGCCTCGTTTTACTGTGCATCGCCGGGTATCTGCTCTTTAGTTTTTATGATTTTGCAATTGATGGACCCAAACGCCGGTACCGGCACTTTAGCAGTTTCTTTGGCCTTCGGTTTGGGCGTTGGCTGGAGCTGCCACCGGTTACGGGCGTAGTAATGAAATATTATTCAAGCCGAATTGCCGTTTCCGAATCCGCCAACGACACGTGGGGCATTTGGGAGCCGGCCGGCCCTCAAAAATTCTACATTGTTATGCTGTCACTGGAGCAGGTGAATCAAAAGAGCATCATAGCTTTCAAATTTCCATTTCGGCAAAAAACCCAAGCTGCTGAAATCACAACTGAAATAGCCAGCTACCTAGCAGTTGAGCCCCGATTTTTTGATGCGCCTTAATTCGCGCTATTGCGCTCAGCATCGATTGCTCCATTTGCGGCTATTCAACAAGCCACCGCCTCACTTCTCCCCCCGCCCCGTGCCCAGGAGCAGCAGCACCACCAGCATAAACCCCGTGGCCCCCAGGCTCCACCACGTGAGTTCGGGCACGCCGCGGTGGTAGGGCATGGCGGGCGAGTAACGCCCCAGCAGCGTGAGGCCCGAGAATAGCAGCCCACCCACGCCCAGCAGCGCCAGAATGGTGCGGCTCACCAACTGGTCGGCTTTGCGCATCAGCGTGTTGTAGCCAATCAATTCTATTTTCACCCGCAACTCGCCCTTGCTGATTTTGCGCACAATCTGGCGCACGTCGGCCGGCAGGGTTTGCAGCAGGGCCAGCAGTTGGGTGCCGGTGTATTCGGCTTCGCTGAGCAGGTTGGCCCGCGAGTACTGCTCCCGGATAATCTTGGCGCCGTAGGGCTGCACGAACTCAAAGGTGTTGAAGCGCGGATGCAGCACCTTGCCAATGCCTTCGAGAATCACCAGCGCCCGCAGAATGAGGAACACCGCGCCCGGCACTTGCAGCTTGTAGTTGTAGATGACGGTTTGGAGAGCATCGGCCAGGTCGCTCATGCTCATTTCCTTCACGTCGAGCGTGGCGAAGTCCTCAATCAACTGGCTCAGGTCGGCCTCAAAGGCCCGCATGTCCGGGATTTCGGCCGTCAGGGCGAGGCGGCGGAAATTGAGCGCCATGCTGCGCGCGTCCTGCCGGGCCATGCCGATGAACACCCCCGCAAACGCGTACTTCTGCTGCTTGGTGAGCCGGCCCACCATGCCGAAGTCGATGAGGACAATGGTGCCGTCGGGCTGCACCAGCACGTTGCCGGGGTGCGGGTCGGCGTGGAACACCCCAAACTCGAAAATCTGGGTCAGGTAAATGTCCATGCCGTTTTCGGCCACGGCGGCGGGGCTTAGGTTCCAAGCCAGCAGTTGGGCCTTATCCGTGATTTTGCAGCCGCTCACAAACTCAATCACGAGGATGCGCGAGGTGCTCAGCTCCCGAAACGGCTTGGGAATGGAAAACGTGGTGTAGTCTTCGTACAGCTTGCGGAACTGCTCCATGGCCCGGGCCTCGGCGGTGTAGTCCAGCTCCTTGCTCATGCTGCGCTCGAAGGCGTCCACCACGTCCTGCGGGTTGGCCAGGCCCTGCTTCTGCAGGAAGCCCGCCGTGAGGCGCACCAGCTCGTGCAGCAAGGCCAGGTCGGAGCGCACCTTATCGCGCACGCCGGGGCGCTGCACCTTCACCACCACTTCCTCGCCCGTCAGCAGCCGCGCCCGGTGCACCTGCCCGATGCTGGCCGAACCGAGCGTGGTGTCGTCGAACTCGCTGAACACCTCCGCTATCGGCCGGCCCAGCTCCTCCTCGATGATTTGCCGGGCCAGAGCCGTCTCGAACGGCGGTACGTTGCTTTGCAGCTTCTCAAATTCGTCAATCAGGGCCTGCGGCAACAGGTCGGCCCGGTTGCTCATGGCCTGGGCCAGCTTAATGAACGTGGGCCCCAGCTCCTCAATAATGAGGCGGACCCGCTCCCAACGCGTGGTTTCAAACACCTGCCGGTCGGCGCGCTGCCAGCTCAGGCGGCGGGCCTGGCTCACGAGGCGGCGCAGCGGCGTGGTCGTCACCGCGTCCTCAAAACCGTAGCGCAGCAGCACCTCGGCCACCTGCCGGATGCGATGGAGGTTAGAAATTGTGTTTTTAAACATCGGTGGTGAAAGTAGTACCCCGGCGCTGTAGCGCGCAGCGGCGCTCCGCCGCACCAGACTTGTCGGATGTAGTTTTTACGGCGTTAACCCGCGGATTTTGCTTTGCGCCACGCCTTGGCGCGATGAACAAAAGCCCCGTTCGCGCGGTGCGAACGGGGCTTTTGGCAAAAAACGAAGGAGCGGATTACGCCTGGCCGTCGGCTTTGGCAGCCGAAGCGCTGGCGGCGGCGGGCTTCTTTGCCGCCGGCTTGCTGGCGGGTTTGGCGGCCCCGGCCTTGGCAGCAGCCGATTTTTGCGTCGAACCGGCGGCGGCACTCACTTTGTCGGCCACTTTTTTGGTGGCGCCGGCGGCTTTGGCTGTCGCCGAGCTTTGCTTGGTGGCGGCGCTGCTGGCCGGCTTGGCAGCGGGCTTAGCAGCCGATTTGGCAGCGGGCTTCTTCGCGGCGGGCTTGCCCTTGGTTTTGGAATCGCCCAGACCCACGGTGGTTTTGATGCGGTCGGACAGGCCCTGGAATTGCTTCTCTAGCTCGGTGCGCTTGGTTTCGCCGCTCTTCATCAGGTCGTCCACAATCTTTTTGCCCTCGGCCTGGGTCATCTTGTTGTCCTTCACCAATTTCTCAATGGTGGTTTGGAGCGACTTGCTTCCCTGCGCGATGTAGCCAACGCCGGCATTAACGAATTTTTTGAACAAATCTTCCATGGTGAAAACGGATTGAAGGTGAAAAAGGGAAAAGGGAAGTTGCTGAAGTAAAAGCCGTTGCTGCCGTAGATTAGTATGCAAGCCGACTAGTTCTATTACAAACCTACGAATCTATAGCTGCATAGTTGAGTAGCCGACAGCGGTTTTTTTTTGAAAAGTACCCCAAAATCATCAAAACATGAATTTATTTTTCATTCATTCGCACAACGGTGCTTGACTTTTGGGGAAATTAACCCTTGTGCCGCCGCTCAGGCCGCACGTCGGCGCACGCTGGGCCGCCGCCGCGTGAGAGGCGGCGTGGTCCGGCTGGCTTCCTGGTCCGCCCACAATCCGGTCAAAAAACCGGCCACCTGGTCGAGGGCCTGCCGCGCTTCGGGCACCAGGCGCCAGAACAGGTGCCACCAGTGCACCAGCCCCTCGAAGGAGTGCAGGGTGACGGCCACGCCGGCCGCCCGGGCCTTGTCCACGAATTTCACCGCGTCGTCGTACAGCACTTCGGCCGTGGACACCTGGATGAGCAGCGGCGGCAAGCCGTGCAAGTCGGCCTGCGCGGGCGAGAGCAGCGGGTGCGTGAGGGGCGTTTTGTGGGCGTAGAGCGGGCCCCAGGTGCGCATTTGCAGGGCTTCGAGCAACAGGCCTTCTTCGCGGGCCACGCGGCGCAGGGCGGTGATGGGCAGGTTGAGGTCGGTCCAGGGCGAGAGGCCGATGCCGGCGGCGGGAGCAGGCTCGCCAGCGTCGCGCAGGGCCAGCAATAGGGCCAGGGCCAGCCCGCCCCCGGCCGAGTCGCCGGCCACCACGATGTCGTGCGGCCGGTGGCCGTGGCGCAGCAGCCAGCGGTAGGCGCGCTTGGCGTCGTCGAGGGCGGCGGGAAAGGGGTGGTCGGGCGCTTTGCGGTAGTTGATGGTCAGCACGTTGAGGCCGCAACGCTGGGCCAGGCTACCCGCCAGGCTGCGGTGGGTGTTGAGGGAGCCCAGCACGTAGCCGCCGCCGTGCAAGTACAGCAGTACCCGCGTGGGGTGGGCCGCCCGGGGCCGCAGCCACTCGGCTTCGAAGCGGTTGTCGAGCCTGAGGCTTTCCAGGTGCACGCGCCAGGGCATGAACTGAAACAACGACCCGGCCTCCATGACCAGGCGCATGGCCCCCACGCTGGGCGGGCGCCGGGCCAGCGGCGCGGCCGCCGCGGTGAGGAACTGCTTGAGCAGCAAGTGTTGGAAAGAGGGCATCGGGTGGGAGTTTGGAAGCAGGGAACGGGTTTTGTCAAGCCGTCAGGCTGAGTTGGTCGAAGCATCTTGCCTGCTTCGGTTGAATCGTTGCAACGAAGCGGGCGAGATGCTTCGGCTGCGCTCAGCATGACGTTCGAATAATGCTGAGTTGTTTCAATTCAACCGAACTTCTACGGTTTCTGCCCCAGCTTATTGCCCCGGTACCCTTTGATGGCCAGGGGAATCCAACCAATCAACGGGATGAAATAGGCCAGGGTTATGGGGTTGCGCCAGAGCATTCGCAGCCAGGCGCCGGGGCGGTCGAGCTGCATGCGGAAATTGCGGCGGCCTTCTTTGACGTAGAGCCGCTCGAACTCGGTGAACACGGCGGGCCAGGCGAAGGGCAGAAAGAACGGAAAGTAGCGGCGGTTTTCTTTCATGCGCTGCCACAGCTCGCCCCAGCGGTAGGGCTGCTGCCCGTGGGCGAGCACGGCGGCGTCCATTTCGGTTTGCATGCGCTGGCGTATTTCCTCGGAGAGGGCCAGGTAGTCCTCGCGGGTGAGCTCGTCGGGGGTTTTGCTGGTGAGGTCGGAGGGCCGGATGCGGGTGCCCATCACGAACACGAGCTTGGCGGGCAGGGCCAGGTAAAACGCCCAGGGCTGCACGAGCACCAGCAGCAGCAGCCCCGTGAGCGGCAAAAACGGAATGCCGATTTTCTTGGTGAAGTTATTTATCCAGTCCCAGCTGTAGGCGTAGGGGTTGAGATACTCGGCGTTGATGGTGTAAAAAGGCACGATGTCGGTGTTGTGCAGCAGGCCCAGGCGCACCATGCTGGTGGCCAGGCGCTGGAACTGGTACTTGCGGTTGAACCCCTTGCCGATGCCGGGCACGCCCTCGGGGTACAGCATCAGGTTGTGGTCCTGGTAGTACATCATGGTCTCAAAATTCAGCGTCGTGGCGTCCACGGAGCCGCATTTTTTCCAAAAGTCCTTCACCAGGTAGGGGTTCATCAGGGCCGTTTGCGAGAGCAGCGGGGCCGAGAGGGGCCGCGGCAAATCACGGAGCACGCCGCGGCCCAGCAAGTGGCGCCACAGGTGCGACAGGGCCACAATGGCGTCCCAGGGAAAGGCCATGCCCGAGTGGTTGCTGGCGAAAATCAGCGGGCGGTCGGGGTTGTTGCGCTCGGGGTAATCGTCGAACCCCACCAGCTCAGAGCGAAACCACACCCGGTCGAGCAATTGCAGGATGTTTTCGTCCAGCGTCTGGGTGAATTCCTCCCGGAAATAATCATCGTAGATGTGCTGATTGGCCGCAATGGCGGGCGGGGGGGGGTTCAATGAGGAATGAGGAATGAGGAATGAAGAATTATTCACGTGTTCACGCGACCGGGAAAGAAAGGTATGGCTTTTACCGCATTCCTCATTCCTCATTAAGCGCAGCGTTATTAAGCGCAGCGTTCGTTCAGCCCCGGGTGCCGAAGATGGCGCTGCCCACCCGCACCAGGGTACTGCCCTCGGCTACAGCCAGCGGGTAGTCGCCGCTCATGCCCATGGAAGTTTCGCAGAACGCGGGCTCCGCGGCGAAATACGCTGCTTTCAGGTGCTTGAAGTACCCGCGCAGCTGCTGGAACTCCCGGCGCAGCTGGGCTTCGTCGGCGGTGAAGGTGGCCACGCCCATGACGCCGGTGAGGCGCACGTTGGCCATGGCCTGGTAAGCGGCCGAGGTCAGGATGGCCTCGGCTTCGGGCAGGGTGAGGCCGGACTTGTTTTCTTCCTGCGCGATGTGGAATTGGAGCAGGCCGTTGATGACGCGCTGGTGAGTGGCCGCGTGCTTGTCAAGCTCCAGCAGCAGCTTGAGGCTGTCCACGCTTTGCACCGTGTGCACGAAGGGCGCCAGCAGCTTCACTTTGTTGGTTTGCAGCTGGCCGATGAGGTGCCATTCCACGTCGGCGGGCAGCTGGGGCTGCTTGGCAGCCATTTCCTGGGGCCGGTTTTCACCAAAAATGCGGGCGCCGGCGGCATAAGCTTCCCGGAGTTTTTCGACGGGGTGGGTTTTGGTAACCACGACCAGGCGGGCCGCGGTGCCAGCCAGCTCGGCGTCGATGCGATGAATATTTTCGGCGATGGACATTATTTCAGTTGACAGTGAGCAGTGAGCAGTGAGCAAAAAGAACGTCATGCTGAGCGTAGCCGAAGCATCTCGCGTGGGAACAGTAATCAACATCGTTGCACGATGCGAGCGAGATGCTTCGGCAAGCTCAGCATGA
>NZ_JANNOD010000128.1:0-3027 GCF_031398885.1 Hymenobacter sp.
GGCAGGATTCTGAGAAGGTTAGAAGGTGAAGCGCAGGCTCACCGCGGCATCGTTGTAAAAACCGGTGTAGCCGTTGAAAACGTCGAAGAAGGGTTTGTAGTCCACACTCAAAGCGAAGGGCAAATCTTCCAGCTTGTACTCCAGGCCCAGTATCAGGTCGGCGCCGAAGGCGACGTAGGTTTCTTCGTCGAAGCGGTAGTCGCGAACCAAGTACACGTCGCCTTTGCGGCCCTTGTAGTAGTAGCGCGTATCAGCGAAGTAGTAGCGGCCCTGGTAGGACCCGGCGTGGAAGCCCGCGCCGTAATAGAACGCCAGGCCCTTAATGTCGGAAATGGCCTTGTGCTTCTCGCCCAGCACGGTGAGCCGAACCCCGCGGGCTTTGTACTCCGTCGTGAGCAAAGCTTCGAGGGCCACGCCGTTTTTGCTGCCCAAAAAGTGCTTGACGGTGAGCCCCGACGAGTAGCCGCCCCCGCGCAGGCCAATGCCGGTGCCGTAGCCCGAACTGCCGTTTCCGCCGCCGCCGCCGCTCTTTTTTTTAGACTGTGCGTTGGCTGTCAGGCCCAGCAGCAAAAAAATGAATAGTAGGGTAAACTGTACGTGCTTCATAAATTAATTAAAAAATTGGATGAATGAGAATTAGGACAAAAGTAAGCAGCCGGGGCTATATTTTTTGCGCTGGCTCCGCTTTCGCCGCAATTTCATTCGGCCCGTGCACTCGCACGCCGCCACCGTCGTCCTCGGCGGCGCGCAGCATGGCGGCGGCTACCGTGGCCGCGGCCACCGGCCGGTACTGCTGCAGGGGGCCGCGCAGCAGCGGGCGCAGCACCCGCAGCACGGCCGCCGTCACTCGTTCGCCCAGGCGGGGCTGCGCCCGGGGCCCGAGCAGCAGCGAGGGCCGAAAAATGTGGATGGCCCGGAACGGCGCCTGGCGCACCGCCGCTTCCATTTCGCCCTTCACGCGGGGGTAGTACACCCGCGCCTCGGCATCGGCCCCCAGGCTGGACACCACCAGGAACTGCCCCGCGAAATTGTCGGCCGTCAGCGCCGCCAGTGCCACCACGTACGAATAGTCAACTTGGTAAAAGGCCGCTTTCGAGCCCGCCTGCCGCATGGTGGTGCCCAGGCAGCAGAACACGTCGTCGGCGATGAGTTGCAGGCGCACGTCGCTCAGCCGGTCCAGCTCCGTCACCACTTGCGTCAGCTTGGGGTGGGCCAGGGGCAGGGCGCGGCGGCCCACCACAATCACCTTGGAGTACCGCGCCGAAGCCAGCAGCAGCGGCAGCAGGTGCGAGCCAATCAGGCCCGTGGCCCCGGCGAGTAAAGCAGTCTTGGGCATGGCTTAAGGAGCTAAATCCGCTATGCTTATCGTTGATTTATCGTGAAAGTTGTATCGAAGAATCGGTAGTCCTTCGATTTGCAGAATTCTTGCCTCAACGTCTTCCCTGAGCGGTTTCGAAGGTTTTGCCTCCTGACGGTATGGGCCGTCATATATATTCCAGTCATAAACGAACAAGCCGTACCGGGCATAGTCATGCCAAACTTTAAGACTTCCAAAATGAGGAAGAGGGATTTCGGCCGCAAGAAGCGTGTGCTCTTCGTGATGAGCTAATACCTGTTCAGGAATGAAGCCGTGGCCTGCGAAACAAAAGACTCCCAGGTTGCCCGCAGTGTCAGGGGCAAACCAGTCGAACTCCCTACCCCAGAAATCATTCATTAAATCCTCATTTTGCATCGAATTCAACGTTACTTCAGCACCGTTTCCTCCGGGGCCAGCACCACGAGGCCTTGCCGAAACAGCGCCCCCAGCGCCTTTTTAAACACCTTTTTGCTCATGCCCACGCGGCGGTACACGTCCTCGGCCAGGCTCTTGTCGCCGATGGGCAGCCGGCCGTTGGCGGCGCGCAGGGCGGCCAGCAGCGTGTCGGTGGCCGACTCGACTTCGCCGTAGCCCTCGCGCTGCAGGCGCACGTCGAGCTTGCCGTCGGCCCGCACCTGGCGCAGGAAGCCGGGCAGGGCCTCGCCCAGCCGCAGGGGCCGGAACACCTCGTTGTGAAACAGCAGCCCCTGGTGCGTGCCGTTCACGATGACGGGGTAGCCCAGCTCGGTTTCGTCGGCCACGAGCAGGCGTACGGGGTCGCCGGGCTCGCCCGCGAAGGGCGCGTCGCTCAGGAACTGCTTCCACTTGGTGGAGGCCACCAGCCGGTCGCTCTCCTCGTCGAGGTACACGTACACCAGCACCCGCTCGCCGGTGCGCAGGTCGCGCCGCTGGTTGCGGAAGGGCAGGAGCAGGTCCTTCTCCAGGCCCCACTCCAGGAAGGCGCCGGCCGGGCCGTGGTCCTTCACGGTGAGAGCGGCGTAGGAGTTGACCAGCGCCAGCGGCCGCAGGGTGGTGGCAATGAGCCGGTCCTCGGAGTCGCGATACACGAACACGCGGAGCACGTCGCCCACGCGGGTGCCCACAGGCACGTACTTTTCGGGCAGCAGCAGGTCGCCGTCGTCGGAGGAGAGGTAGAGGCCGAAATCGACTTCGCGGGCTACTTCCAGGTCGTTGTAATCGCCGAGGTGCATGGGGGAGGGGGGCGTTATAAGGGTCGGTTATTGTCGTGGGCCAGTAGGTCGGCGCCGTTTAGCTGCGCCCACCGCGTCACCCCCAGGCGGCAAAACAAGCCGTGGGCGTGGTAAGAAGCTTTGGCTCCTTCCGCCGGGTCCAGCGTGGCCAGGATGTCAAACGGGCGGCTGCCTTTGCGGTAGCTCGGGAGCTTCAGTGGCACCAAAGCCGCGGCCAGCCACTGAAAAGGCTGCGGTTTGCTGGGCGATGCTACGCAGCAGGCGCACATCGGGGGAATCCGGGGTGGGTTCCCGGGCTTGCTCTGCCATGTCAGGAGCCTGGAATATTGGGTGGTAAGCGAACTGACGCGGACTGGCGCAAAGCGGCCGCCGGGCTAATCGACCGACCGCGGCACTAGGTAAAGTCTGCGACAGACATAGAGCAGGCGTAGAGCCAGCGCGTGGCATCGCCCCTGCGGG
>NZ_JANNOD010000087.1:0-28984 GCF_031398885.1 Hymenobacter sp.
TCCTCTGCGCCCTCTGCGGGCTAAAACTGCCAGAACTTTACTTCCGAATCAGCGCCCCGGCCTGCTTTTCAAACTGCCCAATCAGCCGCTGCATCACCTGGTCGATGGCCTGCTCGCTGAGCGTCTGGGTGAAGTCCTGTAGGGTGAAGCTCACCGAGTACGACTTCTTGCCCGCACCCAGGTTGTCGCCGGCGTACACGTCGAACACGTTCACGCTTTGCAGCAGCTTCTTCTCGGTGCGCTGGGCAATCTGGCGCAGCTGGTCAAAGGTCACGCCGGCGTCCACCACCAGGCTCAGGTCGCGCCGCACCTCGGGGAACTTGGGCAGCTCGCGGGCCGTCAGCGCGGGCCGGTATTTCTTGCTCAGCGCGTCCCAGTCCAGCTCGGCATACCACACCGGCTGCGTCACGTCGAGGTGCTTGAGCACCGAGCCCGCCACGGCGCCGAGCCGGGCCACCGGCTGGTTGTGCACCAGCAGCGCCAGCCCACCGGCCAGGTAGGCGTGCTGCACCGGTTGCGAGGCCGCGCTGCCGAAGCCCAGCGCCGCCAGCACCTGCTGCACCGCCCCGGCCAGGTCGTGAAACGCGGCTCTCTCGGACTTGTGCTGCCAGGTTTCGCCGGCCGCGTTGCCGGTCAGGTAAATTACCAGCTGGTTCTTTTCCTGGTATCTCCCGCCCTCGTTTTGCGAGTAGGTTTTGCCGAATTCGTACAGCTTCAAATCCCGCTGGCGGCGGTTGAGGTTGTGCCGAATTATCTCCAGGCCCGAATGCAGCAGCGTAGGCCGCAGAGCATTTAATTCAACGCTGTTGTAGTTCAGAATGCGCACCAGTGAATTATCCGCTGCGCCTTCCTTGTCGAAATACTGCGAATTGGTCAGCGAATTTGTTAATATCTCCGAATAACCCTGTCCACTGAGCAGCGAGGCTATTTTCACCCGCGTTACTTCCGGGTCGGGGTTCGGAAATTTTGCCAGATACGACGCCGAATTATTCGGCCGTAAAGCCACGTTGTTGTAGCCGTAAATCCGCAGAATTTCTTCGATAATATCCGCCTCGCGCGTCACGTCTACTTTGTGCGGTGGCACGGATAATGTCCATATAGCCTGGTCGCCTTCGTCCCGGTCTTCCTTGGTGATTTCGATGTCCAAATCCGTCAAAATTTGCCGGATGCGCTCGGGCGCAATGAACTGGCCTACCAGCCGCTCCACGCGGGGCAGGCGCAGGCGCACCGTGGCGGCCTCAACTGGTTTCGGGTACTCGTCCACGATGGGCGCGGCCACGGTGGCGCCGGCCACTTCCTGCAGCAGCAGCGCCGCGCGTTGCAGCGCCACCAGCACCATGTTTGGGTCGGTGCCGCGCTCGAAGCGGAACGAGGCGTCGGTTTTCAGTTGGTGCGTTTGGGAGGTGCGGCGCACGGCGGCGGGGCCGAAATAGGCGCTTTCCAGGAACACGCGGGTGGTGGTTTCGCTCACGCCTGAAGTCTTGCCGCCGAACACGCCGGCCAGCGCCATCGGCGCGCCGTGGGCGTCGGCAATGACCAAATCTTCCGCTTTCAGCGTGCGCTCCACGCCGTCCAGGGTTGTAAATTTCTCGCCGGCCGCGGCGCGCTTCACCCGAATCTGGCTGCTATCAATCCGGTCGGCGTCGAAGGCGTGCAGGGGCTGGCCCAGCTCGTGCAGCACGAAGTTAGTTACGTCCACCACGTTGTTGATGGGGCTCAGGCCGATGCTGCGCAGGCGGCGTTGCAGCCACTCAGGCGAAGGACCGACGTGCACATCTTCGAGCAGCAAGCCGGCGTAGCGCGGGCAGGCTTCTACATCCTCGATGGTCACCTTGATGTTCGTGGCGGCCGACGCGGGTGCTGCGAAGCCGCTCACGTCGGGCAGGTGGCAGGGCTGGCGCAGCAGGGCGCGCAGCTCGCGGGCCACGCCATAGTGCGAGGCGGCGTCGGCCCGGTTGGGCGTGAGGCCGATTTCGTACACCGTGTCGGAGCCCAGGCCGAAGTACTCGGCGGCGGGCGTGCCGTTGGGCAGCGCGGTGTCCAGCACCAGGATGCCGGCGTGCGAGGTGCCCAGGCCGATTTCGTCCTCGGCGCAAATCATGCCCTCGGAGGCCGCGCCGCGAATTTTGCTCTTCTTGATTTTGAACGGCTCGCCCTGGGCCGGGTGCAGCGTGGCGCCTTCCAGGGCCACCACCACGCGCTGGCCGGCGGCCACGTTGGGGGCCCCGCACACTATCTGGCGCGGGGTGCCGTCGCCCACGTCCACGGTGGTCAGGCTGAGCTTGTCGGCGTCGGGGTGCCGCTCGCAGGTGAGCACCGTGCCCAGCACCACGCCGCGCAGGCCGCCGGGAATGCCCTCCAGCTCTTCCATGCTCTCCACTTCCAGGCCCGAGCCGGTAAGCAGGGCCCCGATTTCGGCGGCGGGTTTGTCGGTCGGAATGAGGGTTTTGAGCCAGTCGAGGGAAATGCGCATGGGTAGTTGTCCGTTGTTAGTTGTCCGTTGTCAGGCCGCCGGGCGGGCAAAGGTACGGCGGGGCAGGATGGGCCAAATCAGGGCCAGCGGTGTATCTTGCTAGCAGACCCACGCCTTTTGCCATGTATCCCAACATCCCCGACGAAGCCAATGTGTTGCGCGGGCCGTTCGTGACCGGCCTCAGCGATGACGAGTTTTTCCGCCTGTGCCAGGAAAACGACTTGGTCCGCATCGAGCGCACGGCTGACCACGAAATCCTCATCATGCCCCCCGCCGGATTTGAATCAAGCTACAGCAGCGGCCAAGCTTATTTGGCGTTGGCTTTGTGGCAGCGCCAGCACCGGCAGGGCCGGGTGCTCGAATCTTCGGTGGGCTACCTGCTGCCCGACGGCGCGGTGCTTTCGCCCGACGCTTCCTGGGTGAGCTCCGAGCGACTGGCAACCGTAACGGCCGAGCAACGCCAGAAATTTCCACCGCTGTGCCCGGACTTTGTCATTGAAGTAAAATCCCCGTCCGACCGCATTCCCACGCTGCAAGCCAAGATGGAGCAGTGGCTGCGCAACGGCGTGCGCCTCGGCCTTTTAATTGACCTCGAAACCGAAACTGCCTACGTGCATCGCCCCGGCCAGCCGGTGGAAGTCGTCACGGGCTTCGACCAGGAGCTGCGCGGCGAGCCGGTGCTGCCCGGCTTCCGGCTCGATTTGCGGGAACTGCGGCCTCAGTCGTGAAACGACTGTTCGCCGGCCGCAATGGCCACCCGGAGCCGGTTGTTGGCCGGCGGGACCGGGCAGCTATAGTCGTTGTTGTAGGCGCAGTACGGGTTGTAGGCGCGGTTGAAATCGAGCGTGACTTCCGTTTCGTCGGCTTTGGGGATGGCGGCGTCGAGGTAGCGGCCGCCGCCGTAGGTTTCGCGGCCGTTGGTGAGGTCGGTGAAGGGGATGAAGAGCGTGGAGTCGGTGCCGCTGGCTTTTAAATAGGCGGTTAACTGCTGCGGTTTTTTGTCAATCTCAAATTTTGCCTGGCCCCAGTTCAGGTATTGCTCGGTCCGGTTGTCGCTCATTTGCAAAATTGTGGTGTCGGGGCGCGCGTTGCGGGCAATGGCCGCAACGATTACATAGTCCAAGGCCGCGGGGTAATATTTCAGGCTGTCGAATTGCGCCTTTTGGGCTACAGGCAGGGGCGAGTCCTGCGCCAGGCGAAAGGAGCGGTTCTTCTCCTTGCGGGCCTTATTCAACGGGGCGGCATAGGCGCTGATATTCGGTTGAATGTCATTCACGGAATAAATAACAATGCCGAGCACGGCCGCCGCTAATGCAATTTTTTTAACCATGCGAATGATGTTTTTGAAAATGCAGGCAACGCCCGGCGCCGCGTAAGCATCTCTGGCCTCAATTGCAATTTGAGCTCCTTCCTTTCTTGATGCGAAAATACCTGCTGCTTGCGCTTTCCCTGGCCGGCGTGGCTTCGGCCGCGGCCCAGAACCCCGCCGCCACCGCCTACCGCGCCACCGAGCGCCGCGTGAACGACTTGGTGCACACCAAGCTCGCCGTGCGCTTCGACTACGCCAAGCGCTACCTCTACGGCCGCGAATGGGTCACCCTCAAGCCCCACGGCTACCCCGCCGACACGCTGCGCCTCGACGCCAAAGGCATGGACATCAAAGCCGTGGCATTGGTGCAAGGCGAAAAGCTTCAGCCCCTGAAATACGACTACAACCAGCGCCAGCTGCTGATTCACCTGGGCCGGACGGTGCCCGCGGGCCAGGCCTATACCGTGTACCTTGAGTACACGGCCAAGCCCGACGAGCTGGGCGCCGCCGGCCAGGGCACGGCGGCCATTCGCGGGGCCAAGGGCCTGTACTTCATCAACCCCGACAGCGCGGTGGCTGGCAAGCCGGTGCAAATCTGGACCCAGGGCGAGACCGACGCCAACTCCGCCTGGTTCCCCACCATCGACCAGCCCAACCAGAAAACCACCCAGGAAATCAGCCTGACCGTGCCCAGCAAGTACGTCACGCTCAGCAATGGCCAGCTGGTGAGCCAGGCCCCCGCCGGCCCCGGCCTGCGCACCGACACCTGGAAAATGGACGAGCCCCACGCGCCCTACCTGTTCATGATGGCCGTGGGCGACTTCCGCGTTACCAAAGACACCTGGCGCGGCAAGGAGGTGAACTACTACCTCGAGCCCCAGTACGCGGCCCAGGCCCGGGCCATCTTTGGCAAGACGCCGCGCATGCTGGAATTTTTCTCGCAGCGGCTGGGCGTGGATTTCCCCTGGAATAAGTACAGCCAGGTGGTGTGCCGCGATTTCGTGGCCGGGGCCATGGAAAACACCACGGCCTCACTGTTTGGCGAGCAGGCCCAGGGCTCGGCGCGGGAGCTGCTCGACTGGCAGTACGCCGGCGAGGAGCGCGAAATCGCCCACGAGCTGTTCCACCAGTGGTTTGGCGACTACGTGACCTGCGAAAGCTGGAGCAACCTGACCATGAATGAGTCGTTCGCCAACTTCAGCGAGGTGCTGTGGGCCGAGCACGAGTACGGCCCCGATGCCGCGGCCCAGCAAGCCGACCTCAGCCTACGCACCTACTTCCGCAGCCGCGGCAATTTCGAGAAGCCGCTGGTGCGCTTTCAGTACGCCGACAAAGAGGACCTGCTGGACGGGGTGAGCTACCAGAAAGGCGGCGCCATCCTGAACATGCTGCGCCACCACCTGGGCGAGGACGTATTTTTTGCCGGCTTGAAGCGCTACCTGACGCAAAACGCCTTCGGTACCGGCGAGGCCCACCAGCTGCGGCTGGCGCTGGAAGCAGCCGCGGGCCAGGACCTGAACTGGTTTTTCAACCAATGGTATTTCCGCGCCGGCCACCCCGTCGTCACCATCGATTACCAGTGGGATGCCGCCCGCCAGCGCCAGGCCGTGGTGGTGCGCCAAACCCAGGCCGGCGCGCCCTTCGTGCTGCCGCTCACGGTGGACGTGTACGCCAAGGGCCGCGCCCGGCGCTACCCCGCCACCCTGCGCCACGCCGTGGACACGCTCTATTTCCCGGCCGCCACCCGGCCCGACCTGGTGAACGTGGACGCCGAAAAAGTGCTGGTCTGGCAAAAGCAGGACCGCAAGTCGCTCACGGAATTTGCGTACCAGCAGCGCCACGCCCCGAGCTACCTCGACCGCCGCGAAGCCCTGGCCGCCGCCCAAACCCAGCTGGCCGACCCGCTGGCCCACAAAATCCTGGTGGCCGGCCTCGCCGATAAGTCGCCCGCCCTCCGGGAAATGGCGGTTGAGCTGCTCGACCTCAAAAACGCCGCGCTGCGCAAAGCAGCCCTGCCGCTGGTTGAAAAGCTGGCCTTGGCCGACCCGGCGGTGCCGGTGCAAACCGCCGCCCTCAACGCCCTGGGCGCGCTGAAAGACAAGCGTTACGCCCCGCTGTTCGCCCAAGCGCTCGGCAGCAAGTCGTACCGGGTGCAAGGGGCGGCCCTGCAGGCACTGCTGCCGCTGAATCCGGCCCAGGCCCTCGCCCGCGCCACGGCCTTTGAAAACGACCACAAAGGCGCCCTCACCGCCGCCCTGGTGGCGGTGTACGGCCGGGCCGGCACGGCGGCGCAGTGGCCCTCCGTGCGCGCCAAGTACGACGCCGCCGACCCCAACGCCCGCTTCGGTATGCTGCCCGGCATCGCCGAGCTGCTCGGCCGCGTGGACGACCCCACCGCGCTGCGCGAAGGCATTGCCCGCATCCGCGACCTGACGGTGGAGTTCAAGCGCTTCTTGGACGCGCCCCGGCTGGTGGGCCTGCTGCGCGGGGTGCAGGCCCAGCAGGCCGCGCGGCCCAACGCGGCGCTGGTCAAAACCCTGGTGGATGAAGCCGCCGCGGTCATTGAGGCGGCGAAGTAGGACCTGAGCGGCCTGGGCCCGCGGGCAGCTACCCCGTGCGCCTCCACCCCCAGGAAGGCCCGGTAGTGAAACGCCTGGTGAAGGAATGAGCCCCGTAGGCTGAGCCACAAAAAAGCCTCGCCAGTGTCTGGCGAGGCTTTTTTGTGAACTGGTGGCTATATTCCGTTTCCCTAAATCCAATGCAACGCATCACTCAGCAAGAAGTCTGTTTATTTGTGTACCACCTATTCACAGCCGTATGGACTACAGATTAGATTTACTTTCAGAAGATGAGTTCGAAAAGTTAGTCAACTCTCTCTGTAACGAAGTGTTAGGTGCTGGTGTTGTAAGCTTCGCGAAAGGCCGCGATGGAGGGAAAGATGGCCGATTCCAAGGAACAGCTAACAATTTTCCATCAAAAGCGTCTTCATGGAATGGAAAATTTGTTATTCAAGCCAAACATACATCGTCCATAGAAGCAAGTTGCTCAGACAAATCATTTCACGGCAATAAAACTAGTGTTGTAAACGAGGAAATCGAGAAAATCAAAGCTCTTATCAAAGACAATGAGATAGACAACTATATTCTGTTTACAAATAGGAAACTTAGCGGTGGAGCTGAACAATCAATAAGAGCCCATATTCAACAAGAGACGGGACTAGGCAATGTTCATATAATAGGAACTGAAACCATCACAGAATATCTTAAAACTCATAAGCAAATTTTAAAACGATTTGGCCTAGAAAACTTTGTTCTTCCACTAGATTTTTACAATGACGATATTAAAGACCTTATATTAGTATTTACTAAAAATGCCAAGAAGATAACCAATTTGTCTCTGCCAACAGGAAATCCTATTCCATACGCCAAAAAAAAGAAGAAAAACAAAATCAACAACCTTGACAAACATTACTACGCAAGAATTCGCCAACATTCATTGGAATATTTTTCACAAATAGACGACTTCTTAAGCGACCCAATCAATAGCGAATATGCCATAGCTTATGATAATTTCGCAACAGACCTTGGGAGCATGATTGAAATAAGAAGAAATGATTTTGATAATTTTAAAGAGGTTTTTGGTTTCTTAAACAAAAAGATATTCGACGACCATAAAGCAGAATTATCAAAACATAGAGGATTGATTTGGGTGTTTCTCCATCATATGTATTTCAACTGCCACATCGGACGAAAGAAATGATTTTCCCGCATAGATACCTGGATTTAGACAGCTCAGTAGTCAATATTGCCTACCTTACATTAGCTGAACTTAAGAGAAACAAATTACTTACTTATCACGAACTGCAAGAAAAGCTTACAAGACGAATTGGAGCTGATGTAAGCGAGACGTTTCCCTATGCTTTAAACTTTCTATACCTATTAGGCAAGGTTAACTATTACGGCGGGACTCTAGACGCGTTTGAAATAAATGAAAATCAGCAAGCTTTACTGCAACAAACCGTTTAAGAACATTGCTTTCAACCTCAAAAGAGGTGAAATCAATTTGATTTTAGCTAATGTCAAGGCCAGACATGAGCAAAGGGACACTCATAACCTAGGCAAAAGCACACTTGTAGACCTTATCGATTTCTTATTACTCAAGAATATTGACAAGTCGCATTGGTTAATAAATACAAAAAAAGGTGAGGCAACAATTTTCCTGGATTATGAATTCTACCTTGAGATTCTCTTGAACTCAGGTGGATTTTTAACGATAAAGCGCACAGTTAATGCGCCAACAAAGATATTTTTTAAGCGCCATCAGCATAGCTTTGACGATTTTCCTCTAATTGAAAATTGGGATTATTTGGAAATACCCATAGAGAAAGCACAAGCGCTTTTGAACGATTTGCTGAATTTTGATTTCTCCAAACTTACCGGGTATTCGTACAGAAAGTCAATCAATTATTGTCTACGCGGCCAAGGCGACTATGATAATATATTCCAGCTAAAGAAATTTTCACGCAGCAAGGACAGGGATTGGAAACCTTTCATGTTCAGTCTGCTTGGCTTCAAAGGGGATGTGCTCTCTCGTAAATACGACTTAGAGGAAGCTATAAAAGAACAGTCTAAAGCCATTAAGGATAAGGAGCGTGATTTGAATATAAGCTCTAATGATAAAGATAAAACCGTTGGCCAGATTCAGCTGAAAACTCAGGAGATAAACAAGTTATCAACAGACCTGGATGATTTCAACTTTTTCATTAAAGACCAAGAAACAATATCCACTCTTGTTGAAGAAATCGAAAACAACATCAGCGAACTTAATAATAAATTATACAGGATAGAATTTGATATTAACAAATTGAGAAAGTCGATTCGAGATGAATTCGCCTTTGACATCAATAAAGTAAATGAGTTATTCAACGAAGTCAACGTACTATTTCCCGCTGAATTCCTCAGGAGCTACGAGGAACTAAGTGACTTCAACAAGAAGATAACGACAGAGAGAAATCGGGAGATAAAGAGGACTTTATCCGAAAAGGAGATAGAGCAAAGTGAAATAATTAAGAAATTGCAAGTTCTCAATGAAAGAAAAGTCAAGTATACGCACTTGATTCACGACACTTCTATTTTCAAGAAATATAAAGCGTATCAGCAGGATATGCTGAAAGCTGAGTCTGAGTTGATGTATCTTAAAGCAAAACTCATTGCCTTTGACTTCATAGAGGAAAGAGTTCGGGAAATATCTTTGTTAAAAGAGAATGAACTCAAAGAAACAAAAGTGGAAATCGAGACAGAGCTAAGCAATACTTTATCAAACGATAAGTATTCAGCAATAAGAAGTACGTTCAGCGAGATTATCCATGATATCTTGCAGGTGCCAGCAATTATTTCTATTTCCAAAAATAACGCCGATAACATTGAATTTGCTTACAGTATTGAAAATTCTGCTCAGCAAAGAGGATATACATACAATAAATTGTTATGCGTCGCTTTTGACTTATCAATCCTCATTAATTATGCTAGCCAATCTTATTTTAAGTTTGTTTACCATGATGACGCTTTTGGCAACGAGGATAATCGACTTAAAATTAGACTTATGTCAACAATCAAAAGATTGTGCCTAAAGTATGATATCCAGTATATCTTTACAGCTATCCAAGATGATTTGCCCAACGCGAAGGATTTGATACTAGCAAAGGACGAAATCGTTTTAGAACTGAATGATAAAGACGATAATGGAAAGCTTTTCCTTATGTCTTTTTAATAATTACTCTAAGCGTATTCCTATAAAAAAGCCCCGCCAGCAACTGACGGGGCTTTTCGTTTCTAGCGCGGCTTAGGCGGCCGGCTTCGCGCCGGGGTTGCCTTTGGCCCCGCCCCCGCCGAGAACGATGAGCTTGGTGTAGCCCTGGAAGCTGGATGTCGGTGGCGCTGAGGGTGATTGTGTACCAGAATAGCGCTGCTGGCCCAGTACACCCCAGCATCTATGCGGGCGACAGCTGGGGCGACCCAACTCGTAGCTCCTGGGCTCGGTCTGCTTGGGTTTTCCACCCGGCGCTGTCCACTCCTTTCACCAGCAGCCACAGACAAAAAGACAATTCGCCGATGAAGGGCAGCAGCAAAAGGGCGGGCAGGAGCACGTTGGCCAGGGCCGGGGCAAATAGCGCCGCGAAGCAAGCCACCAGGTAGCTCCCGCCCGCCACCTGCATCAAAACGCCTATTGCTTTGGGGAAGTAGCCCGACTTAAAAATCAGGTATCCGTTGACCAAGCACGTGCCGCCAAAAAACAGCAACGCCACATTGAAGGAAATGCCGTGCGCTTTCAGCACCAGGTTGGCAAGCACGGCTACCTGCGGCGCCCCCATCGCTGGGGTGTGCTGCGAGCTTTCCAACGTCGGCATCACCAGGAGCATGAACACTTTACTCACAGCTTCCACCGATAGGGAAACCAGGTTGAGAAGCGCGGCCAGCAACACCAGGCTTTTGCTCACGGGCCGCAGCAACAGGTACTCAATCCAAAGCAGGGGCACGGCGCAGAGCACGAGCACGACGTTCGCGGCCACCGCCACGCGCCACAGCAACGGCGCAGCCAGAATGTTGCGCGCCGTGGCCGCCGCGTCGCCCGAAACCAGCAGCTTACTCATGACGAACCCTTCCGAAAACACTCCCAACAGAATAATAGCCAAGTAGAGGGCCCCGCTGAGGCGAGCAACTTGTTGGGGCGAAGTGTCCAGCGAGCAAGTCTTCATGATAAGTTCGATTTCGGGCCCGGCAGGTAACGAGAGTGCTTGGCCAAAGGCCGCCGGGCGCGCAACCGTTGGATGCAGAGTTGCCGAAAACAGTTGCCCGACAGAATGCTGAAATACCTAATTGGTGAAATAAACCTTCGGATTTCTGGCTGCCGTTCCTGTGCGTTGCGGCAACCGCGCCCGGCGCCGCGTCTGCTTTAGCTGTTAAGGCTACGGATTCAGCTGCTTGGCTTATAGCATGCCCTCATCCGCGAAGCTGTAGTAGCCCTGGTCGGAATAGATGAGGTGGTCGAGAATGGGCAGGTCCAGGAAGTTGCCGGCTTCCTTGAGCTTCTTGGTGAGCTGGATGTCGGCCTCGGCGGGTTACTCGGCCGCCTCGACGACCCGGCTGCGCTTACCCAAAGCATCACCCGCATCAAGGACCTGACGGGGCAGTTCAAGGCCTTCGTCAACAGCCAACGGCTAGTTGGCCTGCTGCGGGAGGTGCAGCAGCAGCAAGCCCCGCGGCCCAATGCCGCGCTCGTTGCCGGCTTGGTAGGACAGGCGGTGGCGGAAATTGAAGCGGCGAAGTAGGAGGGGTGTTGGTAAATTTAAAACACCGTTTTTCTAAACAAGCCATTTTACTTCTCCGACCCGGACGGCTTGAGCTTAAATAAGGTCTGGGCATTGGTGTAGCGAATCAGTGCTTTTTCCTCCGGCGTCAGGTCGAGCTTCTCGAACGCATCAAGCGTTTGCGTCAACGAGTATTGCGGATAATCCGAGCCGAGCAGGACCTGCCGGACCCCAACGTTGCGAATCGTCCATACGAACTCGGGCTCGATGGGCGAATCGGCAATCAGCGTGACCGTAGCGGATATGTCGAAATAAATATTGTCGCCGAACAGCCCCTCAGCAGTTCTTATTGCTTTCAGGATATTCCAGAAGCGGAAGTTCAGCCCGCCCAGGTGCGCGAAAAAGAACTTCGTGTTCGGAGCGGCAAGCGCTAAATTGAACAGTTTCTCACTGTCTCCGGGCAGGATGTTGGCGTTGTCAAACATAACAACAACCCCAAGTTCGCCAGCGCGCTTGACTAATGCCAGCACGCGAGCGTCCGCGGGATCGAACTTTTGCGTGTGCGGATGGATCTTGAGAATTTTAACGCCCAACCCGGCGACGCGCTGCAGTTCGGCCACCGCCGCCGGCCCGTCATAGGGATGGACGGTGGCAATCGGCAGCATGTGGGGGTGCTGTGCCGCCAGGGCTAGGTGCGCGTCGTTGCTGGCGCTGATGCGCTTGGGCTGTCCTTGTAATGCCTGGTTCGGGCCGCCGAACCACATGCCGCCGAACGCTACTTTTTCGAGCCCAGCGGTCTTCGCCTGCGCTTCGTACTCGCGCAAAGACTGCTCGCCTTTTGCCAGGTGCACGTGGCTGTCGAACACCGGCTGGGCGCGCACGCCTTGCGAACCGGACAAAAGCAAAAAAACCAGAAACACCGTCCATGCTACACGTCGTCCGGGGCGAGCGAATCTAATTCGCCAACCCACGACCAGCAGGCTCAACGCCCGCGCCCGTGGCATCCACAGGGCAGAAAGCAGAACAGCAAGGCCGAGAAAAAACAAGACTGACGGCCAATCTACGCGCCGCTCGGGGCGCTCAACGGCCCGCTCATTGGGGGGAGGGGGGCTCTTCGTTTGAGAAATTGGAGTTGAAGCAAGCGGATGTCCCGTGTGCTAAGGCGAACGGGGGGCATTTTAGGGACCGTTTCAGTGAACCGAAGCGGGCAAGCCCACCGGCACGGCACTGGGCCGTAATTCATACGTGTCTTCTTAGCGCGGACTGGCTGGGTTGCCCTTTTGTTTTTTGTACGCAACAGAGGCGATGGTGGCCAAGAGCGCGCCCCAAAAGCTCAGATTCAGCCACAGCTTCGCTAAGGAGTCGTTGCGGCCGGAATAGTAGCCCGCCAGGAAGGCTCCGGCCAAGGCCAGGAGTAGGCATAAGATGGCAACAAAGTAGAAGAAGCGGGAGGGGTTTTTCATCGGGATTCGCAGTCGGTGGTATCGTGGGAACAAAAAGGTGCCGAGGCCGTGGGTTTCTTCTGGCAAATCTGGCAGTCGGACGAGCCTTGCAAGATACCTGGTTTCGGGTATTTTTTGATGCGCTGTCGGCCAGCCAAAGGCCAAATAAACACTCCTTTTAGTGAACCGCTAAACCAAACGCCCTGCAACTTCGGCGAGCGCTCGGAGCGGCTGTTCATGTCGTGTGCCTAGTTTAAGAAACTCGTCTACCAATCAAAGTTTACGAAACTCGTCCAGGAGATGAGTTTCACATACCGTTGGACGTAGAGTTCGTCCACGTCCGCTTACTTGATTATCGAGACTAGAATTACAGCCTGCTACCAAATTACAGCATCCCCTCGTCCGCGAAGCTGTAGTAGCCTTGGTCGGAGTAAATGAGGTGGTCGAGGATGGGCAAATCCAGGAAGTTGCCGGCTTCTTTGAGCTTCTTGGTGAGCTGGATGTCGGCGGCGCTGGGGGTGCGGTTGCCGCTGGGGTGGTTGTGCACCAGGATGATGCTGCTGGCCAGCTGTTCCAGGGCTTCCTTGAAAATCAGCTTGGGGTCGGCCACGGTGCCGGCCACGCCGCCGCGGCTGATGGCCGTTTTGCGCATCACCACGTTGGCGCGGTTCAACAGTATCACCCAGAATTCCTCGTGCGGCAAATCCATGAGGTGGGGCCGAATCAGGTGGTAGATGTCGCGCGAGCTGGTGATGGTGGTGCGCGGGGCGGCGTCGGCCTCCTTGCGGCGGCGGCCCAGCTCCAGGGCGGCCACCACGGCAATGGCCTTGGCCTCGCCGATGCCGGGGTGGCGGCAGAGCTGCTTCACGCTCTCCCTAGCCAACGTATTCAGGTCGTTGCCCACGCCTTGCAGCAGGAGCTTGGCCACGTCCACGGCCGAGAGCTTCACGGTGCCCGAGCCGAGCAGGATGGCAATCAACTCCGCGTCCGACAGCGCCGCGCGGCCCTTGGCCTGCAGCTTCTCGCGCGGCCGGTCTTCCTCGGCCCAGCTCTTGATGCCCAGGGCGCCGGGCGGCACGTAGGGCCGGGCCGGTGGGTTGCGTTCGGTCAGGCTGTCAGGGGTTTCCATGCGGCACGGCGTTGGCAGAGGGCAAAAATTACCTTAAATGTAAAGCAAAAGCCTGCCGGGCCCGTTTAAACCCCGAGCCCGCCGCGGAGTTGAGCGGCGGCGCCCGGCAAGCTGATTTATTCTTGATTATGCGAAATCCTGTGGTGCTGTGGGCCGCGTTGGCCCTCATTGTTCTGGCGGAATATTACGGGTACCAGGCCACGCGCACGCTGGCGCAGCACCTCTCGCCGGGTGCGCGCCGGGGCGTGGCCGTGGGCTACTGGCTGGTGTCGCTGGGCGTGTGGGGGCTGGCGTTCTGGGCCGGCTCGACCCGCCAAACGGGCAACACGGTGCTCAAAAGCTACCTCATGAGCCTGCCGCTGCTGCTGCTGGCCGGCAAGCTCCTCGTCCTGCTGCCGCTGCTGCTGGAGGACTTCACGCGGCTGGGGCGCTGGGCCGTGAGTTCGGCCACGCGGCCGGCCGGCGTGGAAGGCGACGCCATTCCGCGCAGCGAGTTTCTGGCCAAGGTGGCCCTGGGCCTGGGCGCCGTCCCGTTTTTCGGGCTGCTCTGGGGCATGCTCAAGGGCGGCACCGACTACCGGGTGCGCCGCGTCACGCTGCGGTACCCCAACCTGCCGCCGGCCTTCGACGGCTTCAAGCTGCTGCAGATTTCGGACCTGCACACCGGCAGCTTCAACTCCACCGAGCCGTTGCAGCGGGCGGTGGCCCTAATCAACCGCCAGGGCGCCGACCTCGTGCTGATGACCGGCGACCTGGTGAACAACCGCGCCACCGAGGTGGAGCCGCACATTCCGGCGCTGCAGCAAATCAAATCCGAACTGCCCATCTTCTCCAGCCTCGGCAACCACGACTACGGCGACTACGTGGCGGAATTTCGGGAGAACCGCACGCTGTGGACCCAGAACCTGGAGCGGCTGATGCAGAACCACGCCAAAATTGGCTGGACGCTGATGAACGACACCAGCCACACCATCACGCGCGGCGAGGATAAAATTGCCATCCTCGGCGTGCAGAATTGCAGCGCCCACGCCAACTTTCATTCCTACGGAAATCTGGCCAAGGCCCACGCCGCCAGCGGCGACGCGCCCTTCAAAATCCTGCTCTCGCACGACCCCTCGCACTGGGAAGCGCAGGTGCTCAAGTACCCCGACATCGACCTCACGCTCAGCGGCCACACCCACGGCATGCAGTTCGGCGTCAACCTGCCCTTTCTGAAGTGGAGCCCGGTGAAATACGTGTACAAGCAGTGGGCGGGCCTCTACGAGCAAGGCCGCCAGAAGCTGTACGTCAACGTCGGGCTGGGCTTTTTGGGCTACCCGGGCCGGGTGGGCTTCCTGCCCGAAATCACGGTGTTTGAGCTGCGCCGGGCGTAATTGGCCGCGGTTCTGCCTCGAAGGGGCAGGGGCCGAGGGCAACAAGCCGACGATGGACGGCGACGAGGGCACAACGCCAAGCCTGAGAATGGCGGCAAAACCAAAATCGAATGGCGGCCCGCGGTTTTTAGCCGCCGGCTACGGGCCCGCACCTGCAACGGTGCGGGCTTTTTTTGTCTCCCGGGTGCGTTATTTGGTCGCTGATTTGTGTTTAGGTGCGTGAATGAATGTATGCGTTTTGAATAGGGTGATGCGGGCCGGCGGCGCCCGGCCGCGCGGGCTGCTGGCCGTGGTGGGACTGTGGCTTGGCTTGGCCGGCGGCGCCCACGCGCAAGCGCAGCAGGTGCGCGTGAGCGGCAGCGTGACGGCCGCCGACACCCGCCAGCCCGTGCCCGGCGCCACGGTGCGGGTGCAGCGCACCCGCCGCGGCATGGTGACCGACGCCACCGGCAGCTTTGCCGTGGACGCGCTGCCCACCGACACCGTCCTGTTTCGGGCCCTGGGCTACAAGGTGCAGCGGCTGCCGCTGGGGGGCACCGGCCTCTCGCAGCTGGTGGTGCGCATTCAACTGGTGCGCGACAGCGTGCGCCTGGGCGAAGTGCAGGTAACCGGCGACCGGCCCGACCGCGCCATCATCAACCGGGCGCTGCGCAACATCAAGCGGCCCAAGCCCCCGGTGGTGAGCGGGGCCAAGCGCCCGCCCAAGCCCAAGCCCCTCTTCGCCGTGGACTCCACCGCACCCAAAAAGCCGGTGCCCACCATCGCCAGCCCGGTGAGCCTGCTCTACGACCAGCTTTCGCGCGAAGGCAAGCAGCGCCGCAAGATGGAGGAAATCGAAGCCGAGCAGAAAGCGGAAAAAGCCCGCAAGGCCCGCGCCGAGTACAACAAGTCGTTTCGGGACAACCGCGGCTACGAGCCGTGAGAACCAGTTATCAGTGAGCAGTGAGCAGAAGAACGTTCTGTCTCATCTGGGAGCTGCTTGCCTGAATCTTGCGCGTAGCTAACCCAGTCGTTGCAACGAGGCGCGCGAGATGTCTCGGCAAGCTCGACATGACGTTCCTTTTGCTCACTGCTCACTGCTCACTGCTCATTGATAACTGATGCTTGCCCTTCGCCGTAAGCCCAGGGTATGAGAATTGGGTATCCTTGCGTGAACGAGGCGATGGATTGCAGCGCCGCCAACACCTTCCGGCTGGCATCATATTCCGAAGAGCGCCTGCTTGCCGCCGTGTCAGCCAACCTGGCCTGCCTGCGCCGGATGCTGGAATGGAACGTGGCTCAGGGCCTGCTCTTTTTTCGCATGGGCTCGGGCATCGTGCCCTTTGGCTCGCACGAAATCAATGCTTTCCCCTGGCGGCCGCACTTCGCGGCGGAGTTCCGCGCAATCGGCGACTACATCAAGGCCAATGACCTGCGGGTGAGCTTTCACCCCGACCAGTTTGTCGTGCTGAACTCGCCCAGCTCGGACATCGTGCGGCGCAGCATCGAAGAGCTGATTTACCAGGGCTCGATGCTGGACCTGATGGGCCTGGACGGCACGGCCAAGCTGCAAATTCACGTGGGCGGGCTGTACGGCGACCGGGAGCTGGCCATCGGCCGGTTCGCGCAGGTGCACGCCGCACTGCCCGCCGCCGTGAAAGCCCGCGTGGTGGTGGAGAACGACGACCGGCTGTTTTCGCTGCGCGACTGCCTGCACCTGCACGAGCTCGCCGGCGTGCCCATTCTCTTCGACAATTTTCACCACGAGTGCCTCAACCACGGCGAGCCGATGACCGAGGCCCTGCGCCTGGCCGCCGCCACCTGGCATCCCACCGCCGACGGCGTGCCCATGATGGACTACAGCTCGCAGGCGCTGGGCGAGCGCAAAGGCAAGCACACCGACGACCTGGTGGACGACTCTTTTCGCAACTTCCTGGCCCAGCTGCAAGGCCTGGACATGGACCTGATGCTCGAAATTAAAAATAAGGAAGCCAGCGCCCTGCGCGCCGTGGCCATTCTGCGCGAACTGGGCCTGAGCGCCCCCGCGCCCAACCTTCCCAGCCCGCCCCTGGCCCTGCCGCCCGACCCCAACGCGCCGCCCAAAGCCAAGCGCGCAAAAAAAGAGTCAACCGTTAGAAGTGAAGAGCTATAGGGGCCGGTTCCACACTTCCTCAGCACATCAGCACCTCCCAAAATTTAACTAATCAGCCAAATGCCTTCCGACCATCTTCTCGCCACCGTCAGCGCCCTTAAAAACGGCCTCACCAGCCTGCCCCTGGGCTCGGCCATGGACAACACCGAAACCTGGCAGCAGCAGTTTCTGCAAAGCGGCCAGCCCGGCCTGCAGGACATTGCCCGCGAAATTGGCAACCTGCAGTCGCTGCTCACCAGCGGCGCTCTGAGCGCCACGGCCATCGGCAACTCCCTGGCCATCCTCGGTGACCAGACCAGCCAGGCCAGCGCCCAGGCCCCGGCCGACCTCAAAAAGCCCCTCGTCGAACTGGCCGATTTGCTGCGCCGCCACGCCGATAGCTTGCTGGCCCATGCCCAGAAAAGTAAGAAATAGCCTCGGTTACCACTTACATGCAATGCCAAAAAGGCTCCGCCCAGTAACTGGGCGGAGCCTTTTTGCTTTTACAAAGCCGGGCTTAATTCTGCGGCACGTTGCTGCTGCTGCTACGGCGCGAGCGGCTGGGCACCACGTCGCTGGATTGGCGGCGGCGGCCGTCTTTAATGATGGGCTGCTCGCGAAGGTCGGGCACGGCCGCGGGCGACAGCTCGGGGGTGCCGCCCACGGGCGGCAAGCCGTTGTCGGGCAGCGGGCGGCTGGGCTGCGCGTCGCAGTTGGTGGGCGTGCGCTGCACCTCCGTCGGGCCTTGGATGGTGCTTTGGTTCAGGGCCGGGTTCACGGGCGGAACGGTGGTTTGCCCCTGGCTGCCCCCGCGCACTGGCGCCGTGGGGTCGAAGGGGACGGTCTGGGCTTGCGCCGTAGCAGCCAGCAGCAGGCTGGCCAGCAGAATGAACGTTTTCATGGCGGGGTTGGGAGAGGAAACACAAACACCGGCCGCTTCGGAAGAAACAGCCGGTGTTGAGTGGCTCGCGGCGCGGGGCTAGTAGTTCGAGTTGGCTTTGGCTTTTTCCTTGCCTTTGCCCTTGCCCTTCGACATTTTGTCTTTGGACTTCGTCGTCTGGCCCGAGGTGGAACTGCCCGAAGTAGAGCCCGAGGTGGTCCCCATCGAGCCGCTCGTGCTGGTGCCCGAGGTCGTGCCCATGGTGCCGCTCGTGCTCATGCCCGAGGTGGTCCCCATCGAGCCGCTCGTGCTGGTGCCCGACGTCGTACCCATCGTGCCGCTCGTGCTGGCTCCCGAAGTAGTGCCGCTGGTGCTCATGCCCGAAGTGGTGCCCATCGAGCCGCTGGTGCTGGTGCCCGACGTCGTGCCCATCGTGCCGCTGGTGGTGCCGGTGGTCGTCGTGCCCGTGCCCGTGGTGGTACCGGTCGTCGTCGTGCCGGTGGTGGTCGTGCCGGAGGTGGTTTGGGCAAAAGCGGCGCTGCTCAGGCCCAAGGTCAACAAAGCGGCAATGACTATTTTGGTGGTTTTCATGGCTTGCAAACTGAGGAATGTGAAAAAGAAAAAGAGTCGGAATTGTGGGCAGCATCTGGCTGCTGCACCGTCTTTACGGGTGCCGGCCTTGTTATGGTTACAAAAGAATCAAGCAAACGGCTCGGCGAAGTTTGTAAGCACAACCGTTTACAACTTCAATACTGCTAGAAATATATGTGCTTCTTCTACTCATTTTTTGGCCTCAAAACGCCTTTTGGGGACTCATGAAGGTTCTGTTCCAACCGAAAAGCCCCTGCCTCCGATGATGACCCAAAAACTCTCCTTCGGCGCAGCGCTGGCGGGAAGCCACTGAGCGAGTAGTTCTTGCCGGAGCTACCGGACCATCAGGCGGCTGGTGGCCCCGTCGGTGGCGTGCAGCAGGTAGAGGCCGGCGGGCAGGCCGCGCACGTCGAGGCGGTCGGTAGCGGCGGGCAACTGGCGCACGGTGCGGCCCAGGCCGTCGAGCAGGGCGCCGGCCACGGGCCGACTCAGGCGCACGGCCGCGTCGGGCGCGGCCGGATTGGGGTAGCAGTAGAGGGCCGCCGGGCCGGCCGCGCCGCCGCGGGTGCTGGTCACCACGCCGCGCAGGCCAATCTGGTACACGGCCACGGTGCTGCTCACTTCGTTGGCGAGAATGAGCAGGGGCGAGCCGGTGGGGCTGTTGGCGGCCGACACGAACACGAGGCCCTCGGGGCCCTGGTCGCCGGTGCCGGTGGTCAGGCTGCGGTTGTTGAGGTACTGCACCAGGCGCGGGTTGGTCGGGTCGTTCACGTTCAGAATCAGCACGCCGCCCTGGCGCTCCAGGCTCACGAAAGCGTAGGTGGTGTCGCGGATTACGCCGGTGGTGACGCCCTCGGGCTCGGGTCCCTTATCGTCGGAGCGGTTCTTCCGAGCGGGGGTGCCGGTAGTGTTGCTGGCGTTGAAGATGGCGCCAAACGTGGGGTCGGTGCTGGTCAGGCGCTCCAGCAGGTCGCCGCTGTCGTGGACCAGGGCACCGGTGTTGGCGTTGAGGATGCTAAAGGAGCGGCCCCCAAAAGCGTAAATCTGGTCGAAGTCGCCGTCGCCGTCGGTGTCGCCCAGCTTATTGGTCACGTTCAGGCGGCCCAGGGCGCTGTTGTTTTTCAGCAGCGCGGCCTGCGGGAAGGCTCCCGGGTCGAGCACGTAGCCGGCGGCGCCGAGGCGCGTGACTTCGCTGTAGGCGCCGGTGCCTTCGTATTCGCGGGCGTCGCCCTCGTTGGCCGTGAGGAGGTAGCGGCCCCCGCCCAGGCTGGCGGGCAGGTCGAAGGCGGCAATGGCGTCGGGCTGGCGCATACCAAACACGGGCCAGTTGGCCAGCAGCACGTCGGGGGCCTGGTCCGAGGCGTCGAAGCTGAAGCCGGGCTGGCTGTGGTTTTGGTAGCCGATGGGCCGCAGGGCCGTGAACTGCAGCGTGGCCAGGTCCAGGGTGGCCAGGGCGTTGTTCTCCTGCAGCCCCACGTAGGCAATGCGCGAATCAGCCGATACGGCCACGTATTCCGGCTCCAGGTCCTGGGCCACGGTGCTGGGCGTGCCCCCCACCGCGCCGCCGTAGATGCGGATGCCGGCCGCGCGCAGGGCGGCCGCTTGGGTATTGTAGGCGCTGAAATCCACCGTTGTCACGTTGGCCTGCGTCACGTTGGCAATGCCCCCGCCCAGGTCCACCACCGTCACCGAGCCCAGCGGGTCGTTGGTGACGGTGGCGTTGGGCTCGCCTTCGTTGGCGGTGATGAGGTAGCGGCCATCGGGCGAAAAGGTTATCATGTCGGGCAGCGCGCCGGCCGTCACCTGCTTAATAAACACCCCGTTCTGGTCAAAAAACACGATTTTGCCGGGGTCCTGAAGCAGGGGCCGGCTCTCCACGGCGCAGGCCACCAAGCCGTTGCGCACCGCCACCGAATTGATGCCCCCGTAGGGCACCATGCTGATGGACGCCACCGGCGTAATCACGCCGGGCGCGGAAAAATTTAGGATGTCGAGCTTGTTGGGTAGCGTCGGGCTGCCAGCGGCCGAGTTGGCCACGTACAGGCGCTGGGTAGTCGGGTCATGGGCCACAATTTCGGCCGAGTTTTCGCCGGCCGTGCCGTTCTGGTAGCTGCCCAGCAGGTCCAGGCGCAGGTTGCCAGCGCGCACCGGAGCCGCTAGGTCGTTGTCCTTGATGAACACCAGCGCCTCCGTCGAGCCGGCCGTGAGGGTGGCGTTGGCGGGGTTCTGGAGGCGCAGGGTAAAGTATTCGGAGGCTTCGGCCAGCGCGTCATCAGTCAGCGCAATGGTCAGGGTCTGGTTGCCCGTGGCGCCGGCCGGGAAGGTCACGGTCTGGGTGGCGGCGTAGGTGAAGTCGGTGCCCGCCGTGGCGGTGCCCAGGGTTGTGCCCAGGGCTACTTCCACGGTGCTGGCCGCCGCGCCGGGGCTGGCGATGCCCAGCGTGACGCTGGCCGTGCCCGCGTTCTCGTTCACGACGAACGTAGCGGCGGTGAAGCGCACGCTCTGCGCCGCGGCCGGGGCCGCGCCCAGTGCCAGGGCCGCCAGGCCAAGTTTTGCTTTCAGAAGTAAGGTTTGCCGCATCTCAATGCCGGGGTATAATTAGAGGGTTGGATGCGTCAAAACTACCCGAAGCTTGTTACGACACGGTTACCCACGGGTTACCGAATCGGCGCCCGCCACCTGCTGTGCGCTGCATCAGCCGCCAGGGCAGCTATTCGGCGGCGTGCTGATGCGCCACCCGGCTCCGCTGGAACCGCTGCTGCAGGGCGCCCCGCCGGCCGGCGAGGCGGGTGTATCGGAGGCGCTGCCGAAACACTTGGTGGTGCTGGGAGCGGCGGCCGTTCCGGCCCGACTTACCTCCGGTAAAAAGTCCTAACAATGCCATGCGCGCGGGTTTTGGTTGAGGAGTTGCTTATTATGGGGCTGGGTTTGGCTGGCACCCAAGCAGGCAGGTGAGGGACTCCGCCGCCGCCAACGACAACGCCCCACCGGCCGGGGGCCAGTGGGGCGTTGCGCAAAGCGAGACGGGCAAGAGGCCGCGGGTTGCGGCAGCGGTGGGCGCCAGTGGCCGGGGCGGGGTGGCCGGACCGGCCCCCCGAGGCACGGGCGGCGAAGCGAGGAACAAATGGCGCGAGCGGGGAGTGAAGCGCACGAAACAAGGCTTGATTGACCAGCGAATCAAATCTATCGGCAACCCATTACCTCAATATTACAAACCTGTTACCTAATTCCAGCGGCTTTATCTTCCCGCCGCTGGAAATTTTTTCGGGGCCGCTGTAACGAATGACGCTGACCCCGGTACCCCTTTCATTCCAACCCTAACCCTACTCTGTGGCACCCACGAGCGACGAAGCCCTGATGGCCGCGGTACGGGCCGATGACCTCGACCAGCTCGTGCCGCTCTTCGAGCGCTACCACGGGCCCTTGTTCAACTACCTCTACCGCCTCACCAACGACCGCGAAACCAGCGAAGACCTCACCCAGACCGTGTTCGAGCGCCTCCTCAAATACCGCGGCAGCTACCAGCCCGCCCAGCCCTTCAAGGCCTGGGTGTACCAGATGGCCCGCAACGTGCACGCCGACCACTGGCACCGCCGCGAAAAGCTGCGCGCCGCCGACGTGGACGAAGTGGAGCGCACCGGCGGCCTGCGCGGCGCCGCTTTCACCCAGATGCGCGTCAGCGGCCAGGCCGACGACCTGCACGAAGCCCTGGCCCTGCTGCCCACCCCGCAGCGCGAAATCCTGGTGCTGCACCGCTTCCAGGGCTTTGGTTACGAGGAAATCGGTCAGTTCCTGGGCTGCACCGCCGACGCTGCCCGCGTGAAAGCCCACCGTGCCCTGCAGGCCCTGCGCAAAATCTACTTCGCCACTTGAAATTTAGTTGTCCGTTGCTGGTTGTCAGTTGTCAGTATTTTTTGGGTAAGCCGACGACGAACAATGAGCAACCAGCAACGGACAACTAACAACTGATAACTAACAACTATAATGTCCCAACCCCTTGCCTGCCACGAGTTGGAAGCCCTGCTGCCGGCCTACGCCGAGCGCAGCCTGCCCGCCGCCGAGGCCGCGCGCGTGGCCGCCCACCTGCCCGCCTGCCCCGCCTGCCAATTGCAGCTAACCCAGCTCCGCACCCTGAGCGACGACCTCGACGCGGCCCTGCCCGAAGCGCCCCGTACCGCTCTGCGCGCCAATTTCATGGCCATGCTGGAGCAGCAAAAAGCCCTGCTGACGCCCGCCGCACCGGTGGTGCCCGCCCCTGCGCCGCCGGTTGCTAGAGTGGTGTCGATGTGGCCTACGGCCGTGGCGAACAACTGGCTGCGCATTGCTGCCAGCATTGTGCTCATCGCCGCGGGAGTGCTGCTGGGCCGGCAGCTGCCGTGGGGCGGGCGGAGCGGCGACGGCCAGGCGGGCGCTGGCCTGTCCGCCCCAACGGAGCTGGCGCAGGCCCTGAACGGCGACAACGGCCGCCTGGTGTCGGCCAGCGACCGGATAGAGCTGGTGGCCAATTCGGGCAGGGAAACCGCGCCCGGCGACCCCACCGTGCAGGTGCTCATCAACACGCTCAACGCCGACCCCAACCCCAACGTGCGGCTGGCCGCCTGCGAAGCCCTGTACCGGCTGCGCGCCGACCCGCGGGTGGGGGAGGCCCTGGCCCAGGCCCTGCCCAATCAAACCGACCCCAACGTGCAGATTACCCTGATTGACATGCTGGTGGCGCTGCGCGTGCGCCGGGCCGTGCCGCAGCTCGAACGCCTCTCCAAACGCCCCGATGCCCTGCCCGTGGTGCGCGCCCAGGCCGAGGCGGGCGTTGGGAAACTGATTTAAGAACCCATTCGAACAATAAAAAGAACGTCCTGCTCATCTGGCGTCCGCGCAGTCGAAGCATTTCTCCCGCTTCAATGAACGATTCAAATGGCGCGGCAGAGACGCTTCGACCAGCGCAGCAGGACGTGCTGAAGGTTGCTTCTCCATCGCTATTTTCTTGCGCTTTTCTCACCCATTTTTCTGCAATGCGGCGCCGGCTTCCGGCGCCGCGTCAGGACTTCGCTTGCCTTACTCTTTTACTCTATATGAATAAGCTCTTTCTGCTCGCCCTGGCGGGCCTGCTGGCGGCCCACGTTGGCCACGCCCAGGAATACAAAACCAAAATCGGCGGCAAAGACCGCAAAATCGTCATCGACATGCAGGGCAGCGACGTGACGGTGGAAGGCATCGGCGGCGACGAGCTGGTGATTCGCGGCGATGGCTTCGAGGAAGCGCCCAAGCGCGCCGACGGCCTGCGGGCCATCTACAACTCGGCCGTGGACAACACCAAAATCGGCCTTTCCGTGACGCAACAGGATAATACCGTGCGCATCGCCCGGGCCTCGCGCAAAGACGCCAACTACGTCATCCAGGTGCCCCGCGGCTCGGCCTTGCTCTACAACCAGACCAATTGGAACAGCGGCGACCTGACGGTGCGCGACGTGGCCGGCGACCTGGAAGTGAACATGAAATCCGGCGACATGAAGCTCATCAACGTGGCCGGCCCCGTGGTGGCCAACACCGTGAGCGGCGACATTCAGGTGCGCTTCGCGCCCATGCGGCAGGGGCCCAGCTCCATTTCCGCCGTGAGCGGCGACGTGGACGTGAGCATGCCCGCCAACACCAAGGCCACCATGCGCCTGCGCTCGGTGTCCGGCGAAATCTACACCGACTTCGACCTCAACTTGGGCAAGGGCCAGGACAACCTGAACCACATCGGCGGCCAGGTAGTGGACGGCAGCGTGAACGGCGGCGGCAACACGCTCTCACTCAAGACGGTGAGCGGGGATATTTTCGTCCGCAAGGCCAAGTAAAATAGTGATTAACGGTTAGTGGTTAATGATTAGTGGTCGGTTTCATAGCACGAATAACCTCGTTCTGGAGCCGTAACTGAATATGCCCAATGTCCACTAACCGTTAATCGATACCCACTAATCACTGACCATTAATCACCAATCACTAACTGTTAATTGCCATGCGCCGCTTCCTATCCTTTCTTTTGCTGGTGCTTGCCGCGGGCGGCGTCCAGTCGGCCTACGCCCAGAAAATCATCGAAAAGAGCGCCAACCTGGCCGCCGGCCAGCGCGTGTTCCTCAACCTGCGGCAGGCCAGCAACATCCGCATCCGCAGCGGCGCCGGCGGCAAAATGACGCTGAAAGCCTCGGTGAGCATCAACCAAAACAAACTGAATGATGCGCTACTGCTCACCATGGAGCAGGCGGGCGAGGAGCTGAAGCTGAGCTCCGATTTTGACAAGCAGCTGCTGCGCAACGCTGAGCCCGGCGACTGCCCCAACGGCGGCGCCTACTACGGTGAAACGCACATCACCAAGGGCCAAAACGGCGGCGCGCGCGACCGCGACGGTAATAACATGAACCAGGTGTGCGCCGTCATCGACTACGAAATCACGGTGCCGGCCGACGTGGTGCTGCGCGTGAGCACCATCAGCGGCGACATTGACATCGCGGGCCTCAGCGGCGCCATCGATGCCAAGTCCATCAGCGGCTTTGTGGACGTGACCTGGCCGCCCACCGCGGGCGCTGAAGTTTCGCTCAAAACCATTACCGGCGAAGTGTACACCGACCAGGACGTAGCCTTCAGTAACCGCAAAGACAACCCCATCGTGGGTTACCAGCTGCGCGGCACGCTCAAGGGCAGCGGCCCGCTAGTGAAGCTGGAGTCCATCAGCAACGACGTGTATTTCCGCAAGCGGAAATAGGGGTGGAAGCGGCGTTGGTGTGTTTCTGCTGCTGGCGCAGTCGCTGCTGCGGGTGGTTTCACAATTACCGGATGCTGCTGACTGCGTGTAGAGACGCATACTTGCGTCTCGTCGTTGAACGACCGGAACCCGCGCCGTTCAGCCGTCACGTTCAATGACGAGACGCAAGTATGCGTCTCTACACCCGCTTACGGATTGCACACGCCACGCTGAGTAAACGCTCACGAAAAAAAGTTTGCGGGTTCCTGTAACCTTCCCGAATTACAGCGGTGTCCACAGGCAGATACCCTAAAAACCCACTCCTTCGGCTTGGATTCGCTCTCGGACAATGCGCTGATGCTGAAGGTGAAGTCCGGCGACGTGGACCGGATGGGGCTGTTGTTTGAGCGCTACCACCGGCCGCTGTTCGGCTTCCTCTACCACATGCTGGGCGGGCGCGTGGAAGCCAGCGAGGACCTGGTGCAGAACGTGTTCTACCGCATGCTCAAGTACCGCCACACCTACACCGGCGCGGGCGAGTTTCGCACCTGGATGTACCACCTGGCCCGCAACGTGCTGGCCGACTACGTGAAGAAAAACCGCCACGCCGCCCAGCACACCGACGTGGCCGACCTGGCCGAGCACCTGGGCGGCGGCCCCCGGGCCGACGAGGGCCTGGAGCACGCCCAGGACGTGGCCCAGCTGCACCAGGCGCTGGCCCGCCTCAGCCCCGAAAGCCGCGAGGTGCTGGTGCTGAGCCGGTTTCAGGAGTTGAAATACGGCGAGATAGCCCGCGTGCTGAACACCACCGAAGGCGCCGTGAAAGTGCGCGTGCACCGCGCCCTGAACGAGTTGAAAACGACTTACCTCCGCATTGAAAACTGAACCCCCCGCCATGAACTGCGAGCGCACGAAGGCCGAACTGGTCGATTACCTGAGCCGCCAGCTCTCGGAAACCGAGCACGCGGCGCTGACGGCCCACCTGGCCGGCTGCGCCAACTGCCGCGCCGAGCTGCAGGCCGTGCAGCGCGTGTGGCAGTCGCTGGGCCAGGTGCAAGCCGTCGTGCCCGAGCCCGGCCCGCAGGTGCGCCCCGCGTTTTACGCCATGCTGGCTTCGTACAAAGGCACTTTGGAAGAAACGCCGGATGAATCGGCCAAGGGCTTCTGGCAGTGGTTGCGGGAGCTGCAACTCCCGCCGCCGGCCCGGCGGCTGGCCTATGGCCTGTGCCTGCTGGGCCTGGGCGCGGGGGGCGGCTACTGGCTCGGCAACGGCGGCAGCAAGCCCGCGGCGGCCGACCAGCAGCTTGCCGCCCTGGCGGCGGAAGTGGGCGAGATGCGGCAGGTGATGCTGCTGGCCCTTATTGAAAACCCCTCGGCCACCGAGCGGCTGCGGGCGGTGAACTCCACCAAGGAGCTGGCCGGCGGCGCCGACGCCCGCGTGGTGGAGGCCCTGCTGAGCACCCTCGACCACGACCCCAACGTGAACGTGCGGCTGGCCACGCTGGAGGCGCTGGCCCCGCTGGCCCAGGACCCCACGGTGCGGCTGGGCCTGGTGCACGCGCTGGCCCAGCAGGAGTCACCCCTGGTGCAGGCAGCCCTGGCCGACGTGATGGTGCAACTGCAGGAGCGCCGCTCGGTGGCCCCGCTGCGCCGGCTGCTGAAGCAAGCCAACCTGGACGAATCGGTGAAAAGCAAAATCGAAGCGAGCATCAACACCTTATCCACCGGCCGGCCCGCCGCGCCCCCAACCCCTCTCCGCCATGACCAAACGCATATCCGGCCCCGGGCTGAGCGCCCTGCTGCTCTTGCTGTGTAGCGGCGCCCCGCGCGCGCAGAACCGGGAAGCCACCGAAAAAATCAGCCGGGAATTCCCGCTCACGGCCGAGGCCGGGCGCAGCACGCTGGCGCTCTACAACGTGAGCGGCTCGGTGACGGTGCAGGGCTACGCCGGCAGCAAGGTGCTGGTGGAAGCCACCAAAACAATCTCGGCCGACGACGCCCAGAAGCTGGCGCTGGGCCAGACCGAGGCCAAGTTGGGCTTCCTGCAGCGCAACGACAGCGTGGTGGTGTACATGGCCGCGCCGTTCGACTCGCGGCCGCGCCGCAGCTACGGCCGGAACCAGGGCAACGACTGGGGCAACCACGACCCGGAGTACGAGTACGAATTCGACTTTGTGGTGAAAGTGCCCTACGGCCTCAACCTGACGGTGTCGACGGTAAACAACGGCGCCGTGCTGGTGCAGGACGTGGCCGGCCCGCTGAACGTGGGCAACGTGAACGGCCCCATCACGCTCCGAAACGTGAAGGGCGCCACCCAGGCCCGCACCGTGAACGGCAACGTGGAGGCCAGCTACGCGGCCAGCCCGCCCGGCGCCTCGTCGTACCACACCATCAACGGGCAGATTAAGGTGCAGTACCCCGCCAGCCTGGCCGCCGATGCGCACTTCAAGAGCATGAACGGCGAGTTCTACACCGATTTCCCCAACACGGAGCTGCTGCCGGTGCAGGTCACCAAAAACCAGCGGGGCAAGGGCGACGGCACCGTGTACAAGCTCACCAAGGACACAGCTGTGCGCATCGGCAAGAGCGGCGGGCCCGACCTGCGCTTCGAAACCCTGAACGGGGACGTGACCATCACCAAGCAATAGCCGCTTATCCCCATGAATACTGCATTTCGAATACCCCTCGCGCGCGCCGGGCGGCGGGCCAGCCTGGCCCTGCTGCTGCTGGCTGGCGCCCTGCCCGCCGCGGCCCAGGACAAAGAAGCCAAGGAACAGCTCACCGTGGCCCTGAGCAGCCCCGGCAAGCCCGGCTCGCTGGAGGTGGGCCTCGTTCACGGCTTCATCCACGTGACGGGCTACGCCGGCAAGACGGTGGTAATTGACGCCACGGCCCGCGCCGCCCGCCGCGGCCGGTCTGGCGACGATGACGATGACCAGAAAGCACCGCCCGCGGGCCTCAAGCGCATATCGGGCGGGACCAGCCTCAACCTGACCGCCGAGGAGAAGAACAACCACGTCGAAATCTCGACCGAATCCTACGCCCGTCCCGTCGACCTGACTATCAAGGTGCCGCAGAACTTCTCGCTCAAGCTGAGCACGGTGAACAGCGGGGATATTATTGTGGACAACGTGAGCGGCGAGCTGGAAGTCACGAACGTCAACGGCCTGATTCAGCTCAACCAGGTGTCGGGCTCGGCGGTGGCCAACACGGTGAACGGCAACCTCACCGCCACCTTCAAAAGCGTGACGGCCGGCGCGCCCATGGCCTTTTCCACGCTCAACGGCAAGGTGGACGTGACATTTCCCGCCAACGCCCGGGCGGCGCTCAAAATGAAATCGGACCGCGGCAGCGTGTACAGCGACTTCGACGTGGCCGTGGACAAAAGCGCCGCCAAGGTGACGCGCACCACCCAGGGCGGCCTCACCCGCCTGAGCACCGACGACTGGACCTACGGCAAAATCAACAACGGCGGCCCCGAGGTGATGATGAAAACGTTCAACGGCGACATTTTCATTCGCAAGGCGAAGTAGGGCCGTGGTTCCACGAACCGGGCAGATGGCGCGGCCGGGGCACCTCACCCCCGGCCTCTCTCCCGCGGAGAGGGGAGCCGGACGACTAGTACGCGGGCATCTGGCTCCCCTCTCCAC
>NZ_JANNOD010000111.1:0-25305 GCF_031398885.1 Hymenobacter sp.
GCTCGCTTCGTCCGAATTGCTGCAACAAAGCGGGCGAGATGCTTCGGCTGCGCTCAGCATGACGGGCTTTCAGCAGCACAAGTATTTTTCGGATACGCCCTTATTGCGGGTGCGTCAGCGAATCAATCCGCTGCTGGATGCCGGCTTTCTCGGCGGGGGTCTTGGCCAAAGCATAGGCGCGCTCAAAGCTGGGCAGCGCTCGGGGAGAAGCCATTTCCTGGTACAGCTCCCCCAGCAGCAGAAAGTAGAAGTGGTTGTCTTCCAGCCGCAGCTTTTCGGCTTCCACAAGCGCCACCGCGGCCCCATTGGCCTTGTACAAGGCGAATGTCCGGTTCAGGGCCACGCTCGGGGAATAATTAAGCAGCAGCAGCTGGTTGTAGAGCTGTAAGATTTCTTCCCACTTTTCAGCCGTATCCGCTTTCTGGCAGTGCCAGCACGCAATGCGGGCTTCGAGGTGGTAGGAACTGACTGCCGTCCCTTCCGCAGAGCGTAACAGAAACCGCGTGCCCTGCTGAATTAACTCGTGGTCCCACAGGGCTTCGTCCTGCTGCTCGTAGAGCACCGGGGCGGCGCCCCCGGCCAGTCGGGCCCCGAAGCGCGAGGCGTGGAAGCACATCAGGGCCAGCAGGGCGTTGGTTTTGGGCTGGTTGGTGGGCGCGTACTCGGTCAGCAGCAGGCCCAGGCGCAAAGCCTCGCGGCACAGGTCCTGGCGCAGAATCTGGTTTTGGGTTTTCGAATAATAGCCCTCGCTGAAGAGCAGGTAGAGCACGTGCAGCACGCTGTCGAGCCGGCGGGCAATGTTGGCATCGTCGGGTAGTTCCAATGAAATATGGGCCGCCCGCAGCTTCTCCCGGGCCCGGAACAGGCGCTTGTTGATGGCCTCCTTGGTGGAGAAAAAAGCTTCCGCAATTTCCTCGATGCCAAACCCGCAGAGAATGCGCAGGGCCAGGCCCATCTGGGCCTCACTGGCAATGGCCGGCGTGCAGATGGCAAACAGCATCTGCAATTGGCTGTCGCGAATGGATTGCGGCGAAAAATTCAACTCGAAGGAGGCTTGCTGCCGGTCTTGTCGGGCCGCCAGTTCCGGCAGAATTTTCTGCTCGTACAGTTTCTCGCGGCGCAGCAGCAGCAGGGATTTCTGCTTGGCCACGGCGTAGAGCCAGGCCGCGGGGTTGGGCGGCAGGCCCGTGGTCGTCCAGGTCTGGGTTGCCAAAAGGAAGGTTTCGCCCACGACATCTTCGGCCGCCTCCAGGTGCTGCAAACCAAAATAGCGGCCGATGACAGCCACCATTTTGGTGAACTCGGCCTGAAACAACTCCTTTAACGCCTTATCTGCCGGAGTCATGACGCGGTCGAATCTTTCCTGGCCGTCAGCCGGCCAACTGGAACTTGAGGGAATTGCATTAAGCCATAATGGTGCGAATTTCCACGCTCCCGCCCACATCCAGGGCCGGGCAACCGTGGGCCAGGGTGGTGGCGTCATCCAAACTATCGGCGCGTACCACCACAAAACTGCCCAACCGCTCCCGGATTTCCACGAACGGGCCATCGGTGATGACCCCGCCGGCCTTGAGCACCTTGCCCTCGGGCCCCAGGCGCGTGCCGGGAGAAGTGAGCTTGCCTTGCGCGGCAATGCCCCCCACCCAATCCTGCCATTTCTTGGTCAGGGCGTGCATTTCCTCGGCGGGCAACCCGCTGAACGCATGGTCGGGGTGGCGAAACAGTAATAAGAAGGTTTGCATGGGCGTGAAGGCGGAAAATGAGTTATAAAAAGGCACGAGCTTCGGCAGGCTCAACCGGCGTCGGGGCGCCACTCGGCGGCCGTGACGGCTGCCACCCGGCGGTTGGCCGGGCGCAACCACCACGAAGCAAGGACCAGCGCACCGAAAGCCAGTGGCCAAACAGTCACGTTCATGCCATCTCCTGCGGCGAGGTGCGATGCGACGGCCCCGCCAAACAGGAAAGTGAGGCCCGCGTACGCCCATTCTTTCAGGACCGGCAGCCGGGGTGCGAGCAGGACGAGGGCCGCCGATAGTTTGGCCGCGCCCAGCATCGCCGGCAGAAAAGACGGGTAGTTCAGGTGCGTCATCACTGTCTGAACATAGCCTTTGTTCACCCAATTAAAATCCCAGCTGGCTCCGTACAGTAGCTCAAATAATACCAACCCGGTGGCGACCCAGTAACCAACGGTTTGCAGGGTTGAAGCTTTCTTCGGGGCAACGATTACATGTTCCATTTTCAGTTCGGATTAGGCGCGGCTGTACTGACCGGGCTGGTAGTCACCGGCCGGCGTGCGAAAGGCAATGTTGACCCGGTTGTAGCCATTGATGGTGACGACCGCCAGGGTCAAGTCAACGAGCTCGACGTCGGAAAACTGGAGCCGGGCCTCCTCGTACACCCCGTCGGGCACGTGGCCGGGCCGCAGAGTGGTCAGGGCCTCGGCCCAGGCCAGGGCGGCCCGCTCCCGGGCGGAGTAGTACGGCGCGTCGTGCCAGGCGTCCAAGCCGTAGAGGCGCTGCTCGGTTTCGCCCTGCGCCCGCAGGTCCTTGGAGTGCATGTCGAGGCAGAAGGCGCAGCCGTTGAGCTGCGACACCCGGTAGGAAAGCAGCATTTGCAGCGGCAGCTCCAGCGACGATTTTTCGACGTAGCCCCCCAGGGCATACAACGCCTTCATGGCGTTGGGGGCGGTTTCGTAAGCGTTGAGACGGGATTCCATTGGGTTGTGGATTGATGAATGGTTGATTTCATCCCCTTGATGCGTGAGCGGCCCCGAATTGGACAATCGCGCGGCTGTTTTTTTTCAACTCGCCCCACCCGCCGGTCACGAAGCACGGGCGTTCCCGATGCGCCGGCCGCCAAACCCTTGCTTCACGCGGGCCCGGCGGTTCGGTACCGGGCCGGGCTGCTGCCGGTCCACCGTTTAAAAGCCCGGCTGAAGGCGCTGAATTCGTTGTAGCCGAGCATGTACGACACCTCCTTCAACGGATGCGCCCGGGCTTGCAGGTAGTGCAGGGCCAGGGTTTTGCGCACGGCGTCGGCCACGTCCTGGTAGGAAGTGCCTTCTGCGCGCAACTGGCGCTGCAAACTGCGGGCACTGGTGTTGAAGTTCGCCGCCAATTTTTCTACCGACGGCAGGCCCAGGTAGGAATTGGCCAGCAAATGCCCCGCGACCTTGTCCCGCAGCTGACCGACGGCCGGCTGGGCCGCCCGCAACTCGTCCACTTTGCGCAGCAGGGCGGCCTGCAGCTCGTAGTTGCCGGTCAGGATGGGCACGTCCCAATAGTTGCCCCCAAACTCCAACACGTACTCGCCCGGCTGTCCCTCCCGCGCCGACGCGGCGCGCAGCGTCCGGCCGTGGTCGGGCAGCCAGCGTGCCGCGGGCGGATACGCCACGGCGCGCAGTTCCAGGCGCGCCAGCACCAGTCCATCCAGCTCGTGCACCACCAGCATCAGCAAAAAGTCAATGAGGTGTCCAAACACCTCCGGCGGCGCGGCCTGGCCGGCGGCGGTGAGCCGGAAGCGCAAGGTGAAAGCCTGCGCCGAACGCTGCACCTCCAGCCGGAGGTAGTCGGTGAGCAGGGGCAGTAGCGCCGCGGCCTGGGTCACGGCCGCGCCCACCGTGGGGCAGCTCTGGATGAGTTGGCCCACGATGCCCAAGGCGGCGGGCGTGGCGGCTTCGCCGAAGCGCAGGCCAAACAGCGGGTCTTGGGTGAGGTGGGCGGCGTTGAGCCACAGGTCCTGCCACTGCTTGGCCGACAGCGGGCCGGGGGCCGGCGCCTGCAGCTCCGCCACGCGCACGCCGGCCAGTTTTTCCAGCCGCGCCGGCGCCACACCGCGCTGGGCAGCATACGCGAATAAAGCCAGGGCCAATTGTGCTTGCGGGTTCATAGCAGGAGGGTTTTAACAAAGCTATTTCGCCTGCACAAGAGCCGCCAAGCATTGGCGCAAGATGGCAAGTTGTTGGCGCGTATTGATACAACGGAAGGAAGCTTTAACGAGGAATTTTGCCTTGTCATTCACCCCCCGCACTTGGCGTGCTCGACCACTTGACGGCCCCTTCCCGGCAAAGACAAAACGCTACGGGCCAACCAACCCGCCCCTAGAATATCCACTCCACCATCTCATTTTCAACCCTCCCCCGCATGAAACAGTATCAAATTGCCAAATTCGGCGACATCAGCGGCCTGGTCCTGGGCGAGCGGGAAGTGCCGGTGCCCCAGCCCCACGAGGTTTTGGTGCGGGTGCGAGCCACGTCGCTCAACCGGCGCGACCTCTACATCCTGCACCAAACCTACCCGCTGCCCCCGCGGCAGGACGTGGTGCCGCTGAGCGACGGCGCGGGTGAAGTTACGGCCGTGGGGGCGCAGGTCACGCGCTTCAAAGCCGGCGACCGGGTGGCGGGCAGCTACTTTGCCCGCTGGCGCGACGGACGCGTGGGCTGGGACATTGCCGACCAACTGGGCTGCACCCTGGACGGAATGCTGGCCGAATACGTGACCCTTGCTGAGGATGCCCTGGTGCAGATACCGGAGCATCTGTCGTGGGCCGAGGCGGCAACCCTGCCCTGCGCGGCCCTCACCGCCTGGTCCGCCCTCGCCGGCCCCCAGCCCGTGGCGGCCGGCGACACGGTGCTCACGATTGGCAGCGGCGGCGTGCCGCTGTTCGCCATCCAGTTTGCCAAGCTGGTGGGCGCGCAGGTCATTGCCCTCACCTCGCGGGATGCGAAATTTGACCAGCTGCAAGCGTTGGGGGCCGACCACGTGCTCAACTACCGCACCGACCCGGCCTGGGCCCGGCAGGTACTGGCCCTCACCGGCGGCCGCGGCGTTACGCGGGTGGTCGAAACCGGCGGCACGGACACCTTCGGCCAGTCCGTGCTGGCCACGGCGTTTGGGGGAGAAATTGCGCTGGTGAGCAGTGTCGGGTCGATAAACACGCCGGCTACTGCCAGTCTGAGCGACTTGCTCAATCCCCTCTTCGTGGGCCTGATAACGGTACGCCCCATTTTCGTGGGCAGCCGCCTCGGCTTCGAGGCCATGAACCGCGCCATTACGGCCGGCCGGTTGCGGCCCGTTCTGGACCGCACCTTCGCCTTCGACCAAGTGCACGAGGCCTACCGGTATTTTGCCGCCGGTCAGCACCTGGGCAAGGTCGTTATCACGGGCTCAGAATCCTGACACGCAGCCTACCTGCCACCTAGTTCAACCAACGGCAGGAAATGGTAATTCATTGGCGCTACCTGGTACAACACCGAGGACCGCGCCCCCGGAAATTTGCTTCATGAAAATACTCCTAACAAGCTTGCTCATAGCAGGGAATGCGCTGACCAAGCCTGGCATTGACCCAAGGGTCGGGCCAGCGACCGAAAATTCCTCACTTAATCACCCCCTTTTATTCACTCAACTCATGGAAAACCAACCCCAGCAAGTCGTTCACAACTTCCTGACGGCCGTGCAGCGCGGCCAGTTTGACTTGGTAGCCGCCGCGCTGCACCCCCAGGTGCAGTGGAGCCAGCCCGGCCACAACCGCATCGCCGGCCTCAAGCGTTCGCGCGATGAAGTATTTGCCATGGTCGGCACCATGCAGGAGCTGGCAGCCGGGAGCCTCACCCTCACCGAGATTGCTGCGACGAGCGTGAACGGCAACCGCGTTGCCTGTCGCGTGCATTGGAAGGCCACGCAGCCCCCCGGTGGCGTGCTCGACGTGGACAACATCGACGTGTACACGGTCGAGCACGGCGTCATCACCCAAGTGCAGGTTTTCTCCGCCGACGCAGCGCAGGAAGATGCATTCTGGGGGCATTAATTGAGGCAATCGAAGGAGATAACACGCTCGGTCCTGCTGCGCATACCTCAGGACCGAGCCTGTATTCGGGTTCGCCTTGGCTCAAATGAATGAAACCGACAGAAAACAGAAAGCTGAGCGTTAACGGCTTCCAGCCGGACCAGTTCCTGGGCTAACGGGCTTTCAATAGTGGCAAGCAACGAATCGGCAGCTGGATTAGCGAGAGGTGTAGACACGAGCGGCGCGGTAGAAACTTACGCTTTGAAGCCGTCAGCCGATTGGAACAAGAGCAGCCCGCCCCCCCCCGCGAGCGGTAAATAATGGATGCCGGTACGGAAGTGTTCGGGCAAGAATTAACTACTGGACTTGTTCCCGGATAAGAGATGGCTGAAGATTTTCGCGGCTTTGGGCAATTGAACGGTCTTTTCGCTTTGCCAAGCCAGTGTCCTCCAGTTCTTTGAGCAGCCAGCGTTGCGGACTTCAAACACGGCTTGGAGAACCGCCGGTTTCTTATTGAGGAACAAGGCCAAAAAAGATTCAGGCCATCAGGCAGCCAGTAGGTAACGCGGAAAGCAGACAGGGCAGCCAGCACGAATCCCTACTTTCTTATCAGAAGACAGTCATTTATCTATACTCTGATGACCTAAGCACCAACCTGGTTTTGAGTTCACCGCCGGGTACATCTTCCTTCTGAGTTCGGGAGAACGAATTGAACCCAAAACAGAATCAAAAAAGCCCCAAATCATCCGATTTGGGGCTTTTTGCTCATGGTTGCTTACAACCGTGTGATCCCGCTGGGATTCGAACCCAGGACCCGTACATTAAAAGTGTACTGCTCTACCAGCTGAGCTACAGAATCGGTACCTTGTCACTTCAAAAGGCGATACCTTTTTTGTGGGCACAAAAGTACGACTACCTCCCGAAATACGCAACCTTGAATCAAAAAAAAGTCTCCTTTCTTTCTGTGCGGACCCTTTTGCTGGGCCTAATCTTCCTGCCTATCTGCGGCTTGAACGAAAAGCTGCCCGGAAACAAAGTGGCACTGGGTTCCGCATCGCCCCCGACGGCGGGCCTGGAACGGGCCGATTCGTTGTTCGGGGCCGGGCAGTACGCGGCTTCCGTGCCGGCTTACCGGCGGCAGGTGTGGCGCCAGCGCCGGGCGTCGCCCGAGCTGTTGCTCAAAATGGCGTACGCCCAGCAGCAACTGGGGCACTACCCGGCCGCGCTGCTCTACCTCAGCCTGGCCCAGGCCCGACAACCCCGCGTGCGCACCTGGCGGCAGATGGCGGCCCTGGCAGTCCAGCACCGGCTGGTGGGCTACCCGGCCACGTGGCAGCAGGAGTTGCAGGTGCAGGCGCAGCGCTACTACTACCCGGCCTTGCAGGTGCTGCTGGGCGGCGCGGTAGTGGGAGCCATCTGGCTGCTGTGGCGCCGGGGCCGGCGCGGGGCGTGGCTGGGCTACGCGGCCTACGTGGGCTTGGTGGGGGCGTATTTGCACTTCTTGCCCCCGAAGCCTGCCGGGCTGGTGGCCCGCTCGGGCGCCGCGCTCATGGCCGGGCCGGGGGCCGGGGCCGCGTGGCTGAGTACGGCCGCCATCGGCGACCGGCTGCCCGTGCTGGGGCGGCAAGACATTTGGTACCAGGTGGAGTGGCAGCGCCGGGTGGCGTTTGTGCGCGCAGCCGATTTGTTGGTGGTGGAATAACGCCCTGGACGGGATGCGGCCGGGCGGCAAGCAGTGTAAAATGGCCCAGCGCCGGTACTTTTGCCCCGTGTCCGCCCCCCTCACCCTCACCGGCCTGTTCCTCTACCCCGTCAAATCCCTTGGAGGCTACGCCGTGCCCGAAGCCGGGGTGACGGCCCGCGGCCTGCGGCACGACCGCCGCTGGCTGCTGGTGGACGAGCGCAACCGCTTCATGACGCAGCGGCAGCAGCCCGCGCTGGCCCTGCTGGCCGTGGCCCCGGCCCACAACGGCTTTCTGATTAGCCACCGCCAACGGCCCGATTTACGCTCCCTCTTCGTTCCACTTGAGGCTACGCCCGAGCGCACGCTGTTCGTCACCATCTGGGATGACATGGCCTGGGCCTGGCGCGGCACGCCGGAGGCTGACCAATGGCTGACCGAAGCGCTGGGCCGGCCGTGCAAGTTGGTGTACATGTCGGACATGGTGCGGCGCGACGTGGAGCCGGACCACAACCCCGAAGGCCAGTTGGTGAGCTTTGCCGACGGCTACCCGTTTTTGCTCATCGGCGAAGCCGCGCTGGCCGACCTGAATACCCGCCTGGCCCAGCCCGTGCCCATGAACCGCTTCCGGCCCAACCTGGTGTTTGGGGGCGGCGCGCCCTACGAAGACGACGCCTGGGAGCAGTTTCGGATTGGGGAAACAACCTTCCGGGCCGTGCGGGGGTGCGGCCGGTGCGTGCTCACCACCATTGACCAGCACACGGCCACCAAAAGCCCGGTGGGCGACCCGCTGCGCACCCTGGCCACTTACCGCCAGGCGGGGAACAGCACGCTGTTTGGCCAAAACGTGACCGGACCCGGCCAAGGGCGCGTGCGCGTGGGGGATGCGCTCACGGTGTTGAGTCGCAAATAGAAGCATTCCTGCCCCCTTATGCCATGCCGTGCGCGCGTGGCACGCTGGCCGCGACGGCCGAAGCTCCGGCGCGAGCAGCTACCGCTGCCGCAACTCTGGTTCGGTTGGCGGCGTTGTGCTGGTATGGGCCCTTGCGCCCAGCCTTGTACATGGAGCTCGACTATTTGCTGCACTTTCTGACCCGACTGGCGGCCAACAACACCACCGCCTGGATGGCCGAACACCGCCCCGACTACCAGCGCGCCCGCGCGGCCTGCACCGAGCTGGTGCGCCAGGTGCTGGCCCAGGCCGCCGCCGCCGACCCCGACTTAGCCGGCCTGACCACCGCGGACGTCCTCTTCCGGCTGCACAAGAACGACCGGGCCCACCGCGACCCCGAGCCTTACAAGCGCCGCATGGGCGCCGGGCTCAAGCTCGGCGGGCGCCACGCGCCCCGGGCGGGGTATTTCCTGGCCGTTCAGCCGGACGGGCGCAGTTGGCTGGGCGCTGGCACCTTCCACCCCACCCCGGCCATGCTGGCGGCTCTGCGGCAGGAAATTCACTATAACGGCGCGGAATTTCACCGGCGGCGACAAGCCCCGGAGCTGCTAACGTATTTCCCCAACGGACTCGACACCACCGGCCCCCGGCTAAGCCGGCCGCCGCGGGGCTACGCCGCCACCGACCCCGACCTGGCCTGGCTGCGCCTGAAAGCCTTCGGGGTGGGCCGGTTTTATGCCGACGCGGCGGTGTTGGCGCCGGGCTTTGTGGCCACCGTGGTGGCGGCCATTGCGGCGGCGCGGCCGCTGGTGGATTTTTTCAACCAGGCCCTGCCCGCCTCCGCGCCCCAAACGCCAGCGGCTCGGGCATAAACAGCAAGCCCCACCGCCGGAAACCAGCGGTGGGGCTTGCTGTTGGCATTTTCTATCACCGCCGAAAAGCCGCGGTGCGGCGCGCGTAAAGGCTAAAATAGACCGAAGAGCGTGTTATTTATCTTGTCGACGATGACGCCCAGGTCCTCGGGGTTGCGCACGTAATCCAGCTCGGTAACGTCCACGATGAGGGAGCGGCCGGCGCCGTAGCCGGCTATCCACTTTTCGTAGTGCTCATTGAGGCTTTTGAGGTATTCGATGCTGATGCTGTTCTCGTAGTCGCGCCCGCGCTTCTCAATCTGGCTGACGAGCTTGGGCAGGTCGGCGCGCAGGTAAAGCAGCAAATCGGGCGGCGCCACCAGGTCAATCATCGACTCGAAGAGGGCGTAGTAGTTGTTGTAGTCGCGGGTTTCGAGCAGGCCCGACTCGTGCAGGTTGGCGGCGAAGATGTGGGCGTCTTCGTAAATGGTGCGGTCCTGGATGATGCCGCGGCCGGCTTTCTGCAGCTCCTTGATGCGCTGGGTTTGGCGGAAACGGCCGTTGAGGAAGTACACCTGGAGGTGAAAGGCCCAGCGGGGCATGTCGTGGTAAAAATCCTTCAGGTAAGGATTGTCATTCACGTCTTCCAAAAATACTTCCCAGCGGAAATGCTGGGCCAACTTATGGGCCAGCGTGGTTTTACCAGCCCCAATGTTGCCGACAATGGCAATGTGCATGCGCTACGAAAGAGAAAACGAGAAAAGTGAACAGCCCCAAAGGTAGCAACGACAGCGGGTGTCAAATTTTTTATTCAGTAATTTATATATTTGAAGCCCATCGCTGACACCCACCCCCACTACCATGCTTCTCGGCCTCGCTACCAACATTCTCCACCTGGAAGACAGCCACGGGGCGGCGCTGGCCGACTACGAGTTTTACCCCGACGCGGAGCTGATGTACGTGCACTGGCACGGCCACCTGACCGGCACCGAGGTCATTCGCGGGGTGGAGCAGGGCACGCACTGGCGCGACCAACTCCGCTACTCGCTCGTGCTCAACGACAAGCGCGACACCAGCGGCGACTGGCGCGAGGCCCTGCCCTGGCTGCAGTACGAATGGCTGCCCCGGGCCCTCGGGCTGGGGCTGCGGGCCATGGCGTACGTGTTTTCGCCCGACCGCGAAAACCAGTTTGCCAGCCAGGAGTTTGTAGCGGCCGTGCGGCCCCACCTAGAAATCGAAGTGTTTGACAACCCCGAGGATGCGCTGGCCTGGCTGCTGGCCCAGCCGGCGGGCCCGGCGGCCAGCTAATCGAGCTTGCTCTTCACCTCACGGGCGCCGCGCAGCGTGTGAAACTCGCCCTGGAACGTGCGGATGCGCAGCCGCTCTTCGAGGGGCAGTTCGGTGCGCACCTGTCCGTAGCGCTGGTTGAGGCGGGCGAGCACCTGCCCGGCGCCGTCCCAGTCCCGGTAGCTCCACTGGCGGCGCTCCTCGCGGGTGGTGCTGATGAAGCGCTCGTAGAGGTCGGGCAATTGGTAGGCACTGGCTTGCGTCAGGTCTATATCGGAGGCCAGCAGGTGCTGCTGCACGGGGTCGGAAGCGGCGGCGGGGCGGGTGCCCCGGGGGCGGGCCAACAAATCACCCGAAGGACGGGCCCCGACGAGCTCGCCGCGCCGGCGCAAGCTGTCGGCGGTGGGGTTGGATTGGGCGTGGCCGGCCACGGGCAGGCCGGTGAGGAGCAGCAGAAAGAGGGGGGCGGATTTCATAAAAAAGCAGAAAAGAGAACGAGCAATGCGGCCTTCAACGCAAGGAAGGGACCAACCGTATTCAGGCAGTGCCCGGTTTTCGGTTTTTTGGCCCCAATTTCGTCTTTTGCCGCCTATGACTCCCGCTGCCCCTGCCGCGCCGCCGCGCATTGCGCTGGCCACGCTCAACGACATCCCCACCATCATGCAGCTCGCCGAGGCGACGTGGGAGCCCACGTACCGCTTCATCATCTCGCGCGAGCAACTGGAATACATGTACCGGGTGATTTACACGCCCGCTTCGCTGAAGCGGCAGATGGCGGAGCAGCACCACTCGTTTTTGCTGGCCTACGTGGCCGGCGAGCCGGCGGGGTTCGCATCGTTCAGCCCGCTGCCGGCCGGCGAGGACGGCGGGGCGGGCCACAAGCTGCACAAGATTTACGTGCTGCCCACCCGGCAGGGCCAGGGCTTGGGCGTGCACCTGATTGAAGCCGTAGAAAACGCCGCCCGCCAGGCCGGCGGCCGGTTCCTGGACCTGAACGTGAACCGCTACAACCCCGCCATTACGTTTTACGAGCGGCGCGGCTTCACCCGGCAGCGCGAAGTAGACGTACCCATCGGACCCTATTTCATGAACGACTACATCATGCGGAAAGAGCTGTAGCTCTTAATTAAAAATTGAGAATTAAAAATTAAAAATGAATGCCATTTTTTTGTAATCTCAATTCCGCAACTTGCTCGTGCTGATTTTTTAATTCTCAATTTTTAATTCTTAATTCCCTCCCCATGTCCCTCAAACTCACCGTTCTCTCCAACGGCTCCCTCCGCGTGGAGGGCGAAGCCATCGAATTAGTCGACGCCCAAGGCCAGCCCTACGGGTTGGGCGGCCGCCAGCGCATCAGCATCTGTCGCTGCGGCCTGTCAAGACAAAAACCGTTTTGCGACGGCTCGCACAAAGGCCACTTTGAACACGACGCCGTGGCGTTTGATTTGCCGGCGCCGAAAGCGTAGTGCTCCATCGAACCGGGCCAGAGAACCATTCACAGGTTTAATTGCACAGTTAGGCGAAAATGCGGTGGGTGACTTGGGTGTTTTTCTAATTTCGTATTAGCTAATTCACTTTTGTCATCCAATTTTCTGCGCCGCTTGCCATGTTCTTGCTCCGTACCGTTGCCGTTGTCTTCTTGTTTCTGGCGGGCGCCGCGCTGCCCACCCGGGCCGCTGTGGGCGCCGACCCCGAGGCCGTTGAGAAAATAGTGACCCAGCTGACAGGGGCGGCCGCCTTGAGCCCGGCCCAATTGCCGGCCGTGCGCACGGCCACCGCCGCCTACGTCGAGGCGCTGCGCCCGCTCGCCCGGACGCGGTTTGCTTCCGCGGCGGCGGCTTCGGCGGCCTACACCATTGTTGAATTCCGCTATTACCGTGCTTTGCAGCAGGTACTAAGCCCGGCCCAATTGACCGCGTATCAGCACCTGGACGACCCGCTGTCCCTGGCCGCCACCACCCGGCCCTGATGCCTCGCCTATTTCTTGGTTGGTGGTTGACAGGTTTTTCAAACCGAACAATTGACGACCAGCAACCGAAAACTTATTCCGGGCCGAGCATGAGCCAGAGGTTCTGGCGCACGAGGTCGCCCATCGAGTCGCATTTGTCGAAGACCTCGGTGCGGTGGTAGCGGTTGAGCTCGGCTTTGAGCTGGGTGACTTTTTCAGGCGGGGCCAGGTCGTGGCGGCGCAATAGAAAAACCCGCTGATAAATTGGCCAGCGGGCTTTCGTGTTTAAGTATTTAAATGTATTGCAACAACTAGAAACGCTCCTATTTCACCACCAAGCGCTGCGTGAATTGCCCGCAGCGTACCAAATACGCTCCAGCAGGCAGGCCATGCAGGTCTAGCAAAATATCAAGGCTGGTCGGGACGTGGTAGCGGCGCACCGTGCGGCCCAGCGCGTCGATCAGTATCAGGGGCATGCGTGGAGCACTGGGGGGCAAGCTTAGTGTGGCTGTACCGCTTGCAGGGTTGGGGAATATAGCGGCTGGCCCGGGTCCGGCTTGTGCCTTTACAGCTAGCAAGACGCTGACGTCATATATACCGAAGCAGGCCATCAGTTTACTACCATCGCCGGTGGTCGTAAAGTCGCCTCCCACGACGAGCTTCCCAGTCAAGCCGCTAGATAGCGTCTTCACCGTCCTGTTCACACCTGTGCCCAGACCACTCCAGGCCGTGCCATTCCACCGCGCTACCTGATTGGTTATCGCACCGCCAGCCTGAATAAAATAGCCGCCCACGTACAGGTCGCCATTGCTGGTCATGGCCAGCGCGAGAACCGCCTCCTCTGTACCATTGGCTGGGCCCGTGCCCAGGCTGCTCCACGCCGTGCCGTTCCAGCGCGCTATGTGATTGGAGAGCACTCCGCCCGCTTGCGTGAAATAGCCGCCCACGTACAGGTCGCCGTTACCAGCCACGGACAACGCGAGAACTGCATCTTCAACGCCGTTGGCTGGGCCGGTGCCCAGGCTGCTCCACGCCGTACCGTTCCAGCGCGCTATGTGATTGGAGAGCACTCCGCCCGCTTGCGTAAAATAGCCGCCCACGTACAGGTCGCCGTTGCTGGTCGTGGCCAGCGCGAGAACTTCGTCATCCGTACCATTGGCTGGGCCCGTGCCCAGGCTGCTCCACGCCGTGCCGTTCCAGCGCGCCACGTTGTTGGCCGCCGCCCCGCCTGCTTGGCCAAAGGCACCACCAGCGTATAGGTCGCCATTTTGGGCTAAGGCTAAAGCGGAAACTATTCCTCTCACGCCATTGGCCGGACCCTGGCCCAAACTGCTCCACGCCGTGCCGTTCCAGCGCGCCACCCCATTCGCTACCGTCCCGCCGGCTACGTTGAAGTTACCAGCCGCATAGACGTCCCCATTATTAGCCACAACCAACGCATCCACCGGCCCACTCACGCCGTTGGCCGCGCCCGGGTTGTTGCCCAGGCTGTTCCAATCCGTGCCGTTCCACCGCACCACGCGGTTGGCTGCTAACCCGCCGGCTTGGCCAAAGGCACCGCCCACGTACACGTCCCCGCCACTGGCAAAGGCCAGCGCGTAAACGGCACGGCTTACGCCGTTGGCCGGGCCGGTGCCCAGGCTGCTCCACGCCGTGCCGTTCCACCGCGCCACGTTGTTGGCCGCCGCCCCGCCTGCTTGGTCAAAGGCACCACCAGCGTATAGGTCGCCGTTACTGGCGAAGCCAAGAACCAGAACTGTTCCACTCATCCCGCTGGCCGGGCCCGTGCCCAAGCTGCTCCAAGTTGTGCCGTTCCACCGCGCAACGTTGTTGGCTGCTATTCCACCAAATTGGGTGAATCTACCGCCTACGTACACTTCCCCGTTGGCCCCCACCGCCAATGCGCTAACGTATTCATTTGAGCCGCTGGCCACCCCCGTGTTCATATCGCTCCAAGCGGTGCCATTCCACCTAGCCAAGCGGTTAACCGCTGTTCCGCCAGCTCGGATGAAATAACCGCCCACGTACAGGTCGCCGCTACTGGTAGAAACCAGCGCGTTAACCACACCGCTCACCCCGTTGGCCGGGCCGGTGCCCAGGCTGCTCCACGCCGTGCCGTTCCAGCGTGCCACGTTGTTAGCCGCTATCCCACCCGCTTGGGCAAAGGAACCGCCCGCGTACAAATCGCCGTTGCTGGCCACGGCCAATGCATTAACAGAAGTATTTATCCCACCGCTCATCCCGTTGGCCGAGCCCGTGCCCAAGCTGCTCCACGCCGTGCCGTTCCACCGCGCCACCCGGCTGGCTGCTAACCCGCCGGCTTGGGTGAAGTTACCGCCCGCATACAAGTCGCCGTTACTGGCCACGGCTAGTACGTTGACCGCCGCGTTTACACCGTTGGCAGTGCCCGTACCGAGACTGCTCCATGCTGAACCATCCCAACGAGCCACGTAGCTCGCCATTATCCTATCAACCGATGTAAAATTTCCGCCAACGTAGATACTATTACCCGACTGTACGACGCTTCTCACCTGCGAATCAGCGCCATTGAGCAGCCCAAAGCCGTCCTGCCACTGTTCGTCGCCCGCTCCGGCCGTGCCAACTGGCCGAAACACGGGCCTTCCATCGGGCGCGGTTTGCATGCGGAAACTTCGGGCATCAAACGTACCAACGGCCTCGGCTTTCAAGGTGCCGTTGGAATTCAGGACTTCGGCCAGCGGCCGACCGGCCGGCAGGCTAGGAAGGGAATTGGCCGCCATTGCCGCGCTATGCAGCCCTAGTACCATCAGCAAAGCAATTGTCAGGTTGGGTAGAAAGAATTTCATGGATAATTAAACCGCAAAATGGTGATGAAACAGGTCATGAAGGTATGAGAACAAGCTTGAACGCAACGTGATTAACTCCCGTCTTTCCGTAAAATAATGTGCTGGTAATAAAATCAACGCCTTCATTTTACCCCCCCCCGCCCTACGCCGATTTGGTGCCGGCCCCGAGCATGAGCCAGAGGTTCTGGCGCACGAGGTCGCCCATCGAGTCGCATTTGTCGAAGACTTCGGTGCGGTGGTAGCGGTTGAGCTCGGCTTTGAGCTGGGTGACTTTTTCGGGCGGGGCCAGGTCGTGGCGGCGCATCACGTCGAGCAGGTCGCGCAGGCGGTGGCGCTCGGCGCGGGCGCGGCGGGCCATCAGGGCGCGCTCCTCGGTTTGGTACTGGCGCAGGGTTTCGGGCTTAAGCAGGCGGGCGCACATCTCGACCACGGCGGCGTTGTCCTTGAAAAACTGCGGCAGGTACATCACCCGGCGGCCCTCGTAGCTCTGCTGGTCGAAGTCGATGGCCCGCACCCGGTACTGCTCGTCCTCGAAGTCGGGCGTGACGGCGATGACGTAGTTGTAGGCCCGCATGTCGCCGAGCAGGCGCACGAAGCAGCGCTCGTTGAACTTCACGAATTCCTTGGCGATGCGCACCTGGTTGAGGTGGGGCCGGTTGAGGTGCTGGCGAATAAAATCGTCGCCGGGAATGCCCACGATGTGCTCCTCAATCAGCGTGTCGCCGCTCACCAAGTACGTCAGCGAATTGGGCGAGAGCAGGTGCTCCAGTTCCAGGCCGTAGAGGCGGGAGGCATCGGCCTGCTTCACGTAGAAGTAGTCGTAGTTGTCGTTGAACTGGTTGACGATGCGCACCCGGAACGGCTGCGAGTTGCCGAATTCGCAGTAGTCGATGCGGTCGGCCACGAGGTGCTCGGTAAAACTCAGGTCGCCGGCCGTTTTCAGCAGCGCGTACACCTGGGTGAGGCCCTGGCTGAGCTCGCGCAGCGTTTGGGGCTCAAAAAAAACGGTTTGCCAAAGCGTGTCGCGCCCGGTGCGGTCGAGCAGCGGAAACGAGCCGGTGAAGCACCGCAGGTCGGCGTAGCTGACGGGCAGCGGGGCTTCGCGGTCGTAGCTGCGCAGGTAGTCGCGCAGGGCCGGCGTGAGCGGGTAAGCCGGCTTTTTGCGGGAGATGTCCACGTTTTAGTGATTAGTGATTAGTGGTTAACGGTTAGTGTTTGCCCAGAACGTGACGTGCTTTTTTGCCATGCGGTCCATCAGGTGTCACCCCGAACTAACCACTAATCACTAACCGTTAATCACTAGAAATTACCCTGCTAATTCATTCACCAGCGCCACGTACTGCTGGCGGGCGGCGTCTTTGCTGGTGCCGCGCAGGCCGGTCCAGGCGTCGTATTTGGCAATGGCTTTAAAGTCGAAGCCGCCGGGGCGGTCGCCGGCCACGTCGCCTTCGGTGGCTTGCTTGTAGAGGGCATAAAGCTGGAGCAGCACCATGTTGGAGGGCTTGGTGGGCAGCTGCTGGGCGCGCTGGCTGGCGGCGTCGAATTCTTCTTGGGTGGTCATGGGGGGAGGTGATGGGGTGATGGGGCGATGGAGGGATGGGGTGATAAATGGGCGATGAAGTGATGAAGTGGTAGAAGAACGTCATGCTGAGCTTGCCGAAGCAACTCGCGTGGGGGAGCAATCAATGACGTTGCAACGATGCGAGCAAGATGCTTCGGCAAGCTCAGCATGACGTTCTTCTACCACCTCATCACCCATTTATCACCTCATTGCTTCATCACTTACCTTGGCGGCTCATTCAAACAAACGTATGACGCGCAAATCTATTCACGGACTGGCCACGGCGGCGTTGCTGCTAATGGTGGCCCCGGCTTTCGCCCAAAAAACCTACCTGCACTGCGGCCGCCTGCTCGACGTGCGCAGCGGCAAGCTGCTCAGCCAGCAAACCATTGTGGTGGAACGCGACCGGATTACGGCCGTGCAAAGTGGCTACACGGCTGCCAGCGGACCGCAGGACAAGGTCATAAATCTCGAAAACCGCACCGTGCTGCCCGGCCTGATTGACTGCCACGTGCACGTGCTCTCGCACCCCGGCAAGGGCAGCGGCATGAACCAGTTCACGATGAACCCGGCCGACTACGCCTACCGCGCCATCGGCGACGCCCTGCTTACGCTGCGCGCCGGCTTCACCACCGTGCGCGACCTGGGCGGCGAGCACGGCGTGAACATCGACCTGCGCAACGCCATCAACAAAGGCCAGGTCACCGGCCCGCGCATCTTCACGGCGGGCGGCGCCATCTCGGCCACCGGCGGGCACATGGACGAGGCCGACGGCCTAAGCCGCGACCTGATAGAAAAGTACGGCCAGCCCGCCTTCATCGCCAACGGCCCCGACCAGTGCCGGCAGGCCGTGCGCGAGCAGTTCAAGCGCGGGGCCGACCTCATCAAGATTGCCAGCACCGGCGGCGTGCTCGACCTAAGCAAGGACGGCAGCGGCCCCCAGTACTCGGAGGACGAAATCCGGGCCGTGGTGGAAACCGCGCGCGATTTGGGCCTGAAAGTGGCCTGCCACGCCCACGGCGCCGAGGGCATCAAACGGGCGGTGCGGGCCGGCGTGGCCAGCATCGAGCACGGCACGCTGATGGACGACGAATGCCGCGCCCTGATGGTGAAAAAAGGCACTTGGTACGTGCCCACCATCATTGCCGGCAAGTCGGTGGCCGACTCGGCGCGCATCCCCGGCTACTTCGCGGCCGCCATCATCCCCAAAGCCCTCGCCATCGGACCGATGATTCAGACCAACTGCGGCCGGGCGTACAAGGCCAAGGTGAAAATTGCCTTCGGCACCGACGCCGGCGTGTACCGCCACGGCGTGAACGCCCTGGAGTTTGGCTACATGACCGCCGCCGGCATGCCAGCCATCGAGGCCATCCGGGCCGCCACCACCAACGCCGCCGAGCTGCTGGGCGAAACCCAGAACCTGGGCACCCTGGAAGCCGGCAAGTACGCCGACATCGTGGCCCTCGACGGCGACCCGCTGCAGGACATCACGGCCCTGCTGCGCCCCACCTTCGTGATGAAGGCCGGCGTAGCCTACCGGAGTGACGCTGCGCTTAATTGAGGAATGAGGAATGAGGAATGAGGAATGAGGAATGAGGAATGAGGAATGAGGAATGAGGAATTTCGAACACATTTGCCAATTCTTCATTCCTCATTCCTCATTGATTCCCGTCAAACTACGCCGCCTCGTTGGGCTGGGCTTTGGGCTGGCCGTGGCGGTGGGCGGCACGGCCGGCACCGGCGTGCTCAGCAGCCCCGGCGAGCTGGCGCAGGCGCTGGGCGGGCCCGGGCCGGTGCTGGCCCTGTGGATGGTGGGCGGGCTCTACACATTGCTGGCGGCCAACACGCTGGCCGAGCTGGCCGGCCGGCTGCCGCAGGCGGGTGGCTGGTACGGCTACGCCGAAGCCGCGTTCGGCGAGTTCCCCGCCGTGGCCGTGGCCTGGGCCGACTGGACCAGCAGCTGCGTGACCGGGGCCATTGTGGCCCTGCTGCTGGGCGAATACCTGGCGCCGCTGCTGCCGCTGGCCGCCCCGCCGGGCCCGCGGCTGCTGGCCGGCGCCGCGGTGCTGGGGCTGGGCGCGGTGCAGTTCCGGGGCTTGCGCGAGGGCAGCCGGGCCCAGGAAATCACGGCTGCCGTGCTACTGCTGGGCCTGGTGGGCCTGCTGGCGTGGGGCGTGCAGTTGCCGCCGGCCGTGCAGCACGCGGCGGCGCTCCCCGCCAGGGGGCTTACGGCCGTGGGGCTGGTGGTGGCGCTGCAAGTGGTGGTGTTTGCCTACGACGGCTGGTACGCGCCCATCTACTTCGCCGAGGAAATCCCGCAGCCCGGGCGCACCTTGTCGCGGGCGCTGCTGGGGGGCGTGGCCGCGGTGCTGGGCCTGTATTTTGGGTTGAATGCGGTGCTGCTGCGGGTGCTGCCGTTTGCCGCCATTCAGGCATCGGAGCTGCCGCTGGCGGAAGTGGCCGCGGCGCTGGCCGGGCCCCTGGGCCGCCGGCTGGTGCTGGGCCTGGGCGTGGTGGCCATGCTGGGCGTGCTCAATTCGGTGCTGCTGATGGCCACGCGGGTGCTGTTTGCCCTGGGCCGGGCGGGGCAGCTGCCGGGGCGCCTGGCACGGGTGCACAGCGGCGGCACGCCCCGCCCAGCGCTGGTGGTGGCGGTGGTCCTCACCCTGGGCCTGGTGCTGAGCGGCACGGTGGCGGCGCTGGAGGCCATCACCAGCATCCTGTTCGTGGGGTATTACGTGGTGGGCTTCGCGGCCTTGCTAAAGCTGCGGCGGCAAGGCCCCGCCCCCGCCGAGGCGTACCGGGCCTGGGGCCACCCGTGGAGCACGGGCCTGTTGGTAGCACTGTCGGTGGCATTCCTGGCGATGAACGCCGTGGCCGACACCGCGCACGCCCTGGTGGCCCTGGCCCTGGTGGCGGGCGCCTGGCCGCTGTGGCGCTGGGCGCGCCGCAAGGTGCCAGCCTCCTGACCTCAACTCCTGATGGCCCGGGCTGCGCCGGCCCCCAGGAACCTTCACGCAAAAGGGCCACTCCAGCTACTGGGGCGCCCCTTTTGCGTGGTCACACGATTACGCTTAGGCAGACAGCGCGTCGAAGCGCCCCTGCACGGCAGCGATAGCGGCCGTGAGGACGGCTACCTGTCCGTCGGTCTGCTCGTCGTTCACCCTCCAGGCAAGAATAAACCCGACCTATCAATTATTCTTGTCTGCTCAGGCAAGAACAATGCGCCCTTTCCAAGAATACTTGCTTAACCATCCGACCTGCGTTTGGCCGGACGCGGCCCTGCCACCAAAGCAACTGTTTGAATCAGGTGCTGAATTCATCGGCGCGGGGTAGAGACGCGTATTCGCGTCTCGTTGTGCAGGCCGCAGCAATGATTACTGTTCAACGACGTAACGCAAATACGCGTCTTTACCCCGCCCCCTACGGCGTGCCCGCCGCCGCCCGGTACAGCGCGGTCACGCGGTAGAGGCCGGTTTTGCGGTCGTAGTCGGCCAGGCTCTGGTGGAAGGGCAGCTGCGCCAGGGCCGCCGCGAAGGCCGGGTTGCCGGCGGCGTAGGCTTCGCGCAGGTAGTGCGTAGTGAGCGGGAAAACCAGCCCCGTGAGGCCCCGGCTGAAGTAGTAGAGCCGGCCGGCGGTGGTGCCCTGGCGGTCGCCGCCCACCACGGTGGTGTTGCTGGAATACACGCAGAGCGTGTCCGGGTGTTCGAGCCGGTACTCGGCGCCGCGGTAGAGGCGGTAGGCGCGGCCCTTGCCCGTGACGTAGCCCCAGGCGCTGTCGGGGGCCACGCGCAGCTTTTCGGTGCTGGGACCGCGCGGCACTTCCACCACCAGCTGGCCGCGTTTATCGGGAAAAAAGGCGTTGGTGCCCGCGGGCTGGGGCTGGCGGCGCAGGTAGGCGGCGGCCGAGCGGTAGGCGCCGGGCGGGGCGCTACTGGGCTGCGCGCGAACGGGCGCGGCGGCCAGCCCCAGCAGCACCCCAAAGAAGCAAGCGGTTTTCATAACGGACAACCAAATTAGCGCAGTTTACAGGCCCTTTTGGGGAGTTAAAAGTTGAGCGTTAAAAGTTGAAATTCAGAATAACTAGAGCGGTTCTCCGGTTGCTATACAAGTCGTTTGGCTCCCCTCTCTTCTTTGAGCCTCGCGCTTTGAGCGAACCGGGGCCCGCCCCGCTGCCCTGAAGGGGTCCCGTCTCGTGAGGTTTCCTGGCCGCACCGTGTGCACGAACCTGAGAACCGCTCTGGGTTTTTAACTTTTAACGCTCAACTTTTAACTCTGCCCCAAACATGTGGTACGCGGGCCCAAGCGCGAAAGTACGGCCCGGGGCCGCCCAGGGCCGGCCGGCAGCCGGATTTTCTAAATGTGGCGGCCATTGCCGAACTTTGGATAAGGCAATTCTTGCTGGTCCGACAATCTTGCTATTTAACATGAAAAAAACCTTGTTGCCGCTGCTGCTCGCGGCCCTGCTGCTGGCCCACGGCACCGCCAGCGCCTGGGGCTTTTTCGGCCACCGCATCATCACGCAGGTAGCCGTCTACGAACTGCCCGCTTCGATGCAGGCCTTCTACTACCGGCACCTGCCTGAGCTGGTGCGCCAGAGCACGGTTCCCGACGAGCGCCGCAACGACGACCCCGCCGAGGCGCCCAAGCACTACATCGACATGGACCACTACTCTGAAAACGACCCGTTCGGCAAAGTGCCCCAGCAGTACGACAAGGCGGTGGAGAAGTTTTCGGCCGACACGCTCAAGAAGTACGGCACGGTGCCGTGGGTGGTGCTCGAAACCAAGGAAAAGCTGACCGAAGCCTTCCGCCAGCGCGACACGCTGGGCATCGTCAAGTACTCGGCGGAGCTGAGCCACTACGTGGGCGACGCCTTCGTGCCGCTGCACACCACCATCAACTACGACGGCCAGCTCACCGACCAAAAGGGCCTGCACAACCTCTGGGAAAGCCAGCTGCCCGAGCGGTTCATCAACGACTACAAGCTGGACGGCGAGCCGGCCGCGTACGTGAAAGACCCGCTGGCGGCCATCTGGGTGGTGTTGCAGCAGAGCTACGGCTTTCTGGGCGAGACGTTTGACCGGGCCACCAAGATTGAGAAGGCGATGAAGCCCGACGTGCGGTTCACCTTCACGCACCGCTACGGCAAAACCACGCGCCGCTATTCCGACGCCTTCGCCGACGCCTACGAGAAGGCCGTGGGCGGCATGGTGGACTACCGCCTGAAGGGTGCCCCCACCATGGTGTCGTCGCTCTGGCTCACGGCCTGGCAGGACGGCGGCAAGCCCGACCTGGCCACCCTGATGCGCCCCGGCAAGCCCACCAAGCAGGAGAAAGAAAAAATCAGCACCGAGCTGGCGGCCTGGAAGCGCAACACCCTGCCCCAGGACCAGCTCCTGCTGGCGCAGCAGAAATCCAAGAAAGTAGAAACCGTCGACCAAATCAAGTCGGCCAAGGACATGGCCGACGGAGCCGACGCCGCCCCGGCCCCCGAACCCGCCGCCCCCGAACCGGCGCCCGCCACCCCCGACAAGCTCAAGGTGAAGACCAAAGGCGCCGACGGCACCGAAAAGACCAAGCAAAAGGGGGCCGCACCACAGTAAAGGAACCGCGGCTTGTGGGGGCGGGGCGGGCCCCCGCCCGTCGTTGCACGGAAACCGCCCCACCGGGTACCGCCCCGCCCCCTGCTCGTTTTCGCAAGTCGTCGCGCGATGCGTACGGCTTGCCCCCATCCTTGAGGCTTTCCGCTGCTGCAATGCTTTCTGTTTTCGCTGCTTGCCGGCCTGCCGGGCTGGCGCTGGCGCTGCTGGCCGCCTGCAACCAGGCGCCGCCCGCCACCGCCCCCGCCCGCCCGGCCCCGCCGGTGCCCGGCCCCGACCTGGCCACCCTCACCGACAGCGCGGCGCCCGCGGCCCTGCTGGCCTACGGCCGCCAGTACCCCGGCTCGGAAGTGCTGGTGAAAACGCGGCTGGGCAACATCCGGGTGAAGCTGTACGACGACACGCCCGTGCACCGGGCCAACTTTCTGCTGCTGGCCCGCAAGGGCGTGTTCGACGAAACGATGTTCAACCGCGTGGTGAAGGATTTTGCCGTGCAGGGCGGCCAGACCTACAACGCCCGCACCATCCGGCTGAAGCGCTACCGCCTGCCGCCCGAAATCCGGCCCGGGCACTTCCACCACAAGGGCGCGCTGGGCATGGCCCGCTACGACGACGAGCAGAACCCCCGGCGCCTGTCGTCCAACACCGATTTCTACTTCGTGGTGGGCGAAAAGCTGGCCCCCAGCCAGTCGCGGGCCATGGCCGGCCGGCCGCTCAGCGCGGCCCAGGCCAGCGCCTACGCCACCCGGGGCGGCGTGCCCTCGCTCGACGGCCAGTACACCGTGTTCGGGGAAATAATTGAAGGCCAGGAGGTGGTGGACAAAATCGCCAACGAGCCCGTGGAATCCGACAAATGGCCGGTGAAGGACATTGCCCTCAAAGTGGAAGTGGTGAAATAAGCCCGCCGGTGGGCCGCGGCTAGCCTTCGCCCAGCCATTTCATGGCCTCGCCCTCGTCGGCAAAGCTGCGGGCGACGAAGGGCCGCTCGGGCGCCAGCATGTAGGCGACGTACTCTTTCTGCACCGGGTCGTCGAGGAAGCGGTCGATGATGTGCGAGGAAGTCAGCACGGCCAAGCGCAGGCGTTGGGGCAGCAGGCGCGCGGCGGCGGCGGGGTAAAACACGTTGCTGGCCCAGGCGCCCATCGCCGGGTCGGCGCCTTCGCGGCGGCGCACGTCCAGCAGCCAGCGGGCGCAGCCCAGCTCTTCGGCGGTGGCCAGCATCGCCTGGTAGTCGGCTTGCAGCACCGCCGTTTCAGCGTCGTGGTGCCAGCGCACAATCAACACGCCCAAGTCGGGGCGGTGGGTGATGGTGCGCGAAGTGAGTTCGAAAGAGGGGAGCATGGGGCGACAGCCAGTACCCAATCGTGCCCGGAAACGCGGGTGCGGCCGGCGGCCCGGGGGTTCGAGGCAATAAACCAGGGAATGCCCGGCGGGGTTCGGTCAGGGTAAATCAGTGGTCCAGACAAGTAAAAACAACGGGCCTCGTGGCCCCCGCGGACTGCTGCTCAGGCCAGCGGCTCCTGCGCCATGAAGGCTTCGAGCAACGGCACCAATTCGCTGGCGTGGCTCGGAATGGCTGCTTCTCTTTGCGGCACGAAGCGCGTAAAATCGGTGGTGCTGACCGACCGAAACCGCATCGACCAGCCGGCAAACACCCGGCCGGGCACGGGCCCGTCGGCCAGCTTGGTCACGCTGCGGTGCCGCACGTCGGCGGCAATGGTGGCGAAGAGCGCGTGCAGGTGCTCAGCGGCCCCTTCGAGCACTTGCAGAATGCTGCCTTCGCTGTAAAGCAGCACGCCCGTCACGCCCAACCGGGCATTGTTCACGCGCCAACGGCTGAGCTGGCGCTGCAATTCGGCTTCGGTGAGCGGGTCGCTGGCCGTGCTGGTGTAAACGAGGTGGTGCATAAAAACGCAGAAATAAGGCGGCAGCGAAAGTCAAATAACGCTGTAAATATGCAAAACCCCCGATGTAAACCTGGCCCCGGCACCAAACAAAAAGGCCCGCCTCCGAAGAAGCGAGCCTTTTCCTACCAGGAATGGAAACAATTTCCCGTTCTTGATTCAAGCATCCCTGTTCAAAAAGCTTACCAGATTTTCGCGCGGTCGGCCACCGGGCGCACCATCTTGTCGCCGTCCTTGCAGCCAAAGGCGGCGTGAAACGCGGGCATGTTCTGGAGCGGGCCGTTGGTGCGGTACTGGCCGGGCGAGTGCGGGTCGGTCATGATTTGCTGGCGCAGGGCCTCGGGACGCTGGTTCGAGCGCCAGATTTGGGCGTAGCCCAGGAAGAAGCGCTGCTCGGGCGTGAAGCCGTCAATCGACTTGCCGGCCCGGGCCTGGGCCGTTTTCTGGAAGGCCTGGTGCGCGATGGTGAGGCCGCCGAGGTCGGCCAGGTTCTCGCCCATGGTGAGGTTGCCGTTCACGTGCACCGAGTCGAGGGGCGAAAAGGCATCGAACTGCTTGCCCACCACCGCGGCCTTGGCCATAAATTTCTCGCCGTCCTCCTTGGTCCACCAGTCGCGCAGGTTGCCGCTGGCGTCCGACTTGCGACCCTGGTCGTCGAAGCCGTGGGTCATTTCGTGGCCAATCACGGCGCCGATGCCGCCGTAGTTCACCGCGTCGTCGGCCTTGGGGTCGTAGAAGGGCGGCTGCAAAATACCGGCCGGAAACACGATTTCGTTCATGCTCGAATTGTAGTAGGCGTTCACCGTGGGCGGGGTCATGCCCCACTCGCCGCGGTTAATCGGCTTGCCAAACTTGCTGGTGTTGTCCCGGGCCGCCCACTCGGCGGCGGCAAACAGGTTGTTCAGGGCGCTTTCGCGGCTGATGGTCAGGGCCGAATAGTCCTTCCACTTGTCGGGGTAACCAATTTTC
>NZ_JANNOD010000120.1:0-38977 GCF_031398885.1 Hymenobacter sp.
ACATCTCGCTCGGGGGAGTGAACCAATCGTTCAACGAAGTGAGCGAGATGTCTCGGCAAGCTCGACATGACGTTCTGCAAGCTCGACATGACGTTCTGAATATGACGTCCTGTTTGCTCCCTGCTCAATTCTTAATTCAAAAAAGGGTTGCCGCGCCGCTCCTCCCCCACCGTGGTGGCGGGGCCGTGCCCGGGGTATACGGTGGTGGCGTCGGGCAGGCTCATCAACTCGGTGGCGATGCTGCGCAGGAGCGTGGCGTGGTCGCCGCCCGGCAAATCGGTGCGGCCGATGCTGCGCCGAAACAGCACATCGCCGCCGATGACCGTGGCCGTGGGCGCGTGGTAAAACACGACGTGACCCGGCGCGTGGCCCGGCGCGAAGCGCACCGCCAGCTCAGTGTCGCCGAAACGGACGGGCTGCCCGGCCGCCAGCGCGCCCGTGGGCTCGGCGGGCTGGTAGGCGGGGAAGCCGTAGTTGGCCGCGTAGGTGGGCGCGGCGCGCAGGGTGGGCAGGTCCAGGGGGTGCAGCAGAAACGGGGTGCCGGGCCAGGTGTTCAGCACGAACTGGTTGCCCAGCACGTGGTCGATGTGGGCGTGGGTATTGAGCAGCAGCGCCACCCGCAAGTCGTTGGCTTCGATGTACTGCCGCAGCGTCTGCTGCTCAGCCGCGGCGTAGCAGCCGGGGTCCACGACGGCGCACTGCCGGGTAGCGTCGTCAACCAGCAGGTAGGTGTTTTCGGAGAAGGCGTTGAAGGTGAACCCGACGACAGTCATACGGAATAGGGTCTCTGAGCAGGGCGGCAAAGTACGGCACAAAAGAAATGTTGAATTTTGAGGGCTGGGTTTTAGGTTGAAATTTACAGCCGCTTCGAGGTCAGGGTACAGACCGGGGCGGGGTGCGGGGCGGGCCCCGCCCGTCATCCGCGCCGCGGCGGCGGTTTCCCTGCAACAACGGACGGGGGTCCGTCCCGCACCCCACGCACACGAACCCGAGAACGGCTCTAACACTTCTCGGCTGGTAGCCACCCAGTTTTCAAGGGTCAGTTCATTTAAAAAAACCCGAAGTGCCCAGGCTGGCTTTCCTCGCCCCTCAACATTCAAACCTCAAATTTCAACATTTCCTATTCTACCTTGCCAGCGATGACGGACTGTGACTTTTTGGTGGTGGGCCACGGCATTGCGGGCGCTACCCTGGCCTACGTGCTGCGCCAGCGCGGGCACCAAGTGCTGGTCTACGACCCCGGCCAGGCCAACTCGGCCTCGAACGTGGCGGCCGGCCTCATGAACCCGGTGGCCGGCAAGCGCTTTGCCCTCACGTGGCGCGCGGCCGACCTGCTGCCTTTTGCCGCCGCGTTCTACCGCGAGCTGGAGCAGCGCTACCAGCAGCCGTTCTTCACCGAGACGCCCATCCTCAAGCTATTTGCCTCGCTGGAAGAGCAGAACGCCGTGCTGGCCCGCAGCGCCGACCGCCCGTGGGGCGACTTCCTGGCCGGCCTCGCCACCGCCGACCCTGGTTTGGCGGGCGTGAACGGCCCGTTCGGGGGGGCGTGGCTGCGGCACGGCGGGCACGTGGCCGTGCGCGAGCTGCTGGCCGCCCTGGCCGCCGACGGCACCCGCGACGGCTGGCTGCGGCATGAAGCCTTCGACTGGACCCGCCTCGTGCTCGACCCGGCCGCCGTCACCTACGCCGGGCAGGTGCGCGCGCGCCACGTCATCTGCTGCGAGGGGGCGGCGGCGGTGCGCAACCCGTACTTCGGCTGGCTGCCCCTCACCCCCAACCAGGGCGAGGTGCTCGACGTGACTTGTGCTGGCCTGAGCGCGGCGCAGGTCCTCAACCGCGGGGCCTACGTGGTGCCGCTGGGCGCGGGCAGGTTTCGGGTGGGGGCCACGTATCGCTGGCCCCCGTTTGCCGACGGCCCCACCGCCGTGGGGCGCGAGGAGCTGGCAGCCCGGCTGGTAGTGCTCACCGACCTGCCCTTTGCCGTGGTGGAGCAGCGGGCCGGCGTGCGGCCGGCCGTGCGCGACCGCAAGCCCCTGCTGGGGCCGCACCCGACGCTGCCCGTGTTAAGCTTTTGCGGCGGCTACGGCTCCAAAGGCGTGATGCTGGCCCCCCGGCTGGCTACGCTGCTGGCCGATAACCTGGAAGGCCGGGCCGAAATCTGGCCGGACGTCAGCCTGCAGCGCTACAACGCGTTGCGGCCAACTGGCGTAATTTGAGTATTATTGGTTGCGGGTCCGGTGGGGCCACCGGCTCGGCACGCAATTGAATCGGGGCGGTGAAACTAATCCCGGCCAAAAGCATTTATTCCACCACGCCCGTATCTCCCGGGGTTCGGACGGATTTTCGCAGCGCGTTCCATCATTTTCAACGCATCGGCGGACGAGATTCCGCCTTCGCTCGTTGCTCCTTTTACCATGACCATTTCTCTATTCGCGAAGCGCGCCCTGGGGGCCTTGGCATTGCTGGTACCGCTGCTGAACGCCCCCGCGGCCCGGGCCCAGACGGCCCAGGAGCCATTCGGGCGGGTGCGCGTGCAGCACAAGCAGTTCCGCTGGCAGCAGCTCAGCACCCAGAATTTCAACGTGATGTACTACGACGGCGGCGAGCCCAGCGCCCGCCGCGCGGCCGAGTACGCGGAGAAGGAGCTGCAGCGCATCACGGCCCTCATTGGCTATTATCCCTACTCCAAAACCACCCTGCTCTTTTATAATTCGGTGGGCGACTTGCGGCAGAGCAACATCGGCCTCACCGCCACCCAGCAGCAGATAAATGGCGGCGAAACCCCGCTGGCCCGCATGAGCAAGGTCCAGATAGCCTTCACAGGGCAGGAAACCGAGTTCAAGCGCACGCTGAGCACCCAGATTACCGAGGTGCTGCTCAACGACATGATGTACGGCGGCTCGCTGAAGGAAGTGCTGCAAAGCAGCTACCTACTGCAGCTGCCCGACTGGTTCATCGGAGGCGCGGCGGCCTATGCGGCCGAGGGCTGGAGCGTGGAGATGGACGGCTTCATGCGCGACATGAGCAAGCAGTACCCCACCGGCAACCGCACGGCGCCGTTCTTTCTGCGCAGCTCGAACCTGGCCGGCCAGAGCATCTGGAACTTCGTGGCCGAACGCTACGGCTACACCACCATCCAGAACATTCTGAACCTGACGCGCATCACCCGCGACGTGGAAGTGGGCATCAGCTCGTCGCTAAACGTGCCGTACAAGGTGTTTTTGAAAGACTGGCTGGCGTACTACCGCGAGCTCAACGGGCAGCCCGTGGCCACGCTGGCGGAGCCGGACAAGAAATTCCGGCAGGGCGGCCGCAACCGCCACGCCGACGTATTTTCGCAGCCCGTGGTGAGCCCCAACGGTCAGTTTTTGGCCTACGCCCAGAACGAGCAGGGCCGTTACCGCGTGATGACGATGCGCCGCGACGGCACCCACCGCCGCATCCTGAGCCGCGGCGGCCACAAAACGCCCGACCAGCAAGTAGAAACCCGCCTGCCCGTGCTGGCCTGGCGCGGCAACGCCCAGGTGGCCGTGGCGGAGATGAAGCACGGCGCCATGGCCTTGCGCCTGCGCGACGCCGACGGCCGCGGTCTGGTGCGCCGGGTGCGCGAGGCCATTCAGTTTTCGCGGCCCGCCTCGCTGTTCGAAGCCTACGACCAGGTGCTGAGCATGAGCTACTCGCCCGACGGCAAGGCCTTGGTGTTTAGCGCCGTGCGCAACGGCCAGAACGATATTTACCTGCTGCGCGCCGGCAGCCGCAAGGCCGAGCAACTTACCAACGACCTGTTCGACGACGTGCAGCCCGTGTTTCTGCCCGGCGGGCGGGCCCTGGTGTTCAGCTCCAACCGCTACCTCGACTCGCTGGGCCAGGCCCGCCCCGCCACCTTCCAGAACGTGGTCAACAACTACGACCTGTTCCAGTACCACCTCGACGGACGGGCCACGCCGGTGGAAACGCTGGTGAGCACCATCTCGAACGAAACCCGGCCCCGCGCCATCTCCGACGACGAAATTCTGTACCTGGGCGAGGAGAGCGGGGTGCGGGCCCTGTACCGGTACTCGCTGAAAACCAAGCAGCGCGCGCCGCTGACCAATTGGCTGCCCAACACCCAGGACTTCGATTACAACCCGCAGACGTCGGCGCTGGTGTTTGTGGCCCCGACGCAGGCCCGCGACATCCTGTACGTCTACCCCGAGTACCCGCTGCCCGCCGCGCTGCCCCTCACCAAAACCGCCCGCCAGCAAACTTTGGAAGACCGGTCGGTGCCACCGCCCCGCGCCGCCGCGCCCAAGCCGGCGCCGGCCCCGGCCCCCGTCACGACCACTGCAGCGCCCGCCGACTCGGCCACCACGCCGCCAGCCGCGCGGCGCGCGCGCAAGGCCGGCGAAACCGTGAACACCAGCGACTACCAGTTTGAGGAAGACGAGCCCGCGCAGGCCACGGCGGCCAAGCGCCGGCGCCCCACTCCCACGGCGGCTTCCGCCACCGCCCAGGCCAAGGCCGACGCGCCGGCCCTGACCGGCCCCTTCCGCTACGACACCCGCTTCCTGGCCGACAACGTGTCGACGGCCCTATTCGTGGACCCGCTCCTGGGCCTGGGCCTGCAGTTCCGGGCGGCCCTGACCGACGTGCTGGAGAACCAGCGCATCGACGCTGGCCTGTTTGGCCTTTTTGATTTGCGAACCAGCAACATCCGCGCTTCCTACACCAACCTCACGCGCCGCTACGACTGGAGCATTGCCTACCAGAAGCAGGCCTACTTCTTCGACCTCGAAGACGGCCGCTACCGCTACGGCCGCCACGAAATTGCGCCCACCATTGCTTACCCCCTCACCCACAACCTGAGCGTACGCGGCGGCCCCCGCTTCGTCACCATTTCCCGCACCCGGCTGGGCGAGCTGAGCACCAACGACGACCAGAGCAACAACTACATCGGCTACAACGGCGAAGTGGTGTTCGATAACAGCGTCGCCACCGGCGTGAACATGGTGAGCGGCACGCGCCTGAAAGCCAGCGTGAACAGCCAGTACAGCTTGGCCGACAAAAACCTGAATTTTGGCAAATTTGTGGTCGACCTGCGCCACTACCAGAAAGTCAGCCGCTCCATCGTGTGGGCCAACCGCGCCAGCTACGGGCAGTTTTTTGGCCCCCGCCAGCAACTGTTTCGGATTGGCGGCATGGACAACTGGCTGAATGCCGGGTACGAGCAGCCCCGTTTTCTGACCGGCTACACGGCCCCCGACCAGGTGTTCAACCAGGAGTTCGTCACCAACCTGCGCGGCTTCGACTACAGCGCCCGCAGCGGCCCCCGGTACGTGGTGTTCAACAGCGAGCTACGCATTCCCATTGTGCAGTACTTCGCCCGCAAGCCCATCTACTCGGGCTTCTTCCGCAACCTGCAGCTCACCGGTTTCGCCGATGCCGGCACGGCCTACTCGGGCACTAACCCATTCGGGGTCGACAATTCCGCGAATACCGTCAACAGGACGTTCAATCAGTTCTTTTCGGCCACCGTGGTCAACTTTAAAAACCCCTTCCTCGTCGGTTACGGCGTGGGGGCCCGCACCACGCTGCTCGGTTTCTACGGCAAAGCCGATGTGGCCTGGGGGCAGGAAGACTTCGTGACGAAGGCGCCCAAATTCTACTTCTCGCTGGGCTACGACTTTTAACGATGGGTTATCTTTGCGGCTCAAACCCACCTTGCCCGTGCCGCTGCTCCGCGAAATTTCCACCCTGCTGGCCAAAGACTTCCGCCTGGAGTGGCGGCAGCGCGCGGCCCTGGGCGGGCTGCTGCTCTACGTGGGCAGCACGGTGTTCGTGTGTTTTCTGAGCTTTAGCCTGCGCGGCGGCCAGCCCCCGCCCCCGGCCTGGAACGCCCTGCTGTGGGTCATTCTGTTGTTTGCGGCCGTCAACGCCGTGGCCAAGGGCTTCATGCAGGAAAGCCCCGGGCAGCGCCTCTATTACTACACGCTGGTGCGGCCCCAGGCCATTATTCTGGCCAAGATGCTCTACAACGCTCTGCTGCTGGCGGCCGTGGCGCTGCTGGGGCTGTTCCTCTACACCGTGTTCCTGGGAAACCCCATTCAGGACGGGCCGCTGTTCGTGGCCAACCTGCTGCTCGGGGCCGTGGGCTTTGCCACCACGCTCACGCTGGTGTCGGGCATCGCGGCCAAGGCCGGCGGCAACGGGGCCACCCTCATGGCCGTGCTGGGCTTTCCGGTGATGGTGCCCATGCTGCTGCTGCTCATCAAGGTGAGCAAAAACGCGCTGGACGGCCTCGACCGCGGCGTGAGCCAGCAGTCGCTGCTCACGCTGCTGGCGCTCAACCTGCTGGTGGGGGCCATGTCGTACGTGCTGTTCCCTTTTCTGTGGCGGGGCTGAGCCCTGGGGCCGGCCCTTGGTGAATGGGCCGGACTTGCTAACATTATCCGTCGATTTTACTTATTATCTCCATGAGCGAAGTCATTCAATTACCTACTGAGGACCTGGTGCGTGGCACGGCCACGACGCCCCGCCCCCGGGCCCTGGCGTGGTGGAAAATGCTGACCATCGGGCTGCTGCTGTATTCGGCGGTGGCGGGCTTTCTGCTGCCGGTGCCGCGGCTGGCCATCGTGAACGAGAGCATCCGCAACCTCTACTTCCACGTGCCCATGTGGTTTGCCATGATGGTGATTCTGGGCGCGTCGGTGGTGCGCTCCGTGCAGTACCTGCGCCAGCCCTCGGCCCGGCTCGATATTCTAAGCCACGAAGCGGCCAAGAGCGGCATCGTGCTGGGCGTGTTGGGCCTGGCCACCGGCAGCCTGTGGGCCAAGTACACCTGGGGCGCGTGGTGGACGCCCGACCCGCGCCTGAACGCCGCCGCCGTGGCCCTGCTCATTTACGGCGCTTACCTGGTGCTGCGCGGCTCCTTCCGCGACGAGCAGCAGCGGGCCCGGGTGTCGGCCATCTACAACATCTTCGCCTTCGCGGCAGCCGTGCCCCTGCTGTTCATCCTGCCCCGCATCGCGGGCAATAGCCTGCACCCCGGCCAGACCGGCAATCCCGGCTTCAGCCAGTACGACCTCGACAGCACCATGCGGCTGGTGTTTTACCCCGCCGTCATCGGCTGGATTCTGTTCGCCTTCTGGATGACCCAGGTGAGCAGCCGGCTCGCCCTTTTGCAATTGAAACTCGATGAAAAATAACCTTTTGGCGCGCCTTATCGGCGGGCTGGCACTGCTACAATTCGTGCTTTTCACGGCCACCACGGCCCTGGCCCAGGCGGCCGACGCGCCCGAGATGGCCGACGGCCTGCGCCAGAGCGGCAAAATCTACGTGGTGGTGGGAGCGGTGGTCGTCATCGTCGCCGGCCTGCTGTTCTACCTCGTTTCGCTCGACCGCAAAGTGAGCCGGCTGGAGCAGGAAATAAAAAAATAGCCGGGCACCCAACCGCGGGCTGGCTTGTTATCAACCCGAACCCGACGCCCGCCGAATTGCGCGCGGCGCTGGGCTTACCGAATACTTTCGCCGCATGAAAAAGTCGCACCTGTTCATCATTGCCATCATCGCGGTGGCCGCCGCCATCATCCTCAGCACCACCGCCGATGCCAGCGTGTACGTGGGCTTCGGTGAGGCCCGGGCCCGGGCCGCTGAGGGCAACACCACTAAAGTGCACGTGGTGGGTAAGCTGCTGCGCGACGCGCAGAAACGCCCCCTGGGTCTGGAGTACGACCCGATGAAGGACCCCAATTACTTCGCCTTTTCGCTGGTTGACACCAACCGCGTGGTGCAGCGCGTGATTTACAACAACCCCAAGCCCCAGGACTTCGACGCCTCCGAGCAGGTGGTGATTACCGGCAACATGCGCGGCCAGGTGTTCATGGCCGACAACATCCTGCTGAAGTGCCCCAGCAAGTACGTCAAGAAGGACCTGGACGGCGCCACGGCTTCGGTTAACTAGGCGTTGCGTTGGTTCCCGGGCAATTAGTATCGTCAGACGGCTTCCGCGCACTATTCTGCTTTGGGAGCCGCGTTTTGCTTTGCTTGCTGCCCGCCTTTATTCCCCTCGCCGCCTTGGGCCAGGTGCCCAACGATGACATTGAAAACCGGCGCCGGCTTACGCTGGAGGAAGTGGCTACCTCCAACACCACTGGCTGCACCGTGCAGCGCCGCTGCGTGGACGAGCGCCTGACCGGCAAGTGCATCGAGTACCACAACGACCAGTGGTTTGAGTTCACGCCCCGGGCCGCGGGCCGGTACTTCGTCAACATCGGCAGCCAAAAATGTCGCGACGTGCGCGGAGTGCAACTGGTGGTGCTCACGGGCCCGCCCTGCCAGCCCGCCACCTACCGCGTGCTGAGCTGCACCTCCCTCGGCACCCAGGACGACGTGTTCGTGACCCTGGATTCGTTGCGGGCCGGCCAGCCCTACTTCCTGAACGTGGACGGCTACCTCAAGGACTTTTGCCAGTTCACGCTGCAGGTGAGCGGCCGGCCGGTTGGAATGCCCGTGAGCTACTTCCCGCCCAGCCCCACCCGGGTGCTGCCCACCGTGGGCCGCGTGGTGGAGCTGCGCTGGACCCTGCCGGACTCGCTGGCCGCCGCGCCCGCCTTCCGGGTGCTGCGCCGCGAGGTGCACCAGTACCGCAGCACCGAAGTGCGCCGGGTGGCGGTGCGCCGCGACACCTACGGCCGGCCCGAAACCGCCTACGCCGTGGCCGATACCCTGCCCGGGCCCGGCACCTACGACTACCAGGTGCTAACCACCGCCGAACCCGACGCCGGCCCGGCCCCGGTGCGCCTGCGCCAGTGGTGGTACGCGTTCGACCAGCCCGCGCTGCCGCAGCCGGGAGCCGCCTTCGCCCGCGACGATGAATTGACCCTGCCGCTGCGCAAGTACCCCGCGAATGCGCGGCTGTCGGTGGTGGTTACCGACCCGGGCAGCGGGCGGGTGCTACTGGCCCGGCAGCTCGTGCACCAGCCCGCCAATCGCCGCCAGGGGCTGCTGCCGGTGCGCAAGTGGCAGGCCGCCGGCCTGGAAAAAATTGCCGTCGCCATCACTTGTCACCCCGTGCGCGGCGACTTTTTCACCGATAAGTTGTTGTTAGCCATACCAGCCCCGGCGACGCGGCCGTAAATTTGCCCGATACCCTTCGCATATGAATCTTCTGATTGGAAATATTGGCCACCTGAGCGTGATTGTTGCGTTTGCGGCGGCGCTGGTGGCGGCTTATGGCTACTACCAGGCCACGGCGGGCCGGCCCCTGGGCGACAACGACGCCGGCTGGCTGCGCATTGCGCGCGGGGCGTTTTTGGTGCACGGCGCGGCGGTGCTCACGGTGGTGGGCTGTCTGTTCAACATTATCCACGCCCACCGCTACGAGTATTACTACGCCTGGAGCCACAGCTCCAACCACCTGCCAGTGGAGTACATGATTTCCTGCTTCTGGGAAGGCCAGGAGGGCAGTTTTCTGCTTTGGATATTCTGGCACGTGGTGCTGGGCCTGTGCATCATGCGCTTCAACCGCAAGTGGGAAGCGCCGGTGATGGCCGTGTTCAGCGGCGTACAGCTGTTTTTGGTGAGCATGATTCTGGGCGTGGTGCTGGGCGGCGTGAAAGTGGGTTCTTCACCCTTCATCCTGCTGCGCGACTTCCTCACCGACCTGCCGGTGTTCAAGCTCAACCCCGACTTCGTGCCCAAGGACGGCACCGGCCTCAACGCCCTGCTGCAGAACTACTGGATGGTGATTCACCCACCCACGCTGTTCCTGGGCTTTGCCCTTACGCTGGTGCCGTTTGCCTTCGCCATCGCCGGCCTGTGGAAACGCGAGCTGACGGCCTGGGTGAAGCCGGCCCTGCCCTGGACGCTCGTCGGCGGCGGGGTGCTGGGCGTGGGCGTGGTGATGGGCGCCTATTGGGCCTACGAAACGCTGAACTTCGGCGGCTACTGGAACTGGGACCCGGTCGAGAACGCCGTGTACATCCCGTGGCTGGTGCTGGTGGCCTCGCTGCACGGCATGGTGCTCTGGCAGAAGCGCCGCCTGGGCCTGCGCACTTCGTTTGCGCTGGTGGTGGCCACCTTCATTCTGATTCTGTACGCCACCTTCCTCACCCGCAGCGGCGTGCTGGGCAACGCCTCGGTGCACTCTTTTACCGACCTGGGCTTGTCGGGCCAGTTGCTCATTTACCTGGGCGCATTCACCGTGCTGGCCGTGGCCCTGCTGGTGTGGCGCTGGAAGGAAATTCCGATTTCCGAGAAGGAGCTGACCATGTACAACCCCGAGCTGTGGGTGTTCGTGGGCGCTACGGTGCTGTGCCTGGGGGCGTTCCAGGTGCTGTTCACCACCAGCATTCCGGTGTATAATGCCCTCATGGGCCTGATTGGCATTAAAACCAACGTGGCCCTGCCCGCCGACCAAATTGCTCACTACTCCAAGCTGCAGCTGTGGATGGGCGTGAGCGTGGCCCTACTTTCGGGCGTGGCCCAGATTATGTGGTGGCAGCGCAACGACAAGAATTCCGTCATCAACGCCCTGACCGCGCCCACCCTGCTGGCCCTGCTGGGCACGGCCCTGGTGGTGCTGCTGGTGCGCTACAATAAGCTCACCATCACGCCGGCCTACATCGCGCTGGTGCTGGCCGGGCTGTTTGGGGTGCTGGCCAACTTCGGCACCATCTTCACGCTGCTGCGGCGCGGGGTGCGGCTGTCGGGCGGCGCGGTGGCCCACCTGGGCATTGCACTGATGCTGCTGGGCGTGCTGGCCTCGTCGGGCTACTCGAACATCATCTCGCGCAACGTGTCGGGCCTGCTCTACTCGCGCGAGTTTACTGAGGACCTGAACCGCGACAACGTGCTGCTCTGGCGCAACGAAGCCACCCGCATGCAGGACTACGAGCTGACCTACACCGGCCAGTTCTACGAGGTGCCCGGCGTGCCCGGCTACGTCGACAAGCAGTACCTCTTCCGCACCGACGACGAGTACAAGGCCCTGGCCCGCGCCCCCATCATCAGCCAGGGCAAGACCTACTACAAGACCGGCGACACCGTCGCCATCCTGCCCGAAAACACCTACTACCGCATCAACTACCGGAATCAGAAATCCGGCGACGAGTTCACGCTCTACCCCCGCGGGCAGGTGAACGAGGAGATGGGCGGCCTGCTAGCCTCGCCGGACATCAAGAAATTCTGGGGCCACGACATATACTCGCACATCAGCTCGGTGATGGACCCGCGCAAGGAGAAGCCCTGGAGCGAGGCCAAGGAGCACGTGCTGGCGGTGGGCGATACCATTTACCTAAATGACTACTTCGCCGTATTCCGGGCCATTGAGCCGGCCCACGAAACCGCCGGCCTCAACCTGCAGAAAGGCGACCTCGCCCTGCAAGCCGACGTGATTGTGCACGGCGAAAAGCGCCAGTACCACGCCCACCCCGTGTTTGTGGTACGCAACCGCCTGGTGGGCCGGGTGCCCGACGAAGTGGACGACCTCGGCGTGCGCATCAGCCTGAACAACATCGACCCGGTGGCGGGCAAGTTCACCTTCGGCGTGAGCACCACCCAGAAGGACTACGTCATCCTCAAGGCCATGGAGAAGCCCTTCATCAACCTGCTCTGGAGCGGCACGCTGCTCATGGCCCTGGGCTTCGGCCTGAGCCTGCGGCAGCGCAGCCGCAAAGGCGCCGTGGTGGAAGTGGCGCCCGAAACGCTGGCGGAGCCCCGGGGCCGGGCGGTCCGCCCGCAGCCGGTGGGGTAGCGCAGGGCCGTTCACACCGACCATCTAATCAAGAAAAAGCCATTCCGGGTGCTGGAATGGCTTTTTTAGGCTTGAAGAACCTATCCGAAAAACAAATTAAACGTCCTGTTCAGCGCAGCAAAACTATTTTTCGGATAGGTTCTAACTCTTCGCTGCGTCCGATAAGGTCTTCACTGCACTTGGAAGTACATCGGCGGTCCCGCGCAAAAGCGGGCTGCTCAACAAAAAGGGCCGCCCAACCGGACGGCCCTTTCTGCTGAAAACGTAAGCCGCGGCTTACTTCACGATGGCAATCTGCTGCATAGTGTACTCCTCGCCGTTGCGCACCTTCAGGTTGTAGATGCCCGAAGCCAGGCCCGACAGGTCCAGCGCGGTGCGCAGGTTGTCCTTGGCCGTGCCGGCGTACACGCGCTGGCCCAGCATGTTGGTCACTTCCACGGCCAGGGCCTGCTTGGCGTTCGCGCCCCGGATTTCGAGGTTGAACACCCCGGAATTAGAAGGGTTAGGGAATACGCTCACGGCGCGGCGCAGCGCTTCCGACGTGGCCAGCGGGCCGGCGGAAATCGTCAGGTCGTCCACGGCCAGAAAGCCTTGGTCGGCCCCGCTCAGGGCGTGGAAGCCCACGTAGTAGGTACCGGCGGCGGGCGCGATGTCGAGTACCGCCGGCGTGCTGGCATTGTCCAGCAAGGCGTAAGTGGCGGTAGTGATGTTGTTGTTAGTGAAGATGGTGGTGGTTTGCCCGGCCGGGGTGGCCGTGGCGCCGTACTTCACTTCCAACTGCTCAACGAAGCTGCCCCCCGTCGAAGCCGGGGCCACGCGGTAGTAGAACGACAAGCGGTAGCGCTGCCCGGCGGCCAGGGTCAGGGCGGGCGTGTAGAACCAGTCGTTGGCGCCCACCGTCCGGTCGGCGTCATTGACGACGTAGGCCATGGCATTGGGGGCCGAGCGGGCCACGTTGGCCGTGCTGAAAGGGGCCGCCGTGCTCCGGGCCTGCCAGGTAAAGCCGTCGGCATTGCTGTCGGTCACGGTGATGCCGCAGGGCAGGGTCTGGCCGGTGGCCACTACGTCGAAGTTCTGCGCGTAGGGAAAGGCGCTGATGACGGGCGCCGTGCACACCGTGGTGGCGCCCACAGGCCCGGCCAGGGCGCTCTGGTCCGTGGCGCTGCAAATGGCCCGGAGGTAGAAGTCGTAGGTGGTGCCGGCCGTCAGGCCCGTCAGCGTGTAGGTCGTGCCCGTGAAAGTAGCCGTGGTGCTGCTGGTCCCACTGGGCGTGAAGCCCTGGGGGCCGTACACAATCTGGTAGCCCGTGGCGCCGGCCGGGGCCGTAAACGAAAACGAGGCCGAAGTAGCCGTACTGCCCGTAACGGCCAGGCCCGTTGGCACAGGGCAGGTGGCGGGCACCGCGGTTTCGGCTTCCAGCATGTAGCGGAGAGGGTCTGCGGCAGCAATATCTGACGGAGCAAACGCCGGCGTAACGCCAACGTTAAAGAAAAGACCCGTACGAGCCGGGGTTTCAGCTTGGTATCCCATGGGGAATACAGTAACGTTGGTGGTACCTGCTGGCACTACCTGAGCCATACCAACCAAAAAGTCGCCCGTTGGCACGCTGACCGACATATTAAAGGTGTGCAGTTGGCCTAAATCAGCCGCCGCTATTATGTAATCAGCTGACCGGCCGAGGACGGCGCCCGTGGTTGCATTTAGCACTACTCCGTACACGGTGGTGGTGCGTTGGCCGTTGGTGGCGTTGGGTACCAGGTTGGCATCGTTGCCAATAACGGCGCGCACGGCCGTCACATCGCGTGGGGCATTCACCGTGAACTTGCCACAGAAAGCCACGGTGCGGGCCGCCGCCAGAGATGGGAAGCCGACGCTGCTGGTTTGCGATACACCCGGGGCGATGAAGGAGAACGTGTTGGCGCTGGTGGCCATAGCCTGAGCTATCGAGTTGTTGCCGTTGTTGTCGTCGCCGGGTACCGTTACGGTTACCGTATTGGCCCCAACATTGGGCAAGCTGATATTGGAAAAGCTAACTGTAGCCGTGCCGCTTACGGCCAGCAAAGGCACGGTTTGGGTCAGGGTCAAAGTGTTGGCGCCGGTAATGCTTAGCGTCACCACCGTAGGAGTATTAACGGCAGAGGCGCCGGCGTTGCGCACCACGGCCCGCAAACTGAAGGGGTTGCCCACCGGCACGGCAATGGAGCCGTAGCCCTGGATTTCATTCACCGCCACGTCGTTGTTGGCCGGAGCTGCCGTCACGGCTTCCAGCATGTATTTGTTTGTTCGGCCGGCTGTGGCCGCAATATCAATGGGAGGGCCACCCGCCGCCGCAATTTGGTAGAAAGTACCCGGGCGGGTTGGCGTTTCGTTTTGCACACCCATGGGGAAAAAGCTGGCCGTGCCGTTGCTGGCGGGCGATACCTGCACCATGCCCACAATGAAATCGCCCGCTGGCACCGTCACCGGCGCCGTCAGGGTGAAAGTATGAAGTGTGTTGGCATCGGCCGTGGTCACCACGAAGTCAGGGGAGCGGCCCAGAATAGCGCCGGTGGTCGAGTTCACCACCACCCCGTACAAAGTTTCGCCCACCGTTGTTTTCTGAGTAGGGGGAATGTTTTGCGCGTCGAAAACGAACGCGCGGACGGCCGTAATCGAACGGGCAGCACTCAATGAAAACTTAGCGCCAAACCCAATCTCCGTGCCCGACTGAAACCCAACGGCGCTGGCGGCTCCAAGACCCGGCGAGATGTAGGAGAACGTTGTGGGGTTGACAACCTGGATTTCGGCCAGCGAGTTGTTCGTGTTGTTGTCATCGCCAGGCAAGGATACCGTGACGGTATTCGTACCCTGATTGGCCAGCGGATAATCCGCGAACGTCACCGTGGCAGTAGCCCCAGGGGCCAGCGAGGCAACGGTTTGCGTATTGGTGAAGGGATTAGCCCCTGTTACATTCAGCGTGGCCACCACATTAGTCAGCGTATTGGTGCCGCTGTTGCTGACGACGGCCCGCACAACCTGGGGCGTCGCGCCAGGCACCGCGAGCTGGTTGATGGTGTACACCTGGGTAACGCCGGCGTCGTTGGGCAAGCTCGGCACGAAACGGTACGTACGCCCGTTGTCTACTGGCACCGCCTGACGAAAGTTGAATGCGCCGGTTGCGCCGGCCGTCACCGGACCGCTAGCGAACGTAACCGCCACGTCACCCCACGGGCTAGTGGAGCCCTTAGTGACGCGCAGAATCTGATTAGCGGCATTACCAGAGCCCTTTATACCCACTTGCGCGTATTTGAAATTGTTATTGGCCGCGGGCGCGGGCGTGGTGTTTTCGTACACAAATTCCACGGTGCCGTTGGCTTCGTATAGCCGCACCTGAAACGATATATTGGCGTACTGCGTGGCCACGGCGGCTCCGCCAGACGCAGCAGCCTGGGACTTATCCGCCACGTTCTTCCACTGAATGGTGCACACTTGGCTGCCCGCCGCGCCGGTAGTGGCCACGCGGTATTCCGCGGGGCCGGTGCCAGCCAACAAGTCATAGTTGAAGGGTGCCAGCAGGTTCACGTCGCTCGCCGCGGTGCCCAACAATGCTCCGCCGTTGTTGAACTGCGCGAATGCCGTGTACAGGCCCACAGTGGGCGCCGTCATTCCCGCCGCTGAGCCCAGCTTCAAAAAGCCGTTGGTGTTCAAAATAAAACGGTCCATCGCTGCGCCGTTGTAAGCAAAGTTGAACCCGATGAGCTGCTCGGCAGAGTTTGCATCGTCGTTGTTGGCCGTTGCAATGGCGGTACCGGTCGTGCCGAGGTCTGTGTAAGTGCCGGATATGTTTTGCGCGTTGCTCAGCGGGTAGTCAAGCAATTGCGCGTGCGCTGTGCCCACGGCACCAGTCGCCAGCACTGCGGCCAAGGCCCAGTGCCGTAAGCGCGAGTTCAGTCCCGTGCAGTTGTAGTGTTGTTTCATGAACGAAGAAAAGATAAGAGGGTGCAAAAAATCAGGAAGCTGCCCTAAACCAACCGGAGTTTACCTGCCGGGCGAGGAAGTAGATTTGGAGCTACAAGTTGCTAAACTTTTGGCATAACATAGCCAGTTGCTGCCCACTTACCACCACTCACTGCGCCCCGGCCGGGCAACTTTCCCCTTCGCCCAACCCCAATGCCGCTTCAAAATTCTAATTCTTTGCGCATTGGCTTGCTTGGCGCCGGCCGCGTGGCCAGCCAGTTGGGGCCGGCGCTGGCCGCCGCTGGCCACCGCGTGGCCTTTGTGTGGAGCCGCACCGCCCCGGCCACTGCCGCGCTGGCTGCCCAGCTGCCCGGCGCGCTGGCCCTGAGCACCCTGGCCGCGCCCCTGCCCCCGGCCGACGTGTACCTGCTGGCCGTGCTCGATGCCGCCGTGGCCCCGCTGCTGGCCAGCGTGGCCTGGCCCGCCGGGGCGCTGGTGGCGCACCTGGCCGGGGCCCTGCCGCTGGCCGTGTTCGCCGCCCGGCCGGACGTGCGTGGCGGCGTGTTTTACCCCCTGCAAACGTTCAGCCCGGGCCGGACCATCGACTGGCCGGCGGTGCCGCTGTGCATTGAGGCCGCCGACCTGCGGGCCGAAACCACCTTGCTGGCCCTGGCCGCCAGCCTCAGCCGCCACGTGCGGCGGCTCGACTCGGCCCAGCGGCTGCGGCTGCACGTGGCGGCTGTATTTGCCAACAATTTCACCAATCACCTGCTTGGTATAGCCGACGCTCTGCTGGCCGAGGCCGACCTCCCGCCCGCCCTGCTGGCCCCGCTGGTGCGCGAAACCGTGAACAAAGCCCTGGCCAATCCGCCCTTCGCGGTGCAGACCGGGCCCGCCGTCCGCCGCGACGCGCCCACCCTGGCGGCCCACCAGGCGGCGCTGGCGACGCACCCGGCGTGGCAGGCGCTCTACGCCCAACTCACCGCCAGCATCCAGGCGCAGCTTTGATGCCGGGGCCGGGCCGAGTACCTTTGCGGCGGCAAACGCCGTGTTCTTTTCGCCTTTTTTGCTTCTCGTTTTGTCCGTTCCTGCCGCTACCACCATCACCTTCCAGCTCAGCGACGGCCAACCGGCCCAGACCCACGTGGCGGCCCCCGGTGAATCGGTGCTCGACGTGGCCCTCAACAACGGCATCCAGCTGCAGCACAACTGCGGCGGGGTGTGCGGCTGCAGCACCTGCCACATCTACGTCAATTCGGGCGGCGACGACCTGCCCGAAATCAGCGACAAGGAAGAAGATTTCATTGACCGCGCCGAGAATCCGCGCATCAACTCGCGCCTGGCCTGCCAGTGCGTGGTCGAAGCCGACATGCAATTGGTCGTCACCGTCCCGCCCCAGCACTTCCTGGGCCACTAAATTTGAATTAAGAATTAAAAATTAAGAATTAAAAAATGCGTGCGACAGATGCTTGCGCTTTTCGACTTCATAATTTTTTAATTCTTAATTTTTAATTCTTAATTCAACAGAATGACCCATTTTGAGCCGCCCATGCACTGGGCCGACCACGAGGACATCGCCATGGCCCTGTACGAGAAATTTGGCGACGATTTCCCGGAGGCCAAAATCTACCGCATTCGGTTCACCGACCTCATTGAGTGGGTGCTGAGCTTGCACAACTTCGACGGCACTCGTGAGCAGGCCACCGAGGGCCATCTGGAGCAGATTCAGGCCAAGTGGGTGTACGAGTGGCGCGATAATCAATAACCGATAAAGTGGAATCAATAACGGACAAAGTGGCGGCCGGCCGCCGGATGCCGGGGCCAACCCCCCGCTGGTTTCCCGCGTAAGCTGGCCTGGAGTGGCCGTGAAATGCCATTTCAGGCATTCCCGCACGCCTTTACCCGGGCCGTTATCCACCTTTCCACTTTTGCTTTTGCATGAAAACCGGCATCATTAAATTTTTCAACGAAGCCAAGGGCTACGGCTTCGTGACCGACGACCAAACGAAAGAAGACTTTTTCGTGCACGTAACCGGCCTCAACGGCACCACGGTGCAACAGAACGACCGGGTGGAATTCGAAACGCAGGAAGGCCGCAAGGGCATCAACGCCGTCAACGTCCGCAAAGTCTGAGCCCCCGCGACTTGCCTTGCCCGCAACAAAAGAGCTTTTCCTCGCCGGGAAAAGCTTTTTTGTTGCCCTGCCCCGCCGGCATTGCCGCCCCGTCCGCCACTTTCCCCAGCCTTTTTCCCCGACCTTTGCCCCCTGCCGCGCCCCCCATGAACCAGCCCTCGCCCAAGCCGTCCGCCGCCGTGCCTCTGCCGCCGACAGCGGAAGGGCTGGGCACGGCCCTGCCCACGCTGGTGCGCTGGCCCAACCTGCTGATTATGCTGCTGTGCCTGGCCCTGGTGCGGGCCGGCCTGCTGCTGCCGGCGCTGCCGCTGCGCACGGCGCTGCTGGCCCCGCGCTTCGGGCTGCTGGTGCTGGCGGCGCTGCTGGTGGCGGCCGCCGGCTACATCATCAACGACTACTACGACGTGAAAATCGACGCCATCAACCGGCCCGACCGCCTGGTGATTGGCCGGGTGGTGAACCGGCGCAAGGCCATGCTGGCCCACCTGGTGCTGAGCGCCGCGGGCGTGGGGCTGGCCGGCTGGCTGCACCCGGTGCTGGGGGCCGTCACGCTGGGTACGGCGCTGCTGCTGTGGGGCTACTCGGCGCGGTTCAAGCGCGTGGCCTTGGTGGGCAACGTGAGCATTGCCACCCTCACCGCCGCGCTGGTGTTGCTGCCGGAATTGCAGTTGCAACTGGCCCGCAACGACGCCCACAGCGTGGTGTGGCCCTACGCGCTGGCGGCGTTTCTGCTCACGGTGGTGCGCGAAATTGTAAAGGACGTGGAAGACATGCGCGGCGATGCCCAGCACGGCTGCCGCACCCTGCCGCTGGTGTGGGGCGTGGCGCGCACCAAGTGGGTGGCCGGATTTTTCCTGGCCTGCCTGGCGCTGTTAACCCTGGGGGCCACGGGCCGTTTGCTGATGAGCGGGCAATGGCCGCTGGGCACGTGGCTCACGCTGCTCGTGCTGCTGCCCATGGCCCAACTGACCCGCTTGCTCATCCGGGCCGACCGGCGGCGGCACTTCCATCACCTCAGCGCCTGGTGCAAGGGCATCATGCTAGCGGGCGTGCTCAGCATGGCGCTGGCCGGCAGCATCAACTAATGATTAGTTGTAAACGGTTAGTGGTTAGCTGAACTTCCAACCCAATTGCCTACTACCTGCAAAAACCATCTACTGCTAACCACTGACCACTAATCATTAACCGCTATTTCGTGAAATACCGCCACATCTTCTTCGACCTCGACCACACGCTGTGGGATTTTGAGAAAAACGCCGACGAGACGCTGCGCACGCTGTTCGACCGGCACGACTTTGTGCGGTTCGGCACCTTCACGGTGGAGCAGTTCATCGGCGTGTACAGCGACATCAACCACGCCCTGTGGCGCCTGTACCAAAGCAATAAAATCACCCAGCAGCAGCTGCGCGACGTGCGTTTCGTGCGCACGCTAACTCGTTTGGGCGTGGCGGAAGCGGACGTTCCGCCCACCATTTCGGCGGAGTTCACCGACATTCTCCCGCGGAAATCGGCGGTGTTTCCCTACACCCACGAGGTGCTGGACTACCTGAAGCCCAGCTACCGCCTGCACCTGATCACGAACGGCTTCAACGACATCCAGGGCATCAAGCTGGCCTCGGCCAACCTGACGCACTACTTTGAGGAGGTCATCACCTCCGAGCACAGCGGCCACCTCAAGCCCGACCCGCGCATGTTCCGGCACGCGCTGGAACGCACCGGCGCCACGGCCGCCGAAAGCATCATGATAGGCGACAACCTGGAATGCGACGTGCTGGGCGCCTACAACGCCGGCATCGACCAGGTCTATTTCAACCCCGACAAGCGGCGCCACTTCAACCAGATAACCCACGAAATCAGTTGCCTGAGCGAGTTGAAGGCCATTTTATAATTGGTTGTTGGTGCTTGGTGCTTGGTTATATCACATGAAGCCCATGGCACATTTCACCAAACACCAACAACCAGGCACCAACCCATGATACACCTCATCGGCCTATCCGGCCGCCGGGGCAGCGGCAAAGACACCGTGGCCCGCCTGCTGCAACAGCTACAGCCCCAGCGCATCTGGCAAATCCGCTCCTTCGGCGACTCCATCAAATCCGTGTGCGCCGCCCTGACGGGCGAGGACGTGGCGCCCTACCACACCCAAAAAGGCAAGGCCCAGCGGATGCCCACCTTCCAGCGGACCCGCGGCGAGCTGTTGCAGCAGGTGGGCCAGGCGCTGCGGGTGTGGGAGCCGCTGGTGTGGGTCGATGCCTTCTTCGCCCGGCTTCCCGCCGACGCCTTCGTGCTGGTGCCCGACGTGCGCTACCCCAACGAAGCCGACCCCATCCGCCGGCGCGGCGGCCTGGTGCTGCGCGTGGAAGGCGACCCATTGCGCCAGCGCGGCGACGGCACCCGCAACGACGACCACCCCAGCGAAACGGCCATGGACGCCTACCCGCATTTCGCCGCCACGCTGCATAATACCGGCTCGCCCGACGACCTCACGCGCCAGGTGCAGGCGTTGCTGAAGCTGCTTTGAGATTCCCTTTACCTTTGCCCCACCGAACTAAAACTCCCACCAACACCCAACCAGAACCCCATGGCCAACGGCTTTTTCAACGTTCCCGTCCCAACTAACGAACCCGTAAGAGGCTACGCGCCCGGCTCCAAAGAGCGGCTGGAATTGCAGCAACAACTCAAGAGCCTGCGCGGGCTGGAGCTGGACATTCCGATGTACATCGGCGGGCAGGAAGTGCGCACCGGCCAGACCCAGCGCATCAGCCCGCCGCACGACCACCAGCGCACCATCGGCCACTTCCACGCCGGCGACGCCAGCCACGTGACGCTCGCCATCGAAGCCGCCCTGGCCGCCCGTCCGGCTTGGGCCGAGCTGCCCTGGGAGCACCGCGCCGCCATCTTCCTCAAAGCCGCCGACCTGCTGGCCGGCCCCTACCGTGCCCGCCTCAACGCGGCCACCATGCTGGGCCAGAGCAAAAACGCCTTCCAGGCCGAAATCGACGCCGCCTGCGAGCTGATTGACTTCTTCCGCTTCAACGTGCATTTCATGCAGGAAATCTACCGGCAGCAGCCCGAGAGCCTGCCCGGCATGTGGAACCGCCTGGAGCACCGCCCCCTGGAAGGCTTCGTGTTCGCCCTCACGCCCTTCAACTTCACGTCCATCGCCGGCAACCTGCCCGCCTCGGCGGCCCTGATGGGCAACGTGGTGGTGTGGAAGCCCGCCAACACCCAAATCTATTCGGCCCAGGTGCTGATGGAATTGTTCAAAGAAGCCGGCGTGCCCGATGGCGTCATCAACCTCGTGTACGTGGACGGCCCCACGGCCGGCGACGTCATCTTCGCGCACCGCGACTTTGCCGGCATTCACTTCACCGGCTCCACGGGCGTGTTCCAGAACATCTGGAAGACCATCGGCCAGAACATTGCTTCCTACAAATCCTACCCGCGCATCGTGGGCGAAACCGGCGGCAAAGACTTCATCCTGGCCCACCGCACCGCCCACCCCAAAGCCGTGGCCGTGGGCATCAGCCGGGGCGCGTTCGAGTACCAGGGCCAGAAATGCTCGGCCGCCTCGCGCGTCTACCTGCCCTCCAACCTCGCCGATGAGATTCTGGGCTACGTGAAGGAAGACCTCGCCTCGTTCAAAATGGGCGACGTGGAAGACTTCGGCAACTTCATCAACGCCGTTATTACCGAGGCCTCTTTCGATAAACTGGCCAGATACATCGACGGCGCCAAGGCTGACCCGAACGCCGAAATCATTGCCGGCGGCGGCTACGACAAATCAAAAGGCTACTTCATCGAGCCCACCGTCATCGTGACCAAAGACCCGAAGTACGTCACCATGTGCGAGGAGTTGTTCGGCCCCGTGCTCACGGTGCACGTCTACGATGCCGATAAGTTCGAAGAGACGCTGGCGCTGGTCGACAGCACTTCGCCCTACGCCCTCACCGGCGCCGTGTTCGCGCAGGACCGGTACGCCATCGACCTGGCCTCGAAGACGCTGGTGCACGCGGCCGGCAATTTCTATATCAACGACAAGCCCACCGGCGCCGTGGTGGGCCAGCAGCCCTTCGGCGGCGCTCGCGCCTCCGGCACCAACGACAAAGCCGGTTCCCTGCTCAACCTGCTCCGCTGGGTATCCCCCCGCGCTATCAAGGAAACCTTCGTGCCCGTCACCGATTACCGCTACCCCTTCCTGGGCGCGGAGCCGGCCGAGGATTTGAACCGCGACAAAGGCTTGTAACCAAAACGGCCCGCTTCCGTGAGGGGGCGGGCCTTTTTAGTTACTCTTCTGGGTCCGGGTGAATTGTCATCTGCGTAACGCCTGTGTCTTCGTAGATATCCTGCAAGCGCAGGGCCATGCCCAATTCGGGAATAATTAACTCATCGGTAAACAGCGTCAGCGGCGTGAAGGACCAGACCCCGCTCGCTTCGCGGCGATACCATTCCACCAGGCAAGTAGTTTGCGAAACCAGCAGGTAATGCCGCAAAGAGGCCAACTGCTTGTACTGATTAAATTTCCAGCTCCGGTCGCGATTAGCAGTTGACTTCGACAGGACTTCAATCAACAAGACCGGCGACGCTATCGTGCGCTCGGCCGATAAATCGGCAGGGGCGCAGGTAACCGCTACGTCGGGATAATTGTAGTAGCGACCTTCCTCCACGGCCAATTGCACGCTTTCAACGAACACGCGACAGGGCTTGCCACGCAGTCCGTTCCGCAAAGCCACGGCGCAATTCAATACCAACGTATTGTGCCGGATGGAAGCTCCCGCCATGGCAAACACTTCGCCCTCAAAGAATTCGTGCCGGACGTCGCTCCGTAGTTCGAGGGCCATGTATTCGGCCACGGTGTAGCGCCTGGTGGTGGGTTTTTCCTGCTCCATGATTCCTTGCCTGATGCCCAAAGATACCCGGCAAAGCCGGCCGTCGCCCCCAACATTGTGCCCCAAACCCGTGGGCCCTACCTTTGCCCTTCAGCGCCCGTGGGTGCTGCCATCTATTAATCTGACCGTTATGTTATTAGTCTTGCCGGCTGCCAATTACCAGCCTTCCGATTATCTTCCCATTCTCATTCAATTCGGCCTGGCGCTGGCTTTCGTGGCCTTCGCCATGATTGTTTCCCACCTCGTGGGCCCCAAGCGCACCAGCACGGTGAAGGACGCGTCTTTCGAGTGCGGCATCGAGTCCGTGGGCAACGCCCGCACCCCAATTTCGGTGAAATACTTCCTCACGGCCATTGTGTTCGTGCTGTTCGACGTGGAGGTCATCTTCATGTACCCGTGGGCGGTGAACTTCCGCGCCTTGGGCAACGACGGCTTTATCGCCATGGTGCTGTTCATGTTCTTCCTGTTGGCGGGCTTTCTCTACATCATCAAGAAAGGCATTCTGCGCTGGAATGAGGCCTGATTTAGCCAAACTTTTGCCGCTGGGCCGGTGTTGGTGACTGAGCCGATAGGCCTCCAAATCTGACTTTTATATGGTAGATACCCGCGTTCCGGAAATCAAAACGGTGGAAGCCCCCGAAGGCGTCGAAGGCGCCGGTTTCTTTGCCACTTCGCTGGAGAAGGTGGTGGGCATGGCCCGCGCCAACTCGCTCTGGCCCTTGCCGTTTGCTACCTCCTGCTGCGGCATCGAGTTCATGGCCACCATGGGCTCGCACTACGACATCTCGCGCTTCGGCTCCGAGCGGCCGAGCTTCTCGCCCCGCCAGGCCGACTTGCTGATGGTGATGGGCACCATTGCCAAGAAAATGGCCCCCATCGTGAAGCAGGTGTACGAGCAAATGGCCGAGCCCCGCTGGGTGCTGGCCATGGGCGCCTGCGCCTGCTCGGGCGGCATTTTCGACTCGTACTCGGTGCTGCAAGGCATCGACCGCATTATCCCGGTCGATGTGTACGTGCCCGGCTGCCCGCCCCGCCCCGAGCAAGTCATCGACGGCCTGATGCGCGTGCAGGACCTGGCCCGCAACGAATCCTTCCGCCGCCGCAACGCGCCTGAGTATCAGGCCCTGCTCGAATCTTACAACATCAAATAACTAAGCTGTTAGCCATTAGCTGTTAGCCGTTAGCCCTTTGAAGGCAGCAGTTTGCCAGTTGTGTGAAAAAGCTAACAGCTAATAGCTACCAGCTAACAGCTCAAGAAATGACTCCAGAATCTGCCGCCGCGCCCGAAGTTGCTGTTGCCGAAGACCCGATAGAGGTCCAGAATGCGCGGGTGCTGGCGTTGCTGCACCAGCTGTTTGGCGAGGCCACCTTTACCGACGTGGAGGAGCAATACGGCCTGCTTTCGGTGACCACCACGCGGGAGCGCATCCACGACATTATTGCTGGCTTGCAGCAGGACCAGGAAATCAAGCTGAACTTCCTGACCACGATGTGCGGCATCAACTACCCCGAGAACGAGGGCCAGGAGTTGGGTATGATTTACCACTTGCACAGCTTGACGCAAAATATCCGGCTGCGCCTGAAAATCTTCTTCCCGGTGGCCGACCCGGTGGTGCCAACTTTGACTGACCTCTACGCCGCCGCTAACTGGATGGAGCGCGAGGCCTACGATTTCTACGGCATCGTCTTCACCGGCCACCCCAATCTGATTCGCATCCTCAACGTGGAGGACATGGACTACCACCCCATGCGGAAGCAATACCCGCTGGAAGACGGCACCCGCGAAGACAAAACCGACCTGTTTTTCGGCCGGTAAGCAGCATCAACTAGTAGCTAATCTGACAGATAAATCCCCCCAAGTCGTCAGGCTCCCCCTCTCCGCCGGAGTGGGGGCCGGGGGGTGAGGCAAATGGCAGTAAACGACACGCTGGAAGGCACCCACAAAATCCACGAGGAAGCCGCGGCGCAGCGCCACGGCCAGCTCATGCCCCTGCTCAACGACTTCAGCCAGGAGCTGACGACGCTGAACCTGGGCCCCACGCACCCGGCCACGCACGGCATTTTCCAGAACATCCTGCAGATGGACGGCGAGCGGATTGTGTCCGGCGTGCCCACCATCGGCTACATCCACCGCGCGTTCGAGAAGATTGCCGAGCGCCGGCCGTTCTACCAAATCACGACGCTCACTGACCGGATGAACTACTGTTCGTCGCCCATCAACAACCTGGGCTGGCACATGACGGTGGAGAAGCTGCTCGGCGTGACCGTGCCCAAGCGGGCGCAGTACATTCGCGTGATTATGATGGAGTTGGCGCGCATTGCCGACCACCTTATCTGCAACTCCATTCTGGGCGTGGACACGGGCGCGTTCACCGGCTTCCTGTACGTGTTTCAGGAGCGGGAGAAGATTTACGAAATCTACGAGGAGGTGTGCGGCGCCCGCCTCACCACCAACATGGGCCGCGTAGGCGGCATGGAGCGCGACATGAGTCCGGTGGCCCTCGATAAGCTGCGGGCTTGGCTGAAAAGCTTCCCCGTGGTGATGAAGGAGTTCGAATCGATGTTCAACCGCAACCGCATTTTCATGGACCGCGTGGTGAACGTAGGCCCGATTTCGGCAGAGAAAGCGTTGAACTACGGCTTCACCGGCCCCAACCTGCGGGCCGCGGGCGTCGACTACGACGTGCGCGCCATGAACCCGTACTCGAGCTACGAGGACTTCGAGTTCGACATTCCGGTGGGCACCAACGGCGACACCTACGACCGGTTCATCGTGCGCAACGAGGAAATCTGGCAGAGCCTGCGCATCATCAACCAGGCCCTTAACAACCTGCCCGAAGGCCCCTACCACGCCGACGCTCCGCACTACTACCTGCCCACCAAGCCGGAAGTGTACAAGAACATGGAGGCGCTGATTTACCACTTCAAAATTGTGATGGGCGAGATTGACGCCCCCGTGGGCGAGGTGTACCACTCGGTGGAAGGCGGCAACGGCGAGCTGGGTTTCTACCTCGTGTCGGACGGTGGGCGCACGCCCTACCGCCTGCACTTCCGCCGGCCGTGCTTCATCTATTACCAGGCCTACCCCGAAATGGCTGTGGGCACCACGCTCTCCGACGCCATTGTTATTCTCTCGTCCATGAACGTCATCGCTGGCGAGCTGGACGCCTAGTTTTTGTTGAAACCGATTGATATGGAGCCGACGACCTCGCCCACGAAACTGCAATTCTCGCCCGCCGGCCAGGCGGAAATCAAGCGCCTGCTCACGCATTACCCGGACGACCGGAGCAAATCGGCCCTACTGCCGATTCTGCACATTGCGCAGGCCGAGTTCGGCGGCTGGGTGAGCCCCGAGGTGCAGGACTTAGTGGCCGAAACGCTGAACATCAAGCCGATTGAAGTGTACGAAGTGGCCTCGTTCTACACCATGTACAACCTGAAGCCGGTGGGCAAGCACGTGCTGGAAATCTGCCGCACGGGCCCCTGCATGCTGCGCGGCTCCGACGAATTGACTGAGCACCTGGAGCGCATCACCGGCGCCAAAGTGGGCGAGACCTCGCCTGATGGCGTGTTCACCTTGAAAGAAGTGGAGTGCTTGGCCGCCTGCGGTTTTGCCCCCATCGTGCAGGTGCGCGAGAAGTATTACGAGGAGCTGCACACGCCGGAAGCGGTAGATGCCATGCTCAACGAGTTGCGCAGCCTGGTGCACCGCCCCATTTTGTCGTGGGAAGAAAACAGCTTGGCTAATTCAGTCCAGAAAAACTAAGGATTATGGCTGACTGGAACGATGAACTGTCAATCACGCTAGCTGAAGTATTGCGTGAAGTTGACCGGACCAATGAGCTAGTTAAAACCATTACTCAAGAAAACCGCCGCAACACAGAGACTCTTATTGTGGCTTTTCGGGAACACAGCGCTTATGTGCGCCAGCACTTGAGCCAACACGAAGCCCGCATTACGCGGTTAGAAAATAATCAACCCAACGCTTAACAAACAGCTGGAATGGGACGCAAGCTATTAACCGAACACATCAATGTCGAAGGCATCAACACCTTCGAAGTGTACCGCAAGCACGGCGGCTACCGCTCCGTGGAAAAGGCGCTCAAGACGATGACGCCCGACGAAGTGACGGAGGAAGTAAAGAAGTCGGGCCTGCGCGGACGCGGCGGCGCGGGCTTCCCGGCCGGCATGAAGTGGGGCTTCCTAGCCAAGCCGGAGGGCGTGCCGCGCTATCTCGTTTGCAACGCGGACGAGTCGGAGCCCGGCACCTTCAAGGACCGGCAGCTGATGTCGAAACTGCCCCACCTGCTCATCGAGGGCATGATTACGGGCAGCTACGCCCTGGGCGCGCGCACCAGCTACATCTACATCCGCGGCGAGTTGTTGTACGTGCTGCGCATTCTGGAAAAGGCCATTGCGGAGGCTTACGCGGCCGGTTTCCTGGGCGAGAACATCCTCGGCTCGGGCTACTCGCTCGATTTGCACGTGCACCCTGGCGCCGGCGCCTACATCTGCGGCGAGGAAACCGCGCTGCTGGAGTCGTTGGAAGGCAAGCGTGGCAACCCGCGCAACAAGCCGCCATTCCCCGCTGTGCAGGGCTTGTACGCCCGCCCCACAGTGGTAAACAACGTAGAGACCATCGCGGCCGTGCCAATTATTGTGAACGAAGGCGGCGACGAGTACGCCAAAATCGGCATCGGTAAAAGCACGGGCACCAAGCTGATTTCGGCTTGCGGCCACGTCAACAAGCCGGGCATCTACGAAATCGAGTTGGGCGTGCCAGTCGAAGAATTCATCTACTCTGATGAGTACTGCGGCGGTATCTGGAAAGGCCGCGACCTGAAAGCCGTGGTAGCCGGCGGTTCATCGGTACCGATTCTGCCCAAGGAATTGATTCTGAAAACCGCTGCCGGCGAATCCCGCCTGATGACCTACGAGTCGCTGAGCGACGGCGGCTTCATCACGGGCACCATGCTGGGCTCGGGCGGCTTCATTGCGATGGATGAGACAACGTGCATCGTGAAGAACACCTGGAACTACAGCCGCTTCTACCACCACGAGTCGTGCGGGCAGTGTTCGCCCTGCCGCGAAGGCACCGGCTGGCTGGAGAAAGTGCTGCACCGCCTCGAACACGGCCACGGCTCGATGCACGACATCGACCTGATTGTGAGCGTGGCCAAGCAGATTGAAGGCAACACCATCTGCCCGCTCGGCGAAGCGGCGGCGTGGCCGGTAGCTGCGGCAGTGCGCCACTTCCGCCACGAGTTCGAGTGGCACGTGACCAACCCCAAAGAAGCTACCGCGCCCGGCGCTGCCTACCGCGGCGCGGCGGTGCTGGCTTAACCAAGGACAGCCACGAGAAAAAGAACGCCATGCAGAGCGCAGCGAAGCATCTTTACCGCTTAGTTGCGTCGATTGAACTAGTAACGCAGTAAAGATGCTTCGCTGCGCTCTGCATGACCCAAGATTTATAATTCTGCAAACCAATGGCTAAAATAACGTTCGACGGCATTGAGGTGGAAGTTCCCGATGGAACGACCATTCTGAACGCGGCCCGCCAGATTGGGGGCGGCATCGTGCCGCCCGCCATGTGCTACTACACCCCGCTGAAAGGTACGGGCGGCAAGTGCCGCGCCTGCCTGGTGCGCGTGGCGGCCGGCTCGGCCAAAGACCCGCGCCCGATGCCCAAGCTGGTGGCTTCGTGCATCACGACGGTGCAGGACGGCATGGTGGTTGAAAACACGACCTCGCAGCAGGTGATGGACGTGCGCAAGGGCATCGTGGAAATGCTGCTCATCAACCACCCGCTCGACTGCCCGGTGTGCGACCAGGCCGGCGAGTGCAGCTTGCAGGATTTCGCCTTCGAGCACGGCGTGAGCACCACCCGCTTCGAGGAAGAGCGCCGCACGTTCGAGAAAATCGACATCGGCCCGCTCATCCAGTTGCATATGACGCGCTGCATTCTGTGCTACCGCTGCGTGTACGTAGCCGACCAATTGACCCCCGACCGGGTACACGGCGTGCTGGGCCGCGGCGACGCCTCGGAAATCGGCACCTACATTGAGAACATCATCGACAACGAGTTCAGCGGCAACGTCATCGACGTGTGCCCGGTGGGTGCGCTGACTGATAAAACTTTCCGCTTCAAGCAGCGCGTGTGGTTCACCAAGCCGGTGAACGCCCACCGCGACTGCGAAAATGAGAAGTGCCATGGCCGCGTCACACTCTGGTACAAAGGCAAGGACGTGCTGCGCGTAACGGGCCGCAAGGATGCCTACGGCGAGGTAAAAGAGTGGATTTGCAATACCTGCCGCTTCGACAAAAAAGAGACGGCTGATTGGACCCTGGAAGGCCCCGCGCACATCAACCGCGCCTCGGTGATTGCCCAAAACCACTACGAGCTGCCGGTGCTGAATCAGCAAGTAATTGCCGATTTGCCGGAGAGCACGACGCGCGAATTGGAGCAAAACCCGCCGCTCCGTTTGGGTGGCTTGAACGGATAAGCGAACAGAAAAAAGCACGTCATGCTGAGCTTGCCGAAGCATCTCGCGTGAGGTAGTAAACCAATTGATTGAATTAGTTGTGCGAGCAAGATGCTTCGGCAAGCTCAGCATGACCAACGGTTATAACACATGGATTTTCCACCCCTGGCCTGGCAAGGCGTCGTCGTTTTAGTTGTTTTTGGCGTTTCGCTGCTGATTGCCACCTACTCCACTTATGCCGAGCGCGTTATTGCCGCGTTTCTGCAGGACCGGGTGGGCCCGGACCGCGCCGGTCCCTTCGGCCTGCTGCAGCCGCTGGCCGATGCCGTGAAGCTTTTTACTAAGGAGGAATTTTTTCCCGCTGGCGCTAACCGGGCGCTGTTCGTATTTGGCCCTTGCCTGGCCATGACCACGGCGCTGATGTCGTCGGCCGTCATTCCGTTCGGCAACGTGCTGCAGTTTGGCGAAACTGCTATCCACTTGCAGGGCATTGAAATCAATGTCGGGATGCTGTACGTGTTCGGCATGGTGTCGCTGGGCGTGTACGGCATCATGATTGGCGGCTGGGCTTCGAACAACAAGTTCTCGCTGCTGGGCGCCATCCGCGCGGCCTCGCAAAACATCAGCTACGAAATTGCCATGGGCCTGTCCCTGATTGCGGTGCTGATGATTTCGGAGACGCTGTCGCTGCGGGAAATCACCTTTCAGCAGGCTTCCGAGGCGCCGTTTGTGTGGCAGGACATCTTCAACTGGAACGTGATGAAGCAGCCGCTGGGCTTCGTTATTTTCATCGTGTGCGCTTTCGCCGAGACTAACCGTACGCCCTTCGACCTGCCCGAATGCGAAACCGAGCTGATTGGCGGCTATCACACCGAATACAGCTCCATGAAAATGGGCTTGTACCTGTTTGCGGAGTACATCAACGTGTTCGTGGCCTCGGCCGTGATGAGCGTGCTGTATTTCGGCGGCTTCAACTTTCCCTTTCAGTACGACTTGCGCAACTGGCTGGTGTCGGCGCAAGGGTTGGAATTGGTGACGGCGCAGAACATCATCACCATTCTCGGTTTGGTGGGCTTGTTTGGTAAAATCTTCGGCTTCATCTTCTTCTTCATGTGGGTGCGCTGGACCTTGCCGCGCTTCCGCTACGACCAACTGATGCGCCTGGGCTGGACGGTTCTCATCCCGCTGGCCATTTTCAACATCATGCTGACGGGCGGCCTGATTACGTTCGGCGTGATTAAATAACGACCATGGAATCCCTAAGCAAACGCGCCAAAGTCCTCGAAAAGAAGTCCATGACCCTGGCCGAGCGGGCTTACCTGCCGGCTATATTCCAGGGCTTGAGTATCACGATGCAGCACTTTTTTCGGGCCGCAACCAAGAAGCAAATCACCATTCGCTACCCGGAGGAGACGCGGCCGTTCTCGCCCGTGTTCCGCGGCCTGCACGTGCTGAAGCGCGACGAGGCCGGCCGGGAGCGGTGCACCGCCTGCGGCCTGTGCGCCGTGGCCTGCCCCGCCGAAGCCATTACCATGGTGGCCGGCGAGCGCAAGAAGGGCGAAGAAAACCTCTACCGCGAGGAGAAGTACGCCGTCAGCTACGAAATCAACATGCTGCGCTGCATCTTCTGCGGCCTCTGCGAAGAAGCCTGCCCGAAAGCCGCCGTGTACCTGCAAGCCGACAAAATGGCCCCGCCCCGCTTTGAGCGCGACGAGTTCATCTACGGCAAGGACCGGCTGGTGGAGCCCGTGACGCCGGACAACCGCTCGAAGCGCGGCATCCAGCTCACGCCCGAGCAGGCCGACAAGCTGCGAGCCCGGGTTCCATCCGCATAGCAACAGCTTTTCGCGCGTTGCTGCTTGAAGTACACAAGCAAAAACACCAGTTACCAAATTGCCATGCTCAACATCTCACCTTTTTACTTCTTGGCTTTCCTAACACTTTTCTTGGCAGTGGTGGTAGTGACGGCAAAGAATCCCATTTACAGCATTCTGTGTCTGATTGGCGTTTTTGGCTGCTTAACGATTCATTACGTATTGCTGAACGCGCAATTCCTGGCGGCAGTCAACCTGATTGTTTATGCCGGAGCCATCATGGTGCTGTTCCTGTTCGTAATCATGTTCCTGAACCTGAACAAGGAAACCGAGCCGCACAAGCCGGCACTGGCCAAGCTCGCGGCTGTTATCGCGGGTGGCTCGCTTTTTCTGATACTGGTAGCCGCCATGCGCAACGTGAATTTGGCGGGCTACGACCCCGCTAGTTTTGACTCCCAGATTGGGATGGTAGACCGGCTGGGACTGGTGCTGTTTCAGCAGTACGCGCTGCCGTTCGAGTTGGCTTCGGTGCTGCTGCTGGCGGCTATGGTGGGCTCGGTGATGCTGGGCAAGCGCGAGACGGGCGAGCGCAACTTCTAGCCGTTTATTCACTGCCGAACAAAAGGAGCCGCTTCTGATGGGAGCGGCTCCTTTTGTTTGGTTAGGGTTTGCCAAATTGAGCGGCACAATCAAGTTCCATTCAGCGACTGAAGTACCCAAGTGGTGGAATGATTCAAAGCAGTTCGGTAACCGTTGCTTCGGGTCGGGCCCTTCTGGAGCGCTGCTGCCAGCGGACAGTAGCTGCCGCGCAGGCCGTACCACCAGATGTAGCCGTAGCAGAGCACCAGCAAGGCAGGAGCAGGGCTCTAGCTTGCCCGCACACCTGCTCATCGTTCAGAAAACACTGGTCTGCGTGAAATCGATGACCAATGAAGCAAGCCCAACTTGCGGACCTCAGGCTGTGACCGAAATTTGCCACCCGCTAGTTAACACGATTGAGAGCGGCCGCAAGACGGCAAAAACGCCTGACCGATGCACCTAGAGCGAGCGTGAAGGAGGTGGCCGGGAAGTGAGCCGCTCGGTATTTGCACAATAAAAAGCGCCGCACCTATAATGATGCGGCGCTACCATTCAATAGCATACAGAAATAGTATTCGGCGGTAGCAATTGAATAAGCGGCCCGGCTGATTTCGGCCGGACCATAGCTAATTATAATGGGTAGTAATGCACGGCGTGCTCGCCTGCACAATGGGAGTTGAGCGAACGAGGATGGAGCGGAAGGTGGGCACCCGCACCGTGGGCACCGGCAAAACTGCTAGATGAACGCGCAGGAGCGAGCCGTAGAGCGCAACCCAGAACAGAAATACCGAAGCGAACAGATAGGGCTTGGACACGGCCGCAGGCATTGAAGTGGTTGGATGAGTGAACTTACTCTTTAAGGTCCCCCGTGGATTTCGGTCTTCGTCCAATTCCTGTCGCCGCCCGTTCAACCACCTGTTTTTCACCCCCAACGCCGGCCGAATCTCGGCCAAATCGAACCCAAAAAAGCGGCGACTGATGCATCAGTCGCCGCTGCTGTTTCTATTATTTCAAAAAATCTACTTCCCCACTACCGCCGTGGCTATGCTCAGCTCCTTGAGCTGCGCGCCGGAAATAGGCGAGGGCGAGTCTATCATCACGTCGCGGCCGGAGTTGTTTTTGGGGAAGGCGATGAAGTCGCGGATGGAATCGGCGCCGCCGAATAAGGAGCAGAGGCGGTCGAAGCCGAAAGCAATGCCGCCGTGGGGCGGGGCGCCGTACTCGAAGGCGTCGAGCAGGAAGCCGAACTGGGCCTGAGCTTCTTCGGGCGAGAAGCCGAGTATTTCGAACATGCGGGCCTGCACGGCACGGTCGTGGATGCGGATGGACCCGCCGCCCACTTCCACGCCGTTTATCACGAGGTCGTAGGCGTTGGCGCGGACCTGGCCGATGGTAGCGGGCGAGTCGAGCAGGGCCAGGTCCTCGGGCTTGGGCGAGGTGAAGGGGTGGTGCATGGCGAAGTAGCGGTTTTCCTCCTCGCTGAATTCGAGCAGCGGGAAGTCGACTACCCACAGCGGCGAAAATGAGTCCTTGTTGCGCAGGCCGAGGCGCTGGCCCATTTCGAGGCGCAGCTCGCTCAGGGCTTTGCGAGTCTTGGCCTCGGGGCCGGCCAGCAGCAGCAGCAAGTCGCCTTCATTGGCGTCGAGGGCGGTTTTCCAGCGCTGCAATTCTTCCTGCAAGTAGAACTTGTCAACCGACGACTTCACCACGCCGTCGGCCTCCACGCGGGCGTAGATGAGGCCGGTGGCCCCGATTTGGGGGCGCTTCACGAAGTCGGTTAGCTCGTCGAGCTGCTTGCGGGTATAGGCGGCGCAGGTGGCGGCGTTGATGCCGAGCACGACCTCCGCGCCGTCGAACACGGGGAAGCCCTGGCCCCGCACGGTGGCGGTGAGGTCTACAAACTTCATCTCGAAGCGCGTGTCGGGCTTGTCGTTGCCGTAGTCGCGCAGGGCGTCGGCGTAGGTCATGCGGGGCACCGCGGGAAAGTCGAGGCCCTTGATTTCCTTAAACAGGTAGCGGGTCAGGCCCTCGAACGTATCGAGAATGTCTTCCTGGGTCACGAAGGCCATTTCGCAGTCAATCTGCGTGAATTCGGGCTGGCGGTCGGCGCGCAGGTCTTCGTCACGGAAGCACTTCACAATCTGAAAGTAGCGGTCGAAGCCCGACACCATGAGCAACTGCTTGAACGTCTGGGGCGACTGCGGCAGGGCGTAAAACTCGCCGGGGTTCATGCGCGAGGGCACCACGAAGTCGCGCGCGCCTTCGGGCGTAGACTTGATGAGCACGGGCGTTTCCACTTCGATGAAGTCCTGACCATCCAAATAGCGGCGCACGGCCTGGGCCATGCGGTGGCGCAGCATGAGGTTGTTGCGCACGGGGGTGCGGCGCAGGTCGAGGTAGCGGTAGCGCATCCGCAGGTCGTCGCCGCCGTCGGTGTCGTCTTCGATGAGGAAGGGCGGCAGCTTGGCGGGGTTGAGAATTTCCAGCGCCGTGGGGCGGATTTCGATGCTGCCGGTGGGCATTTTGTCGTTTTTGGAATAGCGCTCGGCTACTTTGCCAGTCACCGAAAGCACAAATTCGCGGCCGAGGTGGCGGGCGGTTTCGCGCACGTTTTCGGCTTCCACGCCTTCTTCGAGGGCAATTTGGGTGAGGCCGTAGCGGTCGCGCAGGTCAATCCAGAGGATGGCGCCTTTGTCGCGGGTGCGCTGCACCCAGCCGCAGAGCGTGACGGTTTGGCCAATGTGGTCGGGGCGAAGTTCGCCGCAGGTGTGGGTACGGAGCATGGACCGCAGATTTAACGGATTCGGACGGATTACAACGGATTGTTGTGGCTCCGCTTTTTTGTGCGAAGGTAGCCAACGGGGCGGCAGAGGCGGGCCACCGGGGCGGGCCTGGAAAAATTTGGGGGGCCGTAGGGAGGCCCGCGGGCACCCACAGAAAAATGTGGGGACCCGTAGGACGTTCTACAGGCACCTACAGAAAAATATGAAGGTCCAACCGAAGGCTTTTGGGCACCTGAAGAAAAATGTGGGGGTCTGCATGGAGGCTTTCGGGCACCTGCAGAAATCTTGGAGTGGCCTTTCGAGCCGTTCTAAGGTATGGAGCTGACATCCTAGTCAACCTCCGGCGCCATCCCCGGCCCCATTTCTGGTACGGGATGTGCAAAGGCGGGCAGCGGCGTTCCTTTGTCTTCTCAAACCCCTACACGTACCCATGAAACTCCTCCCCTCTGTCGCGCTGGCGGCCGCCATCCTGTTTGCCGGCGCCGCCCAGGCCCAAACCACCGTCAAAACCAAGAGCAAGTCGGACCAGTCCGGCACCGTCGTCAAATCGAAAGGTTCGGCCGGGGCCGTGACGCTCGACGGGCCCATCAAGCGCATCGAGACGCTCTCGGGCATCGACGTGTTTCCCAAGCCCAACTCCACTAGTATCCTGCTCAGCTTCACCCAGCAGTTCACCAAGCCCGGCACGCTGGTCATGACCGACTACAAGAACAAGGTCATTTACCAAACCGAATTGGACCCGGTGAACAATACCGGCGCCCCCGTGGACCTGGGCAAGATTCCGGCCGGCACCTACCTGGTCGAAGCCAAAACCGGCAACTACGTGTACTGGAAGAAGGTGCGCATCAAGTACCCCGCCGTGCGGCGCTAGCTGAATCAGTTGCCATTAGAAAGCACGTCATGCCCATCTGGCGTCCGCGCAGCCGAAGCATCTCGCTCGGAGCAGTAATTATAATCGTTGCAACGGTTGAGTTACTACTACACGCGAGATGCCTCGGCTGCGCTCGGCATGGCGTTCTTTTGTCCCGTGCTACATTCCCGTGAACTATGAAAATCCTCTCGTTTCTGCTGCTGCTCAGTTTTCCCGCCCTGGCCCAAAAGGCCCCCAAGCTGACCAGCGCCAAGCTCGGGTCGGGCCTGACGGTGGGCGTACCGGCGGGATTCGCGCCGCTGCCCGACGACGGCATTGCGGTGAAGTACCCCTCGCCGCGCCGCCCGCTGGCCGTGTACTCCAACCCCAGCGGGCGCGTGGACTACAGCGTGGCCGTGCGCCCCACCACGTTCGAGAGCATGGACTACGCGGTGCTGCTCAAGATTTACAAGTCCAGCATCCAGCGGCTCTACACCAAGGTTGACTTTTTGAAGGAAGACATTCGCACCGTGAACGGACGCGATTTTATGTATTTTGAGTTTGTCTCGACCGTGTCGGACTCGCGGCACACCAACCAGCTGGCGCCCATCAAGCGCTACCAGGTCGTGCAATACGCCATTCAGGGCCAACAGCTCTACGTGTTCACCTTCGTGGCGCCGTCCGAAGAGCAGGCCCAGTGGCAGCCCACGGCCCAGGCCGTGATGGGCGCAATTGTGATGAAGTAGGCAACTTTGCCGGCAGGGGTCGTGCGGGCGGTCACCTCACCCCCCGGCCCCCGGCCCCCTCTCCCGCGGAGAGGGGGAGCCTGATGAAAGAGTTAAAGATTGAGAGTTAAAAGTTGAAGTGACCCGCCTGCCTTTCAACTCTTAATTCTTAACTTTTGACCGACGCCTGGCTCCCCCTCTCCGCGGGAGAGGGGGCCGGGGGGTGAGGTGACCGCTCGAACAACCCACCCGCTTACCGTTGGCCGACTACTCCAATGACCCCCGACCACGCCCGCGACGACTATTTCATGCGCCAGGCGCTGGCCGAAGCCCGGAAAGCGCTGACCGCCGAGGAAATCCCGATTGGCGCCGTGGTGGTGTTCGAAAACCACGTCATCGGCCGGGGCCACAACCAAACCGAGCAACTGCGCGACGTGACGGCCCACGCCGAAATGCTGGCCCTGACCGCCGCCGCCAACCACCTCGGCAACAAATACCTGGCCGACTGCACGCTTTACGTTACCGTAGAGCCCTGCGTGATGTGCGCCGGGGCCAGTTATTGGGCTCAGCTGCGGGCTGTGGTGTTCGGAGCCGACGAGCCCAAGGTTGGGTTTCGGCGGCACGGGCCGCTGCTGCACCCGCGCACCCGGCTGCGCGGCGGCGTGCGGGCCGAGGAATGCGCGGCGCTGCTGCACGAATTTTTCGCCTTAAAGCGGCAATAAGAAGCGGAAATAATTTACTTTTGGGGAAGCGTGGGCCGGTGGCACAACCGGGCACCGTGCGGCCGGTTGTACCGTTGCCCACGCGCCACACCCTTCACCAACCCCAACCCCTTTTCAACTATGGCATTCGAACTTCCCAAACTGCCCTACGCCTACGACGCGCTGGAACCCACGCTTGACGCGCAAACGATGGAAATTCACCATTCCAAGCACCACCAAGCCTACGTCACCAACCTGAACGCGGCCGTGGCCGGCACCGAAATGGAAACCCAGTCCATGGAGGAAATCCTGCACAACATTGCCAAGGCCCCGGTGGCCGTGCGCAACAACGGCGGCGGCCACTACAACCACTCGCTGTTCTGGACCATCCTGGCGCCCACCGGCGGCGGGCAGCCCACCGGCGCCATCGGCGAGGCCATCACGCAGGCCTTCGGCAACTACGACAAGTTCAAGGAGGAATTCACCAAGGCCGCCACCACGCGCTTCGGCTCGGGCTGGGCCTGGCTGTGCAAGCAGCCCGACGGCGCCGTGCAAATCTGCTCCACCCCCAACCAGGACAATCCGCTGATGCCCGAGTCGGGCTGCTCCGGCATCCCAGTACTGGGCCTCGACGTGTGGGAGCACGCCTACTACCTCAAGTACCAGAACCGCCGGCCCGACTACGTGGCCGCTTTCTTCAACCTCATCAACTGGGACGAAGTGAACCGTCGCTTCGCCGAAGCCACGCCCATGTAGGGCTGATTCTTGCGAACTTCCGGCCCGCGAAAACCCGCCGATAAAACCCGCTCCACGTCTTGGAGCGGGTTTTTCTGCTTTTACAAAAGTGTGAAATTGTATTTCACGCAACCGTAACCGGAGCCGCTGAAACAATTCGTGTACGTACCTGCTTTATAGCCGCGTTTCACTAATCACTGGCTGCGACTCACGCACCGCAGCAGCCATTTTTGCCATGTCGAACAAAGCATTTGAGCCGGCCCGCCTGGGCCCGCTCACCCTGGCCAACCACCTTGTGATGGCCCCCATGACCCGCAGCCGCGCCCTGGGCAACGTGCCCAACGAGCTGATGGCCGAGTACTACCGCCAGCGCGCCACCGCCGGCCTCATTATTACCGAAGGCACTTCGCCGGCCGCCAACGGCCTGGGCTACGCCCGCATTCCGGGCTTGTTCAACCAGGAGCAGGCCACCAACTGGCAGCGCGTGACGGAAACCGTGCACCACCACGGCGGCCACATTTTCGTGCAGCTCATGCACGCCGGCCGCGTGTTTCACCCCCTCAACCTGCCCGAAGGCGCCGAGGGCGTGGCCCCGTCGGCCATCGCCGCCGCCGGCGGCCAGATGTGGACCGACCAGGCCCAGATGCAGGCCCAGCCCGCCCCCCGCGCCATCCGCGCCGAGGAGGTGGCCCAGGTGCGCGACGAGTTCGTGCACAGCGCCAAGCTGGCCATCGAGGCTGGTTTCGACGGCGTGGAGCTGCACGGCGCCAACGGCTACCTGCTGGAGCAGTTCCTGAACCCCGCCTCCAACCAGCGCACCGACGCGTACGGCGGCAGCGTGCAGAACCGCGCCCGCTTCGTGCTGGAAACCACCAAAGCCGTAGCCGAGGCCATCGGACCCGAGCGCACCGGCATCCGCCTCTCGCCCTGGGGTCAGTTCAACGACACGCCAAACTACCCCGAAATCGACGAAACCTACGCTTACTTGGCGGAGGAGCTGCAGAAAATCGGCATCGTGTACCTGCACCTCGTGGACCACGAAACCATGGGCGCCCCGGCCGTGCCGCCCGCCACGGTAACCACCATCCGCGAGAAGTTCACCAACACGCTCATCCTCAGCGGCGGCTACACCACGCTGGCGCAAATTGACGAGGCCCTGGCCAGCGGCCGCGCCGACCTGGTGGCCATTGGCCGGCCCTTCATCGCGAACCCCGACCTGGTGGAACGCCTCAAAGCCGGCACCCCGTTGGCCGAAGCCGACCAGGCTACGTTCTACGCGCCCGGCCCCAACGGCTTTGCCGACGGCTACACCGACTACCCCACGGCCAACGGCCAGCCCGCCGGCACGTTCTCGCCGAGCTACGAGGCGTAGGAGGGAGTTAAAAGTTGAGAGTTAAAAGTTAAAATTCAGACAATTTAAATTTTGACTTTTAAAGTTGCTTGGGAAGTCGATAGCACGTCCTGCTGAGCTTGCCGAAGCCTCTCGCGGGCATCGTTCAGGCGGGGGCCTCACCCCCGGCCCCGGTTCGCTTAAAACGCGAAGCCAAAAGAGAGGGGAGCCTGGCGCCAGAGTCGGACCGGTGCCCCCTCTCTTTTGGAGAGGGGGTCAGGGGGTGAGG
>NZ_JANNOD010000024.1:0-5881 GCF_031398885.1 Hymenobacter sp.
CAGTAATCAACATCGTTGCACGATGCGAGCGAGATGCTTCGGCAAGCTCAGCATGACGTTCTTTTTGCTCACTGCTCGCTGAATTTTAATCCTCCAACGGATTACTTAGGAAAGTACTGCGCAGCCCCAGCCAGAGCAGCCACAGGCCGATGCTCAACCACAGGTAGGGGCGGTAAAAGTCCTTGGTGTTGCGGTAGCGCAGCTGCTTGATTTCGGATTTTTCGAGGCGGCCGATTTGGCGGAAGACCTCGCGCAGGCCGGCGGCGTCGGTAGCCCGGAAAAACTGGCCGTCGGCCGCGGCGGCGAGCTGGCGCATGGTGGTTTCGTCGAGGCGGGTTTGCACGTAGCGCGGGCGGCCGTCGGCGCTTTGGCCGTAGGGCACGAAGCCGTCCTGGCCCACCCCGATGGTGTAGAGGCGGATGCCGAAAGCGTGGGCCAGCTGGGCGGCCAGCAGCGGGTCGAGGCTGCCGGCGTTGCTCTCGCCGTCCGAAAGCAGGATGCACACCCGCGAGCGCGCCGTGGACTCGCGCAGGCGGTTGATGGCCACGCCCAGCGCCGAGCCAATGGCCGTGCCGTCGAGCTTAATCATGCCGAAGCGCAGGTCGGCCAGGTGCTCGCGCAGCAAGTCGTAGTCGGTGGTGAGGGGCGCCAGCGAATAGGCTTCGCCGGCAAACGCCACCAGAGCCAGCCGGTCGCCGGCGCGGGTGGTCACGAAGTCGGCGGCAATGCGCTTGGCGGCTTCGAGGCGGTTGGGGCGCAGGTCCTGAATTTCCATGGAGCCCGACACGTCCAGGGCCAGCACCAGGTCGATGCCGCGGCCCACCTGCTCCACCCGCTCGTCGGTGCGCTGGGGCCGGGCCAGGGCCACGAGGCCAAAGCTCAGGCTCAGGCCCAGCACCACGTCGGGCACAAAGCGCAGCACGGCCTGCCAGTCGCGCCGCCCGGGCCCCGGCCCGAAGGCCACGCCCACGCTGGCCCGCCGCCGGGCCAGCAGCCCCCGCAGCCCGAACACCAGCGGCACGGCCGCGATGAGCAGCAACAGGCGCGGCTCCTGCCACTGGTAGCCGGCCAGCGTGGCGTAGCGCAAGAGGTTAAAAAAGTCGTTCAAGCCGGGGCGAAAGTACCACCGCCAGCCAGTCGCGCCGCAAACGGCTCGTCGGGGCCCAGTGCGCAGAGTGGGCGGCGCGTTCTTTGCGGCGGGGTCACCCGCGGGCGGGGGCGAGCACAACGGGCGGGCCAGCAAGCACCGGCCCCGCAAAGCCTCTGCTACCGCGTGACGGAGGCGTAGCGGCGCTCGGCAAAGCCGCGCAGGCGCTGGAAGGCGCGGTCGACCTCCTCGGCTTCCTCGGTTTGCAGGTTGCCGTAAATCACCCGGTCGGTGGCGGTCAGGGCTTGGCGCACGTCGGAGTCGTTTTCAAAATACGCCACAATTTCACGGGTGGTGAAGGAGGCCAGGCCGCTGTTTTCCAGCCCGGCGAGGTAGTTTTTCCAAAGGGCCACGGCCCGCTCCACGTTGGTGGCCGAGCGGGACAGCTCGAACCGCTCGACGTGGCGGGCAAACTGGGCCAGGAAATAGCCGTGGTTTTTGCGGAGCTTGTAGGCCTGGTAGCGCCGCCGCAGCCGCCGCCGAAACAGCGCGGCGCTGCCGGCCACCAGCAGCAGCCCGCCTGCCGCGCCCGCCAGCCAGTACGGGTAGTTGAACAAGGGCTCGACGGGCACCAGGGCCAGGTTCTCGCGGAGCGCGGGCAAGCCCTCGGCGCCGGCGGGGCGGGACGGGGCCGTGCGCCGCAGGCGCACCCGGCTGGGCGGCGGGGCCACGCTCACGGTGTCGAGCCCTTGCAGCACCACCACGGGCAGCGCCAGGGTTTGCACCGAGTCGAGGCGAAAGGTGCGCAGGTGGTACACGACCCGGTCAAGGCTGCGGCCCCGGCGGGTGCGCGTCGGGTAAAACGTTTTGCTGGCGTACTCAAACGGCGCGAACGGGGCCAGCGAATCCGGAAACACCACCTCCAGGTCGGGGGCGTGCTCGTAGCGCAGCTCGTAGTCCAGGGGCTCGCCGACGAGGACGGTTTTCTGCGTGAAGCGGCCCTGGGGCGCATCCAGCCCCGGCGCGGGCGGGGCCTGAGAAGCGGCGGGAGGGGCGACACCGGCCAGCCCGAAAACCAGAACCAGGAAGGCTAAACGTTTCATGCGGCAGGTTGCGGGTCGTGGATGCTGGCTTTCCAGTCCGGGCCCGTGGTGAGATTCCAGCCTTTTGCGCCTGAAGCGCTACGCACGCAGTCCTGGGTTGCCGGGCACCGCTCGTCGAGGCTGAAATCCCTCCCCTGGCCCACAAATCCCGCAACCTTAAACCAGCGTTCGACCGGCACACGCAAGCCCACCAATTGCCGATAGCCGGTGCGCTCGGCGGCGCTCAATTTGGGCCGCGCCGCCGGCTCCCCGGCGGAGAAATCGTACTGACGGCCGCCCTTTCCCGGCTCGTTTCTATCAAGTTCATCCTCATAATCAGTTTGGTAATGAGCGTATTTTTCAACTGCCGGAGCGCGGGGTACCGCGGGTTGCTTGTGCCAGCTGGTGCTCGAAGGTAGGTCTGTGTCCCAGACGTAAAAAACCAAAATTCCGCCCGCGGCAACCCACCAGCTAAAGCCAACGGGCCGCGGCAGACTGACCAGCAGAATGGCCAGCACCAGCGCGCGTAAAACAACGAAATAAGCCCGGTTTCCCAATGTCAATTGGTTGACAGCGTAAATGATTTAGGCCAAGATTCAAATAGCAGGTCCTGGGTAAGAAGTGGCAAGACTCCAGCCTGCTTACGAGCAATCAAGGTTGTACGGGCTTGCCGCTTGCCAATTGTTACTGTCAATTATTACTTAGAACCCATCCGAAAAATAAACAGAACGTCACGCTGACTACTAACTTAAAAACTGTTCGGATTGGCTGATGCATGGTCTGGAATAGGGCAGAGACGGGTATTCGCGTCTCCTCGTCCGCGCCATGGCACCGGTTATTGTTCAACGACCAGACGCGAATACGCGTCTCTACTTCCGTTCCGGCGCTTGAAGAATTGCTCCAAATAGCTTCTCAGTATTTTTGGCGGCGGTGGCGGAACAGGTTCACGAGCTGGGGCACGAAGTCGCCTTCGGTGCTCAGGGCCAGGAAACCCGTGCGCTGGCGGCGGCAGAGGTTGACCAGTTCCGCTTCCTGCCGGTCGGCGGCGGCTTCCACGCGCGCCCGGAAGCCGGGTGCCGAGGTGTTCGCCCAGCGCAGTTGACCGGTTTCGGCGTCGCGCAGCGGCACGATGCCCAGGGCCGGAAAATGCCGCTCACGCGGGGCCCGCAATTGCACCACAATCAGGTCGTGGCGCTGGGCCAGCATGGTCAGCTCCCGCTCGTAGCTGCCGTCGATAAAATCCGAAATGAGCACCACCAGGGTGCGGCGCTTCAGCAGCCCCAGGGCCTGGCGGATGCCCGCCCCCACCCCCGTGCGGCGCGAAACCGGCACCAGCGCAAACAGCCGCTGAATGAGGGCATAGGCGGCCCGCGGCCCCTTGCCCGGCGGCAGGTACAGCTCCTTTTGGTCGGAAAAAGCCAGCAGGCCCAGGGCCGAGCCCTGCCGGGCGGCCGACAGCGCCAGCAGCCCCGCAATGTCGCGGGCCACGTCGAGCTTGCGGCGCTGGCCGTCGCCCACGTCCAGCGAGGCGCTCACGTCGAGCAGCACCAGCACCTGCTGCTCCTTTTCCTCCTTGTAGGTTTTGACAAACGTGCCGTGGCCCTTGCTGCTCACGGCCCAGTCGATGGCGCGCACCTCGTCGCCGTACTGGTAGAGGCGCACGTCGTCAAATTCGAGGCCCGTGCCTTTAAACACGGAGTGAAAATCCCCTTGCAGCTGGGCTTCCACCGCCTTGCGAATGCGGATTTCGAGGTGGCGCAGGCGGCGCACCAGGTCGGTAAGGGCCGAAGGTACGGGGGGGTTCATGGCGGCGAAGCTACGGGGAGTTGCTTGTTGTTAGTTGTCCGTTGTTAGTTGTCAGGCCAGGGCGTTTGACCATTGGTAATGAGCACCGGACAACGAGCACCGGACAACTGACAACTGACAACTAACAACTCCCCGTAGCTTTGCCGCCGTGAAGTCAATCCGTCGCCGCTGCCTGGGCTCGTTGCTGCCCCCCCTCCTGCTGGCCCTGCCCGCCTGCCAACGCCCCGAGGAGCCGCCCCGGCCCGCCGACCTGCTCAGCCAGGAGCAGATGGTGCCCCTGCTCGCCGACCTGCACCTGCTGGAAGCCCGCGTGGAAAGCAGCCGCCTGTCGCCCGACTCGGCCCGCGCCCTGTACCTGAGCGAGCAAAAAGCGCTGCTCTGGAAACGCGAAGTCAGCGACTCGGCCTTCCAGCGCAGCTACCGCTACTACAGCATCCACGGCAAAGACCTGGGCAACATTTACACGCTGGTGATTGACACCCTGACCCGCCGGGAAGCCAAGTTCGCCCCCGCCGGCACCGCCCCCAAACCGCCGGGCACCCCCGGCGCCGGCCCCAGCCGCTAAACCAGCCGGCTGCCGTCGGGCACGGGCCCGGCCACGCTGGCCAGCACGATGTGGCCCGCGGCATCGGCAAAGCCCGTAACCAGCACTTCGGACCAAAATTTTCCAATCTGCTTGGGCGGGAAGTTGACCACGGCCAGCACCTGCCGGCCCACCAACCCTTCGGGGGTGTAGTGCTGGGTGATTTGGGCGCTGGATTTTTTCAACCCGATTTCCGGGCCGAAGTCAATCAGCAGCTGGTACGCCGGCCGGCGGGCTTCGGGGAACGGGCGCGCCTCGCGGATGGTCCCCACGCGCAGGTCCACGTGCTCAAACTCGGCCCAGGTGAGCGGTGCAGCATCCATAGCTTCGGGTTATTATAATTGTCAGTTGGTCGTTGTCAGTTGTCAGCTTGTTCTGATAAAGCAGACAGCAGAACAGACTGACAACTGACAACCGACAACTAAACCCTGCTTACTGAGGCAGCGCAAACGCTTCCAGCTGCGCCAATTTTACCTGCGTCTGCTTTTCCCAGTACACCTGGCGCGCAGCGTTGAGGCCGTGGTTGGTTTCCGCGTCGTAGCGGTTCTGCTCCCGGCTCCACTCCGTGTACACCCCTTTGGTGAGGTTGTTAAACGCCGGCTGCAGCTTGAGGCAGTTGGCCTTGGCCTGGAACACCACCAGTTTCTGGCGCAGCAGCCGGGCGTAAATCTCGGTGATGTCGAAGTGCAGCTGCTCGTGGCGCAGGAGGTCGGGCGACGCCTTTTTGGGGTCGCGCAGCCAGGAGGTGGCGGGGTCGAAGGTGGCCTGCACGGTGCCCGTGAACACGAAATCGCGGCACGCCGCCCCGGCCTTGATTTCGGCCGAAGTCAAGCCCGCCAGCCGGTCGGAAGGCCCCGGCCGCCCCTGGAAATCCGCCGCGGTCAAAGGGCGCGCGGCCGACCAAATGATGGGCGGCGCGGGGGCCGGCTTAGTTGGGGCCTGGGCGGCGGGGCGCGGCGGGGTCGGGCCTTGGAAAAGGCCAACGACCACCAGAAACGAGGTCAAGCAGTAGGATAACATCGGGGAGAAAAGAAAAGCTTACGCCTGCGCACAAAAAATCAAAGCCGTTTCGAAGTTCTTGTGCGGAGTTAAAGATTAACAGCAAAGAGTTAAAAGCTGGACCATTCTAACGCTGCACTTTTAACTGCCTGCCAGAACGTACACTGACACGAAAAGAGCCCTAGCAGGCCGTTAAAGCTAGTGCCAGACCAGGTAGAGACGCCTGCTTGCGTCTCATCGTTTGAACGACAATGGCGCGAACGGCCCGAGCGACCAGACGCAAATATGCGTCTCTACCTAGTTCTCGCCGCCAAAAAATTCGCT
>NZ_JANNOD010000064.1:0-35226 GCF_031398885.1 Hymenobacter sp.
ACCGGCCTCTTAAAAACCCCTTCACATTCTAAAGCCCCGCCCGCCGCAGCGGGACTACCACCCCCCGCTTTTTTAATGGTTTTTCTACTACCGCTTGGTGGTTTTCGCCGGGCCCCGCCAGGACCATACGGCCGGTTCTGCATGAGTGCTCACAATGCCAAATCCAGCACCGTCCGGCCCTGCACGGTGCCGGCATGCAGCGCCGCCAGCACTTGGTTGATGTTTTCCAGCCGCTCGCACTGGTAATGCACCTGCACCTGGCCCGTGGCGGCAAAGGCGAGGCCCTCCGTTAAGTCCTGCCGGGTGCCCACGATGGAGCCGCGCACGGTCTTGCGCGTGAGCACCACGTCGAAAATATCGAGCTCAAAACTGCCCGGCGGCAGGCCCACCAGCGCCAGCGTGCCGCGGCGGCGCAGCATGGCCACGCCCTGCGCAAACGCCGCCCGCGACACGGCCGTGACCAGCACGCCGTGGGCCCCGCCCAGCTGTTGCTGGATGGCCGCGACCGGGTCTTGCTCCGCGGTGTTCACCACCAGGTCGGCCCCCACGGCCCGCGCCAGGGCGAGCTTTTCGGCGGCCACGTCCACGGCCGCCACCCGCATACCCATGGCCTTGGCGTACTGCACCGCCAGGTGGCCCAGCCCACCAATGCCGGAAATCACCACCCACTGCCCCGGCCGCACCTCCGTTTCTTTCAGGCCCTTGTACACCGTCACGCCCGCGCACAGCAGCGGCGCGGCCTCCTGAAACGACAGCGCATCGGGCAAATGGCCCACGTAATCAGCGTCGGCCAGCACGTACTCGGCGTAGCTGCCCGGTACCGAGTAGCCCGTGTTCTGCTGGGCCGGGCACAAGGTTTCCCAGCCGGTAAGGCAGTATTCGCAGTGCCCGCAGGCGGTGTACAGCCACGGCACGCCCACCCGGTCGCCCTCCTTTACCTGCGTCACGCCCGCGCCCACGGCCACCACGGTGCCCACGCCTTCGTGCCCCGGAATCAGAGGCAGCGTCGCTTTCACCGGCCAATCGCCGTTGAGGGCGTGCAGGTCGGTGTGGCACACGCCGCAGGCCGCTACTTTAATCAGAATGTGGCCCGGCGTCAGGGCCGGCACCGGCACCTGCTCGATTTGCAAGGGCTGCCCGTAGGCCCGCGCCACGGCGGCTTTCATGGTGGTGGGTAACATGGCGAGCATGATTGAATTACGTCCCCTCGGCCACGTTCAACCAAAAGGTCAACTTCTGCCGCAGCGAGTGGGCCAAAAGTAGACCGGACCAGGCGGGGCCACCACGACAAAAATCAGCATACCGGAAGACATTAATCAGCCAGGAGTCTCGTCCTGAAATGAGGACCGGCTCCGAGCAGGCCCGCACTACACCAGGTTCTTCTTGATGTAGGCAAGGCTTTTGGCCACGCTGTCGAAGGGCGAGCCGGGGGTGGCGTCCTGCTCGACGAAGAAGTAGGCGAGGCCGGCCGGGCGGGCCTGAGCGAAAATTTTCTTGAAGTCAATGCTGCCGTTGCCCACCTCGGTGAAAGACTGCTGCGGGGTCCGGTCCATGTCCTTCACGTGCCAGAGCGGGAAGCGGCCGGGGTGCTGCTTGAACAGGGCCAGCGGGTCGCGGCCGGCCTTGGTCACCCAGTACAGGTCCAGTTCCATTTGCACCAGTTGCGGGTCGGTAGCCAGCAGCAGGTCGTAGGGCAGCTGGCCGTCCTGGGGCACGAACTCGAAGTCGTGGTTGTGGTAGCAGAGTTGCAGGCCCGCCTTTTTGCAGCGCTCGCCGGCTTTGTTCAGCTGGTCGGCCACGTACTTGTAGTGGTCGAGGTTACCCCGCTCGGGCTCCGAGAGGTAGGCGCACACCATGTATTGCACGCCGGCCGCCGCGGCGTCGTCCACGGCCCGGTCCCAGTTGTGAAGCATGGTGCCCAGCACCGGGGCGCCGTTCGTCAGCTCTTCGCCCAGGCGGTAGTGGCTGCTGGGCATAATCAGACCGTGCTGCTTGAGCAGGTCGGCAAAAACCCGGGGCGCCATCCCGTAGAATTTCTGGGTGCCCGTGTAGGTCGCGCCTTCCACCGAATTATAGCCAATTTTAGCCAGTTGGGCCAGAGTACCCGCGGGGTCTTTGGCCATGGCGTCGCGCACGGTGTAGAGCTGCAGGCCGATGTAGCGCCGGTTGCGGGCCAGCAGTGCCGGCGAAACCAGCACGCCGGCGGAGAGCAACGCGGCGGAAGCGAGGAAATTTCTACGGGAAGTCATGGCCGGCAGGGTTAAGCGTTTTCGAGGGGCCGACTGGCGGACAGAAGCCCGGTGGGCAGCGGAGGCGGTTGCTCCGCCGGGTGCCCCGGAGACCGGGCCAATATATGCAGCATTCGACGCGTGGAAATATTTCGGCTTCCCGAGAACCCGGTAAATCAACGCGCCGGCCGCCCGGCACGCCGCGGCGTACCCGGTGGTCACTCGTCAACAAACCCAACGAAACGACGTTATTACGTAACTATTACGCACAACCCGGCCGAGCCAGGGCGCCTTTCGCCAACTCGCGGGCCGCCCTCACCCTGGTTTTTTGCTCTGAATGAGCTGCATTGGGGTAGCTCGGTAGCTGTTTTTCACTAATGCACCACGCCGGCAACGTTGAGTCGAGGTCCCGTAGGCTGCCGGCCGCCTGGGACGACGCGGCCTTGGTGCAGGGCCTGCGGCGGGGCGACGAACACGCGTTTGCGGAGATGTACAACCGCTACGGCCTTTCCCTTGTCGAGCTGGCTTTTCGCAAAGTGAACTCGCGCGAGGCCGCCGAGGAAATTGTGCAGGACTTGTTCACGGCACTGTGGCACAAGCGGGCCACCGCCGACATCCAGAAGCTTCGGGAATACCTGACCACGGCGGTGAAGTACCGCGTCATCAACCTGATAAAGAGCAAGCTGACCCACGCCGGGTACGTGGCCTACCGCCAAACGCACGCCCCCGACGCCGACCACCGGACGGAGGACGATGTGGCGGCGGCCGACCTGGCGCTGGCGCTCACGCTGGGCCTGGCCCACCTGCCGGGCCATACGCGGGAAGTGTTCCAGCTGAGCCGGATGGAGCACCAGACGGTGCCCGAGATTGCCGTCCGGCTCAAGCTCTCGCCCAAAGCCGTGGAGTACCACCTGACCCGGGCCCTGAAATCGTTGCGGGTTTCGCTAAAAGATTTTTTGCTGCCCGCGGCCTTGCTTCTGCTCCAATAGCCGGCTCTCGGTACAGTGCGGTTTTTTGAGCTTGCCGTTTGGTGATGCACTGCATTTTTTTAGGTGAGGCACTAGGGATGAAAGTGCCTTGCTTGACTGTGTAGTACGAGCACCCCTTGAGGTAGTACGACTATGGACCAACTGGCTTTTCGCGCGTTACTGCACCGGTACCAGCAGGGCGAATGCACGCCCGCGGAAAAGCAGCGCGTCGAGCAGTGGTACGAGGCCCTCGACAACGACCGGCAACTGCTGCTCACCGCCGCCGAGCAGGCCGCGCTGGTGGCCACGCTGTGGCAGCGCATTGCCAGCCAGACGGCCCTCCCGCTGCCCGACGCCCCCCCACCCGCCGGCCGCGCGGCCTGGGCCCTGCACCGCCGCTGGGCCGCCGTGGCTCTGCTGGCCCTCGGAGCGGGCTTGGCGGGCACGTACGCCAGCAAAAAATCCTCAAAGTGGGCCGCCGTCTGGTCGCCGCGGAGCCGGCCCGCCGCGGCGCCCGGGTGGGTGGTGCACGCTAATTCCTCGGCCCGCGCGGCGCGGCTGGCGCTGCCCGATGGCAGCACGGTGACGCTGGCCCCGACCAGCTCGCTCAAGTACCCGCGCGCATTTGCGGGCCCGCGCCGCACCGTGTACCTGACGGGCGCGGCTTTTTTCGACGTTTCTCACGACGCCCGCCACCCGTTTTTGGTGTACACCGACCAGGTGGTGACCACGGTGCTGGGTACCAGCTTCCGGGTGCGGGCTTTCGCCGGGCAGCCCGAGGTGCAGGTGCAGGTTCGGACCGGCCGGGTGCGGGTGAGCCCGCGCGCGGCGGGCCCAACGGGCGCGGTATCCAGCCTCGAAGTGCTGGAAGTGCGGCCCAACCAGCAGGCCGTGTACTCGGCGGCGCGGCGGCAACTGCGGCGCGAGCTGGTGGCGCAGCCGGCCCAGCTCGCGGCCCAATCCTTCGTGTTCGACGACCGGCCCGTGGCGGAGGTGCTGGCGGCGCTGGAGCGGGCCTACGGCGTGGCCATTGCGTACGACGCCGCCGCCCTGCGCCACTGTACCCTGAACCTGAGCCTGACCGACGAGCCCCTGTTTGCGAAGCTCGACATCATCTGCGAAGCCCTGGGCGCCACCTACGAGCAGGCCGACGGCCGCATTCTTTTTCACAGTCCATCCTGCCGGGCTGAGTAAACCAGGCTCCTTTTAGCGTCCTGCCTATGAAACATTAGCCCCCAATCGATTCCGGTGCGCCCTGGCTCCGCCCACCCGGCTCGCGGGCCGGGCCGCCGGACGCAGGAACCGCCGGCGCTTGCTGCTTTTTGACCCACCATTTCCACTTTCTTATGAATATTCCCCTACAATTCCCACCACTACTGGCCCGCCTCAAGCGCCTGGCGCTGCTGCCGGGCCTACTGCTGTGCCTGCTTACCGGCATCAATCCGGCATATGCTTCCGCGGCCCAGCCCGTGCTCGACCAACTCATCACCCTGCAAGCCAAAGACGAGCGCATGGCCGCGGTGCTGAGCAAAATCGAAGCCCGGGCCAACGTGCGCTTTCAGTACAGCCGGCAACTCATCGGGGCCGGCCGGCGCGTGACGGTGAACGCCACCGGCCAGCCCCTGGCCCAACTGCTGAGCCAGCTGCTCGACCCGCTGCAAATCAGCTATAAGCTGGTCAACAACGGCATTATTTTGCGGCCGGCCCCGGCCGCAACGGCGCCTGACGCGGCGGCCGACGTGACCGTGACCGGCCGCGTGGTGGACGAGAAGGGCGCGGGCCTGCCCGGCGTTAACGTCATCCTCAAGGGCGGCTCGAACGGCACCCAGACCGACGTCGACGGCAAGTTCACGCTGGCCGTGCCCGAGAACAGCACGCTGGTGTTTTCCTTCGTGGGGTACACGGCCCAGGAAGTGGCGGTGGGCACCCAAACCACCCTCAACGTGACGCTGGCCCCCGACGCCGAAGCGCTGAGCGAGGTGGTGGTGGTGGGCTACGGCACCCAGCGCCGGCAGGACCTGACCGGGGCCGTGGCCCGCGTCGACGGCGCCGAAATCGTGAACCAACCGGTGCAGACGCCCACCCAGGCCCTGCAGGGCAAGGTGGCGGGCGTGCAAATCATCAGCGACGGCACGCCGAACTCGCAGCCCAAGGTGCGCATCCGGGGCACGGGCACGCTGCTGGGCGGGGCCGAGCCGCTCTACGTGGTGGACGGCGTGCAGACGACCGACATCCGCAACATTAGCAACGCCGACATCGCGACCATCGACGTGCTCAAGGACGCCTCGGCGGCCGCCATCTACGGGGTGCGCGGGGCCAACGGCGTGATTATCGTGACCACCAAAAAGGGCGCGGTGGGCAAGCCGATACTCGCCTACAGCGGCACGGCGGGCTTTCGGCAGGCGGCCAATGTGGTCGAGATGGCCAACGCCGGGCAGTACTCACAGTACATCCGGGACATCACCCCGACGGTGGTGCTGCCCGACTTCGCGGGCTCGACGGACTGGTACGACCAAATTCTGAAGCGCGGCACGTTCCAGAACCACAACCTGGCCGTGTCGGGCGCCACGGACAACGTGCGCTACTACTTCTCGGGCAACCTGCTGCAGGACGACGGCACGGTCATCGAGAACAAGTTTAAGCGCCTGACGGTGCGCTCCAACACCTCGTTCAGCTTGTCGGACAAGGTCACGATTAGCTCGCAGGCCTCGTTCAGCCACGCCGAAGCGCGCGACGTGAACATTCGCACGGCTTACAATAACGCCTACCGGGCGGCTCCGATTATCCCGGCCAAAGTAAACGGGCTCTACGGCAACACGTCGGCCTACGGCAACGTGGGCAACCCGGTGTTGGACATCGAGCAGAATGACAACAAGCTGCTGGAAAACCGCCTGCAGGGCAACATCGGCCTCGACGTGCGCCCCGTGGAGGGCCTGACCCTGCGCTCGGCCCTCAACCTGGACCTGACGGCCACCAACCGCCGCGTGTACGACTATCAGTTCCGCAACGACGCGGCCACGTTCGTCACCACCGGCGGCAACCAGCAGAACCTGCGCAGCAACCTGGCCGTGACGCAGAACAACGCCTCCCGCTACCTGTGGGAGAACACGGCCACGTTCCAGCGCACTTTTAAGGAAAAGCATAACCTGACCGTGCTGGTCGGGAACGTGGTCGAGGAAGGCCTGACCACGCCGCTCTCCGGCTCGCGCCGGGACGTGCCCGCCGACCCCAACCAATGGTACCTGAACACCGGCGACCCGACCTCGGCCGTGAACAACCCCGTGAACCCCGACGACCCCGCCCCCGACCTGCCGGCCAAGGACCGCCGCCTGTCCCTTCTGGGCCGCGTCAACTACGCCTTCAACAACCGCTACCTCTTCACCACCAACCTGCGGCAGGACGCCACTTCGCGCTTCAGCCGCGACCGGCGGCAGGGCTTTTTCCCGTCGCTGGGCCTGGGCTGGGTCCTGAGCGAGGAGGACTTCCTCAAGGACGTGCCGGCGCTGAGCTTCCTGAAGCTGCGCGGCAGCTACGGGCAGCTCGGCAACGACCAGATTCCGGTCAACTCCAACGTGGTGACGGCCAACTCCGGCATTCCCTACCTCTTTAATGGCCAGAGCGTGCTGGGCGCCACCATCACGGAAATCAAGGACGGCAACGTGCAGTGGGAAACCACCACCGAGTACGACGCGGCGCTGGAGTTTGGCTTCCTCGACAACCGGCTGACCGGCGAGGTGACGTACTACGACAAGCGCACCTCCGACGCCTTGATTCCCGTCAACATCGCCGGCATTCTGGGCGACCCCAACAACCAGTTCATCACCAACGCCGCCGACATCACCAACCGCGGCCTGGAAACGGCCCTGAACTGGCGCGCCGCCCTGGGCAGCAACCCCGACTGGAGCTACAACATCGGGGCCAACGTGACCTTCAACCAGAACCGCATTGCCAACCTCAACGGCGGGGAGGCCCTGACGGCGGGCTACAACGGCGTGACCCGGTCCGACAATGGCCAAGCCGCTGGCAGCTTCTTCCTGCTCGACGCCATCGGCGTGTACCAGAGCGCCGACGACATTGCCGCCTCGCCCCGGTCTACCTTCAACCCCCAGGTGGGCGACCTGAAGTACGCCGACTCGAACGGCGACGGCGTGGTGGACCTGACCGACCGCCGCTACTACGGCTCGTACCAGCCACCGGTGTACTTCGGCATCAACGGCGGGCTGAACTTCCGCAACGTGGACTTCTCGTTCGTGTTCTCGGGCAACCTCAACAACGAGGTGTACAACGCCAAAAAGCAGGCCCGCACCAACCTCAACAACAACGTGGAGGCCAGCTTCGCCAACGACCGGTGGACGGCCAGCAACCCTTCGAACACCGACCCCAGCGCCCTGCGGGAAGGCATGCAAAACTCGACGTACTTCCTGGAGTCGGGTTCGTACCTGCGCCTGACCAACCTCGTGCTGGGCTACAGCCTGCCCACCGCCCTGCTGGAAAAGGCCCGCCTGGGCTCGGTGCGCGTGTACGCCGCCGCCCAAAACGTGTTTACCGTCACGGACTACACCGGCTTCACGCCCGAGCTGGCCGGCGGGCCCCTCGACTCGGGCATCGAGCTGAACACCTACCCCACCAGCCGCACCGTCACGCTGGGGCTGAACGTCACTTTTAAATAACCAGAACGAACAGCAGAACACACGGAAAGAACGTCATGCAGAGCGCAGCGAAGCATCTTGCCCGCTTCGTCCTCACGGTTGAATCACTACCACACGCGAGATGCTTCACTTCGCTGCGCTACGTTCTGCATGACATTCTATTCCACGTTCTTTCATTCTCACCAGCCATAAACATCAAACAGATGAACCCGATACTCTCCGCCCTCTCCCGCCGCGCCGGCACGGCCGCGCTGGCGCTGTCGCTGGCCGTGGTCAGCGGCTGCAAGGACTTCCTCGACGTGCCGCCCCAGGGCCAGCTCAGCGAGGACGCCATTCGCACCGACCCGGCCGCCGCCCAACGGCTGGTCGACGGCGTGTACAACGCCCTGTACCTCGGCGGCTTCGGCCCCGACATCAGCGGCCTGCAGTTCGTCATCCTCACCGACATTGCCTCCGACGACGCCGACAAGGGCAGCTCGCCGAACGACTACCTGGCCGATGCCGGCGGGGTGGACAACCTCACGCTGAACGCAACCAACGCCAACATCAACAACGCCTGGACCGGGCACTACCAGGGCATTTCACGGACCAACCAGGCGCTGGACAAAATCCCGCTCAGCCCCGCCCCCGACGCGGTGAAGAACCGCCTACTGGGCGAGGTGCGCTTCCTGCGCGGTTACCTGTACTTCAACCTGGTGCGCCTGTTTGGCGGGGTGCCCCGGCTCGACCGGGTGCCGGCGGCCTCGGAGGTCAACAGCCCGGAGTTTCAGCAGCGGGCCACCGCGGCCGACATCTACACCTTCCTCATCGCCGACCTGCAGTTTGCGGTGGACAACCTGCCGCTGAAGGGCGCCACCGAAACCGGCCGCGCCACCAAGGCCGCTGCCCAAGCCCTGCTCGCCAAGGTGTACCTCTACCAGAAAGACTACCAGCGCGCGTTTGAGCTGAGTAATGAAATCGTGACGGGCCGGTCCGGCGCCTACGAGCTGTATCCGACCTACGCCGACATCTGGCGGACCGTGGGCGCCAACAACGCCGAGTCGATATTCGAGGTGCAAACGGGCATCAACGCGGCCTGCAATAACTCGGCCGTGCAGCTCTACAGCGTGAGCCAGGGCCCGCGCTCGGGCGGCAAGGGCGGCTGGGCTGATTTGGGCTTCGGCTTCAACACCCCCACCCAGCAGCTGGCCGACGCCTACGAACCCGGCGACCTGCGCCGGGCCGGCACCATCATCTTCATCCAGCCCACGGCCCCGGCCGGGCAGCGCTCCACCGGCACGGTGCTCTGGGACGACTTCCGCATCCCGAGCCAGGACTCGGTGGAGAACTCCCGCTACAGCTACAAGGCCTACCACAGCCGCACCCGCGAGGCCAACTGCGGCAACAACGACTACCTGCCCAAGAACATCCGGGTGCTGCGCTATGCCGAGGTGCTGCTCATCCGGGCCGAGGCCGCCGCGCAGCTCGGCAACGCCGCCGCGGCCCTGGCCGACCTCACCGCCGTGCGCACCCGCGCCGGCCTGGGCCCCAAGCCGGCCACGGTGGAAAACATCTGGGCCGAGCGCCGGGTGGAGCTGGCCCTGGAGCACGACCGATTCTTCGACCTCGTGCGTCAGGAAAGCGTGACGCCGGGCCGCATCGTGCCCCTGTTCGCGGCCCAGGGCAAAACCTTCGTGAAGGGTAAGCACGAGCTATTCCCGATTCCGCAGCCGCAGATTGACCTGAGCGGCGGGCGTTTGACGCAGAACCCGGGGTATTGATTTTTCTGAGATTATCTGTAACAAAAGAAACGTCATGCTGAGCGCAGCCGAAGCATAACGCCCGCTTAGTTTAAACGATTAGGACGAAGCGGGCGAGATGCTTCGGCTGCGCTCAGCATGACGTTCTACTGTTAAGTTCTATGAGCCCAAAGTTTCTGCTAATCCTGCTGCTGCTCTTACTACCTGGCATCCTCCAGGCCCAACCAAAGCTCGCACCCAAAAAAGCCGCGGCCTTCGACGCCAAAAAGCGGCCCCGCAACCTCACCGACGGGCAGCTGCTGGAGCTGGTGCAGCGGCAGACGTTCCGGTACTTCTGGGACTTCGGGCACCCGGTGAGCGGCCTGGCCCGCGAGCGCAGCAACGTGGCCTACGACTACGGCCAGGAAGTGGTGACCACCGGCGGCACGGGCTTCGGCATCATGGCCATCATCGTGGCGGCCGAGCGCAAGTGGATAACGCGGGAGCAGGCCGCCGCGCGCATCTACAAAATCGTGCGGTTTCTGGAGAAGGCCGACCAGTTCCACGGCGTGTTTCCGCACTGGCTGCACGGGGCCACCGGCAAGGTCATCCGCTTCGGGGCCAAGGACGACGGCGGCGACATCGTGGAAACCTCTTTCCTGATGGAGGGCCTGATTTGCGCCCGCCAGTACTTCACGGCCGACACGCCGCTGGAGCGCGACGTGCGCAACCACATCCAGTGGATGTGGGAGAACGTGGAGTGGAGCTGGCAAACCCAGGGCGGCCAAAACGTCCTCTACTGGCACTGGAGCCCCAACAACGGCTGGAGCATGAACCACCAGATTCACGGCTACAACGAGTGCCTGGTGACCTACGTGCTAGCCGCGGCCTCGCCCAAGTACGCCATCGAGCGGCCGGTGTACGACCAGGGCTGGGCGGTGGGGCCGGAGTTCAAGAACGGCAAGGAGTACTACGGCGTGCCGCTGCCGCTGGGCCCGGACCTGGGCGGGCCGCTGTTTTTCACGCACTACTCCTTCCTGGGTATCAACCCGCACGACCTCCGGGACCAGTACGCCGACTACTGGCAGCAGAACCAGCACCACACGCTCATCAACTACGCCTACTGCGTGGCGAACCCCAAGAAGTTCAAGGGCTACGGCCCCAACACCTGGGGCCTCACCGCCTCCGACAGCTACCAAGGCTATGTGGCCCACAACCCCAAAGAGGACGTGAGCGTGATTTCGCCCACCGCCGCGCTGTCGGCCTTTCCCTACACGCCGGAGCATTCGATGCGCGCGCTGAAGCACTTTTATTACGACTTGGGCGACACCATCTGGGGCGAATACGGCTTCGTAGACGCCTTCAGCGAGCAGCACGGCTGGGCCGCCAAATCTTACCTGGCCATCGACCAGGGGCCCATCGTGGGCATGATTGAAAACCACCGCTCGGGCCTACTCTGGAAGCTGTTCATGAGTTCGCCCGACGTGCAGCGCGGGCTCACGAAGCTGGGATTTGAGAGCCCGCTGATTAAGAAATGATTCCGGCACGGGCATCCGGCGCCCGGCGTACGCTGGCCAAAGCGTTTTTCTCGTAACTAACCCCGTCAATTGGATTAGTTTCACGACAAAGTTGCTGCCGCAAGCCCCCATGACGTACGATTTCCGCCGGTTCCCCATGCTTCGATTTGTTTGCCTTTGCTGCCTCGCCGGCTTGCTGAGCCTGCCCACCCTGGCCCAACGCAAAAAGAAGCCGGCTTCATCCCCAAAAACGACGACCCCGACCCAAAAGCAAGTCCCCGCGGCGGTGAGCCCGCCGGGCGGCCGCCCCACCTACTGCAACCCCCTGAACCTGGACTACGGCTACACGCCCATCCCCGACTTCACGGCCGCCGGCCGGCACCGCGCCACCGCCGACCCGGTCATCACGCTGTTCAAAGACGATTACTACCTCTTCTCCACCAATCAGGGCGGCTACTGGTGGAGCCACGACCTGAGCAAGTGGACGTTCGTGGCCCGCTCGTTTCTCAAGCCCGAGCACAAGACCTTCGACGACCTGTGCGCGCCGGCCGTGTTCGTGCTCGGCGACACGCTGGTGGTGTACGGGTCGACCCACGAGAAGAACTTCCCCATCTGGATGAGCACCAACCCCAAAGCCGGCGCCTGGCAGGAGCGCATCAGCGCCTTCCAGGTTGGGGCCTGGGACCCCGCTTTCTTTCTCGACGAGGACGACAAGCTCTACCTCTACTGGGGCAGCTCGAACAAAACCCCGATTTACGGGCAACAAATCAACCGCCACACCTTCCGGCCCCTGGGTCGGCCCAAGAAGCTCATTGCCCTCGACGACAGGCGGTACGGCTGGCAGCGCTTCGGCGAATACCTCGACAACACCGCCCTGGACCCCTTCCTGGAAGGCGCCTGGATGACCAAGCACGCCGGCAAGTACTACCTGCAATATGGCGCGCCGGGCACCGAATTCAGCGGCTACGCCGACGGGGTGCAGGTGGGCAACGGGCCGCTGGGGCCCTTCCGGCCGCAGGCGCACAACCCGTTCTCGTACAAGCCCGGCGGCTTTGCGCGCGGGGCGGGCCACGGCAACACCTTCCAGGACCGCTGGGGCAGCTGGTGGCACACCTCGACCATGGTGGTGTCGGTAAAAAACAACTTCGAGCGCCGCCTCGGCCTCTGGCCCGCCGCCTTTGACCCCGACGGCGTGCTCTACGCCAACACGGCTTTTGGCGACTACCCGCACTACTTGCCCGCTGGCCTGAGCGACTACGGCCAGAGCCTGTTCACGGGCTGGATGCTGCTCAACTACAACAAGCCCGTGCAGGTGTCGTCCACCCTGGGCGGCTACGCGGCCAACCACGCCGTGGACGAAAACATTAAAACCTACTGGAGCGCCGCCTCCGGCCGGCCCGGCGAGTTCATCCAAACCGACCTGGGGCGGGTGAGCACCGTGCACGCCGTGCAAATCAACTACGCCGACCAGGACGCCATCGTGCTGGGCAAGCCCGCCGGCGCCTACCACCAGTACCGGCTGCTGCACTCGCTGGACGGCAAAAAGTGGCAGGTACTGGCCGACAAAAGCCAGAACACCACCGACGTGCCGCACGACTACGTGGAGCTGCGCGCGGCCGTGCGGGCCCGCTACCTCAAGCTGGAAAACCGGCACATGCCCACCGGCAAGTTTGCCATCAGCGGCTTGCGGGTGTTCGGCCGGGGCGGGGGCAGCCCGCCCGAAAAGGTGAAGAACCTGACGGTGCTGCGCACCCGGAAAGACAAGCGCGGCGCCTGGCTGAAGTGGCCGGCCGTGGACGGCGCCTACGCCTACAACATCTACACGGGCAGCACCTTCGACAAGCTCTACAGCTGCATCATGGTGCACGGGGCCAACGAATATTACTTCAAAGGCATGGACAAGAACCAGACGTACTACTTCACCATCGAGGCCGTCAACGAAAACGGGGTTTCGCCGCAAACCATCGTGCAGGAAGCCCGATGACCACGAAGTTGCTCAGAAAGGCCGTTGGCGCGCGTCTACAACGCGCGCCAGCTCCTTCTTTGAAAAATATTCTCAAACAACTCGTTCCTTTCACCCTCCTCCCACCCCCGCCATGAACCGGCCGTTTTGCTTCCTCCTCCCGCTGCTCTCGCTGCTGCTGCTCAGCCCGCTGCTGCGGGCCCAGCCCAAATCCGGCCCCGCCCCCACGCTCGCCAACGACCCCAAGATGAAGCCCTTCATCGACGGCCTCATGGCGAAGATGACGCCGGAGGAAAAAATCGGGCAGCTGAATCTGGTCACCGTGGGCTTCGACGTGACGGGTCCGGTGCTGAGCAAGGACGTGGACGCCAACATCCGCAAGGGCCTGGTGGGCGGGGTGTTCAACACTTTCACGCCGGTGGCGGTGCGCAAGCTGCAGGAACTGGCCCTGAAAGAGTCGCGGCTGCACATTCCGCTTATGTTTGGCTACGACGTCATCCACGGGCACCGCACCATATTCCCGATTCCGCTGGGGCTGGCGGCCAGCTGGGACCTCAAGGCCATTGAGCAAAGCGCCCGCATCGCGGCCGAGGAATCGACGGCCGACGGGCTGGATTGGGTGTTCTCGCCCATGGTCGACATTGCCCGTGACGCCCGCTGGGGCCGCGTGGCCGAGGGCGCCGGCGAGGACCCCTACCTGGGCGCGCGCATCGCCGAGGCCATGGTGCGCGGCTACCAGGGCCCCGCCAACGACCTCACCAACCCCAACACCGTGATGGCCTGCCTCAAGCACTTCGCCCTCTACGGCGCCGCCGAGGCCGGCCGCGACTACAACACCACCGACATGAGCCGCCAGCGCATGTACAACGAGTACCTGCTGCCCTACCACGCCGCCATCGACGCCGGCGTGGGCTCGGTGATGTCGTCCTTCAACGATATCAACGGCACGCCGGCCACCGGCAATAAGTGGCTGATGACCGACCTGCTGCGCCGCCAATGGGGCTTCCGGGGCTTCGTGGTGACGGACTACACGGCCATCAACGAAATGGTGGCGCACGGGGTGGGCACCGACGCCCAGGTGTCGGCCCTGGCCCTGAACGCGGGCATCGACCAGGACATGGTGGGCGAAATCTTTCTCAAAAACGCCGCCCAAAACCTGGCCAGTGGCGCCGTGAGCAAGGCCCAGCTCGACGCCGCCTGCCGCCGCATTCTGGAGGCCAAGTACCGGCTGGGCCTGTTCCAGGACCCCTACCGCAACGTGAGCCCGGCGCGCGCCACCGCCACCCTGATGAAGCCCGAGTTCCTGGCCGCCGCCCGCGACATTGCCCGCAAGAGCTTGGTATTGCTGAAGAACGAGCGCAACGCCCTGCCGCTGAAAAAAACCGGCAGCGTGGCCCTCATCGGCCCGCTGGCCAACCGGCAGAAGGACGTGCTCGGCAGCTGGAGCGGGGCCGGCGACTGGAAACAGGCCGTGTCTGTGGAGCAGGGCCTGCGCGCCGCCGCCCCCGGCCTGCGCATCACCTACGCCCAGGGCGCCAACATCGCCGACGACCCCCAGATGCTGGAACGCCTCAACGCCCACGGCGGCGAGCTGAACCTCGACAAACGCAGCTCGGAGGAGATGATACGCGAGGCCGTGCAGGTGGCCCAGGCCGCCGACGTGGTGGTGGCCGTGGTGGGCGAGAGCCAGGGCATGAGCGGCGAAGCCGCCAGCCGCGCCGATATCGGCCTGCCCGGCCAGCAGCTCGAACTGCTCAAGGCCCTGAAGAAAACCGGCAAGCCGCTGGTGCTGGTGCTCATGAACGGCCGGCCGCTCACCCTGGCCTGGGAAAACCAGAACGCCGACGCCATCCTCGAAACCTGGTTTGCGGGCACCCAGGCCGGCCACGCCATCGCCGACGTGCTCTTTGGCGACTACAACCCCAGCGGCAAGCTCACGGCTACCTTTCCGCAGGTGGTGGGCCAGGTGCCGCTCTACTACAACCACAAAAGCACCGGCCGCCCCTACGCCGGCACCGACAAGCTCGACAAGTACAAGTCGCGCTACCTCGACGTGAGCAACGAGCCGCTGTACCCCTTCGGCTACGGTTTGAGTTACACTTCTTTCCAGTACGGAAAGCCAGAGCTGAGCAAAAGCACCGTCTTGCCCACCGAAACCCTGGAGGTGAAAGTGACCGTGCGCAACGCCGGCAGCTACGACGGCGAGGAAGTGGCCCAGCTCTACGTGCGCGACGTGGTGGGCTCGGTTTCGCGCCCGGTGCGGGAGCTGAAGGGCTTCCAGAAAATCCTGCTGAAAAAAGGCGAAAGCAAAACCCTGACCTTCCGCCTCACGCCCAACGACCTGAAGTTTTACAACGACAGCCTGGCATTCGTGGCCGAGCCCGGCGACTTTCAGGTCTTCGTCGGCGGCAACTCGCGCGACGTGCAAACTGCGGCCTTCAAGCTGGCGGCGCGGTAGCCCGCTGGCCGGGCCCTGGTCTCCCGCGGGGCACGGCTTTTCGCGGCGGGCGACGGGCGCCTCACCACGCCAAACCCTGCGAGTGGAGCAGGGCGTCGCGGCTGTGCTCGAAGTAGCACGTCGCCACCCCGGCGGCGGCAATTTCGGCCAGCGCCCCCGCCGCCGCGGGGCGGCCCAGCGCGTGCACCTGCCGCACGTACACTGCCTTGATGCGCCCGGGAAATCGTTTGACCACCGCCGCGTAAATGCCGGGGTCCTGCTGCGAGTCGTCGCCGAGCAGGCCGAAATACTGGCTCGGGCAAGCCTCCAGGACCCGCACAATGCGGTCGAGCTTGGTGGCGTGCTTGTTCTGGCCGGTGCGCAGCAACTGGCGCAGCCGCTTGAGCTGGCTGAGCTGGTACACGCCCTTGGGCAGCCGCTGATGCTCAGCAAATTCCAAGATGAAATCGTAGAGGTTCCACTCGCTGCTCGACACGTAGAAAAAAGCGTTGGGCGGGCCGGGGGCCGGGGCGCCGGCCTGGGCCAGCCACTGGTAGTGCGCCGCCACGTCGGCAAAGGCGGCGCGGCTGCGGGCGTTGCGGCTCAGCAGCACCCACAGCCGCTGGTAGCGGGTGGCCGAGTGCGACACGAGAAAGGTGTCGTCGATGTCGGAAATGAAGGCGTACGGGGTTTCGTAGGGCACGTGCGCTTCGGCGGTGCCCCGGGCCAGGGCGGCGCCGGTGGCGGGGTCGAGCAACTCCGCTGCGGCGGGGTGCCAGCCGGGCGGCAGCGGGGCGGGCGGGGTTATTTCGACGCGGAAGAAGCCGTCGGCATCGGTGCGGGCCCCGACGGTGCGGCCGGCCAGGCGCACCCGCACAGGAGCGTCGGCCCAGGGCCGCACCGCAAACAAGCGCAGCAGGCCCCAGGCGTTGGTCCAGAACCGGGCCCGGTACCGGGTGCGCGGCAGCGGGCTTTGCCGAAACGCGTGGCCCTGCACCACCACGCAGGTGGGGCTGCCGAAGCCGCGGTAGAGCTTGAGGACGGGCCGGCGGGTCAGGCGCAGCCAGGCCAGGATTTTGTTGGTCATCGGGCGGGAAAAGTTCGGCCGGGCGGGCCCGAAACCCGTTACGGGGAAGGCCCACCCGTCGTTCCGCCCATGCCCCCGGCCCTGCACCTGTTGTTCGTCATCAACCCCGGCTCGGGCAGCGCCGGCAAAACGAATTGGGACGCCACCATCGGCGACTACTTTGCGCCGCTGCCGCACACGGCCGAGCTGTTTCACCTGACCGGCGCCGACGCCGACGCGCCCGCCCTGCGGGCCCGGGTGGCGCGCCACCGCCCCGACCGGCTCGTGGCCGTGGGCGGCGACGGCACCGTGAAGCTGGTGGCCGAGCTGGCCCTGGCCGCGGGCCTGCCCCTGGCCGTGCTGCCCGCCGGGTCGGCCAACGGCATGGCCCGGGAACTGGCCCTCCCCGCCGACCCCGTGCGGGCGCTCGACGTGGCCGTTAACGGCCGCGAAAAAGCCGTGGACGTGCTCTACCTCAACGGCACCGACCTCTGCCTGCACCTGAGCGACATCGGCCTGAACGCGCAGCTCGTGCGCCACGCCCAGCGCCGCAACTGGCACGGCATGTTGGGCTACGCCCGAGCGGCGTTCTGGTCGCTGCTGCGCCGCCGCCTGCTGCGCGTGCGCGTGCAGAGCGACACCGAGGACATGGAGCGCACGGCGTTTATGGTGGTGCTAGCCAACGCCCGTGTGTACGGCACGGGTGCCGAAATCAACCCCGACGGCGACGTGGCCGACGGCAAGTTTGAAGTGGTGCTGCTGCGCCGGCTGGTGGGCCGCGAGCTGCTGAAGATGTTCTGGCGCTTTCGCCCCTTTGACCCCGCCGCCGTGGAAATCTTCTCGACCACCGCCGTCAGCCTCGAAACCACCCGCCCCGCGGCCTTCCAGGTCGACGGCGAGTACCGGGGCCGCACCACCCGTGTGGAGGCCACCATCCGGCCGGGCGCGCTGCGGGTGCTGGTGCCGGCGGCGTAGCCGGCGCGGTGCACCACGGCCCGGGCCAGGCTAATTATTCGGAGGCACCTCCGCGCTCCAGCAGCGCGTCGAGCCGGCTCTCCAGGGCCGCCACCCGCTCGTCGAGCAGCGCGGGCGGGCGCAGGTGGGTGGTGAACACGCCCTTCACCTCCCAGATTTCCAGGGCCTGGGTTAGCTCCAGGTCCTGGCTGCCGTAGTCGGGGTTGTCGGCGCGCAGCTTGAGGATTTTGCCGTCGGGCAGGCGCGCGGCCAGGCGGCGAATCAGAATTTTGCTTTGGGTGACGAAGACGTACACCCGGCCCGTTTGCAGCCTCGGCTGGCTCAGGTCGACGCGGCAGCACAGCACGAGGTCCTGGTGGCGCAAGCCTTGGCGGTGCAGCAGCATGTCGGCCCCGGATACTTCGAAGGCCCGGGTGGGCCCGATGAGTTGGTGCGGCAGGTCCAGCCACGGCAGCGCCTCAAGAAACGCCGGGTCGTGGTGGTGCACGATGTATTCCAGGGCCCGGTTGCGGTACACCAAAGGAGTGGGTGCCTGCCGGGACTCGGCCGCAACTGAATTTTCGGGGGTGGGGGCCAGCGCAGGCTCCTTAAAAATGTCAAAATGGTAAAGCTCGTTGACGGTAAGTTCTTTGGTAAGTAGCAAGTCCACCGATAAGCCAAAATACTGAGCAATTTGTATCAACGTCTCCATTTTTGGCTCACTCCTCCCTTCCTCATATGCCCCCACGCTGGGGCGCGCCAGCCCAAATAATTCGGCGAAAGCGGCTTGACTCAGCTTTTTAACAGTCCGCAGCTTGCGAATATTCTTACCAACGTGCGACATATTGTGAAAATATTATTTCGCTCAAAATATGAGCACATCAAAAACTTTGCTTATTATTGCACCGCAAATCTAGCATAGTCTCTGCAAACCACGTCCGCTTGTCTCTACTTTTTTGAGCATACTGCTTTTTACCCTTCACCGCCCATGACCAACCCTTACTTTGCAATCGTTCAAGGCTACCTACTAGACTTGGGCTTTGACATTTGCCACGCCGATGAGCAGCAGGGTCTGTTCGTGGTCGACAAGCCCGAGTTGGCCATCAAGAACCTCGTCATCGGTTGCGGCGACCCGCTGCTGATTCTGGAGCAGTACCTGCTCGACTTGCCCGCGCCCTCGCTGGAGGTGTACCGCCGCCTTTTGCAGAAGAACCGCGACATCATCCACGGCGCCTTCGCCCTCGACGAGAGCGGCCGCAAGCTCATCTTCCGCGACACGCTGCAAATCGAAACCCTCGATTTGGCCGAGCTTGAAGCCTGCATCAACTCGCTGGGACTGCTGCTGAGCGAATTTGCCGACGAGCTGATTCAATTTTCCAAGCCTCAACCCGCCCAACTCGCCTAATTCTTCGTCGTCATGAACATCCTGAACCGCTTGTTTAAAATTGGCCAGTCGGAAGCCCACGCCGCCGTCAACCAGCTCGAAGACCCCATCAACCTGACCGAGCAGGGCCTGCGCGACCTGCGCCAGGACCTCGACAAGAGCCTGCACGGCCTGGCCGAGGTGAAGGCCATGGCCATCCGGGCCCGCAACGAGGGCGAAGCCTACCGCGCCAAAGCCGCCGACTACGAGAACAAGGCCGTGCTCCTGCTCCAGCGCGCCCACCGGGGCGAAATGGCCGCCGCCGAAGCCGACCGACTGGCCAGCGAAGCCCTGCTCAAGAAAGCCGAAAACGACGCCCAGGCCGCCCGCGCCGCCACCGACCAGGAGAAGTTCGAGCGGTCGGCCGCCCAGATGGACCAGAGCGTGGGCACGCTCAAGGCCACCATCAGCCAATGGGAAAACGAACTGAAGACGCTCCGGGCCCGCGTGACGGTGAGCAAGGCCACCATCACCATCAACAAGCAGCTGGCGCAGCTCGACTCGTCGGGCACGGTGACTTTGCTGGAGCGCATGAAGGAGAAAATTGCCGTGCAGGAAGCCTTGGCCGAATCCTACGGCGAAATTGCCCAGGAGAGCAAGAGCATCGATGCCGAAATCGACAAGGCCCTGGCCACCTCCGGCGCGGGCAAAGCCGCCGCCGACCTCCAGGCCCTCAAAGCTAAGCTGGGCCTGGCGGAGTAGCACAAGGCGGGCCGCTCCGGGCCGACCGCATAAATCCGCTACCTTTCCGGTGCCACACTACCGCCCATGACTGAACTGTTAGCCGCCGCGGTTTCGCCGCCCAACTTGCTGCCCACCGGCCTGCTGGTGTTTGTGCTGCTGTACTGGCTCACGGTCATCGTGGGCCTGCTGGACCTGAAAACGGTGGACCTGAGCATCGACGACCACGGCCATTTCCACCACGACGCGGCCGGGCACCACCACGACGGCGTGGGCACCTCCTGGCTGAACGGGGCGCTGGCATTTTTCAACCTCGGCCGCATTCCGCTGATGGTGTTCCTCAGCTTCGTGTTTCTGCCGCTCTGGGTGGGCAGCGTACTGGTTAATTATTACACCGGCAACACCTCCCTCCCGTTGGGCCTGGCGTTTTTGCTGCCGCTATTCGTCGGCAGCCTGTTTGTCGCCAAAGTCTTTACCCTGCCTTTTGTGAAGCTGTTTGCGGCCCTCGAAAAAGACCACGACAGCGGCGCAGTCGTCATCGGCAAGGTGTGCACCATCGTGCTGCCCGCCACCGCCGACCACCTGGGCCAGGCCGCGGTGCGCATCGACGGCGCCCCGCTGATGCTCAACGTCCGCAGCACCGCCGCGCCGCTGGCCAAGGGCGAAACGGCTCTGGTTATTGACTTCGATGCGCAGCGTAAGTGCTACCTGATTGAGCCGTACAGTGCCGCCGGCTGACCCCAATCCCCGGCCCCTTCCTCTCCGGGGGAAGGGGAGCCTGACGTCAATCAAAAACCCGAAAATAACCGCTTCGACTCCTGATTTTTAGCTCAACATCCGCGCCGCCGTGGCTCCCCTTCCCCCGGAGGGGAAGGGGCCGGGGGTTGGGGTAAACAACATCCACCCTTTTTTATTTCAACACCCCTACTCACATGCTAGCTTCCCTTTCCTGGGCCGTGCTCATCGTTCTCGGCCTGTTTCTGCTGGGCTTTTTGGCGGTCATCGCCAAGATGTATAAGAAAGCCGTGCAGGGCGAGGCCCTGCTGCGCACCGGCATGGGCGACGCCAAGGTGTCGTTCTCCGGCATCATCGTGGTGCCCATTCTCCACAAGATGGAGGTGATGGATATTACGCTCAAGACCATCATCATCGCCCGGGCCGGCTCCGAGGGGCTGGTGTGCAAGGACAACATGCGGGCCGACGTGAAGGTGAACTTCTTCGTGCGGGTGAATAAGACCCACGACGACGTGGTGAACGTGGCCCAGAGCATCGGCGCGCACCGCGCCTCCGACCCCACCGCCCTCGAAGCCCTGTTCGACGCCAAGTTTTCGGAGGCGCTGAAAACCGTGGGCAAACACTTCGATTTCATCGAGCTGTACAATTCCCGCGAGCAGTTCAAACAGGAAATCCTGCGCATCATCGGTACCGATTTGAACGGCTACGTGCTCGACGACTGCGCCATCGACTACCTGGAGCAAACGCCGCTCACGGCGCTGAACCAGGACAACATTCTGGACGCGGAGGGCATCAAGAAAATCATTGCCCTGACCTCGGAGCAGAAGATTCAGGCCAACCAGATTCAACGCGACCAGCAGAAAACCATCAAGAAGCAGGACGTGGAGGCGCAGGAAACCATCCTGCAGCTCGAAAAGCAGCTGGCCGAAAACCAGGAAAAACAGTACCGCGAAATCGCCAACATCAAGTCGCGCGAGGCGGCCGAAACCGAGAAGGTGCGCCAGGAAGAGCGGCTGAAGGGCGAGAAGGCCCGCATCACGACGGAGGAAGAAATCCGGGTGTCGGAGCAGAACCGCGACCGGCAGATTCTGGTGGCAGAGCGCAACAAGCAGCGCACCGACGCCATCGAAACCGAGCGCGTGGAGCAGGCCCGCGCCCTGGAAATCAACGAGCGGGAGCGCATCGTGGCCCTGGCCCAGATTGAGAAGGAAAAGGCCCTGGAAGAGGAGCGGAAGAACATTCAGGGCATCATCCGCGAGCGGATTACGGTGGAAAAAGCCACGGTGGTGGAAGAGGAGCGCATCAAGGACACCCGCGCCCAGGCCCAGGCCGACCGCGAGAAGCTGGTGGCCGTGACCAAGGCCCGCCAGGAAACCGAGCAGGCCACCATCACCTTCGTGGGCCACGCCGACATGGAAAAGCAGGGCGCCGAGTTCCGCGCCAAGCAGTCGCTGATTGACGCCGAGGCCGAGAAGTCCTCGGCGGAGTTCCGCTCCTCGGCCATCCGCACCCTGGCCGAAGCCGAGGCCAGCAAAGCCGCCGCCATCGGCATGGCCGAAGCCCAGGTGATGCAGGCCAAGGCCGCCGCCCGCCAGAAGGAAGGCGAGTCGGATGCCAACGTGCTGCAGCTCAAGGCCACGGCCGAGGCCCAGGCCATTCAGGTGCGGGCCACGGCCCAGGCCGACGCCGACGAGAAGCTGGGCGTCGTGGCCGCCAAGGTGAACCTGGAAAAAGGCCTGGCCGAAGCCAGCGTCATCGAAGCCAAAGCCGACGCCGACCAGAAGCGCGGCCTAGCCGAAGTGACCGTGAACGAGCAGCGCTTCGCGGTGGAAGCCAAGGGCATCGAAGCCAAGGCCGACGCCATGAAAAAGCTCGACGGCGTGGGCAAGGACCACGAAGAATTCAAGCTGCGCCTCGACAAGGACAAGGCCGTGGAACTGGCCCAAATCAGCATTCAGAAGGACATTGCCAGCGCCCAGGCCGGGGTTATTTCCGAGGCCCTCAAGTCGGCCAAAATCGACATTGTGGGCGGCGAAACCATGTTCTTCGACCAGATTATCGGCGCCATCACCAAGGGCAAAATGGTGGACCGCGCCGTGCACAACTCCGAGGTGCTGGGCACGGTGAAGGACGCCTTTTTTGGCCACGAGGGCAACGGCGGCGACTTCAAGACGAACCTGCGCAAGTTCGTGCACCAGTTCGGCCTGAGCAGCGACGACCTGAAGAACCTGAGCATCTCGGCGCTGCTGCTACAGCTAATGAACAAGGCCGCGGACGAAAGCACGCGGGCCACCATCACGCAGCTGACGAGCACGGCCGCCGCGCTGGGCATCGGGGACAAGCCGGTGAAGACGTTGAATCTAACTTAAGGTCTCGGTCTTCACTCTTTTGGCGAAGAAATAAGAACGTCATGCTGAGCGAAGTCGGAGCATCTTGCGTGCAGCGGTAATTCTTTCGACTGGACGATTAGGATTACGCTCATGGGCGAGATGCTTCGACTTCGCTCAGCATGACGTTCTGTTTGGCTTTAGCATAAGCTTCTGTTCCCAACTATTACTTTCTGAATTACCCCTGGCAGCCCTGCTATGGAACCAACTACCGCGTCTGCCTCCGGGGTCAAACTGGAAGGCGGCACCTACGAAATCCTGCGCAACCGCCTGCAGAAAAGCGGCGCCGACCTGCGCACCCGGCTGGAGCAGCTGAACGCCGAGCGCAAAGCCGTGTTCGGCGCCATCGACACCCAGTTGATTGGCACCGGCCGCATCACCACCGAAAACAACTGCGTGCCCTGGGACATGGTGCCGGTGGGCGACCGCTTCCTGTTTGGCTACAACGTCGTTATCGGCCTGAAAACCGAGGTGGAATTGTCGGACGTATTCGGCGCCTATGCCTACGCCAACCACGAGTTCCAGCCGCTAAATCTGGAGCTGCTTGCCAACCCCCAATTCATCGAGGAATTCCGCAACTTATACAAGTACTACAAGAACACGCAGTTCGTGAAGTTTGCTGTGCTTGGAAACCATTTGCACATGGTGTTTCGGGTGGGCAAAAGCGCGAACGACATCAAGACGTTTAAGTGGCTGCTGCACGGGGACACGCTCACGTACATCGACAACCGGAGCGACCACGAGTACGTGTACCCGCCCCAGCACGAGTTCACCTGGAAGCGCACCACCCGCGACATGCAGCGGGCCGGCACACACGCGCACGTCAGCATCGAGGACCGGGTTTTCGTGGAAACTATCCACGGCGACTTGACCATCAAGGTGGAGAATAACACCGAAGTCGGGCGCGGCATCTACGCCGAGCCGGTGGCGGACAAGGACCAGACGCTCGACGACTCGGAGATTTATTACGCGGTAGTTGGCAATATTATTCTGCTCAAAATCCGGCCGTACAAGGAGCATGATTACCGGTATTTCATCTTTAATGCCAAGCTGAAAACGGCCCAGCGGCTGGATGCGCTGGCGGAGGCATGCGTGCTGCTGCCGGACGGGCAGGGCCTGATTTTTCCGCACGGGTTTTACCTGCAAACCGGCGAGGGGAAATTATTCGAGAAAGGCCGGCGCGACATGCTGTTTGAGAAGCGCGTGGCGTCGCCCAACGGCGAGGATTTTCTGTACGTGTTCTACAACAAGGAGCAGGGCGCGTACTTGCTGCTCTCGTATAATTTAATTGCGCAGCGGGTCGACAACCCCATCAGCTGCCACGGGTACGCGCTGTTTGCGAACGGGGAGCTGTGCTACCTGCGCAAGGACGACGAGCCCAAGAAGCACCACGCGGTGCAAATCTGGCAGACGCCCTACGTGGCGCCCAACTTTGAGCTGCCCGTCACCTCCGACTCCTACCTCTACAAGCTGGGCAACAAGGAGATTGTGCGGGCCATGGCCGAAACCCAGGAGGTGCTCACGCTGCTGGGCAAGGACGACAGCTACGCCGGCCTCTACCTCGACCTGATTCGCCTCACCACCACCCTCACCGACACCTACCACTGGCTGCGCGAGCCGGCCGCCCAGGCCCTGGCCGAGCCCCTGCGCGACATTCAGCAGGCGGCCAACGCGGCGGTAGAGGAGTTCGACAAGGTGCTGAGCATCCGCAAAAGCACGGGCGCCGAAACCCAGCGCGTGCTGGGTCGGGCCGACGAGCTGACCGGCCGCATCAAGCGCACCCAGGCCACCGACGTGAACGAGTACGTGCGGCTGCTGGCGGAGCTGCGCGCCGTGCGCGGGGAGGTGATTTCGCTGCGCGAGCTGCGCTACGTGGCGCTGCCCACCGTGGAAAAAACCGTGGCCGACCTGGAGCAGGTGAGCAAGGACGTAGCCGGCCAGACCGTGGAGTTTCTGCTCCGGCCCGACGCGCTGGCGCCCTATGCGGGGCGCGTGCAAGCCATTGCAGACGGCATCGAGCAGGTGCAGAAGGTGACCGAGGCCAACGCCCGGGAGCAGGAAGCCAACGCGGTATCGGGGGAGCTGGAGCTGCTGATTGAGGTGGTGAGCAACCTGCCGATGGAGGACCCCACCCAGACCACGCGCATCATCGACAACATCTCGACGATTTACGCCAGCTTCAACCAGATTCGGGCGACGCTCAAGCGGCGGCGCCAGGCCCTGGCCGGCACCGAGGCCCAGGCCGAATTCACGGCCCAAATCAAGCTGCTCGACCAGGCTTTGGTAAACTACCTCGACCTGAGCGACGCCCCCGCCAAGTGCGACGAGTACAGCACCAAGCTGCTGGTGCAGCTGGAAGAGCTGGAAGGCAAATTCCCGGAGTTCGACCAGTTTCTGACTCAGATTGCCGGCAAGCGCGAGGAAGTAGCCGAGGCGTTTGAGTCGCGCAAGGTGAGCTTGGTGGCCGCCCGCAACCAGCGCGCCACCGCCCTGCTCCAGTCGGCCGAGCGGATTCTGAAGGCGGTGCAGAACCGCCTGGGCCGCTTTACCACCGTGGCCGACATCAACGGCTACTTCGCGGCCGACCTGCTGGTGGAGAAGATACGCCAGACCGTGCAGGATTTGCTCGCCCTCGGCGACACGGTGAAGGCCGACGACATCCAGAGCCGCCTGAAAACGGTGAAGGAGGACGCCCTGCGCCAGCTCAAGGACCGCGCCGAGCTGTTCACCGACGGCGGCCAGGCCCTCAAGTTCGGCCCCTACGCCTTCACCGTGAACACCCAGCCGCTGGAGCTGACCGTGGTGCTGCGCGACGGCGACCTGCACTACCACCTCACCGGCACCAATTTTTTCCAGAAAATCACCGAGCCCGCCTTCCTGGCCGCCCGCGCCGTGTGGGACCAGACGGTAGCCTCGGAAAACCAGGACGTGTACCGCGCCGAGTACCTGGCCTGGCAGCTGCTGCAAGCCGCCGCGCACCCCGCGCCCGCCCGCGACGGCGCCCCGGCCGTGCTCTCGCTGGCCGAGCTGGCCCACCTCACCGTGGCCGAGCTGGTGGGCCACGTGCAGCAGTTCATGGCCCCGCGCTACGCCGAGGGCTACCTTAAGGGCGTGCACGACCACGACGCGGCCCTGCTGCTCGAAGCCCTGGTGCGCCTCACCCGCACCGCCGACCTGCTGCGCTACCCCGCCGACGTGCGCGCCGCCGCCGCCCTCTACTGGCACCGCTTCACGGGCCGCAAGCGCAAGGCCGCCTGGCAGCACCAGCTGCAAAGCATCGGCGTGCTGCTGCGGGTGTTTCCCGACCTGCGTGCGTTTGCCGGGCTCGTGGCGGAGCTGCAAGTGGCCGTGGAAGAATTCGCCGCCGCCACCGGCCTGTTCGCCCCGCACGAAGTGGCCGAGGCGGGTGAGTATTTATTCCACGAGCTAACCCGCGGCGAGACGTTTGTCGTTTCCAGCGAAGCCGCGGAATTGCATCAGCAGTTTCAGCAGTCGCTGAAGGAGCGCAACGCCACCACGCAATTCGAAGCTTCCGTAGCCGCGCTGGCTGACCAACCGGCGGCGCAGTTCCAGCTGGCGCGGCAGTGGGTGGAGGCGTTTGCGCGCACTCTTGTTCACCCCACCCCCGACCCCTCGCCGCTTGATGCGCGGAATCCTCCGGGAGAGGGGAGCCAGATGTCAAAAGAACAGAATAGTCAGGCTCCCCTTCCCCCCGAGGATTCTGCGTATCAAGCAGCGGGGGGGCCGGGGGATGGGGTCACCGAATGCGCGGTGCTACTAACGACTGCCACCTTCGACCTGGCCCGCGTCGTCCGCACGCCGCTGCGCGAAACGCTGGTGGGTCTGCAAGGCTCGCACCCCCGCGTGCAGGACCGGAACTACGCGCTGAACTTCCCGGAATTCCGGCGCCGGCTGGGGCAGTACACCCGGGCGGTGGTACCGCAGTTCGAGGCGTTTAAGGAGTTGAAAAAGGAGCTGCTGGCTCGTTTCGCCGAGGAGCTGCGGCTGGCCGAGTTCCGGCCGCGGGTGCTCTCGTCGTTCGTGCGCAACAAGCTCATCGACGAGGTGTACCTGCCGCTCATCGGCGCCAACCTGGCCAAGCAAATCGGGACGGCGGGCGAAAACAAGCGCACCGACCTCATGGGCCTGCTGCTGCTCATCTCGCCGCCCGGCTACGGCAAAACCACCCTGCTCGAATACGTGGCCAACCGCCTGGGCCTGATTTTTATGAAAATCAACGGGCCCGCCCTGGGCCACGCCGTGACCAGCGTCGACCCCACCCAGGCGCCCAACTCCGGCGCCCGCGAGGAGCTGCTCAAGCTCAATCTGGCCTTCGAGATGGGCGACAACGTCATGATTTACCTCGACGACATCCAGCACTGCAACCCCGAGCTGCTGCAGAAATTCATTTCCCTCTGCGACGCCCAGCGCAAAATTGAGGGCGTGTACCAGGGCCGCGCCCGCACCTACGACTTCCGCGGGCGCAAGGTGGCCGTGGTGATGGCCGGCAACCCCTACACCGAATCGGGCGAGCAGTTCCAGATTCCCGACATGCTGGCCAACCGCGCCGACATCTACAACCTCGGCGACATCATCGGCGACACGGCCGCCACTTTCCGCCTCAGCTACCTCGAAAACGCCCTGGCCGCCAACCCCGTGCTGGGCCGCCTGGCCGCCAAAAGCCCGGCCGACGTGTATCCGCTGCTCAAACTAGCCGAAACCGGCAGCGGCGAGGGCCTCACCTTCGAAGCCAACCACTCACCCGAGGAAATCGGCGAGTACGTGGCCGTGCTCCAGAAGCTGCTGGGCATCCGCGACGTGGTGGCCCGCGTGAACGAGGCCTACATTGCCTCGGCCGCCCAGGCCCACGAATACCGCACCGAGCCGCCGTTCAAGCTCCAGGGCTCCTACCGCAACATGGCCAAGCTAGCCGAGAAAGTGCGCCCCGTGATGAACGAAGCCGAAGTCCGCACCCTCTTGGCTTCCCACTACGAAAGCGAAGCCCAGACCCTGACCAGCGGCACCGAAGCCAACCTGCTCAAGCTGCGCGAGCTGCTCGGCTGGCTCACCCCCGACGAGCAGCAGCGCTGGGCCGCCATCAAGGCCGCCTTCGTCCGCAACCTGCGCGCCAGCAGCGGCGGCCAGTTGCAAAGCGTGCTCACGCAGCTGGAGAACATTGCCGGCGGCCTGGGCGGCATCCGGGAGGCGCTGGGACGGGAGTGATTTTATTTTAATCCCCACCCCCGCCGCACCCACCGCAGCCCCCGCACCCACTGCCGCCGCCGTCACCAGAGCCGCCGTCACCAGAGCCACCATCGCCGCCGCCGCAACCAGAACCGCCGTCGCTGGGGCGGCTTGGGGGCTTAAGGTAGGCGGCCACCGCGCCCAGACCCACGGCGCTGAGCTCGGTGATGCCGAAGAAGGCCACAGACAGCGCTACGGCTTCTCCCGTCAGGCCGCTGGCTTGGCGCTTCTGGCGCAGGCTGGGGGTGATTTCGCGCAACAGGCGGGCGCCGCGACCGGTAGCCCACATGCCGTTGGCCCGATAATAATTGCCCACCAGGAACAGCCCCGCCAGCGAAAACAGCAGGAAGCCAACCGGCCGGTCCCGATTTATCCCCACCCACACCTTCGCCAGGCCAAACAAACTCAGGGCGAGAGTCGTCAGGAGCGGTAGCCGGTCCAGCTCCTTCCGCGCGCTGGCTGAGAGCAGCAAGCCTTTGGCCACCAAAGCGGCTTCGAGCGTCTGCAAAGCGCCGACAGCCGGGTTCAACGCTTGCTTGCGAAGCACTGCTAGGTCCGACGAATCCAGCGGATTAATGAGGTTCCACACGGCGCGCTCGTACGGGTCGGTGGGCGGAGCGGCGGCCGTGCGCTTGATTTTGCGGCCGGGCACCAGCTCGGCTTTGCCGGTGTGGACCAGGGCAGCCACGGCGCTCTCGGCCAGGAGCTGGCCCCGGCCCGTAAGGCGCGCCAATTCGTAGGTGCTGGGCGGGGTTCCGAAGTACTCGTCTTCGGGCCCCCGACCACGGTAGCGGAGCCACAACGCCAGCGGCACCAACGTGAGGCACAACGCCCAAAACAACGCCAGGAATTCGGTACCGTACCAATCGAGCGGGTTGAGCGGCAGGCGCGCAGTGCAGCCGGCCAGCACCAGCGCCCCCACCACCAGCGCCCAGCCGCCCCAGCCCCGCCGGAAGCTCCAGCGCGGCCGGGGCAGCAGCCACTGCCGCCGCAGGTTGACGCGCCGGAAGTAAGGCGCCTCGCCGAAGCGCACGGCCGCCGGGGGCCAAATGTCGGCCGGCGGCACCGTGCCGAACGCCGCCGCGTAGGCCGACAGGGTGTGGGCGTACCAGTCCTCAAACTTGTGGCCCTCGGCCGCCCCGCCCCGGGTGGGGCCGTGGTGCAGCGGAAAGCCCAGCACCTGCCCGCACAGCTCGTCCCAGTACGAGCGGGTGTACACCAGGTGCAGGTGCCAGGCCTGGTCCACCTCGTCGGAAGGCGTGACGGGGTGCCCGCAGGTGGCGGCCAGAAACAAGAACTTCTTGTACTCCAGCACCACGCGCCGGGCGAAGGCCGACGACCAGCCGTTGTCGCGCGCCAGGCGTTTCGAGAACGAAAGCGTGGCCCCGCCGTCGAGGTCCAGTGCTTCAATCTTAGCCCACAAGTCGGCGGAAACATCGCTGTTAACGGGCATTTTGAAGTCCATCGGAGTCACCAGGTTAAGTGGAAATCCTTGCCTCTGCTATTTGTACGGCGCATTCTATTCAACTTTTTTCACCCGCACGTAATCCAGCATGGCCTGGTTCACCTCGCCGTTCATGTTTTCGTTGGCCGGCTCGTAGGCCAGGGTGAGCGGGTGGGTACCCTTATCGAGGCGCACCAGCACGGGGTTTGAGAAGCCCCAGTTCGACCACTCGGCCACGCCGCGCTGGGGCAGCACCACGGTGCCGAGCAGCTCGCGCCCGCGGCGCAGGGTGCGCACGGCGCACTGGTTGTTGGTGTTGACGGGGCCGTTGCCGTTGGCGTAGCGGAAATCCACGGCGTAGAGGCCCGCTGCGGGCACCGTGACGGGAATGGTGAGGGCCGTGTTCTTGGTCGTGCTGATTTCGATGAAGCCTTTGCCGGTGGAGCCCTTGTAGGCCAGGGCGGCCTTGGCGGCCACGGTTTCGAGCTGCACCTGCCGGTCGTCGGCCTCACTGCCGGTTTCGATGGGCTCGCTGGCGAAGGACTCGCGGCCGGCGTCGTCCACGGTGATGACCTGGTAGGCGGCGAAGGGACCGGCGGGCACCGCGTACTCCGCGGCGGCCGTGGTGGTCACCAGGGCGCCGTTCTTCAGCACCAGGTACTCGGCGGCGCCTTCGGGCTTAGTCCAGGTGAGGCGCTGGTTGGCATAGGCGACGGCGGGCGTTTCGGGCGCCACGCGGTTGGGCACGCGGTTCACGGCGGCCACCGGCGGCGCCAGGCTGCTGAGCACGATGCGCACCGCGTGGCGGCCGCCCAGGTTGGCCGGCAAGGCGGCGTCGGGCAGGGGCTGGCCGTCGAGGGTGATGGCGGCAATGGCGTTGCCGAAGCCTTCCATCTCAATGTCGAGCACGGCCCGGCGGTAGCGGTAGTTGCTCAGCCGGCGCCGGCCCTGAAACGCCTGCGGCACGAAGGGCCGGAACACCAGCCGCTCGCCCTGGTACTGCATCCCGAACAGCACTTTATACACCAGGCCCAGGCTGCCCGACAGGCTCCAGAGCATGTTGCTGCTGTTGATTTGGGTGCCGGCGAAGTCGCCGTTGCCGGCCACAAAGTTCTCCTTGTTGGTCAGGAACAGCGCGGCCGGGCGGTAGACGGCGGCCATGCTTTCGAGGAGCGAGGCCTCGTTGCCGGCCTTGGCGGCGGCCAGGGCCCAGAAGCTCTGCACGAAGGGCCACACGGCGTCGTTGTGGTAGGCCGGGAGGCCCGGAATCTGGGGGTAGATGCAGGAAATGCCGTAGGGCGTGGTAGGAGTGGTGGCCACCACCCGCTGCGCCCGCTCGCCCTCGGCCACGCCGAAGAGCACGCACAGCGCCTCGCCCAGGGCCTCGGCTTTGGGCGAGAGCGACAGGGCCGTGCGGCCGTACAAGTACTGGCCGTAGTAGCCCTTGTCGGCCTGCCAGAGGTGCTGGTTAATCCCGAATTTGAGGGCTTCGGCCTGGCGCTTGTGCTGGGCCGCCACGCCGGGCTGGCCCAGCTTGGCGGCCATCTGGGCCAGCACCACGTTGGCCTGGTAGTGCACGGCATTGGTGCCCAGGTTCTCGGACTGGTAGATGTCGGCCGGCTGCATCCAGCGCGGGTAGGTCTGCTCGCGCCAGTCCAGGAAGGACGACTCGCCGCGCATCAGGCCGGTGGCGGGGTCGTGGGCGTTCTGGCGGTCGTCGGCCACGGACTGCCTGACGATGGGGTACACCCGGCGCAGCCAGGCCTCGTCGCCGGTGGCCTGGTAGATTTCCCAGGCCGCCGTGGCCCAGATGATGCGGTCCGTCGAGCACGGGTACGCCCCGCCGGTGCCCGTGTCCTGAATGATGCGCCCCTCCTTCGAAACCTTGCGCAGCAGGCTGTTCATGGCCACCCGCGGCTGCAGGCTGGCCTGCGCCAGGATGATGCTGTAGCTCACGTCGCGGGTCCAGACGCCCGCCCACTCCTGGCCGGTGCGAAAGGTGCTGTCGGGCTCCACGGCGCGCCGGGCTTCTTCCAGGGCCAGGTTGTAGAGCGCGTCGGCCAGCGGGTAGTCGGACGAGTACTGCGGGAAGTCCGACGTGTCGAGGCTTTGCTTCCAGCTCGTGGCGGTGGTTTTGGCGGCGGCGGGCTGGTTCAGGGTCAGCGTCGTTTCGTAGATGCCGTCGCCGTCCGGGTCCTGCAGCTCCAGCCCGGGCTTGTTCACCAGGTTGTCGAAATCCCAGCTCAGCGGGGCCGTGCCGCCGGCCACGTACACGTGCTTGAAATCGGACTGGTACAGCTTCTCGCCCTTGAAGGTGGTGTAGTAGCCCGGGTTTTTGAACGCGGCCAGCACCGGCCGCAAATCCAGCCGGATGCGCACCGGCGTGTTCGGGGCCAGGTAGGTGCCAGCCGGCGCGGGCGTGGCGTCGGCGTAGCGCTGGCTAAACACGATGGCGGGCGTTTCCAGGGCCGCGCCGTCGGGCCGGGGCCCGGCCACCAGTAGGTGGTTGAGGCCCGGGGCCATTTCGTTGTCCTTGCCGTTGAGGCTGAACTTGAACTCCACCCGCGGGCTCATCGCCTCGTTGGCCGGGCTCCGGTAGTTCGACACCAACTCGGTGGCCGACACGGCGCGGGCCTCGTACTGGCCCTGCACCACCCGGTCGCGGTAGAGCGTGTAGGCATCGGACTGCCACACGGGCAACGTGACGGCGGGCGGGGTGACGGCGGCGCCGGGCCGGGGGGCTTGGCAGGCACTGAGCAGGCCAGTCGCCAGCACCACCCCAATGACGGGGAAAGGGGAACTCATAAGGAAACGAAGAACGACAGTAGAGGGGGTTGTTGATGCAAAGTACTGCGTTTTCCAGGGGCGCCATCCGCCGCCGCGCGGCGCCCGAACCCCATGGCGCGACGCGTCGGGTAGCGCTCAGTACCTTGGTGCCCCCGCTGGAACCCGGCTGCGCCGCCGAAACCTTTTCGTACGCCTCCATGCCCGTTGCCAAACCGCTTGCTCCCGCCCCGTTTTTCGCCCTGGCGCTGCTGGGCCTGGGGCTGCTGCTGGGCCTCACCGCCCGGGCCCCCAAAGCCCGGACCCTGGAGCAAACGGTGCGCGCGAGCCGCTGGAAAAAACGGGTGCTGCTCATCGCCGCGCCCGCGGCCGACCAAGCCGATTTCCGGGCGCAGAAGCAGCTGTTGGCAAGCAGTAAAGCGGAGCTGGCCGCCCGGGACCTCCTGGTCATCGAGGTGCTCTACCCCCAACTGAGCGCGGCCGACCGGCAGTTTCTAACCCAAAAAACCGGCATCCAACCGCCCCGGTTCGCCGCCGTGCTTTTGGGCAAAGACGGCGGCGTGAAGATGCGAAGCGCCCACCCCATCGCCCCGGCCGCCCTATTTCGCACGATAGACCAAATGCCCATGCGCCGCCAGGAAATGCGCCGCGGCGCGGGGGAACCCGAGTAAGCAATTGTCCCAACCCGCGGTAGAGACGCAACATGTTGCATCTCGTCGTTGAACGATGCCGTAAGAACGGCCCAGTCCGACCAACCGGAGTAGAGACGCCTACTTGCGTCTCGTCGTTGAACGATGTGGGCGCAAACGGCGCGGTCCCGGAGGCGCATACTTGCGTCTCGTCGTTGGACGATGATTGCCCTAACGGCGCGGACGACGAGACGCAAGTAGGCGTCTCTACTCCGGTTGGGGGTTCAAACCAGGGCCTCAGCTCAGCGACTTGGTGAACCCGACCTTAATCTTGAGCTGAAAATCGGCGATGACCTTGAAGATTTCCTTCAGCGTCACCTGCTCCACTTTGGTCAGTGTTTTGGGGTCGAGGTAGTTGTCCGGGGCCGCGTTGTCGCTGATAATCTGGACGGCTTGCTTCTTGAGGCGCACGCCCATGAGGTAGTAGTAGGACTGCAGCAGCTCCTGCGCCTCGCGCTCCGTGAACACGCCCAGGGCCTTGAGGGCTTCGAGGCGCTCGCCGGTGTTGGTGGCGAAAATGCGGTGCCTCAGGGCGTACATCCGCACCAGGTCCACGATGGGCGACATGGTTTTCTTGAGGTTGAACACCTGCTGCGTGCCCTTGGCGAAGGTGCGGATGTTGCGGAAAAACGTCAGCGACGGCTCGTACTGCAGCGCGTTCACGGCCATGTAGTGGAAAAACCGCTCCCGGGGCTGCGCCAGCTCCTGGGCCAGGAACTCGTGCAGCTCGGCCATGATGCCGGCGTCGCCGTACAGGTAGCGGCAGTCGAAGGACGCGGCGAACTGCATGCCGGTTTCGGGGTTCGCGTCGGTCATCCACTGCACGTAGTTGCGCTTCCAGTGCGAGAGCGAGTGCGTCCACTTGGGGTTTTTGGCCATGAAGCCGCCCTCGCAGTAGCCAAAGCCGATGTCGTTGAGCCGGTCCGACACCATTTCGGCGAATTCGAGGAAGTAGGCCCGCACGGTTTCGCGCTGCTCGTTGGCCTTGTCTTCGTAGATGATGGCGTTGTCCTGGTCGGTGAGCAGGGTTTGCTCCTGGCGGCCCTCGCTGCCCAGCACCACGTAGGCAAATTGGGCCGGCGGCGGCCCCAGCTCGGCAATGGCGCCCTCAATCACCTTCAGGGCAATGGTGTCCGACACGGTGGTGATGACCTGGTTCACGATTTCGGGCTTCACGCCGCGGTTCAGCAGCTGGTACACCATCTCGGGCACCTGCTCCCAGCGGCGCTTGAGCTCGGGCCCGGCCTGGGCCTGCTTCACCGACTGGATGAAGATGAACGGCGACTGCGCCTGGTCGTCGGTGAGCAACTTGTTGCGGCTCAGGAAGCCGACGTAGTCGCCGTCGCGCTCCACCAGCAGGTAGCGCGTCTTGGTGCGGAACATGAGCAGAATGGCCTCGTACACGAACGCCTGGGTGCTGATGGTGACCACCGGCGCGTCGAGCACGGTGGCCACCGGCTGGCGGGCATCGGCCAGGCCGGCCACCACCTTGTCGCGCAGGGTGATGTCGGTGACGAAGCCCACCACCTGCCCGTCCACGTCGGCGTCGGTGACGAAGTAGCAGCTGGTGCGGGCCTCGGCCATGCGGCGGGCCACTTCGTAAATGGGCGTGTGCACCGAGCAGGCCACCACGGGGCGCAGCTCCAGGGTTTCGAGCCGGCGCGAAAACAGCTGGTCGGCGGCCAGGTAGTTGTCGCCGGCGCCGCGCTGGGCCGGCCGCACGAAGTGGGCGTACTCCTCGTTCAGCATCCGCTGCCCGTAGCGCGCCGTGAAGAAGTGAAAGAACGCCTCGTAGCCCTGGCACAACGCCCGGAACTCGCGCCGGTGCAGGAAGTACACGCGGGTGCCGGCCTTGGCCAGCACCGTGCGCAGCGATTTTTTCTTGTTCAGCAGCACCGAGATGCCGCCGTAGCACTCGCCCCGGCGGCTGTGCTCAATCACGCGCCGGTGCTGCTGACTGTCGTAGAAAAACGTTTCGTACTCGCCGTCCACGATGATGTCCAGGCCCCGCATCTTCGACACGTCCTGCAGGTAAATAATGGCCTCGCGGGGGTGGCGCACTTCTTCCAGGCCCTCGGCCACCTCGGCCAGCACCTCTTCGGGCAGGCGGTCAAAAGGCGTCACGGTGCGGAGAAAGTCGAGTTTGTCGCTCATGCGGAAAGAGGTGGGGGACGCGCGGCGGGCGCGGGTCAAAGGTAAAACGGCCGGCGGGGCGTCGGCCAGGCTTTAAAAAACGTCATGCAGAGCGCAGCGAAGCATCTCGCCCGCTTCGTTCGGATGTGTTCGACGAAGCGGGCGAGATACGTCCACCACGTCACCGCAGCCGACGAGAAAGCGCT
>NZ_JANNOD010000085.1:0-63212 GCF_031398885.1 Hymenobacter sp.
GGCAAGTCCCCTCGGAGCCAGCGCGGACCCGAGCGGCTCGCTCGGGTCACGGATCCGGAACGAAACAGACGTCGAGCTCCAGGCTCGCGTCGATGCGCGTCAGCGCCGGGAGGAGCTCGACGCCGATGGCGCTCGCGGGCGCCGCTGCCTGAATCACGGCGGAGACCAGCGGCGCGCCCGTGAAGGAGCATGCGTCCACGGAGGGCTCGCAGAAACGCGGCCGCATCGGCAAAAGCAGGCTCCGGACCGACGCGGCGAGGTCCACGCTCGAGTCGTCTCGCGCGGATCCGTCGCCGAGTTCCGCCGTGCTCAATGAAATCCGAATCTCTTGCAGCATTTGGGGAGTCCTCCGTGCTTGGAAAGAAATGCGGCGGACGGCCGTGCGGTCAGGCGCTGCTGGCGGTTTTCAGCCCGGTGTTTCTGACGGGCTGAAAAACGCCAGCTGATAAGCCATGGGCTAGGTTCGCCCCTACTTCGGCACCAAGTTGGTGCGCACTTGCAGGCTGTTAATCTGGTTGGCGTTGACGGGCGGAGTGCCCGCCGGAAACGTGAAGCCACTGGCCGACAAAAGGATGAGCGAAATCAGCCCGTTGGGCACGCCCGTCACGGGTTGGCCGGCCAGCGCGGCCTGCACCTGGGCCTGGGTGAAGCTGTAGCCCGCCGAAAAGCTGGTGGCCGTAAGCGTGAAAACCTGCTGGGTCTGGGTCTGCCCGTCCAGCATCACCGTAATCTGAGTATCGTTGCTGGCCAGCGCCCAGGTACCGTTTTTGACGGCCCCGCCGGCTTCGGTGAGCACCAGCTTACCGTCGGTGTTAAACTTGTAGGTGTCGGCGCTGGCCGCTGGCGTGGCTTGCGTGCCCTCCACGCCGTTCACGACCAGCGAGGAGCTGCTTTCGCGCCAGGTGACGGCCGAGAGCTGCGCCGCTTTGGAAGGAGACTTGTCGTCATCGTCTTTGCCGCAGCTGGCGACCAGCAACAAGCTGAAAAGGAGCAGAGAATGGAGGAGTTTCATGAGAAAAATATGGTTGTAAGTGAATGAGGGGAAGCAGAATGCAGCAGGCGGTGGGTAGGGTCAGTCCCGAAACCTCGGGCTAGCGGCTGGCCTGGGCCATGGGCGCGGCCAGCCGGGCGGCGTGCTCCAGGGTGGCGAGGCGGGCGTCGAGCGTGGCTTGGCCGGCCTGCAGGGCCTGCAGCTGCTGGCGCAATTGGGCGTTTTCGGCCCGCAGCTGGTCGTTCTGCCGGGCCAGCTCCTGCACGCCGGCCAGGGCCACGCCCGCCGGGTCGATGGTGCTGATGCTGGTGTCGTCGAGCCCCAGGTGGAAGAGGCGGTAGAAGTCTTGGGCCATCGGGCCGAGGTGGCGCTCGCGGGTGCCCTTGTAAGTCCAGCGGCTCAGCGGGAGCTGCCGGATGAGGCCCAGCACCTGGGCGCTTTCCACGGGCTGGATATTTTCCTTGAGGTTCACATCGGAGGCGTTGGTCCAGGTGCCGCCGGTGGTTAGGTAGGCGGTATTGCCGTTGGTGCTATTGTCGCCGACTTGCAGCGCCCGCCCGGAGCTGGCAAAGGTGGAGCGGCCAAAAATCCACCCCTCTACGGCAGTGCTGCCGAATACCATCCGGTTATTGCCACTGACCTGAGCGTTATAGCCAATGGCCGTGACGTTGACCGCATCTTGAAAAGCCGCATTGGCGCCGGCATCGAGCAACACATTGCCCGTGCCGCCGGTGAGCGAGCCCCCCGCTTGGTTGCCCAACACGGTGTTTTCGCTGCCCGTATTCACCCGGTCGCCCGCCGTGAAGCCGATGAGGGTATTGCCACCGCCGGTGGTATTGGCCGTGCCGGCCTGGAAACCAGCAAACACGTTGGCGCCGCCGGTGCTCACTTCGCCGGCAAACATGCCCAGGAAGGTGTTGTTGGGACCCGTATTTCCCTGGCCGGCCTGGTAGCCGAGGGCCACGAGGTTGTCGGCCGTGTTGTTCTGCCCCGCTTGGCTGCCTATCAAGGTCACGTTGTCCACGCCAACGGTGGTAGCCCCGTTCGTGTCGCCCGAGCCCGCCGCGTTGCCCACCGTCACGTTGTCGGAGCCGCGCAACTGGTAGCCGGCCTCGTAGCCTAGATAGGCGTTGCGGGCGCCGGTGGTGTTGGCGAAGCCGGCTCGGTTGCCTTCGAAGGTGTTGGCGGTGCCGGTGGTGGTGCGGTTGCCCGCCTGAAATCCCACGGCGTGGTTGTCGTCGGCGGTGCTGCGCTCGCCGGCCTGCACCCCCACAAACAGGTTGCGGCTGCCGGTGAGGTTGTTCGCGCCAGCGGTATGGCCGGCGAAAAAGTTACTACCCCCGGTGACGGTACTCTGCCCCGCGCCGAAGCCCATGAACTGGTTGGCGGCGCCGGCAATAAAGCCCGTGCCGGCGTTGACACCCTCAAAGTGGTTTTGAAAGCCGTCCGTGTTGGATTTACCGGCTTGGCTACCTACGAAATGATTGGAGCTGCCCGTGATGTTGGCGGCACCCGCCTGGTAGCCGTCGAAGTGGTTATTTTCGCCGGTGGTGTTGGCCCGGCCCGCCTCGTAGCCCACGAAGTGGTTATTGCTCGTCGTTGTCAGGCGACCAGCGTTGAACCCCACGAACAAGTTGCGGTTGCCGGTTTCGTTAAAGAGGCCCGCGTCGAAGCCTATAAACTGGTTGCCGAAGCCGGTCCTGTTGTTAACCCCCGCGGAAGCGCCGATGAATTGATTGTTGTAGCCGGTGGTGTTTGAGTAGCCCGCAGCGAAGCCGTCGAAGTGGTTGTTGGCGCCGGTCGTGTTGGCCAGGCCAGCCTGGTGCCCCACAAAATGGTTAACGAAGCCGGTGGTGTTGGCCCGGCCCGCTTGGTAGCCCATAAAGTGGTTATCCGAGGCGGTGGTGTTGGCCTGGCCCGCCTGGTACCCTACGAAGTGGTTGCTGCTGGCCGTGTTATTCTCGCCGGCCTCGGTGCCCACAAACAGGTTGTTCTTGCCAGTAGTAGTGGCCGCGCCGGTGCGCGCGCCTACAAATACGTTGCCCAGGCCCGCCGTGATACCAGCGTTGAAGCTCGGCGTCAGCGCCGGGCCGGCTTCGTAGCCCACCAACACGTTGCCGTTGGTACTGTTGCGGCCCGAGGTGAAGGGGTAGCCCAACCAGAAGCTGCCGTCGAGGCCCAGGCGGGCGCGCTCCGCGTCGTTGGTGCGCAGCGCCAGCGGCTGCGCGTCGCTGGTGCCCAGGTAGTTGGTGCCGGGGGCGGTGGCGGCGTTGCCGGTCAGGCCCCAACCACCGCCAGGCGCAGCCGCACCGGTGCTGAGGCGTACCCAACTGGGCGCGGCCGGGGTGCCGGCGTTGTAGTAAAAGCCCACCCCGTCTGCCAAGCCGACGTTACGGTTGAAGACAAGAAGACCAGTTGCAGGTGTTGGGATTGTGGTTCCATCGGTGAGTGCAGAAAGGGTGATTTGAGGGATGAGTAAACCTTTGTTAGCGGCGCGCACCTCCAGGGCGGCCGAAGCGTCGGGCGTAGTGGTACCAATGCCAATCTGAGCCCGGGCCGAGCCGGCGCCGGCCAGCAGCGCAGCCAGCAGCAGCGGCCGAAAAAAACGGAGGGCATAGAAGTGTCGCATGCGGTGAAAGTGAGAGGTTAATTGTGAGAGATGTTGGTTGATAATTCTGGCCTTACGTCTTGTTCGTCAGCTTACTGTCTGCTAATTTTTAGTGGCTGCTGCTCCGTCGAAGCCCGGGCCCCGGCGCGGCAGCCCCGGCGCTTTGAGCGCGGGCTACCACCCAGCCGCCGCGGGAGGGCCGGGCAGTCCGGGGCGCCGGGGCTTGGCCCCGGCGCTTTACAATCAAACCATGAGCGCATGGCCCGCCGGAGCGGCCCGGGTTAAAACTTGGCCGTGAGCCCCACCTTCAGGTAGGTCTGGTCGTAGCCCAGCTCGGCGAAGGCCCCGATGCTTTCGGCGAAGAAGTAGCGCCCGCCCACGAACAGGCCCGATGCGGCGTCGGTGGTCGCGGCCCCGTCGGACAGGTTGTAGCTGGAATTGGCCGGCCCGGACCACGAGGAGCTAAGCCGCCGCACCCCCAAGCCCAGGCCGCCGTAGGCGTCGAACTCAGGCGTCACGGGGTAGTGGAAGGCCCCGCGCAGGGTCACGATAACATCGGTGTACTTCCACTCATCGCCCCCGCCAAAATCGTAGTTAGCGCCCTGGTAGCCGGCGAACACGCCCACGCCGAGTACCCCCGGCCCCAGCGGAATAATGCCCCGCTCAAACGACACGCTCAGGGCCGGCGATACCGAGGAGCTGCCGCCCCCGAAGCCCGTGCCGTAGGCGTAGCGGTTGCCCAGGCCAATGCCCAGGTTCACGGCGTTGGTGCCCACGGCAAAGGCCCCCGTGGCCGCGCCGCTGGTGGCCTTGGCGGCGGGCGCCGCGCTGGCGGGGGCCGCGGAGGTAGCGGCCGGAGCCGGAGTGGGCGCCGGTTGGGCCGCAGCGCGCGCGGCGGGCGTGGCCGTAGCCGCCGGCTTCGCGGCCGGTGCAGCGGCCGGCTTAGCGGCTGTTTTGGCAACGGGCTTGGGAGCCGGTTTGCGGGTTTGGGCCAGGGAGGCCGTGAGGGGCAGCGCGGTCATGCAGAGGGCGGCGAGCAGGTGGTGGGAGTGGGTTTTCATGGTAACGACAGAAAAAAAGTGGAAGGGTGAATTATCCGCGACTTTCGCGGGCTGAAAAAGTTGTTTATGCGGCAAGGAGAGTAGTGGCCCGGGCGGCGGCGGCCTGGTACCCCAGCACGCCCCGCGGGGGGCTGCCGGTGCCCGCCGGCGGGCGCGGAATCAACCGGCCGGTGTTGTTGGCCGGGCTCTGGCCGTCGGGCGCGGCCCTGGCGCGGGGCCCAAGGGTGCCGATGCCGATGCTCTGGGCGCGGCTGGCACGCGCTATGAGTAACAGAACGCAGAGTACCAAAAGCAGGAAGGCGTTTTTCATGACAAAGCGGGTTTCACTATGAGCCGTTGAGCAGGCTCAGGCGTGGCCTTCGCGCACCAGGCCCCAGTTGGTGGGGGCTTCGGCGCCGTGTCCCGTCGGGCACTGCCCCATCAGCCGGAAGCCCAGGCGCTGGAAGAAATGCAACTGGGCGGGCTGCTGGGTGTCGAGGTAGCACGGCGCGTGGGCGGCCTGCATGGCGGCCAGCGTGGCCTGCAGCAGGCGCCGGCCCAGGCCCTGGCCACGGTCGGCGGGGCGCACGGCCAGGGCCAGCAGGTAGTGGTGCTGGGGGGCGTCCACGCTCTGCCGGCGCAGCCAGGCGGTAGCCACCAGAAAATGGCGCATCCGCTGAAAGCCGGCCCACTCCAGCCGCCACAGGGCCCCGGGCAGCAAGCCCGTGCGCAGCAGCCGGCGCAGGGTCACCATCGGGTGGTCGGGCCCCAGCCACACGGCCAGGGCACTGGCGTCGGCGTTGGTGTACACCCGCCCGTAGCGCAGGCCAAAGTGCAGCAGCTGCTCCAGCAGCCACACCTTCTGGGCGGGGGCGTCGGGACCGGTGCAGCAGTAGTTCAGCACGGGGTGGTCGGCGCAGGCGGCTTCGAGCAGGGCCAGGGCCCAGACCAAATCGGCAGGCTCCAGACGGCGCGCAGGTGGGGCGAGGGCAGGCATTTTCGGAGGGAATGAGGTGATGAGGCCGTGAGGGCAGACTACCTTACTTTATCTTATCAAGAAGGGGAATGGGTTGTCCGGTGACTTATTGCTACTCCCGCACCAGTTTCAGCACCTGGCTGGTGCCGGCGGTGGTCACGCGGAGCAGGTACACGCCGCTGGGCAGGGCGCTGGTTTCGGCCGCGAACAGCCCCTCGCTCAGGCGGTCGGTGGTGCGGTACCGGGCCAGGTGACGGCCGGCGGCATCGGTGAGGGTGGCCGTGAGCGGGCCGGCGGTGGGCTGCTCCACCCGGATGAGCGGGCCCGCGCCGGTCGAAGGATTGGGCCAGGCGCTCACGAGCAGGGCCGTGGCGCTTTCCACCCCCACCGTGCGCATCGGCGAGAAGCTAGCCGTCCCGTCGGCATCGACCTGGCGCAGGCGGTAGTAGAGCGTGGGCACCCCGTACTGGGCCACTCTGGCGTCCACAAACAAGTAGTCGTGAGACGCGGCGCTGGTGCCCTGCCCAGCCACCCGGCCCGCGCGCTCGAACGCCCGGCCGTCGCGGCTGCGCTCCACGTCGAAGTAGGCGTTATTTTTCTCCGAGGCGGTGGTCCAGTCCAGGCGGGCGTCGGCACCCTGGCGGCGGGCGGCGAAGGCGGCCAGCTCCACCGGCAGCGGGGCACTGGGGTCGGCGAAGGTGAAGCGGCCGGCCACGGCCTCGGCCACGGCGGCCGCGGGGGCGTACTGGCGCGGGTTGGTGGCCGCGACGTTGGCCACGGGGCCGGCCGTGCGCGTCCAGCTCGTGAAGGGCGGGGCACTGCGCCAGGGCGTGGCCTGGGCCGGGTTGCGGCCGTTGTCGAGGGCGGCCAGCCAGCTAAAATTCAGCACCCGGGCCGGAGCCCCGGCCGCGGTGGTGGCCACGTCCCAGTACACGCCCATCGACGTGTTGCCGGCGGCCGTGGTCACGGCCGTGGGGCCCGTCACGCGGGTCAGGGTCAGGTTGGCCACGCTGGCCCCGGCCGGCATAGTCAGGCCCAGAAACGGACCGAAGGCCGCCCCGTTCACCGGCCGCGCGGCCATCCGCACCGGTCCCAGCAAGTGGGCCGCCGTGGTTTCGACGGGGTTGGGCACCGTGGCTTGCAGCACCAGGGGCGTGGCCGCCGCCACCGTCACCAGGCCGTTGGTGAGGGTGAGGGTGCCGGCCAGGCTAAGGCTGGTGCCAATGGCAACCCCGGCGGGGTTGTTTACGGTCAGGTTTTGCAGGGGCAGCGGGGCCGTGCCGGCTAGCGCCTGGGGCGCGATGCCCAGGGCCCGCAGCGCGGCGGCGGGCGTGACGGGCGCGGTCACGGTGCCGTTGTTAGTAAGGTCGCCGCCGACATCGAGCTGGCCCTCGTTGGTGAGCGTGGCGCCCGGGCCAACCGTGACAGAGGCGGGCACCGCCACCACGCCGCCCGGCCCGATGTAGAACGTGGCCGGCCCCGTCAGGGTCACCTGCGCCCGCACCGCCGAAATCGGCAGGCCGGCGGCGAGGCACATTAACAAGAGTAGATAGTAGCATTTTGTCATGGCGTTGGCGCTGGCCTATATAGTGACTGGTTGATGATGCCAAAGCAAGCGCAAGGCCCGGCTTGGCGCCATTCGTTTGCGTTGCGAATGCATTCGCCGATGTTGCACGCCATTCGCGTTTGTTGCAAATACATTCACTTTCGTCCCAACGTCTTAAAATTCTTCCAAAAAATCTACAAAAAAGCCGGTAAGCATTGCTGCTTACCGGCGCGGACGGGGTTGAATTTTTACGTGGCGTTAAGCTAGCAGCATGGTCCGGTGGTTGGTGACGGCGGTTTGGGCTCCCGTCAGAAACGTCACTCGGGCGTCCACCTGGTCGCTGTCGACGTTAGCCAGGAAGGCGGCCCCCGTGCGGGCGCTGCTCCGCTCGGTCAGGTTGTTCTCGTGGTCGTTTGCGGACCGGGCAGGTCCGGGTTTCGATACAGGACCTGATGGGCACCGAGCGGGCGGTGGTGCTCCACCAAGCCCGGCTCGAAGCCGGCCCGCAAACCTCTACCTTGCCCATACAAAAGCTTCTGCCGGGCCTGTACCTGGTAGTGGTGCGGAGCGGCAGTGACCGAAAATACACCCGTTTACAAATTGATTAGCCATCTTATTTTCATATGACCATGAACCGTTCCACCCTATTCCGGGGCGCGCTGGCCCCGGCCCTGGCGCTGGGCCTGCTGCTGGCCACGTCCTGCGAGAAGCCCCCGCCCGAGCCGGCGGCCGTGCCCCTGCCGGCCGAATTGAAGGCCTACGTCCTGTTCCAGCCCGGCACCCACTGGATTTACCAGGACTCGGCTTCCCAGCAACTCGACAGCGTCTGGGTCGTTTCCACCGAGATGACCGAGTTTCGCTTAGTTGAAAAAAGAAAGTCCTACCTTCTTTCAAAGCACGAGGACTTCCGCCTGCGCACCCGCTCCAGCCGGGGCGGGCCCGACCAGGTGTACCGCGTGCGGCAGTACTGCGGCTTCCCGGGTCGGGGCGACGGCGATGACACGTACCCGTGCTGGGCGATTACGCGGGGCCAGTCGCTGCCCGCCAGCACGGCCGACGAGGGGGACACGCAGGTCTTTCCCTACACCATCCCCCGCGACCGGGCCCGCACCGACTACCTGTTCGGCGTGATGCAGCCCTACTGGCACAGCCGCCCGCTGGCCATCGGCAATACCGTCTACCCCGACGTGATGGAGGTCAACATCCCTATTGCCGACGCCTCGGAGGGCGGCTGGCCGGCGCAGTACTACTGGGCCCCGGGCCTGGGCATTGTGCGCCAGCGGGTGCGCGTCAACTTCTTGCCCCACACCCGCACACTGCTGCGCAGCCGCATTGTGCAGTAGCACCCTGCGGCCGTAGCAGCCATAGTTACATTGGCAATGGCCGCCCGTGCAGTTCCTCAGCTGCACGAGCGGCCTTACTTCTTAAGCAAGGATTTCGGCTGGCGCACGTTTCCAACGCCGTGGTCGCGCAGTTTTTACGTCGCTCTGCTCTCGCGTCAGAGGCGCGAAACCAATAAGCAGCACGTCGGAGACACGAGCCAGCGGGGAGGCGACAGCGGCTGAATAACAGTTTGCTTCAACCAGAGACTATCCGTCCGCTTGACCACCCACCGCTTCCGCGTGCCGGGCCGCCGCGCTGGGCGGGTAGCCAAACTGCCGCGAGAAGGCCGTGGAAAACGCCGCCGGGCTGCCGAACCCCACCTGGTAAGCCACTTCGGCCACCGTGCTCACCTGGGCCTGCAGCAGCGCCCGGGCCCGGTTCAGGCGCACGGTGCGGATGTTCTCGCCCGGCGACTGCCCGGTGAGGGCCTTGAGCTTGCGGTGCACCTGGGTCCGGCTCATGCCCACGTCGGCCCCGAGCTGGTCCACGCCAAACCCCTCGTCGGCCAGGTGGCGCAGCACCGCCTCCTGCACGCGCCGCAAAAACGCCTGGTCGAGCGAGGGTAGGCCGGCCACGGCGGCGGCGTGGGCCGCCAGCGGGTCGGCCAGGGCGGCGGGGCGCGGGGCGCGGGGCGCGGCGGGGGGTTCCGGCTCCGCCAAGTTGAGCGCCGGACCCGGGGCAAACCTCGCTTGCAGGCGCTGGCGCAGCACCAGCAGGTTGCGCACCTGGGCCCGCAGCTCGCGCGGGTTGAAGGGCTTGGCCAGAAAGCAGTCGGCCCCCGTTTCCAGGCCTTCGAGCTTGGCGTCGGGGTCCGACTTGGCCGTGAGCAGCACGACCGGCACGTGGCTGGTGGCAGGGTCGGTTTTGAGCTGCTGGCACACCTGGTAGCCGTCCAGGCCGGGCATCATCACGTCGCTCACCACCAGGTCGGGCACTTCGGCCCGGGCCAGGGCCACCCCCGCAAGGCCGTCGGCGGCCTCCAGCACGCGGTAGCCCGCCGGCGCCAGCGAGGCCCGGATGAACGCGCGCACCTCGTCGTTGTCCTCGATAATCAGGACCAGGTCCGCGTCGGGGGCCCCGTCGTCGGGTTCCGACGACGGGCCGGGAGCAGCAACCGGGAGCGGCGCGGGCCCAGCCGCCGGGGCCCCGGCTGCTCCCGGCCCCGTCCCGCCCGCCACGGGCCGCAACCCTCGCGGCAGCTGCACCGTGAACGTGGCCCCGGCGCCCGGCGCGCTGGCCACGGCCACGGTGCCGCCGTGCAGCGCCGTCAGCTCGCGCACCAAGGCCAGGCCGATACCGGTGCCGGTGCGCAGGCCATCGTCAGCAAGGTTATTGGCCTGGTAAAAGCGGTCGAACAGGTGCGGCAGGTCTTCGGCGGCGATGCCGGGACCGGTGTCGCGCACGGCAATGGATACCCCGCCGGCGGGCGCGGCGGCCGTGGGCACCGTTTCGGCCACCGTCACCGTCACCGTACCCCCGGCCGGGGTGAACCGCAGCGCATTGGCCAGCAGGTTGGTCAGGACTTCCTCCAGCTTGCTGGCGTCGAACACCAGCGGCATGGGCCCGGCGGGGGCTTCCACGCGCAGGGCAATCCGGCGGCTTTCGGCCAGGGAGGCGAACGAGGCCACCAGCGGGCGCACCAGGGCCGCGGCGTCGCCCGAGGTGGGCAGCAGGCGCAGCGCCCCGGCTTCGAGCTTGCTCAGGTCGAGCAGCTGGTTGATGAGGGCGAGCAGCCGGCGGGCGTTGCGCAGCACCAGCCCGCCCTGCTGACGCACGGCGGGGTCGGCGGGCTCGGTGGCCAGCACCTCGGCCGGCCCTAGGATGAGCGTGAGCGGGGTGCGCAGCTCGTGGCTGACGTTGGTAAAAAAGTCGGTTTTCACCCGGTCCAGCTCCTGCAGGTGGGCCAGGGCCTGGTGTTCGAGGCGGCGGTCGGCCCGGTCCCGCTCGCGGGTGCGGGTGTAGGCCCGCACCCCGTAGATGACCAGCCCGAAGCAACCCAGCCACAGCGCGTTGGCCCACCAGGTGCGCCACCACGGCGGCCGGATGGTGAAGGCGAAGGTGGCCGGCCGCGCGCTCCATACGCCCGCCTCGTTGGCGGCTTTCACCTCGAAGGTGTAGCGACCGGGGGCCAGGTTGGTGTAAGTGGCCGAGGTGGCGGCCAGGGGCCCGGCCCAGGTTTGCTCGAAGCCCAGCAGGCGGTACTTGTAGCGCACCTGGTCGGGGTTGGTCAGGCTGGCGCCGCCGTAGTCGAAGGTGAGGTAGTTGAGCCGGGCGGGCAGCTCCATTTTCGGCCCGATGGCGGTGTCTTTGAGGAAGATGCGCAGGCCGGCGAGCTGCGCGACCGGGGCCACGCGGTTGGGCCGGGCCCGGGCGGGGTCGTAGTGCATCAGGCCGTTCACGGTGCCCACCCAGAGCTGGCCGCCGCGGTCGAGCAGCACCGCGTTCTGGCTGGCTTCCTGGCCCAGGAAGCCCTCGTTCACGCCGTAGCTGCGGGTCTGGCCCCGGCGCGGGTCGAAGCAGTCGAGGCCGCGGTTGGTGCCCACCCACACCCGGCCGGCGCTGTCGGCCTGCACAAAGTAGGGGTTGCTCGATTGCAAGCCGGCCTCGGGCCCGAAGGCGCGCACCTGGCCGGTGGCGGGCGCGTAGCGCAGCACGCCCCGCCCGATGGTGCCCAGCCACAGGTTGCCGGCCGGGTCCTCGGTTACCGAGCCCACGCTCAGGGCCGGGGCCTGCCCGTCCACCCGCCGGAAGGTGTCATGCTCGGTGTCGACCCGGAGCAGGCCGTGGTCGTCGCTGGCCAGCCAGAGCCCGCCCGCGCGGTCCCGGAACACCTGCCAGAACACGTCCGAAATCAGCCCGTCGCGCCCGGCCCGGAAGGTTTTGAACCGATTGGTGGCGGGGTCAAACACGGTTATGCCCGCGCCCAGCGTGGCCAGCCACACCCGGCCGCGGTCGTCCTCGTTGATGCTCACCACGTCGTGCCCCGCCAGGCCGGGCACCTGGTCAAAATACGTCCACTGGCCGGTGGCGGTGCGGTAGCGGGCGGCCCCGTTTTCGGTGCCCAGCCAGTTGTCGCCGCGCCGGTCGCGGTAGAGGCTGCGCACGTAGCGGTTGGCGGCGCCGGGGCGCAGGGGCACGGGCCGGCTGTGCGGCCCGCTCTCGCCCGGCACGCGGGGCTGCAGTTCCACCAGCCCGGCGCGGGTGCCCACCCAGTAGCGGCCCGCGCCCACCGGCAGCACGGCCAGCACTTCGTTGTCGGGCAGGCCCTCGGGCTTGCCGTACTGCCGGAACCGCTCATCGGCCGGGTGCTGGGCCAGGCCCAGGTCGTAGGCAAACCAGATGTTGCCTTCCCGGTCTTCGAGCAGGTCGTTGTTCTCGTCGCTGTCGAGCGCGCTGCGGCTGGCCCGGCAGCGGAAGCGGCTCGCGCCCGCCGCCAGCTGGCTGAGGCCCCCGGCGGTAGTGGCCCACACCTGGCCCACGCGGTCCTGCACCACGCGCAGCACGGGGGTGGCGCACAGGCCCTCGGCCGGGCCGTAGCGCCGGGCCCGCCAGGGGTGGGCCGCGGTGCCGTTGCCGCTCAGGCGCACCATGCCCCGCCCCGTGGCGCACCAGAGCAGCGTGTCGCTCACCCGCTGGAAGTGATAGACGGGCACCCGCTGCACTTCGGGCGGCAGCGGCGGGGCGGGGCCCCCGCGGGGGTCGAGCAGGAGCAGGCCGGCGGCGGTGCCCACCCACACCCGCCCGGCGGGGCCGGCCGCCACGTGGCGCACGAAAGGCGAGGGCAGGCCGGCCGCCGCGCCGTACTGGGTCACGGTGGTGTCGGTAGGGCCGCATTCGAGGCGGAACAGGCCGCGCTCTTCGGTGGCCACCCACACCGTCCGGCGGCTGGCCGGAAACACGCAAAACACGCCGGTCGGGGTGCCCAGCCCGCGGGGCCGGCAGCGCCGCACCCGCCCGCCGGGCTCCACGAAGGATACGCCGCCGTAGTTGTGCCCCAGCCACAGGGTGCCGTCGGGCGCGGCGGCCACGGACTTCACGTGGTTGTCGGGCAGGCCCTGGGCGGTGGTCAGGGTGCGGAATTTCTGGCCGTCGAACACGCACACGCCGCCCTGGGTGCCGGCCCAGAGGCGGCCCCGGTTGTCCTGGCAAATGCCGTAGACCATGGACTGGGGCAGGCCGTTGGCCAGGGTGTAGTCGCGCAGGGCCAGGGTCTGGGCCGCGCCCTGCCCGGCCGCAAGCAACCCCCAGCCCACCAGCAGCGTCCTGAATAGTCTTCTCACCATGTCAGCCCCGAGTTTGGCTATCAAGCACCTACATTGTAATGGGTTGCGCCCCGCGCACCAATTTTTAAAACTACGCAATATCCGTTAATTGCAGTATTGCGGCTCCCGGGCGGGGGCACCATTTTTTCGGCCCCAGACGTTGAGCTTGTTGTACCTTTGGCCCCGCTTGCTCCGAAGCTACCCCCTCCCACCCCATTCTATTCCTCTTTCCGTGGCCGAAATATCCTGTTCCTTTTGCAACAAGAGCAAGCGCGAAGTTGCCGTCATGATATCGGGCATCAATGCCCACATCTGCGAGAAATGCGTGGGCCAGGCCCAGCACATCCTCAACGAGGAGGCCAAAGCCCTCGACGCCGGCAAGCAGCCCAAGTTCAACCTCATCAAGCCCAAGGCCATCAAGGAGCACCTCGACCAGTACGTGGTGGGCCAGGACGAGGCCAAGCGCGTGATGGCCGTGGCCGTGTACAACCACTACAAGCGCCTGATGCAGAAGCCCCAGGACGACGAGGTGCAGATTGAGAAGTCCAACATCATCATGGTGGGTGAAACCGGCACCGGCAAAACCTTCCTGGCCCGGATGCTGGCCAAAATCCTGCAGGTGCCCTTCTGCATCGCCGACGCCACCGTGCTCACCGAGGCCGGCTACGTGGGCGAAGACGTGGAAAGCATCCTCACCCGCCTGCTGCAAGCGGCCGACTACAACCTCGAAGCCGCCGAGCGCGGCATCGTCTACATCGACGAAATCGACAAGATTGCCCGCAAGAGCGACAACCCCAGCATCACCCGCGACGTGAGCGGCGAGGGCGTGCAGCAGGCCCTGCTCAAGCTGCTGGAGGGCACGGCCATCAACGTGCCGCCGCAAGGGGGCCGCAAGCACCCCGAGCAGAAAATGATTTCGGTGAACACCGAGAACATCCTCTTCATCTGCGGCGGCGCCTTTTCGGGGCTGGACCGCATCATCAAGAGCCGGCTGAACACCAAGCCCATGGGCTTCGCCAAAACCAACCTCGACGAGCAGGTGGATACCGAGAACTTCCTGCGCTACGTGTCGGCCCAGGACATCAAAAAGTTCGGCCTCATCCCCGAGCTAATTGGCCGCCTGCCGGTGCTCACCCACCTTAACCCGCTTGACCGCACCACCCTGCGCCTGATTCTGACCGAGCCCAAGAACTCGCTCGTGCGCCAGTACAAGCGCCTGTTCAACATGGAAAGCATCGAGCTCGACTTCACCGAAGACGCCCTCGAATACATCGTGGAGAAAGCCGACGAGTACCGCCTCGGCGCCCGCGGCCTGCGCTCCATCTGCGAAAGCATCATGACCGACGCCATGTTCGAGATGCCCTCCGAAGAAGGCTCCGACGCGCTGCTCATCAACCTGAGCTACTGCCGCAGCAAGTTCGAGAAGTCGCCCCTGCGCCACATGCGGGCGGCTTAAAGGAAATTAATAATTAGCAATTAAGAATTAAAAATGCCCGTCTGAATCACCAGGCGGGCATTTTTAATTCTTAATTGCTAATTATTAATTGTCATCACTCCACCACCACGCGCTGCACGCTCGGCGCGCGGCCGGCTACCTGCACGCTGAGCAGGTAGGTACCGGTGGCCAGGCCCGCCGTGGACAGTTCCGTGGTGCTGCCCCGGAAAGCGCGGGTGCTCACTAACTGGCCCAGCACGTTGCGCAGCGCAAGATTGGCCTGGGCGGCGGGCGTGGCCAGCGTCACGCGCAGGAGGCCCTTGCCCGCCACGGGGTTGGGCCACACGCTGAACTCGCTGCGGTTGGCGGCGGCCGTGGCCGTGACGACCAGCACCGTGAAGAGGTTGCCGGCCGCCGCCGGGCTGGCGCCCCCGCTGGTGGTCACCACCACGTTGCCAGTAGTGGCGCCCCCGGGCACGGTGAAGGTGATGGTGGTGGCGTTGACCACCGTGAAGCCGGGGACGGCCACGCCGTTCAAAGCCAGCGCCGTGGCGCCCGTGAAGTCGGTGCCCGTGAGCGTTACCAAGGTGCCCGCGGCCCCGCTGGCGGGGCTCAGGCTGGCCACGACGGGGGCCGGCGGAGCGCAAGTGGCGCTCAGCGCAAAGGAGCCGGTTTCGCCCTCGAAGCCGCTGACAAAAATGCGGTAGACCGTGCCGGCCACCGAGCTGAACGTGACCGCGGAAGACGTTGAGTTGGCGCTGCAGCTCACGTCGTCGTTGCCACGCACGCAGGTGTAAGTGCCGCAGGCTCCCGAGTACACGAAGAGCTTGGTGTCGAAGTTGGTGCCGGAGTTGCAGGTCGACACGGTGATGTTGGTGCCGGTGCCGGTGATGGCGTAGAAAACCCCGCCCCCGTCCACGCTGGTGTTGCAGGAGCCGAAGGGGTCACCAACGGCGGTGGCATCTTCGGTGGAACCAGTCACCGTCTGGCCGCAGGCCAAGGCAATGGCGGCGGCGCACTGGTCGTTGGGCGGCGGCACCGTGAAGGGAACAAGGGAAGTGCCGACCCCGCCCAGTGCCGTCACGGCAATCAGGCCGCTGGTCGCGCCCGCCGGCACGGTCACCGTAATCTGGGTGGCCGAGTTCACGGCGAAGACCGGCGCCGCCGTGCCGTTGAAGGCCACCTGCGTGGCCCCGGTGAAGAAATCCCCCGTCAGCACCACCACGGTGCCCGCCGCGCCGGCAGTGGGCGTGAACGCGGTGACGAACGGCGGCGGAATCACCACGAAGCTGGTCGCCGAAACGCCCGTGCTCACGGGCGTGGTCACGGCCAGGGGGCCGGTGGTGGCGCCGACGGGCACGGTCACCGTAATCTGGGTGGCCGAATTCACGACGAACGCGGGCGCCACCGTGTTGCTAAACGTCACCTGCGTGGCCCCGGTGAAATCCGTGCCCGTGATGACAACGCTCGCCCCCGCGCCCCCGGTAGCCGGCGCGAAGCTGGTGATGACCGGCGGGGCCCCCACCACGAACGGCGCGGCCGAAGTAGCCGTGCCGGCCGGCGTGGTGACGGTGATGAGCCCGGTGGTGGTGCCCGCCGCCACGGTGGCGGTAAGCTGCGTGGCCGAGTTCACGGTGAACCCCGCGGCGGTCGCGCCGTTGAATCTCACGGCGGTGGCCCCGGTAAAATTGCCGCCCCGCACGGTCACCACCGTGCCCGCCAGGCCGCCGGTGGGCGTGAAGCTGGTGATGACCGGCGCCCCCGTGGGCGGGGCAATGGTGAAGTTGGCATCCGAGATGTCGAAGAAGTAGTTGTCGGCGGCCTCTACCATCACCCGGGCCGTGGTGACGGCGGCCAGGCTGGGGGCCGTCACCACGGCCGAGCCGTCGTTGGGCTCGTTGGCGGCCAGCAGCGTGGGGTAAGTCAGGCCGCCGTCGAGGCTCAGGCGCAGGTTCACGAGGGCGCAGCTGACCGGGGCGTTGGCGGTGCCGGCCACGTCCCAGGCCACGGTTTGGGCCGCGCCGCCGGTCCAGGTCACGGCCGTGTTGGGGGCCGTCACGAGAAAGGGACCGGCGGTGCTGCGCACGTCCAGGGTCACGAGGGAGCTGTAGTTCACGCCGCCAACCATGCCGGCCGGGCCGGGGTGCTCGTCGCGGGCCGTGCACCGAAACCGCAGCCCGCGCGTGACGGTGGGCAGCCGCTCGCCGATGACCGTGGTATTGGCCACCAGGTCCGCCAGCCGCGGGAAGGTGCGGGTGCTGTTGGCCGTGGGGTTGAACGAGCGAAACAGCGGCACGCTCCGGCCCGGCACCTGGGCGGCCGTGGGCGGACCGGTGGGCCCGAGGTCCAGCTCTTCCCAAGAATAGGTCAGGGCGTCGTTCTCGGCATCGGTGGCCGTGGCCGTCAGCCGGAAGGGCGTGCCGACGGGCAGGGTTCTGCCACTGGCTGGGGCCGTTACCACGGGGGCAGTGTTGCCGGTCGCCTGATCGGTGCCGCAAGTAGTGCCCTCAATGAAAATGCGCATCTCCTCGAAGGTGCCGGTGTGAAAAGTCGCGTCGGAATTGGGCTGCAAGTCGTTGGCGCTGCCACAGATGCCGGCGTAGGCCATGATGGTCGTGCCCGAGCCCGGCTCCCAGGCCGTGATGGGGTTGCGGTTGCCGCCGGCGCAACTGCCGCCGTTGCCGTTGAAGGGGTGGTTACCCCCGAACTGGTGCCCCATCTCGTGGGCCACGAAGTCGATGTCGAACGCGTCACCCACGGGGTTGGGCTGGCCGGTCACCCCGCCCGCTTTGCTGGCGGTGCACACCGAGCCCAACAGCGCCACCCCGCCGCCACCCGTGCTGAACACGTGGCCGATGTCGTAGTTGGCCAAGCCGATGACGCGGTCCACGTTGGTCTGGTTCTGGCCCAGCATTTCGCCGCCGTCGTCGTTGGTGTAGGCCGGCAGCGGCTGCGGGCCGGTGCCGCTCAGGAAAACCAGCTGGTCGTTGTTGGGCACCAGCACCAGGCGCACGGCCAGTTCCCTCTCGTACACGCCCACCACGCGGTTCACGGTGGCCACTTCACCGGCCAGCACGCTCGCCACGGTGTTGCCCTTGACCAGGGCGTACTCGGGGGTGCAGGCCAGGGCCAGCCGGTAGGTTTTCAAAATGGGGCCGCTCGAAACGGCCACGGCCGCGCCGCCCGCTGCCCGCGCCAGCCGGCGTTGGGTGGCCGCTTGCAGCGCGGCGGCATCGGGCGCAAAGCCACAGGTGCCGCGGGCCGCGGCCACCGCCCGGTTCATGTCTTTTTTGTAGAAGCTGAGGCAGTGCCGGGCATCGGTTGGGCTCGCCGGGTCGATGTAGAAGCTCGCGCCCGCGCCCGCCAGCACCTGCGCGTGAAAGCCCCGCGGCGACACGTCGAGCCGCACCGACGCCGTGGCATCGTCGAACCCCACGCCGGCGTAGGTTCTAATCAGAGGGAAGCGCGCGGCCAGGGCGGGCGCCATGATGGGGGCTTCGCGCACGGCGAAGCGGGCGCTGCGCCCGTTGGGCAGGGGCAGCACCAGCACCAGCGGCGCGGCCCCGGCCCGGGTTTCGAGCGGCGCGGTGGCCAGGGCCGCCGTGAGCCCGGCCAGGTCGAGGGTGAGGGCCTGGGCACTGGGCACCGCGGCCCAGGTGGCGGCCGGCACCGCGGCCCGGGCCGCGCCATCGGCCCGGAAGAAGTTGGCGGCGGGCCGCGGCTGGGCCCGCGCGCCCAGCGCCAGGCTCAGCAGCAGGACCAGGAAAGCACCGGCGCGATTCAAGTTGGTTCGGGGCGTGGCGGTGGGAGCCGGCCGTGGAGTAGCCAGTCGGCGCTTGTAAGGTTTTTTCATCTAGAAAGGGGGTTGGGGACCAAGCGGTAAATCTAAGGAAAAAACCCAGGCCCCCCGGGCGGCGAAGAGGCTTGCCAAAGCAGTTTGGTTATTTGCCAGCGCATCATGCCGAATGAATTTTTCAAAGTGCTAAACCGCTCCATTGCCATGGAGCATACGCCGCGAACCCGGAACCAGCCGCGTTCGGTTGAAAGGAAAGCGTTAAAATGCCGGTGACGGAATCCTAGAGCAACTCTCAGGTTCGTGTACGTGGCGCGGTCGGGAAACCTCACGAGACCCCGGCGGGGCGGGCCCCGGTTCGCTTGAAGCGCGAAGCCCGCGGAGAGGGGAGCCGGACGACCAGTACACGAACCTGATAACGGCTGTAACTCTTTCCTTCAGCTTTCAACTCGTTGGCTAATAGGTGAGCACGGTTGTAAACACTGCTGCTCCCGCACTTTCCCGCGGGGCTCAACCCAAAGCGGCTCCGATGCCAGGCATCGGAGCCTCAACTCGTCACCATCGGCAATGACTGCCCTGGGGCGGCGACCGAACGGCTTTGCCGGCACTGCTGCGACCCGGCGGACCAGGCCGGTTTCACCCGGCCCGCAGGTACTGCACCATCAGCTCAGCGGTTTTCTTGGCGGCGTGGTGGCGGCCCAGCTTGTCGCGCAGCTCGGCGTAGCCGGCCTTCATGCGGGCCATGTAGTCGGCGTCGGTGAGCAGGGTGCGGAGCTCGTCGAGCAGGTTGCGGGCGTTGAAGTCGCCCTGAATCAATTCCCGCACCACGGCCCGGCCCGCAATGAGGTTGACCAGGGAAATGTAGGGCACCTTGATGACCATCTTGCCGATGGCGTAGCTCAGGGCGCTGGTGCGGTAGCACACAATCTGGGGCACGTCGAACAAGGCGGTTTCGAGCGTGGCCGTGCCGCTGGTAACCAAGGCGGCCCGGGCGTGGCTGAGCAGGTCGAAGGTCTGGTCGAACACGAACCGGATGCCGTTGCGGTGGAAATGCCGGTAGTAGTTGGGGTCGAGGTTGGTGACGCCGGCCACCACGAACTGGTACTCCTGGAAGCCCGGCAGAATGGCAATCATCTCGTGCAGCATTTCCTCGATTTCCTGCTTGCGCGAGCCCGGCAGCACGGCGATGATGGGCTTGTCGGCGTCGAGGCGGTTGCGCTCGAAAAAGTCGGCCGTGGGCTGGAATTCGGCCACCGCGTCGGCGGTTGGGTTGCCCGCGTAGTCGACGGGGTAGCCGAACCGCTGGTAGAATTCTTCCTCAAAGGGCAGGATGACGAACATGCGGTCGACCCGCTCCTTCACCTGCTCGACGCGGCCCTGGTTCCAGGCCCAAATTTTGGGCGATATGTAGTAGAAAACTTTGATGCTGTGCGCCTTGGCAATCTTGGCCATGCGCAGGTTGAAGCCGGCGTAGTCCACCAGAATCAGCACGTCGGGCCGGTGGGCCAGCAAGTCCTGCTCGCACTGCTTCAGGTACCCGCGAAACTTGAGCACGCTGGTGGCCGCCTCCACAAAGCCCATGATGGCCAGGTCCTGGTAGTGGCGCACCAGCTCGCCGCCCTGGGCCTGCATCTGGTCGCCGCCCCAGCAGCGAAACTGCGCGGCGGCGTCCTGCCCGCGCAGTTCGCGCATGAGGTTGGCCGCGTGAAAGTCGCCCGACCGCTCGCCGGCAATTAGGTAGTACTTCATTCTTTAATTAAAAATTGAGAATTAAAAATTAAAAATTTCGCCGGTGGCAAGCGCGCAAATGCTGCGTCGGACGGCCACCTTTTTAATTTTTAATTGATAATTTTTAATTGTTCAACCGCCGTAGTATTCCACAAAATTGCGGGGCGTCTCGTAGAGTTTTACGCAGTGCAGCTGCGCTTGGGTGATGGCCGGCAGTTCCCGCGCCAGGATTTGCCAGAAGGCCACGGCCAGGTTTTCGGTGCTGGCCATTTGGCCGGCCAGGAAGGGCACGTCGAGGTTGAGGTTTTTGTGGTCGACCTGATCGGTGATGTGCTCGCGGAGCAGGTCGGAAAGGGCCTTCAGGTCCACTACGAAGCCGGTTTCGGGGTCGGGCTGGCCTTTCACGGTCACGATGAGGTCGTAGTTGTGGCCGTGCCAGTTCACGTTGGCGCAGGGGCCGAACACCGCGCGGTTGCGCTCCTCGCTCCACTGGGGGTTGTGCAGCTTGTGGGCGGCGTTGAAATGTTCCTGGCGGCTAACGTAAATCATTGTAGTTGTCAGTTGTTAGTTATTCGTTGTCAGCACAAAGCGGCTCGTTCAAGCCCTGACAACTGACAACGAGCAACTGACAACCAAGTGGCTTTCCGCCGCAAATATACGCAGCAGGGCACCCCGGCCGGGGCCGCGACCAAGCCCGCGGGCCAGCGGCCCGGCGCGTCGGTTTACCTTTGCGCCCTCCCCAAACCCGCCCAGCCCCGCTCAGTATGATAGTAGTCACCGGCGCGGCCGGCTTCATTGCCAGCTGCCTAGTTTCCCGCCTCAACGCCGCCAATTTCAACGACGTGGTCGCGGTGGATAATTTTTCGGTTGCGAAAAAGCTGCCCAACATCGAAGGCAAAAAGCTGCGCGAGTACGTGGACCGGGAAACGTTTTTTGAGTGGCTCGCGGAGAACCATGAGCAGGTGGAGTTCGTGTTTCACCTGGGCGCCCGCACCGACACCGCCGAGATGGACCCGGCCGTGTTCGACCTGCTCAACCTGAACTACTCCAAGCAGCTGTGGCAGGCCTGCGTGCAGCACAACCTGCCGCTGGTCTACGCCTCTTCGGCCGCCACTTACGGCGACGGCACCCTGGGCTACACCGACACCGACGAAGCCCTGTTCCCGCTCTACCGCCCGCTCAACCCCTACGGCGAATCCAAGAACGACTTCGACAACTGGGCTTTGGCGCAGGCGGAAAAGCCGTATTTCTGGGCCGGGCTGAAATTCTTCAACGTGTACGGGCCCAACGAGTACCACAAGGGCCGCATGGCCTCGGTGATACTCCACGCCTTCACCCAGATTCAGCAGACGGGCTCGATGACGCTGTTCAAATCACATAATCCCGACTACACCGACGGCGGGCAAATGCGCGACTTCGTGTACGTGAAAGACGTGGTGGACGTGTGCTACTTCCTGCTGCACCACCGGAAAGATTCGGGCATTTACAACCTCGGCAGCGGCCAGGCCCGCACCTTCCTGGACCTGGCCCTGAACACGTTCCAGGCCCTGGGCCGGACGGCCGACATTCATTTTAAGGACACGCCGGCGGACATTCGCGACAAGTACCAGTACTTCACCGAGGCCAACATGCGCAAGCTGCAAGGCATCGGCTACGCCCGGCCCTTCACCCGGCTGGAGGACGGCATTGCCGACTACGTGCAGAATTACCTGGTGCCGGGGCGCTATCTGTAGGCCAAAACAGCTAGCTTGCGGAAGTCGGGGCGGCCCAAAACCATCCGCCCCGTCACCGGTTGGGTCTTTTCTGCCGCAATTGCCCAACTTCGGTTCTTCACGCGCGCGGTCCGCTTCTCTTGCTTTCTCCCACCCACCTTTCCGCCGTGAACCCACCCGCCCGTCCCGTCATTACCGTTGTGGGCGGCGGCTTCGCGGGCACGGCACTGGTGCTGCAGCTGCGGCGGCAAGCGGCCCTGGCCCACGCCGAAATTCACCTCATTGAGCCGCGCAAGTACCCCGGCCCGGGCCTGGCCTACACCGCCCGCCGGCCCGAATACCTGCTCAACGTGCGCCCCGGCGCCCTGAGCCTCTACGCCGAAGCGCCCGGCCACTTCACCGCCTGGCTCGCCCGGCAGCCCGAGTACGCGGCCGGGGTGCCCGAGTTTGCGCCCCGCGCCAGCTACGGCCACTACCTGCATGAGGAGCTGGCCGCCGCCCGGGCCGCCGCGACCGGGCCCGGCCATTTGTGCTGCCACCAGACCACCGCCGTGGTGGCTCCCCTCCGCCCGGACGGCCAGCGGACCGTGCTGCTGGCCGACGGCACCACCCTGGTGAGCGACTGCGTGGTGCTGGCCCTGGGCAACTTTCCGCCCCCGCCCCCGGCCGGGCCCGACCACCGCTACCTGCACCACCCCGGCTACCACGCCGACCCCTGGGCCGCCGGCAACCTGCGCCGCATCGGCCCCGACGAGGCCGTGGTGCTCATCGGCTCGGGCCTCACGGCCGTGGACGTGCTGCTGGCCCTGCGCCAGGACGGCCACCGCGCCCCCGTGACCGTGGTGGCCCGCCACGGCCGCTGGCCCGCCGCCCACGGCCCGGCCGCGGCCACCTACCCCAACTTCTACCCCGAGCTGGCCACCGAAACCACCGTGGCGGGCGTGCTGGCCATCTTTCGAAAACACCTGCGCGCGGCCGCCGCGCAAGGCATCAACTGGCGGCCCGTGCTAGATTCGCTCCGCCCGAACCTGGGCCAGATTTGGGCCGCCTGGCCGCTGGCCGAACAGCGCCGCTTCCTGCGCCACCTGGCGGGCCTGTGGGCCGTGACCCGGCACCGCAGCCCCCCCGAAAATGCCGAGGCCGTGGATGCGCTGACCGCCGCCGGCATGGTGCAGCTGCGAGTGGGCACGGTGCGCGAGATTGAGCCCGCCGGCCACGACTTGCGCGTGCGCGTGCGGCCCCACGGCGCCGAAGGCAACTGGCTGGTGGCCCAGCACGTGGTGGCCTGCACCGGCCCGTTGCTCGACTACCACCGCATTACCGACCCGCTGGTGATGAGCCTGCGCGACGCCGGCCACCTCACGCCCGATTCGCTCCGGCTGGGCCTGCTCACCGACGCCCACGGCGCCCTGCGCGGGGCCGACGGCATCGTATCAGACACATTGTTCACGCTCGGGCCCAGCCGGCGGCCGGCCTATTTTGAGTCGACGGCCGTGCCGGAGCTGCGGCAGCAGGCCGCCGCCCTGGCCGCGGAGTTGGCCCGGCGGTTTGGGGACTAAGCAGGAGCTACACTTGTCGCGCAGTGGGGTGCGGGGCTGGCCCCCGCGCCCCACAAGCATTCTCGGATGCGACCACAAAAAGGCCCGGCCCCACAAATCGGGGGCCGGGCCTTTTGCATTGAGAACTGTGGCTACGGCGGCTTAGGCGGCGGCGCGTTCGGCGGCCGGGTACAGGGGCAGCACCGGCGTTTCGCTCTCGGCGAAGAACGAGCGGCTGGCGGCCGTCATCGGGCGGGCGGGCGCGGCTTCGTCGGCGTGGCGGCGCAGGGCGCGCATCAGCAGGTACTTGTATTTCTCGGCGTCGGCCAGGGCCTGCTCGATGGCTTGCACCGCGGCGGGGTAGGCCACCACGGGCTGCAGTTCGCGGCGCGGACGGCGGGCTTCAAACACGTGGGGAGCGAGGTATTCGGCGGCGGATTTCATGGCGAAAACGGGCTGATTTTGAGAAGAGTTACGGCTTGCATTACTAACCCCAAAAACCTGTCTTTCATTCCTTATTACGCATTATTGACCATCATTTCAGCCGCCAAAAACCAAGACCAGTTTGGCAGGTTTTCGATGCCCTTTTACGCGCTCATTCAGCCAATTTTCAGCACGACTTTGCCAAACTGCGCGCCCGCTGCCAGGTGGCGCAGGGCGGCTTCGCCTTCGGCTAGCGGAAACACCTTGTCGACCCCCGGCACAATGCCTTTTTCGGTGACCAGGGCCAGCATGTCCTCGAAGTCCTGCCCGGTGCCCATCGTGGAGCCCAGAATGCTGAGCTGCTTCCAGAAGACTTTGGCGGGCGGCACGTCGGGGATGTTGCCCAGCGTGCCGCCGAAAAAGACAATGCGGCCCCCGGGCGCGGCGGCGTCCAGCAGCGGGCCGAAGGCCGCCCCGCCCGCGCTGTCGATGATGACGTCGAACGTCCCGCCGGCTTGTTGCACGAGGGTTTTTACCCAGTTTTCGGCGTGGTAGCTGATGCCGCCCCGGGCCCCCAGCTGCTGGGCGCGGGCCAGCTTCTCGTCGGAGCTGGACGTCACCCACACCTCGGCCCCGCGGGCGGCGCAGAGCTGCGCGGCCAGCAGGGCCACGCCGCCGCCCACACCGGTCACCAGCACCCGCTCGCCAGGCTGCACCTGCGCGCGGGTGAAGGCCGCCCGGTAGGCGGTGAGGCCGGCCAGGGGCAGCGCGGCGCCCTGCTCGAAGCTCAGGTGCGCGGGTAGGGGCCGGATGTACTGGGCCGGCAGGCTGATGTACTCGGCGAACGTGCCGGGGTCGGGCATGCCCAGCACCACAAAATCGCGGGCCTGGGCGCGCGGGTTATCGCCCCAGCGCAGGCCGGGGTTGATGAGGACGCGGGCGCCCACGGCGGGCGCATCGGCGGGCACGTTTTCGCCGTGCGCGGCCACTTCGCCGGCCCCGTCGGAGCCCAGGGTGCAGGGCAGCTTGATGCCCGCGTACTTGCCCTGCTGAATGAAAACGTCGCGGTGGTTAAGGGCGGCGGCGCGGAGCCGGACCAGGATTTCACCGGCGGCGGGCGTGGGCGTGGGCACGTCGCGCACCGCGATGGGCTGATTAATGGCGTCGAGTTGCAGAGCTTGCATTTTCAGTGAGCAGTGAGCAGTGAGCAGTGAGCAGTGAGCAGTGAGCAGTGAGCAGTGAGCAGTGAGCAGTGAGCAGTGAGCAGTGAGCAGTGAGCAGTGGGCAGTGAGCAGTGATAATGAATCTTCCGTCTCCTTGTTCACAGCGCTGAGGCACCAGCTAGTTCACCGCCCGTTGCTCGATTGCTCGATTGCTCATTGTTAACTGCTAACTGCTCACTGATTTAAGCCCGACCAGCGCCAGCGGCCCCGCTACCAGCAGGCCCGTGAGCAGGCCGCCGAGATGGGCAGCGTTGTCGATGTTGCCGCTCAGGCCCGAGAGCAGGTTGCTCAGCACCAGGTAGAGCACCAGCCCCAGCATGGCGCGGCGGTCGGACTTATCGAGCACCAGCTTTTTGCCAACCAGCAGCGCCAGCAGCAGACCGTAAAGGCCGAAGATGGCGCCGCTGGCCCCCACGGAGTTGATGCCGTCGGCGTGCCAGAACAGGCTGGCCAGGCCGCCGCCCACGCCGCAGGCCAGGTACACCAGCAGCAGGCGCCGCGCGCCCACCCGGTCTTCCACCAGCAGGCCCAGCAGCCAGAGCGAGAACATGTTCAGCAGCAGGTGCGACAGGCCGGCGTGAATGAAGAGGCAGGTGAGCAGGCGCCAGGGCTGGCCGTGCAGGGTGAGGCCCGAAAAATTGGAGCCCCAGCTCGTCAGCTCGCGGCCGGTGGGGTCGGAGGCCGACACGCCGCTGGCCACCATCAGGCCGAACACCAGCAGGTTGAGGTCGAGCAGCAGCGGCGTGGCCAGGAAGCGGCGCGAGGGAATGAACAGGCCCCGTAGCAATTGGCCCGCCAGCTCGGCCCAGGTTTCCTGGGCGGCGGGCGGGGCGGGCGCCGGCGGGCGCGACGTATCGGGCAGCAGGCCCCGGCGCTTCAGCTCGGCCACGGCGGCGGCGCCCACGGCCGGCGGGTAGCGGGCCGCGTTCTGGGCCAGGTACAGCAGCTCGGCTTCGGGCTTTTGGGCAAAGAGCTGCGCGGCCAGGGTAGCGGTGGGGCTGGTGGGCGCGGCGCTGGGGTCGGGGACTGGGGCTTCCATCGGGGCGGGCGCGGCAAGGAGCGCGCCAGCCTGGCCAACCGGCCACTTTGCCAGATGTTGGCCCGCGGGGCGATGGGCGGCCGGGGGCAACCGCTTGCTGGGGCCGAGGCGCGCTGGGCTACGCCGGCAACCGGCCCGGCGCCCGGGCAAGGCAGCGGTTAGAGCTGGATTTTTCGTACGATGGTTTGGTACGGCTGGCCGGTGACGGGCGAATTGGGCAGCAGGCCCGAAAGCAAATCGTTGACGTCGGCGGCGCGTTGGATGGTTTTGGCGTTTTCGAACGGCTGGGGGTTTCTCGCCACCAGCAGCAAGTCCGCCAGCCCTTCCTGCTGCTGCTGGGCCACGCGCGTCATCAAGCCGAGGTGGTTGGCCATAGCCGGCCCGAACTTGTAGCCGTACACCAGGGCTTTGTTCCACTGCCCCCAGGTGGCCTGCACCACCTCGACGTGGCCCGGCAGCGCCGCACTGATGTTGCCCAAACGGGCTTGCTGGGTTACGTATTCGGTCTGAGTTTCGGCCGCCCAGAACCGCTTGGTTAGCTCGCGGTACTGGTGCATGGGCGTAGTGGCCTTGGCCGCCGCGGCCCGCTCGGCCGCGGGGATGCGCTGCACCTGCCGTTGCACGCAGCGCACTACCAGCCCGTCGTAATTCGGGATGACGGACGTGGCCACCTCCGTGAGCTGGGGCGGCGCCTTCGGGGTTTCGGTGGCCGCCGGGCTGGCCGTCGCCGGCCGGCTTTGCTGCTTGCTCAGGTAAAAAAAGCCCCCGCCCAGCGTCAGCACCACGGCCGCGACGAGCAGTAGGGTTCCGGCTTTGGGCTCGGCCGCCGCGGGCCCGGTGGGAGCATGTAAAATTGGCGCATCGGGAATGGCCGGCGGCGCCGGCAGCACGCCCCGACGGCGCAGCTCGCGGCGGGCCGCTTCGATGAGGCCGGGCTGGTAATACTCGGGGTGGTCGACGAAAAACTGCAGCTCGGCGTCGGTTTTTTGCTGGTAGAAATCAGGGGCAGAATCGGACACGGGGGCGGGTGGCGGCTAAAAGATGAGCGCGGAAAGCAGGTTGACAACGGCCCCGCAATTTACGGCTCAACCGCCAAGCCCGGTCGCCGTAAACCCCCGCGGGCAACTTGCTCATTCCTCATTCTTCATTCCTCATTGCCATGCCCAGCCCCGAGCAAACGCCCACCGACCCCCGCCCCGACCACGCCAGCACCGGCGGCGAAACCCCCGACCAAGGCGCCGACCGCGACCAGAACGCCAGCGGCAACCCCGAAGCCGGCCCCGCCCTGGACGGCGCCACGCCTGCCAGCACCCAGGAAAACATGGGCGACGGCGCCGGCATCCGCGGCGACTACGGCAACGCCAGCCAGACCAACGGCCTCGAAGGCGGGCCCGACGAGCCGCAAACCGACACCGAACTGACCGGCTCGTGAACCGGGCCGGGGCCGCTGCTAGCCCCGACTCGCCAGGGCTCAACCCAGGCGTTCCTTCTGTGGAAGCTCAAGATTCCGAAGTCAGGCCCCAGCCCGCCGCTCAAAAGACCCGAACTTTTAGGCGGCGGGTTGGAACTCTGGCAGCGGTCGTGGCCGAGGGCCCTTTGCGGCGGTTGTTATCTGGCTACCAGTAGCATCCGGTTTAAGTACGGCGGCAACGGCTGGCCTCGTTCCAGCGCGGCAAGTATCCGCCGTTCCCGCCGCCGGCTGAAGCGTACCATTCCCAGAATTCCTGACGCAACGCCAGTGGCTCCCAATCCAATGGCAGGATATGTCAGGCTACTCCCCAGCAAGAAGCTGCCGCCCGCGCCCGATACAATGCTCATTCGCCGGCCCCATTTAAAGAGTTTATGGACTGCTTGCTGCACACTGTCTGGAACGGACCGCGGCATGGCTACCGCCCCCGGATAGGCTACTTGTTCGCCGGCAGCGGGCGCCACTACTTGGGCAGTGGCAGTACAGACGGGGCCGAGCGTCAGCATCAGTAAGGCAACGAAAACAAAGGTTTTCATGGGCGAAAAAGAGTAGGGGAAGAAATTACTTACTTGGGATAAAAAGCAGGCAGCGAGAGAATAACGTGCTACGAACGGCGCCTTCACAAACTTTATTGCTAGCGAGATTAAGATGACGGCCGGGGTCAGAAAAACAGCGCGCGGAAGGAGAAAATGTAACTAACTCCCAAGTGCTTTTAGTCTTTGACAACGGGCCGGGAGAGGGCGTTTTCGTAGAAATTGAAGCCGGGGCGGTGCCCACATGGGTGCCGCCCCGGAGGCGTAGCCGCGGCCCCGCAGAAAGGCCGAAGAATTAGCGGCGCGGTAACTTGCGCCCATGTTGCAGTATTGTCGTGTCGGGCTGGTTTTGGTTTTTCTTGTTTTGCTGAGTTGGAGCGCCCGGGCCGAAGCCGAGCCGGGCGCCGTGCCGCCCAAGCGCGAGCTGCGCGGCATGTGGATTGCCACCGTGGAAAACATCGACTGGCCTACCCAGCGCGGCGCGACGCCCGAGCAGTACCGCCGCGACTACCGCCGCCTGCTCGACGCCGGTCAGCGCGCCGGCCTCAACGCGGTGTTCGTGCAAATCCGGCCCGCGTCGGACGCATTTTACAAGTCCAGCCTTGAGCCCTGGAGCAAGTGGCTGACTGGCGTGCAGGGCCGCGCCCCGGCCGATGGCGACGACCCCCTGCCCTTCCTCATCACCGAGGCCCACCGGCGGGGTCTGGAGTTCCACGCCTGGTTCAACCCCTACCGGGCGACCATGGACTCGGTGACGCGGCGGCTGGCGCCCAACCACCCCTACCGCCAGCACCCGCAGTGGTTTCTGCGTTACGGCGGGCAACTGCTCTACAACCCCGGCCTGCCCGAAGTGCGCGCCCACATCACCCGCGTCATTCTAGACGTGGTGCGGCGCTACGACATCGACGCGGTGCACTTCGACGACTACTTCTACCCCTACCCCATGCCCGGCCAGGTGTTTCACGACGAGGCCGCCTTCCGCGACTTCAACCCCGAGGGCTTCGAGCAACTGGCCGACTGGCGCCGCCACAACGTGAACGTCCTCATCCGGGACCTGCACGACAGCATCCGGCTGGCCAAGCGCTGGGTGAAGTTCGGCATCTCGCCCTTCGGCGTGTGGATGAACCAGTCGGCCGACCCGCGGGGCTCCGACACCCGCGCCGGGCAGCCCTCCTACTCGAACCTGTACGCCGACTCGCGGCTGTGGCTCGAAAAGGGCTGGATTGATTACATCGTGCCGCAGCTGTACTGGAGCACCAACTTCCGCCTCGTGCCCTACCCCGTGCTGCTGGAGTGGTGGACCCGCAACCACTTCGACCGCCACCTCTACATCGGGCAGGGCAGCTACCGCATGCTGGAAAGCACTCGCTCCGACACCGCCTGGCGCAACCCCCGCGAGCTGCCCCGCCAGATTCGCCTCAACCGCACCTACCCGGACGACGCCAGCGGCAGCGTCTTCTTCTCGGCCAAGTCGCTGCTCGCCAACCCGCTGCACACCACCGACTCGCTGCGCCAGGACCTGTTTCGCTACCCCGCCCTGGTGCCCACCATGCCCTGGCTCGACGCCGTGCCGCCCCAGCCCGTGGCCAACCTCACCCTGCGCCGCCTCCGCCGCCAGGCCGTCCTGAGCTGGCAGTCGGGCCCGCCTGCGGCCGATGGCGACGCGGCCACCTACTACGTCCTCTACCGTTTCGGGCCCAACGAGCCCAGCTCGCCCCACGACCCACGCCGCATCTTGGCCCTGCCCCGGCCCGCGCCGGGCTTCCCCGCCACCTACGTGGACACCACGGCCGTGCCCGGCCAGGCCTACGCCTATTACGTGACGGCCGTGGACCGCCTGCACAACGAAAGCCGGCCCATGCGCGTGGTCACCCTGGGCCAGCAGGCGGCCGAGCTGGCCGTGGGCGAGGCGCCGGCGGGCGTAGCCCGGCCCGCAGGTGCCCCTGCGGCCGTAGTGGCCGCGCAACCAAGGCCCGGGCGGCCCCAGCCGCGCTCCGCGGGTCGGCCCACGGGGTCTGGCGACAGCCCCGAGGCCTCGGCGCCATCTACTAAAGTCAAGGTAAAAGCGAAGCCCAAGAAGCGCGGCTTTTTTGAGCGGCTGTTTGGAGGGTAACACCTCGACTAAAACCAACAGATCCACTTCTCCTAATGGAAAAGTAGCTCCGTTGCTTTGAAGGCAGGTTTGTGAATGATGAATGCGTTGGCCACCGTAGCGCGAAGCGGAGCTTCGCGCCGGTTGCACCACAAGCACGCCGTTTGTCATACCGCTTTTAACTTGCATCCAAGGAAGCGGCTGCTGGGCCACCAGCTTCTACAGCGCCTTGATGTTGAAGCTCACCGCTACATCGGTGGCCGACGTGCGGTTGATGCCGGCGACTTGGAGCACGGCGTATTGGTCCTGGCCGCGCAGCCGGGCGATAATGACGTCGCCCACCACCACGTTGTCGAGAATGGAAACCTGGTTGGCCGCCGGGGCCGTGATGTAAGCCTGGCGGACGCTGTTGAGCGTGGCGCCGGCGTAGAGCGCGGCGCCTCCGGTGGCCACCCGCACAAAGCGCGTTGGCACGGGGGGCGGCGTGCCAGTGGTTGGGTTGAGGGCTTGCAGGCGCACGCTGTTGTTAGCGGTGCTGGTGATGGCCACATCCTTACTAGAAGCAGCTCCTGCCGCCGCCACGGTGGCAAACGTCGTTAGGTCGAAGGCGGCCAGGTCGCCGCCCGTGGCTCCAGTGTAAGTCAGCGTCACGGGCCGGGCCGCGGCCAGCGCGGTGGGGCCGCCCAGCGTGAGGGGCGCGGCCGTAACCGAGCTGACCCGGACGTTGGGCGCGCCCAAGTAGCGGCTCTTGGCCTCGAAGCGGAACACCACGGTTTGCCCGGGCGTGCCAGGGGGCAGCGTTGCATCGAAGTTGACGGTGGTGACTGCGCCGGTTTGGGTGCCGGCGGAGGGCAAGCGCTGGCGGGCAAACCGGCGTTCGGCGGCCGTGCCCACTTTCACGTAGGTCACCAGGCTGTCGAGGTTGTTGAAGAGCACGGCCGTGGCCGCTGGCGGCGGGGCCGGCCGTTCGGGGTACAGGTTGATGCCGTTTTCGTTTAGCAGCAAGCTGTAGCGCACCACGTCGCCGGGAATCAATGCCGCCGCCGCCGGGGCCGTCACGTTGGTAACCGATGCCACGCGAACGGTGGGCGTGGCCTCGGCCACCCGGAAGGACACCGAGCGGGTTTTGGTGAGCCCATTCGTGCTCACCAGCACCGCCGAGAACCGCACCCGTGCCTGATTAGGCGCAACGGGCAGCACCAGGTTCGCCACCAGCGTATCGGCAAACTTGAGGCGGGAATAGGCCGCCCGGCTGGCCGGCAGCGTTTGCACCACCGCGGAGTCGGAGGCGGGCTCGATGCGCTGGAAAATGCGAATTTCCTGCAGCGGGGCGCTCTGCCCGGCAAATTGCAGCTCAACGGGTACGGTTTCGCCGGTCGCGTACTTGGTGGCGGTGCCCAGCGGGTTGCTCAGAATGGTGGGAAACCGGTCGTCGCTGCTCACGCCATAAGGGCGCTCGTCGTTTTTCTGGCAGCCGGCCAGCAGCCCGCCAGCCACGGCCAGCAGGGGCATCACCCGGAGGATGTAGCGTTGAATCGTCATGGTTTCTGCGAGATGAAGGGAAGGGGAAGCGGCCGGGGCTACTGGTCCCACCACACTTTTTGGGTGAAGAACCGGGGGCTCAGACCGTTCACGGTGCCGTCTTGGCCTGTCAGGCCCTGCACGCGCAAGCTGTTGAGCGCCACCTCAGTCGCGGCCGGCAACAGACGGCGCGGGTACTGGCCGCCCGCATCGGGGTTGGCCCCGGCCGGAAACACCAGATTGGGGTAGAGGTCGAGGCTGAAATCGTACCGCCGCATGTCGGTCCACGACTCTGGGTTCAGGAACATGGCGATGTATTTCTGCTGCATGATGGCGCGGGGCACGTTGGGAGCCGCAGCCGAGGCCAGCTCCGCTTCGGTCTGGGCTACGGCGCTGCTGGCCAGATACGCCGTGATTTGGGCCGCGGTGATGACCGGAATCGGCTCGGGCACGTTGGGCAGTAGTGGGGTAGTGGTGCCGCCCACGCCAATCTTGGCCATGTGCGCCCGGATGCCCTCGCGGTAAGCCGTGAGCGCTGTGCCCCGCTGCCCGGCCAGGAACGCTGCCTCGGCCTTGATGAACTGCAGCTCGTGGTAGGTGACGACGTCCACATAGCCCAGCTCGCGGGCGTAGAACGACTTGAAGAAGTCGGTGGGCGAAGTGGTGGGCTGCGGCCCGCCGCCCCGGCCGGGCTCGGCGCCCACGCTGGTGGCGGTGGCCATCACCGGCAGGCGCGGGTCCACCACCCCGGCGAAGGTGGCTCCGTTCAGGAACCGGATGAAGTTGGTGCCGAAGGTGGCCGTGGTGAAGTTGTTGCGCGTGGGGCCGTAGTAGTTAGTGGTACCCGCCAGCGGGGCCACCGCCACCTGGAATTGCAACTGGCAGTCGTCGGCCGAGCTCTGAAATCCTTTGCTGGCGTACTCCAGCACCTTGGCGGCGTCGTACTTGCCGCCCTTCTTGGTGAGGTGCTGGAGCTGCCGGGCCTTGAGCGACCACGCCAGACGCACCCACTTCTGCACGTCGCCCCGGTACAGGATGTCGCCGTTGGGACTGGGCACAACGGAGTAGAGGGGCCGCATGTTTTCAGAGGCCGGCTTGCTCATTTCCACAATGCCCTCGTCCAGCAGTTGGTCAATGTCGCCGTAGAGCTGCTCCTGCGGGTCGTAGGCGGGCGTAAAGTTGCGCTCGCCCAGGAAGGCTTCGCGGTACGGAATATCGCCCAGCATGTCGGTGGCGTGGGCCAGAATCAGGGCCAGCATAATTTTACCAGCCCCCACGTAGTAGGGCGACCCTTCCTCCTGGGCCTTCGCTATCATGGGCGGGATGTTGCTGCCCACCAGAAAGTACGTGTTGTTAAAAGTGGCGGTGCTGAAGACGTTGGTGAAGAAGTACTGGTCGGCCCCGCCCGCGCCGGCTGAGCGTGCCGCCACATTCTGGGTAATAAACGCCACGCGCTGCTCCGAAAAATACTGAATGGCCAGCCCGTTGCTAATAATGCTGGGCAGCAGAAAATTGGGCGTGGTTTCAGTGGGGCTGTTGGGGTCCGTGTTCTTGTCCAGGAAACTCTCGCAGCTCGTCAGGGCCGGTCCGGCCAGGGCGAGGGCAAAAAGAAAAAGCAGCTTTTTCATATCAGTCAAAAATCGAAAGTCAGTGGGAAGGGTACATGGGCTTAAAACGTGGCCCGCACCGCCATATCGACGCCGCGGGTGGCGGGCACGCCGCCGTAGTCGAAGCCGCCCGAGCCGCCGCCGCGCACGCCCGAGCCAGCCGCCGCCACCTCGGGGTCCGAGCCGGTGTAGTTGGTAAACAGCAGCAGGTTGCGGCCGGTCACGCTCAGCTCCACGCCCTTTACCACGCCCGAGTTGCCCAGCCACTGCTTGGGCAGGCCATAGCTAAGAGTGGCGTATCGCAGGCGCGCCCAATTCACCTCTTCGACAAACATGCCGCCGGCCGCGCCCAGCAGGTCGCGGTAGTAGACCTGGGTAGCTTCCACGGCGCGGGTGTTGGGCACGTAGGTCACGGCGCCGTTCGCAGGGTCGGTCACGGCCACCACGCCGTCAATCACAATGTTCTTGTAGCGGTCCAAAGTCCGCTCGCTCTGGCCAACGCGGGTAGCGTATTGGGCGTTGCCGTTATACACCTTGCCGCCCTTGCGGAAGTCCCACAAAAAAGTTAGCCCCAGTCCTTTATAAGTGAAGGTGTTGGTTACCTGGGTAGTGAAATCGGGGGCCCGGTCGCCCAGGTAGGTGAATGCGCCGTTGACGGTGGGGTAGCCGTCGGCGCCGATGAGAACCTGCCCGTCGGGCGCGCGGTTGAGGTCGGAGCCGGCGATGCCGCTGATGGGCCGGCCAGGGAAGGCCGCGCCCTGCACGTAGTCCGTCACCGAGGCGTCGGACTGGGCCACGATGGTCAGGCCCACGGGCAGCTCGGCGCGGTTGCGGTTGGTGAAAAAGTTGGCGCCCACGTCCCAGGTCAGGCCGTTGGGCTGGCGCAGGGGCGTACCGCTCAGACTCAACTCCAGGCCCTCATTCACCACCGTACCGCCGTTTAGGTACTGCAGGATGAAGCCCGTGGCCTGGCTCACGCGCGGGGCAATGAGCTGGTCGGTGGTGGTTTGGCGGTACACGGCGCCGTCCAGGCGCAGGCGGTTTTTGAGGAACTGCAGGTCCAGCCCCAGCTCGTAGCTGCGGGTTTGCTCGGGCCGCAGCCGTGGGTTCGAGCCGAAGAACCCATTGCGCAGGCCGCCACCGATGAAGATGTTGTTGGTGAGCGGCGACACCACCCGGTAGGGGCCCGTGTCCTTGCCCACTTGGGCCACCGAGAGGCGTAACTTGCCGTAGCCCAGAACGGGGTTTTCGTCCAGGTTCAGGGTGCGCGAAAACTCCCAACCCAGCGCTGCCGAGCCGTAGCCGAAGCCCTTGCCAAAAATCTTGTTCTCGTCGGGGCGCGGTAAAGTGGAAGACTGGTCGTAGCGGCCCGACAATTCCAAGGTCACCTGTCGGAACAGGTCGAGGTTGACCCGGGCAAAGTTACCGATGATGGACCGCGAGGAAAACCGCTGCAGCACATTGCGGTTCACGGTGGTGTTTTGGCTGACGAAATTGGGGTTGTAGAAAATCAAACCGATGAAGTCGTTGGCGCGGTTTTCGTTTATCTCCAACGTGTTACCGAGCAGCAGTGAGCCGCGCACGTTATTGTTGAACTCATGTGAAAGCGTGGCCACCAGATTGGAATTCACCACTTGGTTAAAGTTCACGGTTTCGGCCAAGCCACCGTCTTGGTTGCCCACCTGCGAGGTGCCCACGGCCCGCACCGAACGGGTGCGCTCCTGGTAGAAGTCGTTGCCTAAGATGTAATTTACATTCAGCCACTTGGCCGGCGTGTAGCCCACCGAAACATTGCTGATGAGGCGGTTGGTACGGTCGGTCTGGGGGTTGCGGTTGATGCTGAAGTACGGGTTATCGGGGTCGTTGCCCGGAGTACCGGCGCCGAGCAGACGGCGGCGGCTGCCGTCGGGGTTTTCAAATACCCGGGCGTCGTCGTTGCGCGGCCAGTTCAGCAGGCTCAGAAAAAAGCCGCTGGGCTGCGCCGAGTTGCCGAACAGGCCCTGGCCCTGAAACGGCCGCTCGCCGCCCGAGTTGACGTAGTTGGCCGAGGCCGAGGCGCTGAGCTTGGGCGAAACCTGGGCTGTGCCCGAGAGCCGCACCGACGTCTTTTCGTACTCGCTGCGGGGCACAATGCCGCTTTGGTTCAGGTTGGAAGCCGACAAAAAGAACGTGGCTTTTTCCGAGCCGCCCGAAACGGTGAGGTAATTCTGAAAGGTTTTGCCGGTCTGGAAAACGTTGCCCAGGTTATCGTACACCGTTTCGTCGGCGCCAAAGCGCGGCCCCCAGGCCGTACGCACCCCGGGGTCGAACACGCCGTTGGTGCCCTGCTTGTAGTCGCCCTGCAGGGTGGGCAGGCGGTTCACCTCGTCCACCGAGTACTGGGTGCGGTAGGTGACGGCCGTGCGGCCGGCCCCACCCTTTTTGGTGGTGATGATGACGGCCCCGTTGCCGGCCCGCAGGCCGTAGAGGGCCGAAGCCGCCGGGCCTTTCAGCACCGTGATGCTGGCCACGTCCTCGGGGTTGATGTCGGAGGCGCGGTTGGCTGTACCCACCGAGCGGCCTAGCAAACCGTTGAAGCCCGAGCCGCCGCCCGGCACCGTCGACTCGGCAAACGAGGAGTTGTCCATAATCACGCCGTCGATGACGAACAGCGGCTGATTGTCGCTGTCGAGCGAGTTGCCGCCCCGGATGACGATGCTCGCGCCCTCGCCCGGGGCCCCGCCTGAGCTGGTGATGCTCACGCCGGCCACTTTGCCCTGCAAGGCGTTGACGATGTTGGGCTGGCGGGTGTCGATGATTTCGGCTCCGCTCACCTGCTGAGCGGCATAGTTCACTTCGCGCCGCTCCTGCTTGATGCCAAACGAGGTAACGATGACCTCGTCGAGGGCGGCGGTGCTCTCCTTCAGCGCCACGTCCACGGCGCCGTCGGCGCCCACCGTGCGCTCTTCGGAGGTGTAGCCGATGAAGCTGAAGACCAGCACCGCACCCGGCGCGGCCTGCAGGGCGTAGCGGCCGTCGGCGCCGGTGGTGCTGCCGGCGGTGGTGCCTTTGACGAGCACCGTCACGCCGGGCAGGGGAGTTTGATCAGCGCCCGAGGTCACGACGCCCGCCACGGCGCGGGCCGTCTGGGCCCGGCCGGGGAGCGCCAGCAGCACCCCGAGCAGAAGCAGGAGGAGCCAGTAGTTTTTTTTCATGGGGTGCGGTGTTAGGTGGGAAAACGAACGGATTAAATTCAGGATTAGGCCAACCGTAGACCGCGGCCCACGGGCTGCGAGCCAGCAACCGGGCGGGTAGTGATTCTGTAAAACTGCCTCGCAAGTCTTTGCTGGCATTGGCGAAGCGGTGCGTGCACCAGCGATGCGCAGAGCCGACCGGTCACTTGTGCGCAACACAGGGGCAACACGTAGCCAAAAGTGCGTAAAAAAAACGGGTTGACCGTTTCCACAAACATTCAAAAAAACCAGTTTTTATTTATTTATTTCGAGATTTCCCCTCACAAGCATCTCCGGCTGAAGTTTATCCTCGGTCCCATCGGCTTGCTTTTGCCACCTCGCGAAGTCCTCGTGATTTAAAACGTCGGTGAAAATTTCCTTACTATTGACAAACGCCAAAATTTGCTCGATTCTTCCCACCTAACCTTTCTCTGTATGCCGAACAAGTACCTGCTTAGCCGCCTGGCCTCGTTGTGGGCCGGGCTGCTTATTTGCCTGCTGCTGGCCACGCCGGGCTGGGCGCAGCCCACCGACGCCGCCGCCCGTCGGTTTGTCCTGCAGGGCCGCGTGCGCGACGCCAGCGGGCAGGCCCTGCCTGGCGCCACCGTGCTGCTCAACGGCACCGCCGTGGGCGCGTCGACCGACGCCGACGGGACCTACGCGCTGACCGCCACCCTGGCGCCCGGCACCTACACGCTCACGTTTTCGCTCATTGGTTACAAAGCCGAGTCGCGGCCCGTGACCCTGGGCGCCACCGAAACCGTGACCACCGACGTGAACCTGACCGAGGCCCTCGAAAAGCTCGACGAGGTGGTGGTGGTGGGCTCCACCATCAGCGCGCCCAAGCGGGAGCTGGGCAACGCCATCAGCACCATCCGGGCCGAGGACCTGGCGCAGAGCGGCTCGGGCGGGGTGCTGAACTCCTTGCAGGGCAAGGTGGCCGGCGCCCAGATAACCCAGAACTCGGGCGACCCGGCCGGCTCGCTGTCGGTGCGCCTGCGCGGGGTGCACTCGCTGGCCGGCCCGTCGGACCCGCTCTACGTCATCGACGGGGTGATTGTGAGCAACGCCAGCACCAACGTGTCGCAGCTGGCGGTGGCCAACGACATCGGCGTGGCCAACGCCGGCCAGAACCGCTTGGCCGACCTCAACCAGAACGACATCGAGAGCATCAACATCATCAACGGGGCCGCTGCCGCCGCCCAGTACGGCTCGCGGGCCGCCAACGGCGTGGTGCTCATCACCACCAAGCGCGGGCAAAACGGGGCGCCGCGGGTGTCGGTGTCCACCAGTTTTAACATGAACGAGCTGCGCAAGTCGGTGCCAGTGAACACCACCGGCAAGCAGTTCGGGGCGGACGGATTTATTGCGCGCAATGCAAATGGTACGTTGTCTCCCAGCATCTTTCGATTGTATACTATCAGTTCGGCGGGCACTCCTGGCTCGTCTGGCACTATTGCCAGCAATCCAGCCAACACCTTCTTAACCACCACGGGCATCACCCGCGCCGGCGCCACCACGCAGCTGGCCACCAACCTGGTGGACGTGACGCGCTACAACTATTTCGACGAGATTTTCCGGCGGGGCTACGGCACCGACAACGCCGTGTCCATCGCGGGCGGCTCGGAGCGGACGCAGTACTACGTGTCGGCCAACTACCTCAAAAACCAGGGCATCATCAAGGGCACCGACTTCACGCGCTACAACCTGCGGGCGCGGGTGGACCAGCGCCTGGCCGACTGGGCCAAGGTGTCGGCCGGGGTGAGCTACATCAACAGCGGCTCGAATGAGAAGGCCAACGGCAACGTGTTCTACTCGCCGATTAACTCGGTCAACATCACCAACAACATCTACGACCTCAACCAGCGCGACGCCCGCGGCAACCTGCTGGCTGTGGAGCCCACCCGCGTGAACCCGCTCTCGACCATCGAGGACATGAAGTTCACGCAGGACGTGAACCGCACCGTGAGCGACGTGCAGGTGAACCTGACCCCGTTCAAAGGCTTTTCGTTCGACTACGTGCTGGGCGTGGACGCCCTCTCGCAAGTGGGCCAGAGCTACATCCGGCCCTACCCTTACCAGACCGTGGCCGGCCTGCCCGCCGCCCGCTACCCGCTGGGCTACGCGGCCAACGCCAGCAACGCCGCCCTCCAGCTCAACTCCGACGTGAACGTGGGCTACGAGTACCGGCCGGCCGAGGACTTCAAGGTGAACCTGCTGGCCGGCTACAGCTACCAGTTCAGCCAGCAGGACTTCACCGCCACCCAGGGCCAGAACCTGGCCCCGTTCATCACCACCGTCTCGGGGGCCTCGAACACGACCGTGACCTCGGCCGCCAACCTCGACCGCTACAACCTGAGCGGCTACTACGGGCAGGTGACCTTCGGCTACCGCAACCTGGCCTTCCTCACCGGGGCCGTGCGGCGCGACCGCTCGTCGAAGTTCTCGGACGCGGAAACCAACCAGGTGTACCCCAAGGTGAGCGGCTCGCTGGTGGTGTCGGACCTGAGCTTCTGGCAGAACGGCCGCCTGGCCACCGCCTTCAACAGCCTCAAGCTGCGGGCCAGCTACGGCGAGGCCGGCAACCTGACCGGCATCGGCTCCTACGACCGGTTCTACCAGTTCAGTCCGGTGGGCCTGCTGGGCAAGAACACCCTCACGCCCAACACCCAGTTGGCCAACCCCGCCGTGAAGCCCGAGCGCATGGCCGAGCTGGAAGCCGGCGCCGACCTGGCCTTTCTGCGCGACCGCCTGACGCTGGGCGTGAGCGTGTACCGTCAGAAAATCACCGACCTGGTGGTGCGCCGCAACCTGGCCCCCAGCACCGGCGGCTCCAGCATCGTGAACAACGTGGGCTCGATGGAAAACCGGGGCCTGGAAGCCTCGCTGACCGTGGTGCCAGTGAAAACCGCCGACCTGAGCTGGGACCTGTCGTTCATCTTCAGCCGCAACCGCAACAAGGTGCTGGACCTGCCCGGCACCAACGGCCTGAACCAGGCCATTTCCATCGACAACGTGGCCGGGGCGCCGGTGTACCTGCTGGCCGGGCAGGCCGCCGGGGTGTTCTACGGCTCGGCCTACGCCCGCAACCCCGACGGCTCGCTGCTGCTCACGCCCCAGGGCTTCCCGCAGGACGAGCGCGCCGTGGGCCAGGCCGTGGGCTCGGTGGACTACGTGCCCGCCCGCAACGACGCCGACGGCCAGCCCGGCTACGGCGCCGGCTCGGCCGTGGCCAACGTGGTCATCGGCGACCCCAACCCGAAATGGACCGGCTCCGCCAGCACCAACGTGGCCTACAAGAAGCTGGCGCTGCACGTGCTCTTCGACGCCGTGCGCGGGGTGAGCGTGTTCAACGCCGACAAGCGCACCCGCCAGGGCGTGGGCCTGGGCGACCTGGCCGGGCAGGAGCTGCGCGGCGAGCTGCCCCGCGGCTACATCTTCGCCATCTACAACACCCAGGAATTTCGCATCGACGACGGCGCCTACGTGAAGCTGCGCGAGCTGGCCCTGAGCTACACCCTGCCCACGTTCAGCAAAGCCGTCAGCGCGCTGACCCTGAGCCTGGTGGGCCGCAACCTGTACTCGTGGGACAACTACAACGGCTTCGACCCCGAAACCAGCGCCGGCGGCTCGTCGGACCTGCTGCGCGCCATCGACTTCGGCAACGTGCCCATCCCGCGCACCTACCAGGTAAAGCTGGCAGCCACGTTCTAGCCGTTGTTTCGAGTAGCTAATTAAAGAACGTCGTGCTGCGCTTGCCGCAGCATGACGACTTCCCCCATTTCAAACGCTGACTTCGTCATGAAAAAGATGTTTTCTCTCGCCGCCCTGCTGTCCGTGCTGACGCTGGGCGCCTGCAACAAGGAATACCTGAACCCCAGCACGGCCAGCCAGCAGCAGGTGGACACCTCCCCGGACGCGCTGATTCCGCTCGCCAATGGCCTGCAGGCGCGCTTCACCACCGGCGGCTTCGTGAGCGTGCTCTACAACACGGTGGCGGCGGGCGGGCTGAGCACCGGCGAGCTGCGCGTCCTGAACGTGGGCAACGTGGAGGAATTCAACGTGAGCCTGGGGGCCAATAGCCTGAACAACGCCAACGGCATCGTGCGCAACCTCTGGACGCAGGCCCAACTGGTGCGGGCCAACGCCGACCTGGTGCTGCAAAACGCGGGCAACGCCCCGGACGCCGGCACCCGCAGCGGCATCGTGGCCTACGCCAGCATCTTTCGGGCCCTGGCCCTGGGCACCCTGGCCCAGTATTTCGAGCAAATTCCGGTGGTGACGCAGGCCAACGCGCCTTTCGTGGACCGGGTGGCGGTGCTGCGCGACGCCGTGGCCCAGCTTGAAACCGCCGCCGCCCAACTGGCGGCCACGCCCGCCTCGGCCGATTTCAACGCCCGCATCGTGCCGGGCCTCGACCTGGCCAACACCCTGCAGGCCCTCATTGCCCGCTACAGCCTCATGGCCGGCGACTACGACAAGGCCCTGGCCGCGGCGGGCCGCGTGGACCTGACCCGACGGTCGGTGTTCAACTTCGACGACAACACCCGCAACCCGCTGTTTGAAACGTCCTTCGGCAACCGCAACGTGTTCGAGCCCACCACCGCTGCCCTGGGCCTGACCGGCGCCCTGGCCCCGGAGGCCGGCGACCGGCGCATTCCCTTCTACATCCGCACCGGCCCGCCGCCCGCCCCGCCGGCTGCCCAGCCCAACCTGGGCTCGGGCTTTTACACGGCCAACAATGCGGCCATTCCGGTGTACGTGCCGGGCGAAATGCTGCTGATTCGGGCCGAGGCCTACGCCCGCAAAAACGACCTGCCCAGCGCCGTGACGGAGCTGAACCGGGTGCGGACGAAGTCGACATTGCCGGTGGCGCCACAGCTCGGGGACATCTACGGCATTGCCGCCAGCCTCCCTCCTTATGCAGGACCGCAGACGGCCGATGCCATCCTGCTCGATATCCTGCGCAACCGCTACGTCGAGCTGGCCTACCAGGGCTTTCGGCTGGAGGATAGCCGCCGCTTCGGCCGGCCGGGACCGGGCATGACCGGCGCCGAGCGCAACCGCAATTTTTACCCCTACCCGCGGGTCGAGCGCGAAAATAACCCGGCCACCCCGGCCGACCCGGCCAACTAGCCCAGCGGGGGCAGCGTTGCTACGGAAGGCGGCGCTGCCCCTTTTTTAGTTAGGCGTAGAGACGCATATTTGCGTCTTGTCATTGAACGACAATCAACAGCACGGCGCGGACGACGGGACGCAAACATGCGTCTCTGCCCCGCGTGAGCTACTCCAAGGCACTGCTTGTTTTGGGTTCCATCCCTTGATTTCCCCACCCGATGAACGCCCCCAAAACTTCCGTCCCGCCCCTGTCCACCACCGTGTACCCTGACTCGGAAACGGCCTCCGCCGCCGTGGCTCAGCAAATAGCCGACCTCATCCGGGCCAAGGCGGCCGAGGGCCGGCCCTGCGTGCTGGGCCTGGCCACGGGCTCCTCGCCCACCCGCGTGTACGAGGAGCTGGTGCGCCTGCACCGCGAGGAAGGGCTGAGCTTTCAGAACGTGGTCAGCTTCAACCTCGACGAGTATTTCCCGATGGCGCCCGGCTCGCTGCAGAGCTACGTGCGCTTCATGCGCGAGTACCTGTTCGACCACGTCGACATCCGGCCCGAGAACGTGCACATCCCCGACGGCACCGTGGCCGCGGCCGACGTAGCCGACTACTGCCGCCGCTACGAAGCGCAGATTCAGGCGGCCGGCGGCATCGACTTGCAGCTGCTCGGCATTGGGCGCACCGGCCACATCGGCTTCAACGAGCCCGGCTCTGGGCCGGCCTCGCGCACCCGCCTCATCACCCTCGACCACGTGACGCGCACCGACGCGGCCTCCGATTTTTACGGCGAGGAAAACGTGCCGCGCCGAGCCCTGACCATGGGCGTGGGCACCATCCTCGAAGCCCGGCACATCGTGCTGCTGGCCTGGGGCGAAGGCAAGGCCGCCGTGGTGAAGCGCATGGTGGAGGGCGAGGTGACCGACACCGTGCCGGCCACCTACCTGCAGCGCCACGCCTCGGTGCAGGTGGTGCTGGACGAGGCCGCTGGCGCCGAGCTCACGCCCCGCAAAACGCCCTGGCTGGCGGGCCGGCCCTGCAACTGGCACGACCCGGCCCTGGTGCGCAAGGCCGTGACATGGCTGGCCCGCACCGTGGGCCAGCCCATCCTCAAGCTCACCGAGGAAGAATACAACGAGAACGGCCTCTCGGAGCTGCTGGCGCAGTCGGGCCCGGCCTACGACATCAACATCCGGGTGTTCAACGAGCTGCAGCACACCATCACGGGCTGGCCCGGCGGCAAGCCTCACGCCGACGACGCCCACCGCCCCGAGCGCGCCGCGCCCTTCCCCAAGCGGGTGCTCATCTTCTCGCCGCACCCCGACGACGACGTGATATCGATGGGCGGCACGCTGTTGCGGCTCGTCGACCAGGGCCACGAGGTGCACGTGGCCTACCAGACCTCGGGCAACATCGCGGTGTTCGACGACGAGGCCCTGCGCTTCGCCGATTTTGCGGCCGAGTACGACCAGCTGTTTCAGCAGAACGACCCGGCCGGGGAGCAGTTCTACCAGCGCGTGGCCGACTTCCTGCGCGGCAAGTCGCCGGGCCAGGTCGACTCGCCCGAGGTGCAGCAGCTCAAGGGCGTCATCCGCCGGGGCGAGGCCCGGGCCGCCCTGCGCTACGCCGGCCTCGACCCCGCCACCCGCGCCCACTTCCAGGACCTGCCCTTCTACGAAACCGGCCGGGTGCGCAAAAAGCCGCTCGGCGACGAGGACCTGCGCCTCACCATGGAGCTGCTCAACCGCATCCAGCCCCAGCAGATTTACGCCGCCGGCGACCTGAGCGACCCGCACGGCACCCACCGCATGTGCCTGGCCGCCATCTTCCAGGCCATCCGGCAGCTCAAGGCCTCCGGCACGGCGTGGCTCGACGACTGCTGGGTGTGGCTCTACCGCGGCGCCTGGCAGGAGTGGGACGTGGACCAGATTGAGATGGCCGTGCCGCTTTCGCCCCAGGAGCTCACGCGCAAGCGCCGCGCCATCTTCAAGCACCAGAGCCAGAAGGACCGGCCCCTGTTCCCGGGCGCCGACCAGCGCGAGTTCTGGCAGCGCAGTGAGGCCCGCAACCGCACCACCGCCAAGCTCTACGACCAGCTGGGCCTACCCGAGTACGAGGGGATTGAGGCGTTTGTGCGCTGGGAGTTTTGATTTTTGGGCGTTATTCTCGCGGAGTGACCCAACGCAACCCGCGACGTAACCCCACAGATTGCGTTGTTGAACAGCGCCTCACACAAATTTTTCGTTACTTACAAGGCCGCCAAATCAGCAAATAGCGGAACGTCAAGATGAGCAAGACTAAATACTCAGAGCAAAGCACCGAACAGTTGCTCAAAACCCGGAAAGCGTCAATATTTCTCACCGGGATACTCGCGGGTGCAATTGCAGCGCTGTTTCTCCTAAACCTGTACAACAAAAAAAGCGGCTACCTCTTGATTGCCGTGCCCCTTGCGCTATCACCGATAGTAATGTTAAATGTCTTCAATATCCGAGAGATAGATAAGGAGCTGAAGCTTCGGAGTATTGATTAAAATCATGTACCATACCACTGCATCTGGTGGCTTCTTTAAGAATCTGCACGCAATAAAAAGGTGGCCTTTTGCAAGGCCACCTTTTTATTGCGCAACACGGTAGCTATTAACAGGGCCGCCAAATTGCGATGATACTACGCCAGGTCGAAGCGGCCGAGGTTCATCATCTTGGTCCACACGGCCACGAAGTCGGTCACGAACTTTTCCTGGGCATCGGTGCAGCCGTACACTTCGGCCAGGGCCCGCAGCTCGGAATTCGAGCCGAAAATCAGGTCCACGCGGGTGCCAGTCCACCGCACGGCGCCGGTCTTGCGGTCGCGGCCCTGGAAGGTGGCTTGCGTGTCCGACGTGGCCCGCCAGGTGGTGCCCATGTCGAGCAGGTTCACGAAGTAGTCGTTGGTCAGCGCGCCGGGGCGGGCGGTGAACACGCCGTATTGCGACTGATTGTAGTTGATGTTAATGGCCCGCAGGCCGCCGAAGAGCACCGTCAGCTCGGGCGCGGTCAGGGTCAGCAGTTGCGCTTTGTCAATCAGCATTTCCTCGGCCGCGGCCTGGTGGTGGGGCTTGAGGTAGTTGCGGAAGCCGTCGGCCGCCGGCTCCAGGGCCGCGAACGACATCACGTCGGTTTGCGCCTGCGAGGCGTCGGTGCGGCCCGGGGTGAAGGGCACCGTCACCGGCTGCCCGCCGTGCTGCGCCGCCTGCTCCACGCCCACGCCGCCGGCCAGCACCATCAGGTCGGCCATGGAAATCTGCTTGCCGCCGGCCTGGGCGCCGTTAAACTCGCGCTGAATGCCTTCCAGCACCTGCAGCACGGGCGCCAGCTCGGCCGGGTTGTTGACTTCCCAGTGGCGCTGCGGGGCCAGGCGCAGGCGCCCGCCGTTGGTGCCGCCGCGCTTGTCGGAGTCGCGGTAGGTGGAGGCCGACGCCCAGGCCGTAGTCACGAGCTGGGTCACCGACAGGCCGGAGGCCGCAATCTTTTCTTTCAGGGCCGCCACGTCCTGGTCGTCCACCAGGGCGTGGGTCAGGGCCGGAATGGGGTCCTGCCAGAGCAGCTCCTCGGTGGGCACTTCCGGGCCCAGGTACCGCTCCTTGGGGCCCATGTCGCGGTGCGTGAGCTTGAACCAGGCGCGGGCGAAGGCGTCGGCAAACTGGTCGGGGTGCTCGTGGAAGCGGCGCGAAATCACCTCGTAGGCCGGGTCCACGCGCAGGGCAATGTCGGTGGTGAGCATGAAGGGGGCGTGCTTCCGGGCCGGGTCGTGGGCGTCGGGGATGGTGCCGGCGCCGCCGCCGTTCACCGGACGCCACTGGTGGGCGCCGGCGGGGCTCTGGGTCAGCTCCCACTCAAAACCAAAGAGGTGGTCAAAGTAGTCGTTGCTCCACAGGGCGGGCGTGCGGGTCCAGGCGCCTTCCAGGCCGCTGGTGATGGTGTCGGCGCCGTGGCCCTGGCCGAAGCTGTTGCGCCAGCCGGTGCCCATTTCCTCCAGGCTGGCCCCGGCGGGCTCCGAGCCCACGTACTGGCTGGGGTCGGCCGCGCCGTGGGTTTTGCCGAAGGTGTGGCCGCCGGCAATCAGGGCCACGGTCTCCTCGTCGTTCATGGCCATGCGGCCGAAGGTTTCGCGGATGTCGTGGGCCGACGCCGCCGGGTCGGGCTTGCTGTTCGGGCCCTCGGGGTTCACGTAGACGAGGCCCATCTGCACGGCGCCGAGCGGGTTATCGAGCTGGCGGTCGTCGGTGTAGCGCTTGTCGGCCAGCCACTCGGTTTCGGGGCCCCAGTAGATGTCCTGCTCGGGCTCCCACACGTCCTCGCGGCCGCCGGCGAAGCCGAAGGTTTTGAAGTTCATCGACTCCAGGGCGCAGTTGCCGGCGAGCACCATCAGGTCGGCCCAGGAGATTTTCTGGCCATACTTCTGCTTGATGGGCCACAGCAGCAGGCGGGCCTTGTCGAGGTTGGCGTTGTCGGGCCAGCTGTTGAGCGGCGCGAAGCGCTGGGCGCCCGAGCCCGAGCCCCCGCGGCCGTCGCCGATGCGGTAGGTGCCGGCGCTGTGCCAGGCCAGGCGGATGAAGAACGGGCCGTAGTGGCCGTAGTCGGCCGGCCACCAGTCCTGCGAGGTCGTCATCAGCTCGAACAGGTCCTGCTTCACGGCGGCCAGGTCGAGCTTCTTAAACTCTTCGGCGTAGTTGAAGCCTCCTCCCAAGGGGTTGGAAAAGGCCGCGTGCTGGCGCAGAATGTTCAGCTTGAGCTCGTTGGGCCACCACTCGCGGTTGGTGCGGCCACCGCCGGCGCTCTGCTTCAGCGCGCCGCTGCTGAACGGGCACTTGGCGGCGGGCTCGTTCAGGTCGTAGAGAATGGAGTTTTCCGGGGTACTTTGGGTCTCGTGCATGTGGAGAATAGATTTTTATTTTGACTCTTAAAATGCAAATTTCGCCAAAAAGTTTGCGCTGATGATTGGAGGGCTGTTCCGTAGCTCGTTCGATGGTCGAGGTAAGCCGGCCGGTGCCTCATCAGCGCTTTGTTGGGCATTGCCGGCGAAACCGCGAAGGTACTTTCGACAACCGAATGCCGGAAGACTTTTCGAGTTTTTGCCCACTTGGCGCCGTTCACCGGTCCGGGTGCGCGGCGCGGCCCCGGGCACCCCACGAGACCCTTGCGGGGCGGGCTCCGCTTCCGCGGAGGGGGGAGCCCGCCGACCAGCATCGCAACCGGCGAGCTGTTGTAGTTATTCATACATACCACCAACACCCACTGCCAAACGTCGCGCGGCGGGCCGCGGATTCGCCCGCTTCGTGGGCCCGGCTTCCGCGGAGCAAGTACCTGGTGGTCCGCGACCCGGCCGGCACCCAAGTAGCCAAGCCCTCCTTGTTCACGCAACCCCCCGCCATGCAAACCATCCCCCGGGCTGCTTCGGAAACCACCGGCGCGCCCTTCCTTGCCGAAGCCTCGCCGCCCGGCCGGCTCGTGAGCCTCGACGTGTTCCGTGGCCTGACCGTGGCGGCCATGATACTGGTGAACAACCCCGGCGACTGGGGCCACATCTACCCGCCGCTGGAGCACGCCGCCTGGCACGGCTGCACGCCCACCGACCTGATTTTTCCGTTCTTTTTGTTCATCGTGGGCGTGAGCCTGGTGTACGCCCTGGACGGGGTTAAGCAGCGCGGCGGCCCCCAGGGCGCGGTGCTCTGGCGGGTGCTGCGCCGGGCCGCGGTGCTGTTCGGCCTGGGCCTGCTGCTGTCGCTGTACCCGAAATTCGACTTTTCGGCAGTCCGCGTGATGGGCGTGCTGCAACGCATTGCGCTGGTATTTCTGGGGTGCAGCTTTCTTTTTCTGAAGACGGGCTGGCGCACTCAGGTGGGGCTGCTGGCCGGGCTGCTGGTGGGCTACGCGGTGCTGCTGCAGGCGGTGCCCGTGCCCGGCTTCGGCCCGGCCAACCTGGCGCCCGCCACCAACCTCGGCGCCTGGCTCGACCGTCTGGTGTTCGGCGAGGCCCACCTCTGGAAGCAGAGCAAAACCTGGGACCCCGAAGGCTTGCTCGGCACGCTGCCCGCGCTGGGCACCGGCCTGCTGGGTGGCCTCACCGCGCAGTGGCTGCGGCGCCCCAGCCCCGAGCCCGCCGCCAAAGTGGCCTGGCTGTTCGTGGCGGCGGGCGCGGTTGCCGTGCTGGGCCTCGTCTGGTCGGGGTGGTTCCCCATCAACAAGGCTTTGTGGACCAGCTCCTACGTACTCTACACCGGCGGGCTGGCCATGGCCGGGCTAGCCGCGCTGTACTGGGTGTCCGACGTGCAGGGCCACCGCGCCTGGACCGGCCCGGCCCTAGCCTACGGCGTCAACGCCATCCTGGTATTCTGCCTCTCGGCGCTGCTCTCGCGCACCTTTGGCTTGTTCAAGCTGCCAGGGCCGGCCGGCAAGCCCGTGGGGCTGAAAGAATGGCTCTACGAATGGGGCATCGCGCCCTACTTCGCCGACCCGCGCACGGCCTCCCTGGTCGGGGCCGTGGTGTTGGTGCTGATTTGGCTGGGAATTCTGACCTGGATGCGCAACAAGGGCATTGTGCTGAAAGTGTGATAAGTAGAGACGCATACTTGCGTCTCTTTTTGGAACGAACCCGGGGGCTGGTTCTGCCGCGAGTCGTTCAACGACGAGCCGCAAGACGTTGCTTCTCTACCTCTTCTCGCACAACCCCTCGCGTGTCAGTCTGACAACCGATTGATTGACTACTCCGGCTGAGAGGTTGGGCAACACCGAACTTCGCGGCGCGGCGCGTGTCGTTCTTTGCCACTCGGTCAGCATTCTACACTTTATGAAAATCCTCATCATCGGCGGCGGCAACATGGGCCTGACCTACGCCCGCAGCTTCGTGCGCGCCCACATCACCTCGCGGCTCGACCTGCGGCTGCTGGCCCGCTCCCCCGCGCGGGTGCCGGCCCTGGCGGCGCACGAACTCGGCACGGTGTGGGGCCACCCGGCCGAGTGCGTGCCCGGCGCCGACCTGCTCATCCTGGCCGTGAAGCCCCAGGATTCGCCGGCTTTGTTCGGACAGCTGCGCGGACTGGTGCAGCCGACGCAGGTGGTGCTCAGCATCATGGCCGGGGTGCGCATCGCCACCTTGCACGAAGCGTTGGGCACGCCCAAAGTCATCCGGGCCATGCCCAACCTGCCCGCCCAAATCGGCATGGGCATGACGGCCTTCACCAGCACCGACGCCGTGACCCGCGCCGAGCTGGTGCAGGTGCAAAACCTGCTCAGTACCACCGGCAAAACCGTATACGTGGAGGAAGAAACGGCCATCGACGCCGCCACGGCCATCTCCGGCAGCGGCCCGGCCTACGTGTACTACTGCATGGACGCCCTGATGGCGGCCGCCGGCCAGATGGGCTTCAGCGGCGCCGAGGCCGAGCTACTGGTGAGCCAGACCTTCCGCGGTGCCGTGGAGCTGTACGCCCAATCGGGCCTGAGCTGCGCGGAATGGATTGCCCGGGTGGCCTCCAAGGGCGGCACCACCGAAGCCGCCATGCGCGCCTTCGGCGCGGGCGCGGTGCGTGAAGGCCTCATGGCCGGCGCGGGCGCCGCACGCGACCGAGCCGAGGAGCTGGGGAAGTGAGGTCCGCCGTTTGCACCCCAGCCCATGAAGGAAGGGGTACTGGTCAGCCGCTACCTGAAAAAGTCACCGCAGCGGTGATTCAGAGGGCGGAAATATCAGCTTCGTCAAGGCCGGTTAGTTCTTGAATCGTAGCCGTATCGAACCCTCGCTCTTTCATCCGGCGGGCCTGTTCTAAAGCACTTTCGCGCTTGCCCTCCGCCTTGCCCTCCGCCTTGCCCTCCGCTTTTCCTTCCGCTTTTCCCTCGGCTTTTCCTTCCGCCCGGCCTTCCGCCCGGCCCTCGCGGAGGGCCGCGGCTAGGAGGGTCCGCTCGGAGCTGATGGAGTCCCAGTAGCGGTCATAGCCGGCCAGCTCGTCGCGGCTAAAGGCCGATTCGCGCAGGTACTCCACCGCTTCTTCCAGCGCCGGCTCGGCCAGCAGCTCGGCCGGAATTAGCTCGGTCTGGTCCTTGATTTCGGTGAGGTAGCGCAGCCAGAGCACCTGCATTCGCTTGCCGAGCAGCGTACCGACCCGAAACTTGGGCAGCTCCACGAAAATCAGCTCCAGGCCTTCGAGCCGCCGCTCGGGCTCGGTGGTGTGCACGAAGCGGTAATGGTGGTAGTATTCGGCTGAGTCCGGCTCGAACACCTGGTCAACCAGGCTCAGCGCGTACACTGGCTGCAGCCCTTCGTACTGTCGGCCCCGCCCCAGTTGGTTCACGTAGGCCTTCGAGGCGTTGAAAAGCACCCGCGACCTGAACGAGTCGGTCCACAACATCTGCATCTCCACGATGAACTGCCGGCCCGTGTTGTCCTGACAGCGCACGTCCACGATGCTGTGTTTGAAGAGGGGCACCACCGGCACCAATTCGGCCGGCAGGTATTCCAGCGACTCGATAACCTGGCCCTCTTCCAGCGGCAGCAAGGCGTTCAGAAAGCTGCGCAGCAGGTGCGGATGCTGGCCAAATACTTTCTTGAATGTCAGGTCGTTCTTGGGGTCGAGGTAGCGCATGGAGCCGGCGGCCGGGCAGCAGTTGAATGCCGGGCCCCCAAAGATACGGCCCGGACCAAGCCCTGCTGTTCGCCCGCTCCCCCGTCCCCAACCGGGCTAGGGCCAAGTCCTTGCTCAGGCCACTGAATACCCGGCGAAGTCCTTGCGAATTTGCGTTTTGAGCAGCTTACCGGTGGCCGTGTGGGGCAGTTGCTCCACGAATTCCACGGCGTCGGGCTCGCAGAACTTGGCCACCTTGCCTTTGAAAAACGCCAGCAGCTCCTGGCCTGACACCTCCATGCCCGGGCGGCGCACCACCACCAGCAGAGGCCGCTCGCTCCACTTGGCACTGGGCACGCCGATGACGGCGGCCTCGGCCACGGCGGGGTGGCCCACGGCCAGGTTCTCGAGGTCGATGCTGGAAATCCATTCGCCGCCGGACTTGATGACGTCCTTCGAGCGGTCGGTGATTTGCATGAAGCCGTCGGCGTCGATGGTGGCCACGTCGCCGGTGCGGAACCAGCCGTCGGCCGTCAGCTCGCCAGGTGCGCCACTGCCAAAGTAGTCGCGCACCACCCAGGGGCCGCGCACCAGCAGGTCGCCGAAAGCCACGCCGTCGTGCGGCAGCTCCTGGCCGTCGTCGCCCACAATCTTCATGTCCACGCCGAACACCGCCCGGCCCTGCTTGGCCCGCACAGCCAGGCTCTCGGCGGGGTCGAGGGCGGCGTGCCGGGCCTTGAGGCTGCTGGTGGTACCCAGCGGGCTGGTTTCGGTCATGCCCCAGGCGTGCAGGATGGTCACGCCCAGCTCTTCCTCAAACGCTTTCATCAGGGCCGGCGGGCAGGAGGAACCGCCCACCACCGTGCGCTCCAGGGTGGCGAATTTCCGCTGGCCCTCGCGCATGAACTGCAGGAGCCCCAGCCAGATGGTGGGCACCCCGGCCGAGAACGTGACGCCCTCGGTCTCGAACAGCTCGTAGAGGCTGGCGGCGTCCATGCCCGCGCCGGGCAGCACCAGCTTGGCCCCGTTGAGCGGCGCGGCGTAGGGCAGGCCCCAGGCGTTGACGTGGAACATGGGCACCACGGGCATAATCACGTCGCGGGCCGAGCAGCTCAGGGCGTCGGGCAGCGAGATGCCCAGCGCGTGCAGCACCGTGGAGCGGTGCGAGTAGAGCACGCCCTTGGGCTGGTCGGTGGTGCCGGAGGTGTAGCAGAGCGAGCAGGCCGTGTTCTCGTTGAGCATGGGCCAGGCGTAGTCCGCCGTTTCGGCGGCCAGCAGGTCCTCGTAGCTGCACAGGCCGGGCATGACCGACGCGGCCGGCAGGTGCGCGGCGGGGGCCATGAGCACCCATTTTTCTACTTTGGGGCACACGGGGGCCAGCCGCTCCACTAGGGGCAGGAAGGTGATGTCAAAGAACAGCAGCCGGTCCTCGGCGTGGTTGATGATGTAGACGAGCTGCTCCGGGAACAGGCGCGGGTTGATGGTGTGGCACACCGCCCCGATGCCGGCCACGCCGTAGTACAGCTCGAAGTGGCGGTGGGTGTTCCAGGCCAGGGTGCCCACCCGGTCGCCGTCCTCCATGCCCAGCCTGAGCAGGGCATTGGCCAGCTGCTGGCTGCGGCCGTGCGCGGCGGCGTAGGTGTAGCGGTGAATGCCGCCCTCCGGTAAGCGGGACACTATTTCGGTGTCGGTGTGCCACTTGGCGGCGTGTTCGAGCACGCCAGCTACGCGCAGCTGGTCGGCCATCATGAGTCCTTGCATGGGTTCGGCGGCGGGGTTGGGTGGGATGGGAAATGCCGGAGGCCAAGCTAGCCAATAATTCGGATTTGAAACTTGTTACCGCGCCGGGTCCGCAAAAAGACGGGCCCAGCGCGGCCAGCACGTGCCGCTGCCCAATGGAGCGCTACGACGTGGCCCTCACCATCCAGCATAGAAAACTCAAGCCGACCATTTACGCGGCCCTGGCTAAGCTGGGGCTGGAAGTGGCGGAGGCCCCGCGTACCATCAAAATGCTGCGCCTTTCGCCTGCGCTGGCCGGGAAAGTAAGCTGACATGGTTAAGAGCTGTCAGGGCAACCGGTACCACAGCGTGCTTCCTTCTACGAAACCGACCACGCCATGACCTTTGGCATAATATAACCGCCGAACTGACTTGGTCCGCCTGCCGCAGCGCGCTGCCCACCATGCACGAATGGCCGCACCACCGGCCGCCTCGCCGATAGACTTACCTGCTCCGATTCGTAAGCTATTGCCTGCTCGTAAACTCATTCCAGTAACCCTGGCCCCAAGGTCGTGGGGACCTTGAGCGGTTGCTTAAAGGTCGGCCTTGGCCCGCTTGGCGTTGGCCTTCGCATCGGCCGCCTTCTGCTTAGAAAGCGCCTTGCTGTACATGGTCGCCGTGGCGTCGCGGCTTATGGGATTTTCGGCATATGAAAGCCCCACCACGCGCCCCGACCAATCCCGGGCAAGGGTGTACCGGTCCGACTGCCCCGTGCGGCCATAAGCGGCTTCCAAGGCGTCGCGCAAGGCCCGGCTGTTGGCGGCGCCCGCAGTAGCAAGCGTGACGGAATAGAGCCGGCCTTTGTAATAACAGTAAGATATGTCGGACAGTTGGGCGTCTCCGATTTTCAATTCGTCGGTTGCGCGGGAATAGCACTGCGTGTCTCCCTCCCCTTGCCCCAGGGGCGTTGCCCCCGGTAGTGTTTCAACAGACGCCCCAAAAACGGCGTCCCGAAATCCGTTTTTGGCGTCAAGGGCATTGGCAAATTGGGCCCGAGACGGGATGGTGAGTAGTAGCAAGCAGAGCAATAGCAGGTGTTTCATGCCGGCTAATATAGTGTCTACTCAATGCTCAGCCGCCAAGCCTCAAAAGAAACCGTATGCTCGTCAACCCGACCAGCGTAACCAAACCCGGCGCAACCCGGCGTAAATGTTTCACTCCCGCACCAGGCGCTGCACCAGCGGCCCGGCCGCCCCCTCGATGCGCACCAGAAACACGCCGGGCGGCAAGCCCGCCAAGTCCAGCGGATGCGTGCGGCCGGCCGGCAGCACCAGGCGGCGCACCACCCGGCCCAGGGCGTCGAGCACGGCGATGCGGCAGGCACCCGCCGGCAAATCCCGCAGGTCGAGCGTGGCCGGCCCCGCCGTGGGGTTGGGCCAGAGCCGGGGCCCGGCCGCGGCCCGAAGTCCCGCCGGCCGGGCGGCCAGCACCGTACCCGCCCCGTTGACGCGCAGCAGCACCGCCGACGAGTACGGCGCCAGCGTGAGGCTGCCGCTGAAGGCGGCGTTGCGGGCGTCGAGGTAGCGCGCGCCAGGGGGCAGAGCAATGGTGCGCGGGCTGGCCGTGGCATTGTACTCGAAGCGCACCGAATCGGCGACCGAGGCGGCGGTGAGGGTGGCTTCGCGCAGGTCCACGTTGTCGAGCCACTCCTGATTGGCATCTTCGCCCACGGTGAAGGCCAGGTTGGCGGTGGGGTCGTCGGCGGTGGGCACGAAAGCCACTTCGAAGTCGGTAGGGATGGGCGTGAGCAGCACGGTGGTGCGGGGCGCGAGGTCGGCGTAGTTGGCAGCCCCGCGCTTGAGGTAGACTTCCACCACCTTGCTGCCCGTGGCGCAGGCGGCCCGGAAGCGCACGGCGTAGCGCTTGGCCTGCTGAATGGGGCCCATGCGGGTTTCCGTGGTCATGAACTGGCCGGCCTGGCCCGAGGCGCCGGCAAAGCTCAGGCGCAGGCTGCCCCCGCCGCCCAGGCGGTTGGCGTTGTCCCAGCTGATGCGCCCGTTGCCGGCCGCGGAGTAGAAGTTCCAGCCCCCGATGCCAGCCGTGAGCTGGCTGTTGGCGACGAGGCCATTGCCCGCCCGGGCGTCGACCCGGAACGCGCGGAACCGCACCGGGCTGTCGCGCGAGCCGGCGTCGTGCCCGAAGGCCGCCTGCCAGTCGACGAGGTTGTAGCGGGTGTTGACGAACGCGCCGGTGCTGGGCCCGCTCGGCGCGGTGCGGTACTGGGTGCCGATTTTCAGCAGGTCGTTGAAGGGCCGGACGTAGTGGTTGTTGGCAAAGGCTCCCAGGGTGGCCAAGTCGTTGGCCGACGTTTCGTAGCGCGCTACCCCGTCGGCGGCACTGCTGGTGGCCAGCACGTTGTCGCGAATGTCGAGGTTGCTGAACAGGCACCGGTTGCTGCTGGGGGCCAGCAGCAGCTGCTGCTGGTTGCCAAAACACGTGTTGCCGCGCACAGCGACGCGGTTGGTCCCGTGCAGGAAAATGCCGCTACTGCGGCAGTAGGCTACGGTGTTGCCCGCCACTTCCACGTTCTGGGAGCAGTCGTCGAGGTAAATGCCGTGGCCCGGCACGTACGTCGGGTCGTCGGTCCCCTCGGGGGCCCCCACCGCATTAATCACCACGTTATTGATGATGCGGGCGTTGAGATTGTTCGCTGGCGGGGAGGTGCCGTTCCAGGTGTAGATGCCCCCGCCATCGTCCTTGGTCAGGTCAAAATTGGAAACGACGTTGTGCTCGATGGTGACGTTGTTGCTGGCGTAGTACGACAGGCCCACGTAGCCGCAGCTGTCCAGGGTGTTGCCCTGGAGCAGCAGGTTGTTGCTGCCCATCACATTAAAGGTGAAATACTGGGTGTCGCCGCCCAGGCCCCGGCCGGCCACCAGGCCCGTGTTCCGCAGGGTATTGCCCCGAAACGTGCAGTCAGAGCAGCCGCTCACGCTGATGCCGTTGTTGTTGGCGTCCTTAATCAGGTTGTTTTCGAACAGCACCGCCGAGGCCACGCCGTTGAGGCGCACGCCGTTTTCGCCGGCTCCCCGCACGGTCACGCCGCGCACCGTGAGGTGGGAAGCGCTTTCGGCGTCCAGCCCGAAGCGCAGGGCGTGGGCCAGGGTCAGGTTTTCGAGCGTGACGTACTGCTGGCCGCGAATGACCAGCCCGGCCGGGGCCGCCGTGGTGGCCTCGATGGCCCCGTCGGCGGGCCGGGCCGGTGCGAAAAGACGTATTTTCCGGGCAGTCGCGTCGTAGTACCACTCGCCGGCTTGGTCGAGGGTGGCGGGGTGGCTTTGCAGAAAAAACCCCCACCCATCCTTCAGGCCGTAGCCCGAGTTGTTCTCGGGCGGGCCCAGCATGAGCGTAGCGCCGCTTTGGCTGGTCACGGGCAGGCGGTCGAGAATCCAGCGCTCGGAGCGCACGACGGCCGTGGCTCCCGCCCAACTGCCCCCGAGCCCGGCGCTGGTGAGCCGGCTGCTGCCCACGTGCGAGTTAATGACGAGGTAGCCCTTGCCCGGGGCGCTGGCGTTGGGGTAGCGGCCCAGCGGCAGGGCCCGGCCGCCGGGCCCGTACACCCCCGTCACGGCCGGGCCGCAGCTTGGGCAAGGGGCTTCCCAGAGGTTGGCCCCCGCTCCCACCCACCCGCTGAGCGGGGCACTCCCGCTCAGCACCGGGGCCGGGTCGCCGGCCGGCCCGTAGGCCGCGAAGGTGAGCGGCGCGGCGGCGCTGCCCGACCGCGTGATGGTGAGCACCCCGCGAAAAGTGTCGCCGCGCCGAAACAGCACCTGGTCGCCGGCCTGGAGCTGGCCCATCACGGCATTGAGCTTGGCCAGGGTTTGCCAGGGCGTGGCCGGGTTTTGGGCCTGCGCGGAAGAGTGGGCGTCGTTGCCGTTGGCGGCGAAATAGTAGGTCGCGGCCGGAGCCGCCGGGCCGCTCAGCAGCGTGGCCAGCAATAGCAGAAAGCCGATTTTCATAGGCGGAATGAAAATTCAGTATGAGTAAAGCAATATGCCAAAGCTCACGTTTTCCCGCCAAGATACTAAAAGTCAGTTGACTCGCGGCTTAGTCATTTACGAATAAATAAAATATTAACATTACGCTCTTTCTCAGACCAAGGGCACGTCCTATTGCTACTTCCGCACCGCCTCAATGGCCACCTGAAGCAATGCCGAACGCACGCTCAGCTCCGTCAGCTTGTTGTTGCGCCGCGTCGGGTGCACGCGGTTGGTGAGCAGCACCACCACCAGCTCCTGCGCGGGGTCGACCCAGAAATACGTGCCCGTGAAGCCGGTATGGCCGTAGCTGCTGGGCGAGGCGCTTTTGGCCGAGTTCACCGCGGGGTTGGCGGCGGGCCGGTCAAAGGCCAGGGCCCGGCGGTTGTCGGGGCAGAACTGGCAGCGGGTCCAATCGGCTAGAATTTCTTTGTTGAAAATTTGCTGCCCACCGTAGCGCCCGCCCCAGGCGTAGGTCTGCACGAGCTTGGCCACGTCGTTGGCGTTGCCGAACAGGCCGGCGTGGCCCGAGAGGCCGCCGAGCAGCGCGGCGCCCTCGTCGTGCACCGTGCCGTGCAGCAGCTGCCGGCGGAAGGCCGAGTCTACTTCGGTGGGCGCGAGGCGGGCCCGCGGGAAGCGGTTGGTGGGCCGGAAGCCCAGGGTAGTGGCACCCAGCGGCCCGTACACTTCGCGCTGCAGAAAGGCGTCGAACGACAGGCCGGTACGGGCCTTCACCAGCTCCGGGTAGAGGAAAAAAGACAGGTCCGAATACACGTAGCCCGGCTTCTCGTTCAGCGGCGACTTCCCGATTTCCTGATAGATGCGGGCCGGCAGGGTCTTACGCGCCCACAAGCCACGCGCCGCCGGCAACGGAAACCGGGCCGACGAATCAGCCCGAAAGTAGCGTCGGCGCAGCTTACCGTTTTTCTTGGTCAGCTCCTTCCAAAACGGTATCCACGCCTTGAGCCGGGCCTGGTGGGCCAGCACGTCGCGCATCTTCAAGCCCGCCTTATCAGTCCCGCGCAGAAAAGAGAAGTAGTTGCCCAGCGTGCTATCCGGGCTGAACTTGCCCTGCCCCTGCAGCCGCAGCAGCACCGGCGTGGCCGCCAGCAGCTTGGTCAGCGAGGCGAGGTCATAGATGTCGCCGTCGGTAACCAAACGAGGCGTGGACACTGCGTTTGTTGACTCTGCGCTTAATGAAGAATGAGGAATGAAGAATGAAGAGTTTTTCGGCTTGCGCGCATCCCGCCTAGCTTGCTTCTCCGCCACGTTTTTCCCTTTCAATTCCTCATTCTTCATTCCTAATTCTTCATTGCCGGCGAAGCCGGCGTACGTCTGGTTGCCGTAGCTTTTGCGGAGCACCACAGTGCCGCGCCGGGCGATGACCACCTGCGCGCCCGGAAAGGCCTGGGCCGCCAGCGCCCGGCCCACGAGGCTGTCCACGCGGGCTTCGAGGCGGCCGTCGAGGCCCACGTCTTCGGGGCTGGCGTAGCGCAGGCGCAGGTGGCCGGCCGTGCGCAGGCCGAAGCCGCGCGGGTAACGGTCCGACACCGTGACGGGCAGCTGGCCGGTGGCCGCGCTGCCGCCGAAAATGACCTGGGCGGCCAGGCTTTGGGCGTTGGCGCTTTCCTGGTAGGCCAGCACCACGGCGCCGGCCCGCTCCAGGTCGCGCACCTTGGCCACGGCGTAGGCCGAGCCGAACACGCTGAGCACCACGGTCTGCTTCTGGCCCACGAGCTCGCGCAGCAGCAGGTTGGTTTCGGGCGTGATGCCGAAGCTAGTGGCGGGCAGCCGGCCGAGGCCCTGCAGGGCCACCAGCACGGTGTTGTAGGGCTTGAGGGCTTCGCGCAGCTGGGTCAGCTCGTCGAGCGTGGGCGCGGGCGGGGCGTGAAAGTGGGCGGCGGGCGCGTAGTCGGCCACGGCTTTTTGGAAGTCGGTGGGGGCACCGGGCGCGCCGCCCAGCACCAGCGTGGCCAGGCGCAGGGTATCGAGCCGCTGCAGGGGCAGCAGGTTTTGTTGGTTCCGCAGCAAGGTCATACTCAGCTCGGTGAGGCGGTGGCTGAGGTACTGGGCGTGGGGCGGGTTGAGGTCTTCGTAAAGGTTTTGGATGTCAACGGGCCGGTACTGATGCAGGCCGGCCCATTGCTTGAGGGCCAGCACGCGGCGGCAGTGGGCGTCGATTTCGGGCTGCGAAATCCGGCCGCTGTCCACGGCGGCGCGCACCATTTGCAGGGCCAGCGGCACGTTTTTGCTGAACTCCAAAATGTCGTTGCCGGCCATGAGGGCGCGCACGTCGGCCTCGCCCGGCGGGAACATGCTGATGACGCCCTTCATGTTCATGGCATCGGTAAAAATCAAACCTTGGAACCCCATTTCCTTGCGCAACAAGTCCGTGATAATGGGCCGCGACAAGGTGCTGGGGCCCGGCACAGTGTCCAGGGCCGGCACGTTGAGGTGGGCCACCATCACCCCGCCCAGCCCGCCCGCCATCAGGCTGCGGAAGGGCGGCAGCTCCAGCGTATCGAGCCGGCGGCGGTCGACGCGCACCGTGGGCAGGGCCAGGTGGGAGTCGGCGTCGACGTCGCCGTGGCCGGGGAAGTGCTTGGCCACGGCCAGGATGCCGGCGTCCTGCATCCCGCGCATGTACTGGCGGCTGTCGCGGGCCACGGCCGCCGGGTTTTCGCCCCAGCTGCGGAAGCCGATGACCGGGTTAGCAGCGTTGTTGTTCACATCGACCACCGGCGCGAAGTTGACGTGCATTCCCAGGCGCCGGAACTGCCGGGCCACCTCGCGGCCCATGTCGTAGAGCAACGCCGTGTCAGTGTCGCCGCCCAGGCTCATCTGGTAGGGGAATTTCACCACGCTGTCGAGGCGCATTCCCACGCCCCATTCGCCGTCCAGCGCCACCAGCAGCGGCACGCGGCTCTGACCCTGGTAGCGGTTGAGCAGGCGCGCCTGCCGGCCCGGCCCGCCCTGAAAGAATATCAGCCCGCCAATGCCGTACTGCTGGATGAGGGCCGATACCGAGTCTTCGTCTACCCGCGTGCGGTTCGAATACGCGGCCACCATGAACAGCTGCGCGGCCCGCTGGTCGGGCGTGAGCACCCGCATCAGGCTGTCCACCCACCGCGAGTGCAGGTACCGGGTGAAGGCGGGCGCGTTGCCGGCGGGGAGCTTTATGCTTGGGGCTTTGCGCGCGGCAACCCGGCCGTTCTTGCTTTTGATTTTGGTTGACGCGGCCTTGGCTTTTGGAGCGGCGGAGCGGGGGCTGGTGGCCGGGGCGGCGGCGGGCCGGCGTTGGGCCGGGGCCAGCAACGGGGCGGCCAGCAGCAGAATCAGCAGGAGAAGCTTGGAATACGGCAAGGACACGGGGGAATAGGTTTCTGCGAAAGTAGCGCCTGCGGCAGGGAAGCAAACGGGCCGGGCATTGCCTGCCTTTACCGGGCCCGGCCCGCGCCGAATCGGCCCGCGGCTCACGGGCCGGCCGGCGCGGACCGGGACCACTCGGGGCCGCTGTGCAGCCGGGCCCGAATTTTACCGTTATTTGACCCCACCGTTACGCTTACTTCAGCTTCTTACGATTCATGAAAAAACTTGTCCTCGCCGGCCTCGTGGCCGCGGCGCTTACCGCGGCCTGCAACGGGCGCAACCAGTCCGACACGAGCTGGACCGGCCGGACGGACACCGCCGCCAAAGAACAGCCCCTGGCCGCGCTGTTCGACAGCTACTGGGAGCAGAATTCCCGCTTGTTTCCGCTCGACGCCACGGCCTACGGCGACAACCGCTACAACGACCAGCTACCCAACAACCAGACCCGCGCCTTCCGCGACACGCTGCGCAGCTTTTACCGGGGTTACCTCACGCGGCTCGAACAATTCGACCGCGCCAAGCTGGACGACAACGACAAAATCAGCTACGACATCTTCCGGTACGAGATGAACCACGGGCTGGCCGGCCTCAAGCTCAACACCTGGATGATGCCCGCCAACCAGTTCTACGGCCTGCCCATTGCGCTGGGCCAGTACGGCTCGGGTCAGGGCAACCAGCCCTTCAAGACCGTGCGGGACTACGACAACTGGCTGGGCCGGGTGCGCGGCTTCCCGGCCTGGACCGACTCGGCCATTGCCAACTTCCGGGTGGGCCTGCGCACCGGCGTGGTGCTGCCCCGGGTGCTGGTGCAGCGCATGATTCCGCAAATCACAGCCGCTGACATCGTGGTGACGGACGCCACCAAGAGCTTGTACTACGGCCCCATCGCGCGCCTGCCCCAGGGCTTTTCCGACGCCGACAAAACCCGCCTGACCGACGCTTACAGGAAAGCTATTATGACCGAACTGGTGCCCTCGTACCGGAAGCTGGCCGCCTTCCTGCAAACCGAGTACCTGCCCAAGGCCCGGGCCACGAGCGGCATCGACGCCGTGCCCGGCGGCCCGGAAATCTACGCCTATGACGTGAAGTATGAGACGACGACCGACAAAACGCCGGCCGAAATCTACCAGACGGGCCTGGCCGAAGTGGCCCGCATCCGAGCCAGCATGGAGAAAATCAAGGCCGAAGTGGGTTTCAAGGGCGACCTGCCGGCCTTCTTCACCTACCTGAACACCGACGCCAAGTTCCGGCCCTACAAGCAGCCGGCCGAAGCGCTGGCCGCCTTCGAGAACATTCACCAGCGGATGCTGCCCAACCTGCAGAAGATGTTCGGTCGCTCGCCCAAAACGTCGTTTGAAATCCGCCAAACCGAGAAGTTCCGCGAGGCGTCGGCGTCGGCGGAGTACAACCAGGGCTCGCCGGACGGCACCCGGCCGGGCATTTTCTACGTGCCCATCCCCGACGCCACCAAGTTCACCGTCACCTCAGGCATGGAGTCCTTGTTTTTGCACGAAGCCATTCCGGGCCACCACTACCAGATTTCCTTGCAGCAGGAAAGCACCCAGCTGCCCAAGTTCCGGCGCTTCGGCGGCCAGAACGCCTACGTGGAAGGCTGGGCGCTGTACTCCGAAAGCCTTGGGCCCGAGCTGGGCCTGTTCAAGGACCCCTACCAGCGCATGGGCGCTTTGGGCGACGAGATGCTGCGGGCCGTGCGCCTGGTGGTCGACACCGGCTTGCACTCCCGCCAAATGACCCGCGAGCAGGCCATTGCCTACCTGCTGGCCAACCTGAGCACCAGCCCCGACGAAGCCACCTCGGCCATTGAGCGCTACATGGCCATCCCCGGCCAGGCCCTGGGCTACAAAATCGGGCAGCTCAAAATCCGGGAGCTGCGCGCCAAGCACGAAAAGCAGCTCGGCAGCAAGTTCCGGCTCAGCGCCTTCCACGACGAGCTGCTCAAAGACGGCTCCATGCCTTTGGCCGTGCTCGAAACCAAGATGGACGCCTGGGCCGCCAAGCAGTAAGAACCCATCCGAATAGGCGGTCATGCTGAGCGCAGCCGAAGCATCTCGCCCGCTTCGTTGAACGATTGAGTTACTATCACACGCGAGATGCTTCGGCTGCGCTCAGCATGACGTTCTTTCTTTGCTGGCTTTCTTCCTAAAAACACCCGTCCTGCTTCCCGGCGCAGCTTGCCCGCCAAATCCTGATTCCCATGAAAGCCTCCTCCCTCGCCCTGCTTGCGGCCCTGTGGCTGCCGGCCGGCTCGGCCGGCGCGCAAGCGCCACCCACCAAAGCTGTTGCCAAAGCCGCCGCTGCGCCCGCCGCGGCCGCGCCACTGGCGGCTCTGTTCGACGCCTATTGGGAGGACCGCGCCAAGCTGTTCCCGCTGGGCGCCACCAGCCAGGGCGACAACCGCTACAACGACCAGCTGCCCAACGACCAGACCCGCGCCTTCCGGCAGCAGCAGCAGCGTTTTTACCAGCAGTATCTGACCAGCCTGGCCAAAACCGACCGGGCCCAGCTCGCGGCCGAGGACCAGGTGAGCTACGACATCTTCCAGTACGAACTGCAGGCCCGGCTCGACGGCCTCAAGCAAAACACCTGGCTGATGCCGTTTGCGCAGTTCTACAGCCTTCCCAACACGCTCGGGCAGCTGGGCGCGGGCACCGGGGCGCAGCCCTTTAAAACCGTGCGGGACTACGACAACTGGCTGGCACGCATCGGCCAGTTTCCGGTGTGGGCCGACTCGGCCATCGCCAACTTTCGGCTGGGCATGAAAGCCGCCGTGGTGCTGCCCCGGGTGCTGGTGCTGAAAACCGTGCCCCAGCTCACGGCCCAGGTCACGACGGACGCCACCAAGAGCCTGTTTTACGGCCCCATTACCCGGCTGCCCGCCGGCTTTTCGGAGGCCGACAAAGCCCGCCTGACCGCCGCCTACGAGCAGGCCATTCTCACCCAATTGGTACCCACCTACCGCAAGCTGGCTGACTTTCTGCAGACCGAGTACCTGCCCGCCGCCCGCAGCAGCACCGGCCTGGCCGACGTGCCCGGCGGCGCCGACATGTACCGCTACCACGTGCGGATGATGACCACCACCACCCGCGAGCCCGAGGCCATCTACCAGACCGGCCTGAGCGAAGTGCAGCGCATCCGGGCCGAGATGGAGGCCGTGAAAGCCCAGGTCAGCTTCCCGGGCGACCTGCCGGCCTTCTTCGCCTACCTGGGCTCGGAGCCCAAGTTCATGCCTTACAAAACGCCGGACGACGTGCTCACCGCCTTCCGCGCCATTCAGGCCCGCATCACGCCCAACCTGCCCAAGCTGTTCGGGCGCACGCCCAAGTCGCAGTTTGAGATTCGGCAAACCGAAGCCTTCCGCGCCGCCACGGCCTCGGCCGAGTACAACCGCGGCACGCCGGACGGCACGCGGCCGGGCATTTTCTACGTGCCCATCCTCGACGCCACCAAATTCAACACCACCTCGGGCATGGAGTCGCTGTTCGCGCACGAGGCCATTCCCGGCCACCACTACCAGCTCTCGCTTCAGCAGGAAAACACGGCGCTGCCCAAGTTCCGGCGCTTTGCTTCCTACCCGGCCTTCAGCGAGGGCTGGGCGCTGTACTGCGAAAGCCTGGGGCCGGAGCTGGGCCTCTACACCGACCCGTACCAGAAAATCGGCGCGCTGGGCGACGAGATGCACCGCGCCATCCGCCTGGTGGTGGACGTGGGTATGCACGCCAAAAACATGACCCGCGAGCAGGCCATCCAGTACATGATGGCCAACGAGCCCATCTCGGAGCAGGGCGCCACGGCCGAAATTGAGCGCTACATGGCCATTCCCGGCCAGGCCCTGGCCTACAAAACCGGCGCCCTGAAGCTGCGCGAGCTGCGCGCCCGCTACGAAAAGCAGCTCGGCCCCAAGTTCAGCCTGCGCGCCTTCCACGACGAAATTCTGGCCGGCGGCAGCATGCCCCTGGCGGTATTGGAGCGTAAAATGGACAGCTGGGCGGCCCGGCAAAAGCAGAATCAGTAGCGCAGCCGCAGCTACCCTGGGGGCGCCGGGCCGTCATGCGGAGCGGAATAAAGCACCTCACTCGCGCCTTCCGTCATGCTGAGCACAGCGGAGCCTCTCATTGCCACTGAGCAAATCGTGTTGACGTGATTAGCGCAGTTTTCAGGTTCGTGTACAGCTTTCACCTCACCCCCCGCCCCTCTCCCGCGGAGAGGGGGGCCAGCCGTAGGTCGGCAGCGGCCCCCC
>NZ_JANNOD010000117.1:0-39786 GCF_031398885.1 Hymenobacter sp.
GCAAAATCCACCGCCTGGCCCACCGAAAAAGCCTTCAGCACCAGCAAGCCGGCTTCGCTCAATTCCTCGCACTGCGCGGGGGTTTCGTGGCCGTGCAGTTGCACCGCGCCCAGCCCAAACCGCTCGGCGGTAGCAAGGATGTCTTCCGTGGTTGCGTTCACGAAAACGCCCACCCGCCAGATGTTGGGCGGCAAAGCCCGCACCAGCTCCGGCGCCAGCACGTCGCCCACGAACCGCGGTGAGGCGGGCGCAAAAATGAAACCCAGCAAGTCCGGCCCCAGCGCGGCCACGTCGGCCAAAGCCGCCGCGTCGCGCATACCACACACTTTCACCAGCAGGCGGGCGGGCGGGGCCGGCGGCGGCGGCGCGGCCACGGCACCAGGCAAGCCGGCGGCCACGGCAAAATCGGGCAGGTTGGGACGGGGCGTTTTCATTTCATCATCTAGGCAACGGCGGCGAGCTGGGGCAGCGCGGCAATTTCCTGCACCAGGGCGGCGCAGGCCCGCTCGGGCCGGGCGTGGCGCATGAATGCCTCGCCGAGCAGGAAGCCAGAGTAGCCGGCTTCGCGTAGCTGGCCAATGGCCCGGGCGTTCGAAATGCCGCTTTCCGACACCTTCACAAATTCATTCGAAATGGCCGCGGCTAGGTCCAGCGAAGTGTCGAGGCTGAGGCTGAAGTCGTGCAGGTTGCGGTTGTTGACGCCGATGAGGTCCACGGCGTCGGCGAGGGCGGAGCGGCTCAGTTCGTCGGCGTCGTGCACTTCGAGCAGCACCTCCAGACCCAGCGAACGGGCCAGCCGACCCAGCGCCTTGACTTCTTCCGGCGTCAGGACGGCGGCGATGAGCAGCACGGCGTCGGCCCCGATGCTTTTGGCTTCCAAAATCTGGTACTCGTCCACCACGAAATCCTTGCGGAGTATGGGACAGAAATTAAATTTCCGGGCCGTCGTCAGGTCCTCATTCTTGCCACCAAAAAATTCCGTGTCGGTAAGAATGGACAGGCCCGCCGCGCCGGCCTGCATGTAGCCCAGCGTGGTGCGCTCCACCGGCGCGTATTGGTTAATCCAGCCCTTGGAGGGCGACTTACGCTTGAACTCGGCGATGAGGCCGCTACCGCCCGCGCGCAACAGGTACTTGCGCAACGACAGCGGCTGCGACCGGAAATACAAGCTCGTTTCGAGCAGCTTGGTGGGCACAAGCTCGCGGCGACTGGCCACTTCTTTCCGCTTGTGCGCCACGATGGTTTGAAGAATGCTGGACATGGCGCTTCGCTGATTGAAGTGAGAAGTGGGAAGTGAAAACGGGAATGCAGGAATGAAAGACTAAAGCCAGTTAATTCTTAATTGTTAATTCTTAATTGATTTCAAGCATGGTTTCGAACGCCCGCCGCGCCGCGCCCGAGTCTAATGACTCGCGGGAATGAGCCAGGGCCGTTTCCCAATTCAAGCCCGGGCGGGCGCACTGCAGGGCCAGGGCGGCGTTGGCGGTTACCACGTTGCGCTGGGCCGCGGTGCCGTGCCCGTCCAGCACGTGCTTGAACAGCTCGGCGGCGGCGGCGGTGCTGCCCCCGGCCAGGTCGGCGGCGGCGCAGGTGGCCAGGCCCAGGGTTTCGGCGGTCAGCAGGCGCTCGCCTTCGAAGGACGACACCACCTTGGCCGGACCGGTGAGGGCCAGCTCGTCGTAGCCGTCGAGGGCGTGCACCACGGCGTAGCGGGCGCCGGTGGGCTGCATGAGGTAGTGGTAGAGGCGCTGCAACTCCAGGCTGAACACGCCCAGCAACTGCGCGGCGGGCCGGGCCGGGTTCACCAACGGGCCGAGGATGTTGAAGAAGGTGCGCAGGCCCAGCTCGCGCCGGATGGGCCCGGCGTGGCGCATGGCCGGATGAAACGCCGGCGCGTGCAAGAAGCAGATGCCGGCCTGGTCCAGCTGCCGCCGTAATTGGTCGGAGCCGGCCTCAAAATCGTACCCGAAATGCGCCAGCACGTTCGAAGCGCCTGACACCGACGAAACCCCAAAATTGCCGTGCTTGGCCACTTTCGTCCCGGCTCCGGCCACCACAAAACAGGCCAGCGTCGAGATGTTGATGGTGTTTTTGCCGTCGCCGCCGGTGCCCACGATGTCGAGCACCTCGTGGGTGCCCAGCTTCGGGTCGCGGCTCAAGTCGAGCAGCGCCTGGCGGAAGCCCGCCAGCTCGGCCACTGTGATGGGCCGCATCCGGTACACGGCCAGGAAGGCGGCGGTTTCGGCCGGGTTGGCGCCGCCCTCGCCCAGCTGGCGCATGGCGGCGTGGGCCTCCGCGTGGGTCAGGGGCTGGTGGTCGAAAAGCTTGGTGAGAATCTGTTTCATTTAGTTGACAGTTGTTCGTTGTCAGTTGTCAGGCTGTGCGACGTCGATTGCTGGCACCTGCCTAACAACTGACAACGAACAACTGTCAACTGCTTCAGCTCAACCAATTTTCCAGCATCTTGGCGCCGTGCTCGGTCAGAATGCTTTCGGGGTGAAACTGCACGCCCCGCACGTCGTACTCGCGGTGGCGGAAGGCCAGGACTTCGCCGTCCGCATCGCGAGCCGTTACTTCCAGCGCGGCCGGCATCGACTCGGGGCGCACGGCCCAGGAGTGGTAGCGCCCCACCTGAAACCGCGGCGGCAGGCCGGCAAAGAGTCGTTCGTCGGCCACGGTCACTTCGGCTTCGTGGGCCACGCCGTGCAGCACGGCGGGGATGTTGTAAAGCTCCGCGCCGAAGCTTTCGGCCAGGCCCTGGTGGCCCAGGCACACGCCCAGGATGCGCTTGGTGGGCGCGTACCGCTTGATGATGGCGGGCATCAATCCCGCTTCGGCGGGGATGCCGGGGCCGGGCGAGAGCATCACGGCGTCGTAGGCATCCACGGCTGCGAGGGGCAGCTGGTCGTTGCGCGTCACGGTCAGGCGGGGGCCGTGGCCGAGCTCGCGCAGCAGGTGCACCAGGTTGTAAGTGAAGGAGTCGTAGTTGTCGAGAACGAGGATTTTCATCTTAAGTTGTCAGTTGTTGTTTGTCAGTTGTCAGGATATTTTGAGGTCATCAATTGCCGATAAAATCTGACAACTGACAACCAACAACTGACAACTAATTCGCTTCGGCCGCCCGCAACGCGGCGCGGAGAGCCCCCAGTTTGTGGTGCACTTCCTCCAATTCCGACTGCACGTTGGAGGCCGCCACCACGCCCGCACCGGCCTGGAAGTAGAGCTGGTTGCCGGTGCTCAGAAACGAGCGTATCATGATGGCGTGGTTGAAGCTGCCGTCGAAGCCCAGATGGCCCAGGCAGCCGCCGTAGTAGCCGCGGGCGGTGGGCTCCAGGCCATCAATCAGCTGGATGGCGCGGTGCTTGGGCGCGCCCGAGAGCGTGCCGGCCGGGAAGGTGTCGGCCACCACCTGCAGGGTGTCGGCACCGGCGTCGAGCTCGGCCGTGACGTGGCTGACGAGGTGGATGACGTGCGAGTAGAACTGAATTTCGCGCAGCGTGCGCACCTGCACCCGGGTGCCGTGGCGGGCCAGGTCGTTGCGGGCCAGGTCCACCAGCATCACGTGCTCGGCGTTTTCCTTGGGGTCGGCGGCCAGGCGCTGGGCGGCGGCGGCATCGGCGGCGTCGTCGCCCGTGCGGCGGTAGGTGCCGGCAATGGGGAACAGGCTGGCCTCGCGGCCCTGCACCAGCACCTGCGCTTCGGGCGAGGAGCCGAAAATTTTGTAGTCGCCGTAGTCGAAATAAAACAGATACGGCGAAGGATTAATGGAGCGCAGCGCCCGGTACACGTTGAACTCGTCGCCGGCAAAACCCTGCTGAAACCGGCGCGAGAGCACAATCTGGAACACGTCGCCGCGCAGGCAGTGGGCCCGGCCCTGGGCGAGGCGCGCCAGAAACTCGGCGTCGGTCTGGTTGCTCTGCTCCTCCCCCGCGGTGGCAAAACCGAAGACCGGCACGCTGGGGTTGCGCACCAGGTTTTCGAGGCGCGCCAGGCCATCTTCTCCTTCCGCATTTTCGCCGGCCACGCCGTGCTCAAACAAGTGCAGCTCCTGCCGGAAATGGTTGAACGCAATGACGTAGCGGTACACGCCGTAGCGGATGAGGGGCACGTCGCCGGCCGGCACCTTGGCCGGGTTTAGGGCCACGTCCTCGAAGCTTTGCACGGCTTCGTAGCCGATGTAGCCAAACAAGCCGGTGCTGATAAAGGGCAACCCGGGGGCCGACGCATCCGGCACGAAGGCCGCGGCGAACCCGCGCAGCTTGGTCAACGCCTCCCGCGGCTGGGCCAGGGTTTCGCGGCGGGCCGGGGCTCCGGGAAAGGACTGCCGCAGCTCGCCGCCGCGCCGCAGCTCGAACGTGGCCAGCGGCTCGCACACCAGGTAGCTGAAGGCGTTTTGTTGGCCGTGGTAGTCGGCGCTTTCCAGCAGCAGGCAATTCGAGTACTGGTCGCGCAGGCGCAGATAAAGGCCGACCGGCGTCACGGTGTCGGCCAGCAGGCGGCGGGTGCGGGTGGTGAGTTGGTGGAGCACGAAAGAAAAAAGGGAGCAGACAATGCGGTGCGGGCACCGCGGTAAAAAAAATGCAAAAAGCCCGGCGGGACGGCCGGGCTTTTCGTGTTCAACAGCAAAATCGAGGGTGACTTCGCTAGGCGCACAGGCAGGCAGGTCCGATGTTTCGGAGCGGCCACCACCAAGCCTGGGAAGTACAGTGCGGGTTCATATTCTTGCTCGTCGTTTTCAAATTTTTCGAATGACGCGGCGCAAATATAATGCGCCGTTGTTGAAACACCAGCACACAACACTCATTTTTTATGCGAAGCTCACAGCGTTTTTTCACCATTGCTATTGATTTCACAAACCTGCTGGCCGCCTGACTGAGTCATTTTTCACCGGCCGCCATTCCCGGCTTAGCCGCCCCGAACAGGCATTGCTACGTCGCCGGAAACTCCCGCCGCCAAAACTACTCCCGGTGCTCCCCGTCGGCCGGCGCGTGAAACGATTGGTTGGCGGCCGGCACGCCCTGGCGGCGGAGCAGGCCGCACCAGGCGGCCATCAGCGGCAGCATTCCGACTCCTTGGGGTCCGCACAGGAAATAGAACCGCGCCGTGGGCGCGGCGGGGTGCATTCTGGCAAACGCTTTCAGCGAGTCGTGGCACACCCAGCACGCCGGCGAGAAACCCCCACCCGGCCGAACACGCGCGGGTACTTCAGGGCCGCGCACACCGAAATCAGCCCGCCCAGGCTGGAGCCGGCCACCCCGGTGTGGGCCGGGCCGGGTGCGGTAGCGGGCGTTGATGCGTCTATGCAGGGCTTTGAAAAAAGCCCTGCCGGCTTAGAAGCTGTTTGAATTAGCCTTTGGTCGATGTAGAGCCGCATCCTTGCGTCTCGGCGTTGTATGAAATTGGGCGAACAGCGCGTACGACGAGACGCAAGGATGCGGCTCTACATCGTCCTCATGCGGCCAAGAAATACCCTAAACAGCTTCTTAGCGAACGGTTTCGCCGCTGCCGGCGCCGCGCTCGGCCGGTTCCATCCTGCGCAGCGTGTACACGGCCCGGACCGAGTCCACCCCCGGCAAGCCGTTGGCCTGGAAATCAAGCACGGCGCCCTTTTGCTGCGGCCCTTTCACGAAGTGGCGGTACTCCTCCGCCGATTCGCGCACCACGTACAGCACGCCCGACGCGGGCACCTTGAGCCGCGAAAAGAAGCTGCGGCCGTCGCCCACGGGGCGCAGGGTTTCTTCGGCCGCGGCACTGCTGCCCAGCAAGCGGTATTTTTTCACGTCGCGGCCCGGCAGCGCCAGGTTGCCCAAGCCATCCACAAACACTTCGCGCCGGGCCATGAGCTGTTCCAGGTCCAGGGTTTTGAGCAGGCCCAGGTTTTCTTCGGACATGATGAGCTGCTGCACCGACTTGCCCGGGGCAGCTTCTTCGTAGTAGACCAACACCGGTTTCTTCAGCTTGATTTTCCCCATCACCGTGGCCGGGGAAACGTCGTCGTCGTTGCCCGCCCGCTGCGCAGTAACGAATGCACCGGAAGAAGTCTGCCGGCTTCTTCCCCGGGCGGGCGCCGCTTTGCTTTTGCCCCTGGGGGCGGGCTTGCGCGAGCCGGGCCGGGACTGGGCCACCGCGCTGGCGAGGGAGCCGGCCAGCAGCAAGGCAAAAAGCAAGGCGAGCTTTTTCATTATTTTGAGGAAAAGCCAAAAGTAACGAGCATACCACGGCGCCGCAAGGTGGCCTTGCGGCCCGGAAAGGCACCTTGGGGCCATCTAAAAGCAGCCAGCAACGGGGAGAAAAGGGGCCCTGCCGCGAACAATTACGGCGCCAGGAATCATCATTTACTAGCATTGCACCCAGCGCCCGCATCAGCTGTTCAGCGGCTGTTCCAGGGGCGAAGCCGCAGAAAACCAACCGAAAGCAGCAAGAAATATCGGGGAGCCAGACCAGAAAAATTGCGGGAGAATCCCAATGTGGTTATCGGACTGATTACGCAATCTTTGCAATCCATTCTGACGCTCTCCCGTGGTGCTTACGCTGGAAACCGGCCGCCCGCAACTCATCCATTTGTCAATCAACCGATTTATTATTCTTCAACTTACTTTTCGCCAAGAAACGCGCGGCGACCTGGCAAATTAATACCGCGTTAGGCCCGGCTTATAAATGTGGCATTGTGCGTCTGCCAAGGGCTTTAGTGCTGTATTTTTAGGTAACTTGCAGCCCTGGTAATGCTCCCACTTTAAAATTTTCCCCACCCACTTTTCCCACCAACTCTGTTTCCCATGAAACACCCTTATTTAGCGAAACTACTGTTTCTGCTTTTGCTCGCGGGTTTTGGCTGGCCTTCCGGGGCCTTCGCCCAGACCGGCTCCGTGAGCGGCCGGATTACCGACGAAAAAAACGAAGGCATTCCCGGCGCCACGGTCCTCATTGACGGCACCACGCTGGGCAGCTCCTCCAACTCGGACGGCACGTACAGCATCCAGAGCGTCCCGGCCGGGCCGCAAATCCTCGTGGTTTCGTTTGTGGGCTTCAACTCCGTGCGCCTCCCGGTGACGGTGGTGAGCGGCCAAAATGCTGAGGTCTCCACCACTTTGAGCGAGAACGCCACCCAGCTCTCCGAAGCCGTGGTGGTGGGCTATGGCACCCAGCGCCGGCAAGACGTGACCGGCGCCGTGGCCACAATTGATTCCCGGCAATTTGTGCAGGGCCAGGTAACAAACCCCGAGCAGCTCATTCAGGGCAAGGTGGCCGGCGTGACCATCACCTCGGCGGGCGGCGCCCCGGGCACGGCCTCCACCATTCGCATCCGCGGCAGTTCGTCGCTCAACGCCAACAGCGACCCGCTGTATGTTATCGACGGGGTACCGGTGGACAAGAACGGCGTTAGCGGCGCTTCCAATCCGCTCTCGCTGATTAACCCCAGCGACATCGAAACCTTCACCGTGCTCAAGGATGCCTCGGCCACGGCCATTTACGGCAACCGGGCCTCGGGCGGGGTCATCCTCATCACCACCAAGAAAGGCCTGCAAGGCGAGAAGCTGCGCGTGGAGCTAAACTCGCAGATGGGCGTTTCGACAGTGGCCCGCCGCTACCAGACGCTCTCGACCGGCGAGTTCCGCAGCCTAGTGGAGGCCAACGGCGCGCCTTCACAGGCGGCCACGCTGGGCATGGCCGACACGAACTGGCAGGACGAAGTTTTCCGCAACGCCGGCACCTTCGACAACACCGTGAGCCTGCTTGGCAGCGCGGCCAATGTGCCGTTCCGTGTTTCCTACGGCAACCTCTCCCAGGAGGGCATCGCCATCACCAACAAGCTCACCCGCAACTCCGGCTCGGTGAGTGTGAGCCCCACCCTGCTCGACAACCACTTGCGCATTGACGTCAATGCCAAAGGCAGCGTGGTGGACAACCGCTTCGTAGATTACCCCCAGCTGGCCGTGGCCGCTCTATATGATCCCACCCAGCCGGTGACCTCGGACGAGTCGCGCTTCGCGCGCTTCGGCGGCTACTACCAGTTCCTGAACCCCACCAGTGGCAACACGCTGGGCAATGCTCCGGGTAACCCGGTGGCCGCGATTAACAACCGGCGGGACATCAGCACCGTGAAACGGCTAATTGGCAACGTGCAGCTCGATTACAAAATCCACGGCATCGACGGCCTGCGGGCCAACCTCAACCTGGGCCTGGACTTGGCGCGCACTCGTGGTAGCAGAAGTTTTGCCCCCACTGACTTTGGCAACTACAACCCTGACTCGGCCGAGCCGGGCCTGAATGGTAGGTACGAACAGTATTCGCAGGACAAGGACATGCGCCTGCTCGAAACCTACCTGGCTTACGGCAAGCAGCTCGGGGGCACCAAATTTGACGTGCAGGGCGGCTACGCTTACCAGACCTTCGAGCGGCAGGGGCCGAACTTTTTGAACTACCGCTCGGACCGTACCACGCTCATCAATGCGGATGATACGCTGGCCGTGCCGTTCTACTACAGCAAGCTGGTGCTGGTGTCCTTCTTTGGGCGGGCCACGGCAAACGTGAAAGACAAGTACCTGCTGACAGCCACCTTGCGAAATGACCAGACCTCGCGCTTCGGTGAAGACTACCGGAGTGGCTGGTTCCCGGCCCTGGGCCTGGCCTGGCGCCTCAAGAACGAGGGTTTCCTGAAAGACAACACCACTTTCTCGGACCTGAAGCTGCGGGCCGGTTACGGCCGCACAGGCCAGCAGGACTTGGGCAATAATGATAATCCAGGCTATTACGACACGCAACCGCGCTACGCGCCGGGCACTTCCGGTTCGCAGGTTCTCTTCGGCAACGCGCCCACGGGCTTTATCTCGGGTCCGCAGGGCTACAACAGCACCTTGACCTGGGAAACCACCAACACGTACAACGCCGGCCTGGACCTGGGCTTTTTCGATAACCGCCTTACGGCGACCATCGACGTATACCAACGCACGGCCAGTGACTTGCTGGCCAGGGTGAACACGTCGGCCGGGTCCAACCTCACCGACCGGCTCGACGCCAACATTGGCTCGCTGCGCAACCGCGGCATCGAGCTGGGCCTGAACTACGGCGTGCTGCGCTCGGAAAACCTGACCTGGGATGTGAACGTGAACGGGGCCTACAACGTGAACAAAATCACCGACCTGGGCCTGCAGCCGGCAGACTTTCCCGGGTACCAAACCGGTGACATAGCCGGCGGCACTGGCCTCACCATTCAGTCCAATGCCGTGGGGCAACCGGTTAATACCTTCTACGTGTTTCAGCAGGTGTATGGTCCCGACGGCCGGCCGGTGCAGGGCCTGTACGTTGACCGTAACGGCGATGGCGACCTCACGAACGACTTCTACTATTACAAGCAGCCCGCCCCACTCGTGACGTTGGGCTTTAGCTCGAACGTGGTGTATAAGAAACTCGTCTTGACCTTTACTCTGCGCAGCAACCTGGGCAACTACGTTTATAACGGCAACGCCGCCGACTTGGGCAACTACGCCAATACCCAGGGTTCGACCGGCTTTGTTAACAACGTGGCCCCCGACGTTCGCAACACGGGCTTCACCACCCAGCAGGTATACTCGGACTATTACATGGAGAACGCCTCGTTCCTGCGCTGCCAGAACATCTCCCTGGGCTACAACGCGGGCAAGGTGCTCGGCGCCTCCACCCTGCGCATCACCGGCAACGTGCAGAACCCTTTCGTCATCACCGACTACACCGGGGTCGACCCGGAGATTCCCAACGGCATCGACAGAAACTTTTATCCCATCGCCCGCACTTATACGCTTGGCCTGGCACTCGGCTTTTAATTCCCACCACTCATGAAAAACGTATTATTCCGTGGGTTAATAACCCTCACCCTGGGTACGGCCCTGACCGGCCTCAGCACTTCGTGCACCAAAGACCTGGACCAGTCGCCGAAATACGAGCTGACGCCCGACAAGGTGTACGTGGACCTGGCCGCTTACAAAAAGGTGCTGGGCAAGCTTTACGGCGGTTTTGCCCTCACCAGCCTGGGCGGCGCGAGTGGCGCGAGCGACCTCACCAGCATCGATGGCGGCACCGGCGACTACCTGCGGCAGCTGTGGAGTGCCCAGGAGCTGACCACCGACGAGGCCGTGGTGGCCTGGGGCGACCCGGGCATCCAGGATTGGCACAACATGAACTGGAATGCCAATAACCCCTTGATTCGCGGCATCTACAACCGGTGCTACTACGAAATCGCCATCTGCAACGAATTCATTCGGGAGTCGTCGGATGATAAGCTCAACAGCCGCTTGGCGGGCACTGAGGCGGCGCAAGGCCGGTTGTTCCGGGCCGAAGCCCGTTTTCTGCGCGCCGTTTCCTACTCTCACGTAATTGACTTGTTTGGCAACGGCCCCTTCGTGACGGAAGCCGACCCAGTGGGCATCAAGCCGCCGCCGTACTACACCCGCCAACAACTCTACAACTTTGTTGAGAGCGAACTGCTGGCCCTGACCACGGAATTGGCCCCTGCCCGCTCCAACGAGTACGGCCGCGTGGACCAGGCCGCCGCGCACGGCTACCTGGCCCGGCTATATCTGAATGCCGGCGTGTACACGGGCACGCCCCAGTACGCCAAGGCCGCCGAACAAGCCAAGAGCGTGATTGACGCCGGCTATTCACTTGTGACCACGGCCAGCTCGGCATCGTCGGCTTACGGCCGCAACTTTTTGGCCGACAACAACGTGGGACCGGCCACTACCGAAATTATCTGGCCGGTGATGTTCGATGTGACGCGCACCCAAACGTTTGGAGGCACCACCTTCCTGGTGAACGGCTCCACCAACGGGGCCAGCGCCGGATGGCAGCGGTACGTGGGCGAAACCACGGGCTGGGGCGGCATTCGCTCCACCCGCGCCCTCTTCGACAAGTTTTTTCTGCTGGGGGGCGACACCACTGTTGACCGCCGCGGCCGGTTCTGGCAGGTTGGCCAAACGGTGGAAATCAACGACCTCCGCCAGTTCACGCAAGGGCTGGGCGTGACCAAGTACCGCAACGTTAACTCGGATGGCGCCGCTCAGGGTGGGGCCCTGAATTTCTCCAGCGTCGACTTCCCCATGCTACGCCTCTCCGACATGATGCTCATCTACGCCGAAGCGGCCGCGCGCGGCAACGCCAACCGTGCCACGGCCCTGGGCTACGTGAACCAGATTCGGGCCCGCGCCTTCAACAACGCGCCCGGCAGCGCCATCTCCGACGCGCAGATGACGACCGACTTCATCCTAGATGAGCGCTGCCGGGAGCTGCACTGGGAAGGCCTGCGTCGCAGCGACCTCATCCGCTACGGCCGCTTCGTGGAAAGCACCTACCTCTGGCCTTGGAAAGGGGGCGTGGCCGCGGGCCGCGGGGTAGACGCCAGATACCTGTTGTTCCCGATTCCGTTATCCGATATCACGGCTAACCCGAACCTGCAACAAAACCCCGGGTACTAAAACCCGTTGCCGCCGGCGCTGCGTTGCTGAGCCGGCGGCAACGACAGTCTTCACTTTAACCATTAAATTGTTATGAGCAATCGATTCTCCAAAACAATGGGCGCATTGGCCGTGATGGCCATCGGCTTCACTGCTTGTGAAAAAGATGAAATCCGCACCACGGCCCAGTTCGGCGCCGAGCCAGTGCTGACCGCTAGCACCACCAACGCGGGCACGCTCTTACGCGCCGACGCGGAAAAGCTGGCCGTCACCTTTTCCTGGAACCCTTACACGCTGGCGCTATCGGATAATTCCGCGCCGGTCTCGCTGGTCACCTATACCTTGCAGTTTGCCAAGGCAGGCACCAACTTCGCTGCGGTACAGGAAGTTACCGCCGAAGGACCGGCTGCCTCGTCCCTGGCCCTTAAAACCGTGGATTTGAACACCGTGCTGCTTGCGCTGGACCTGCCCTTTGGGCAGTCGGCACAGGTGGACGTTCGCCTCAAAACTTTTGTTGCAAATAACATCGCTACGCTGTTTTCCGCGACTTCTACGCTGACTGCGGCCCCTTACGATAACTGCGTGGCTCCCAGCACCGACACTTGGGGCTTGGTTGGACCCGCCGGTGACGGCTGGCCCGGCGCCACCGCCACCGACCGTACGATGACCTACGATTGCAAAGCCCGGGCCTACGTGTTGCGCACGACGCTAAATGCGGGTGACTTTAAGTTTCGCAGGAACAAGGACTGGGCCGTGAATTTAGGAGCGTTGACCAAACCAATAACCCCGGGTGCCGCAAGCACCCCCCTCAAGCTTAGTGGGGAAGACATGACCATCACGACGCCGGGCACCTACACCATCAAGCTGGCGGTGAACGTCAGCGCCGGCGCCGTTACCGGCGGCACCCTTACCGTCGTTCCCTAACTAGCTAGGTCCGGAGCTCTTAGGACTCATTGCAACCACCAAACAAATAAAGCCGCTGGCGTGCCAGCGGCTTTATTTGTTTGGCACTTTCTGTTAGTGAGGTTTATGCACGGCGCTTGAAAGCAACCAAGTCCATTGCGCCACCAGCAAGGCGAAGGTTTCAACAATGTGTTTTAACGTGTTCCGGCCCCAGGCCTGCCATTGCATGAGATTATCCGCGGCGGGTTGTGGAACGGCACCGGTACGACGAAGCCCTATGCAATGCACGAGTTTGTTGCCGTCGGGGTTCAAGGTTTTTGACACAGAAAAAAGTACTTCGCACTTTCCTCATCAAAAAGCCGGGACGCGCTGGATTGCCTTTTGGCTATTATAGGGCTGAGGTCAACTTTCTGCAAAAGAAAAAACACAAAACAGGCCCCGCCGCGTTCGCGGCGGGGCCTGTTTTGTAGTGATAACGCGGAGGGAGCTTACAGCACCATCACTTTGCGGGTGGCCACTTTGTCGCCCACTTGCACGCGCACCAGGTAGGTACCGGCCGCCACGTTGGCGGTGCTCACCACCTTGCTCTGCACGCCGGCCGGCTGGATGCCGTTGGCCAGCACCTGCACCTGGCGGCCGAGCAGGTCGGTCAGCGCGATGTTCACGTTTTCGGAGCGGCTGCCCACGTTGTACGCCACGGTGGCCACGCCATTGGCGGGGTTGGGGTACACGCCCACTGCCAGGGCAGCAGCGTCGGCGGCTTTGGTGCCCAATGTTACGCCGCCGGTGCCCAGCGCAATGGTTGCAGCCTGACGGTCGGGTAGCGTGGTGAAATCAAATGCACCCGTGGCCAAATTGCCGCTATTTGTCATGGCAGGCAGGGGAGCGGAAGTCTGCGGAATGAAGTCAGTCGACATGTAACCGCCATCACCCCCGTTTTGTATCACGAACAGCGTCACCGCAGGCGTACCGACGAGGCCAGCTGCGGTGCGGTCCAGCTCAATTTCCCAACCGTAGGAGCCTACGCCGCCGTAGGAGGCACCGGTGTTGGGCGTGGTATTGCCGGGGTTGTTAGAGATGCCAGGCATGGCAGCCACCCGATAAGAAATCCGGGCACCGGTCAGTCGGGCGTACTCGCCGATAGTGGTGGTGGGCGATAAGGACAGGGGCGCGCCCGAACTGAGAACCGGGGCGGCCGTGGTGGTGAGCTTAGCGGAACTGCCGACTGTGGCCGAGGTGTAAGCCGCGCCTTCAATCTGATACCCAGTGGTGCCTTCGGAACGCACGGCCAAGGCCAGGTCGGCGGCCATGTCCAGCTTAGCTGTGACTTTCTCAAACGATGTGGTGGCCGCACCAGCCGGGAGGGCCGTGCCAATGGGTACTCCGGGAGTGGCCGGCAGGTCCATATATAGTTGGAAAGCGTTGCCGTTGGCTTCCAAGGTGCCACCGACAAAAATGTACAGCTTGGTGGCCGTGCTGGCGGCGTACAGGCTAAGCAGGCCGGCGTCGCCGAACCCGCGGGGGTTAGTGTATTTGCCTAGCAGCACATAATTGCCGGCTGTTACTTCGGGGGCCGTTAGCTGCCCGTCGAGGGTTACTTGCGCTTGGGCGCCGAGGGCGCCCGCCGCCAAAACGCCGGCCGCCGCGAGGGTAAAGATTTTTTTCATGACGATGAAAATTGAATTGGGAAAAGGTGAGAAGGGTTTGCCAAACCCCGCCGCGCGCTTCGAGGGCCGGGCCGGGAATACGGTAAAAGTAGTGATTCGCACGGTATCACCTACGTTTTGCAGATGTTTTGTAAAAAAAACTTCCCGCCGCAGAAAAACTCACGCTCCGTCGTTGGCTGATGGTTTTTGTATTTCCCGCCGGATTCTCCGCTGCCCCCTTACTTTCGTCGTCCTTCCCAACTCAATCCCCGCTTTATGATTCTGATTGCCGACGGCGGCTCCACTAAGTGCAACTGGTGCCAGCTCGACGAGGCCCGCAACCGCGTGTATTTTAATACCGAAGGGTACAACCCCGATTTCATGGACACCGCGGCCATCGCGGCTTCTTTGGCCCAGCACCTCCCCGACACGCTGCCCCGCGAACAGGTGCGCGAAGTACATTTTTACGGAGCCGGGGTGTCCTCGGCTCAGAAAGCGGAAGTCATCGCAGCGGCGCTTCGGCAGGTGTTTCCGCGGGCCAAAGCGCGCGTAACCGAAGACCTGTTGGCCGCGGCCCGCGCCCTGCTGGGCCGCAAGCCGGGCTTCGCCGCCATTCTGGGCACGGGCACCAACTCCTGCCTGTACGATGGCAAGAAAATCACTTACAACGTGGACTCGCTCGGCTATTTTCTGGGCGACGAGGGGTCCGGGTCGTTCTTTGGCAAGCGGCTGCTTCGCGACTACCTCCGGGGCCTGCTGCCCGACGGGCTGCAGGAGATTTTCCGCGACACTTACGCCCTGGGCTCGCGCAACGACATCCTGGACCAGCTCTACAACCAGCCGCTTCCCAACCGGTACCTGGCCGGCTTCGCCAAGTTTGCTTACGACCACAACAACGTGAGCTACTGCCGCGACATCGTGCTGGAAGGCTTTGAGGCCTTCTTTCACAATCTGGTTCTGCACTACCCGCGCTTCCAGGAGCACTCGTTCAACTGCGTGGGCTCGGTAGGCTACAATTTTCGCGACGTGCTGACGCAAGTGGCCCGCGGACACGGCATGGAGGTGGGCAAGATAATCCGTTCGCCCATCGATGACTTGGTAACATTTCACGAGCAAGAGTAACCCTCTTCTAACGAAAAGCACAGCTTCCGAAGACTAATTAAAACAGCTTTTGCCCGAAAACAAGGCACTTTTACCTGGGGCGGTTCTCCGCTCGGGGTACCACCAAGGCGTGCCACCCGGCCTCGTGTCCGGCATGGAAAAGGCCCGGCTCTGAACAGAGTCGGGCCTTTTCCGTGCCGGGCAAAGCAGGTGTAACCTGCCATTGCCCGGCGGGCCGTTGCTGGGCGTCGTTTATTCCACTACCAGCCGCAGCGTTTGCTGCCGGCTCTCGGCGCGGAGCTGCAGGATGTACACGCCGGCCGCCAACTGGCCCAGCGCCAATTCGCGGCGGCGGGCCCCGGCGGCTTCACGGGCGACGGGCTGACTGAGCACGGTTTGCCCCAGCACGTTGCGAACGGTTAGTTGCACGGGCCCGGCGGCGGGTAATTCGTACTGCAGGGTGGTGGTGCCGCGGGCCGGGTTGGGGGCCGCGCTCAGGCGCAAGGCATTGGCCGTCGCCTGGCCGCGGCGAGCGGCTAAAGCGACGCGGGCGATGCGCCGGCTGGTGTACACGGCAAAGTCGCCGGGGTTGAGGGTGAGCAAGTCGCGGGCGCCCACCACGTTGATGCTGTCGCCGGTGAGGTAGTTGTACCACTTGCCGGCGCGCTGAAACTCGGGGTCAATCTGGTCGCCAAACAGGCCGAAGTTGCCCACTACCGTCACCTCCAGGTTGGGGCCGGTGAGGTGCATCGACTTCGACTGCCCACCGAGCTGGTAGGTGAACGCCGCGGTGCTGTAGCCGGGCAGCTTGCGCAGGGCAATGAGGTTGGCGTAAGTATCGCGCAGCTGCCGGCGGTTGGGGTCCTGGAAGTAGTTCCACAGGATGGGCTTGGCCCCGGTGCGGCCATTCTGGTTGATGCTGATGTCGTAGCCCAGCTCGCCAAACTGCCACACCATTTTGGGCCCCGGGATGGGCAGGAAGAAGGCGGCGTTCATCTGCATGCGCGCCAGGGCGGTGGGCAGGTTCTTGATGTCGTAGCCCGCGCCATTATTGAGGCCCGAGGTCAGCGCTTCGTACACCAGCCGCTGCTCGTCGTGGCTTTCCATGTAGGTTACCAGGCCGGGCTGCTGCCAGCCGCGGGCCACGTAATAGCCGCCGGTGAAGTTCGCGTTGCTGGCGCGGCCCACGCTCGCTTGCACATAGGCGCCGTGCAGGTTGCCCCAGAGCATCATGCCGGCGTTAGAAAGCACGGTTTCCTCGTTGTTGTCGGCAAAGTGCTCCAGGATGACGTAGGTGCCGGGCCGGGTGGCCTGCATGTGGTTGTTGTAGTCGTTCCAGATGTTGATGCGCGACTGGTCGTAGCGGCCCCAGGCGCCGACGTCGTTGCCCGAGTTCACCTGAGTGAAGCCCTTGCTCAGGTCGAAGCGGTAGCCGTCGATGCGGAACTCGTTGACCCAGAAATCCATCACGTTTTTGCTGTAGGTCCTCGTCAGTGCGCTTTCGTGATTGAAATCGTAGCAGACGTTGAACGGGTGGGTGGCCGTGCGGTTGAACCACGGGCTGTTGGCGGCGGGGTTGCCGTTGTCGAAGTACATCTGCACCATGGGGTTCTGGCCGCAGGCGTGGTTGAGCACCATGTCGAGCACCACGGCGATGCCCCGGCGGTGGGCCTCGTCGATGAAGGCTTTGAGGGCGTCCTTGGTGCCGTAGTACTTATCGACGGCAAAGTGAAAGCTCGGATTGTAGCCCCAGCTGTCGTTGCCCTCGAACTCGTTCACCGGCATCAGCTCAATGCAGTTCACGCCCAGGCGCTGGAGGTAGCCCAGCGTGTCGCGCAGGGTGGCGTAGTCGTGGCGGGCGATGAAGTCGCGGATGTGCAGCTCGTAAATCACCAGGTCGGACTTGGCCGGGCGCGTGAAGTTGCTCACCTGCCACACGTAGGGCGTTTGGTTAGACTGGAACGTGGCCATGATGCCCGTCTGGCCAGCCGGGTAGCGCAGGCCCGGGTACGTAATGGCCGGAATAAACCGGTCGTTGTTGGGGTCGAGCACCTTTTCGGTGTAGGGGTCGGCCACGCGCAAGGTGCCGTCGACGAGGTACTGGTAGGCGTATTCCTGGCCGGCGGTCAGGCCGTTGAGCTGCACCCACCACGTGTTGCCGTCGGGGGTTTTGTTCATGTAGCCCGCGTCCGTGGCCTGGAAGTTATTGAACTCGCCCACAGCGTACACAAACTGCTTGCCGGGGGCGGTGAGGGCCAGGATGACCGACGTGCCCCCGGGCAGGTAGGTCACGCCCTCGCGGGCGCCGGCGGGCAGGGCGGCCACCGTCACGGCGGGCCGCACCACCAGAATCACCGAGTCGGAGACGGCCGTGGCCCCGGTGCCGGCGGTGAGCTTGAGCACGTTGGAGCCGGCCTGGGTGGGCGTGACGCTGCCGCTGATGGTGGTGGCGTTGGTGGCCTGCGCAATCGGGGCGCCGTTGAGGGTCAGCACCAGGTTGGCGGGCTGGGCGCTCTGGCCCGTTACGGGCAGGGCCACGTTGGCCGCCACAAACTGCGGATTGGAAACGCGCGCGGGCGCGGTGATGCGCACGGCCGGCCCGCCCTGGTACACGTCGATGAAGATGTCGCCGCCATCGGCCGCCCGGCCCACCTGGTTGCCCGCGGCGTCCTTAAAAATCATGCCCAGCCGCAGGATGGTTTCGTTGGCGGGCACGGGGTAGAAGGTGCGGGGCGTGAGGGTGATGTGGTAGAGGTTGGGGTTGGCGGCGTCGCGGGTCATGAGCGCGGCCGGGTCGGCCTGGCCGAAGCTGGGGCTTTTCACGTTGCGCCAGGTGGTGTTATTGGGGCTCAGGTTGGTCACGGTGCCCGTCCAGATGTAGACGTTACCGGTGAAGTTGTTCAGGCCGCCGTTGCCCTGGCTGGCGTCGAAATCGAGGGTGACCGGGGTGTTTTCGGTGAAGAAAACGGGCTGGGTGGTCACCACCTGCGCCTGGGCGGTCCAGGCCAGCAGGGTCAGGAGCAGGGTGGTGAGGCGTCGAAATGGTTGCATTGAATAAATTTAGTGAGTGGGAAGATTACGTACGAGGGGAGCACCGGGCGGCCGCAGACTTGCGGCCCCGTCGGAATAACGACCCGCAAGATACAACCGGCCAGCATCCGCCCGGCTGCCTCCGCCGTACCTTCGCGGCCCTGTTCCGGTCTGCATGACGCTTGTTTCCCCCTGTTTAGTTTCGTCGCACCAACGGTGTTTCGCAGGTGCGGCGGTGGCTTTTCTGCTGGCGTTGTCACCGCCAGCGCGGGCGCAAGCGGTTCCCTGGGCCGGCGATGCGGCGCAGGCCACCCTTCCGCTCCCGCCCCAGGCGCCCTTCGATTCCGTGGCCGCCCGCAGGCGCCGCCTGCGCCTGCTGGTGGGCGGCTCGGCCCTGGGCTACGGCGTCATTTACACCGGCCTCACCACCTCCTGGTACACCGGCGAGCGGGCGCCCCTGCGCTGGTTCAACGACCTGCCCGAGTGGCAGCAGCTCGACAAAGCCGGGCATTTTTGGGGGGCGTTTCAAATCAGCCGCGGCGCGGTGGACATGCTGCGCTGGGCCGGCCTGAGCGAGCGGAAGGCCATTTGGTACGGCTCCTTCGTGGGCTTCGCCATTCAGAGCCCGCTGGAGCTGCTCGACGGCCGCGACCCGGCCTACGGCGCGTCGGCCACCGATTTGGCGGCCAACTTCATAGGCTCCTCGGCCTTGCTGGCCCAGCAGCTGGCCTGGCACGAGGTGCGCATCATGCCCAAGTGGTCGTTTCGCCTCACCGGCTACGCCGCGCGGCGGCCCAACGTGCTGGGCCGCACGGTGCCCGAACGGTGGCTCAAGGACTACAATGGCCAAACGTACTGGCTGTGCACCGACGTGGGCGCTTTTCTCAGGCCCGGCAACCACTGGCCCCGCTGGCTGCAGCCCGCCGTGGGCTACGGCGGCGAAGACATGGTGTACAACGACGCCGATACCAACGCGGCGGCGGGCCTGCGCTCCTACCGGCAATACTACCTGTCGCTGGACGTGGATTTGCGCCGCATTCCCACCCGCAGCGTATTGTTGAAAAAGGTGTTTTACACGCTCAGCATCTTCCACCTGCCGGCCCCGGCCCTGGAGTACAACGGACGCAACGGTTTCCGCTTGCACGGACTCTACCAGTGACCACGGATTGGTCGGATGCTGGATGCCGCACGGATGCCACGGATTTTGTGGCTGGCGCGAATGGCTGAAACGCCGCGGTGGCCGCACCAACGTATTCAGGACTTCCGCAAACGTCTCGAACCTTAAGAAGCTGTTTGAATTAGTCGTTGGTCGATGTAGCGTCTCGTCGTTGAATGAAATTGGCCGACCTGCGCGCACGACGAGACGCAAGGATGCGTCTCTACAGCGTTCTCATGCCGCCAAGAAATAACTCAAACAGCTTCTAAGTCTCACCAGATTATCAGACGTGCTACCAGACGCAGTACCAAACACTGAGGAATCGTTCTGGCGTGAGGGAACGTACTTTTGCAACCCCGCTGCTCGACCGAGTGCGAAAGTGGAGGCACGGAGCGTCCACAAAATCCGTGGAATCCGTGCCGCATCCGACCAATCCGTGATATTATGAACGTAGGAGACAGAGTGCGCCTGCTCACCGGCACCGAAGAAGGCATCGTGACCCGCCTGCTTGACAATGAGCTGGTGGAAGTAGCCATCGACAACGACTTCACCATTCCCGTGCTGCGGCGCGAAGTGGTGGTGGTGGCCCCGGAAGAAGGCAACAATTTCAACCGCGCCGCCCCCGACTACGGCCCGGGCCAAACGCCCGGCAAAAACGCCAACGCCAGCAAGAAAGACCGCAGCCAGCTCCGGCCCGCGGCGCCCAAGCCCGCCCCGCCTTCCCTGCAAGAAGCTCTGGCCGCCGTGGCCTCCAGCGGCGCGGGCGTGGCCAAAATCGGCGGCCCGGCCACTGCCGGCAGCAAGGCCGCGCCCGCCGCCAAGGGCCTGTTCCTGGCCCTGGTGCACCAGTCGCCCGAGCTGCTGGGCGTCACGCTCATCAACAACACCGAGGCCGACGTGCTGTATACCTACGGCGAGGAAACCAGCGCCCGCCCCTACCGCGCCCTGGCCGCCGACAAGCTCGGCCCCAAGGCCAGCACCAAGCCCCTCTCCTTCCTGCACATGAAGAATTTTGAGACCTGGCCCGCCGTCGTTTTTCAGCTCCTGCCCACCCGGCTCAACGGCGAGGCGGCCTACGAGGTAATTACCAAGCGCCAGGGCTTTAAGGCCAGCACATTTTATGCGAGCCAACGCCCCGCGCCGGTCATCGGCAAAGACGCTTACCTGTTTCAGCTCGATGAGCGGGCCGCCGCGGCCATTGCCCCGGCACAGTTGGCCCAGGAAGCTCCGGTGGCGCCCGCGGTGCCGGCCGCGCCCGGCGGCGTGGACGTGGCCGCCCTCAAAGCCCAGCTCAGCGGCGACGCGCCCGCCAAGCCCGCCGCCGTGGTGGCCGCCGCCGCGCCCGCCCCGGCCGCGCCGGTGGTGGCGCCGGCCCACGAGTTCGACCTGCACCTGGAAGCCCTGCGGCCCGACATCAAAGACGAGCTGTCGAACACCGCCATTCTGCGCCTGCAGCTCGACGCGTTTGAGGACGCGCTGAGCCGGGCGCTGGCCACCAACATGCACGAAATCGTGTTTATCCACGGCATGGGCAATGGGGTGCTGCGCAAGGAAATCCACCGCCAGCTGAGCCGCAACAAGGACATCAAGTTCTTCGAGGACGCCCGCAAGGAAAAGTTCGGCTTCGGCGCCACGCTGGTGCGGCTGAAGTAGCTCTTCGCTACGCATGCTGCACGTAAATAACCGTCATACTCATCTGGCGTCCGCGCAGCCAAAGCATCTCTACCGCAGCAGCAATCCAGCTACGTGGATTGGGTTGCGCAGCAGAGGTGCTTCTGCTGCGCGGACGCCAGATGAGCATGACGTTCTGTGTTTTAGTGTTTTGACCAAAAAGCTGTCTGGATTAGCCTTTGGTCGATGTAGAGACGCATACTTGCGTCTCGTCGTGAGCGCAGTTCGGCCAATTCCGTTCAACGACAAGACGCAAGGATGCGTCTCTACATCATCCTCATGCCACCAAAAAATAATTCAAACAGCTTCTAATTGATTTTTTAGCGTCCCCCGTTGCTTTCTATGCATCTCCGTTTCCTGCTGGCCTCTCTCTTGTTCTCCCTACCTGCGTTGGCCCAGCCGCCGCTGCCCGTCCCGCGCAACCTGCAGGCCACTTATGCCAAAGGCACGCGCGCCGAAACCGGGCAGCCCGGACCCAAGTACTGGCAGAACTCGGCCGACTACGACCTCCAGGTCAGTTTCGACCCGGCCACCCGGCGCATCGCGGGCACGGCCGCCATTTTGTACTCCAACAACAGCCCCGACTCCCTGCGTGAAATCTGGTTCAAGCTCTACCCCAACCTCTACCAGAAGGGCGCCCCGCGCGAGCGCGCCATCCGGCCCGAGGACCTGAGCGAGGGCATCAGGATTGAGCAGCTGACCATCAACAACCAGGCGTTCGACGTGGCCCAGCTGGCCATCAACGCCACGAACCTGACGGTGCCGCTGCGCCGCGCGCTGGCTCCCGGGCAGCGGGCAACGGTGCAGGTCACGTACTCTTACACCCTGAACCAAGGCTCGCACCAGCGCACTGGCGAGGTGGCGCCCGGCGCCGCGTTCGTGGCGTACTTCTTCCCGCGCATTGCCGTGTACGACGACATCGACGGCTGGAACAAGTTTCCCTACAACGGCTCGCAAGAGTTCTACAACGACTTCGGCACCTTCCGGGCCGCCATCACCGTGCCGCGCAACTTCGTGGTGTGGGCCACCGGCGACCTGAAAAACGCCGAGCAGGTGCTAACCAAAAAATACGCCCAGCGCCTGAGCGACGCCGAGCGCAAAGACGCCGTAGTCAGCATCATTTCGGCCGTCGAGGCCCAGGCTCAGAACATCACCGCGCCCAATGCCACCAACACCTGGCGCTTCGAGGCGCAGAACGTGACGGACTTCGCCTTCGCCACCGCCGACCACTACGTCTGGCAGGCCACGAGTTTGGTGGTGGACCCCGCCACCCGGCGCCGCACCCGCGTGGATGCCGTGTACAACCCCGTGCACCAGGATTTTGAGGAAGTCATTCAGTTTGCCCGCAAAACGGTGTACGCCATGAGCTACACCTTCCCGAAGTGGCCCTTCCCCTACGCCCACGAAACGGTGTTCGACGGACTGGACCAGATGGAGTACCCGATGATGGTGAACGACAACCCCACCGAAACCCGCTTCGACGCCATTACCCTCACCGACCACGAAATCTTCCACACGATGTTCCCCTTCTACCTGGGCATCAACGAGACGAAGTACGGCTGGATGGATGAGGGCTGGGCCACCATCGGCGAGTGGGTTATTTCCAGCCTCATCGACCCGGCCGTAGACGACGACTACGGCATCAAACCCTACGCCCAAGCGGCCGCCACCGAGCTGGACGTGCCCATCGTGACGCTCACCACCCAACAAAACGGCGCGGCCCTGTTCCTCAACTCCTACCCTAAGCCCGGCCTGGGCTACCTCTACGTGCGCGACTTGCTCGGCGACGAGCTGTTTACCAAAGCGCTGCACACCTACATCCGCCAGTGGAACGGCAAGCACCCCATGCCCTACGACTTCTTCAACTCGATGAACGCCGGGGCCGGCCGCAACCTCAACTGGTTCTGGCAGCGCTGGTTCTTCGACGGCGGCTACCCCGACCTGGCCATCGCCAGCGTCACCAAAACCGCCGCCGGCTACGACGTGCTGGTGCAAGCCAAAGGCCGCAAGCCCGTCCCGGTAGACCTCACCGTAACCTTCGCCGACAACTCCACCCAGAAAATTCACCGCAGCATCAGCGTCTGGGAAACGGGCGCCACCTCCGTCACCGTGCCCGTCGCCACCAAGCAGCCGGTGACGCGCGTGACGCTGGGCAGCACGCTGGTGCCGGATAGTTTTCCGGCGGATAATGTGTGGGAGGGGAAGTAAGCTGAGCCCCCGCGGGGCGGCATATCGGTAGGCACACGAACCTGCGAAGGTTCCAAAGCCCCCGTGGGGCGACATTCGTTGAATTGAGTGTCGCCCTGCGGGGGCTCTACCGTTTTTTATTTTTCCTTTGCTACCAATATGCCGCCCCGCGGGGACTCTTTCAGGCAGTCTTTTCTTTTTTGAAATGGCCAACACTTACACCCAGATTCACTTGCAAATTGTGTTTGCGGTGCAAGGCCGACGCTCGCTTATTCCAGCCGTACACGCTCAAACTCTCTACCAATACATCACCGGCATTGTCAGCCAGCAGGGCCAAAAGCTGTTGGCCATCAACGGAATGCCGGACCACCTGCATCTGCTCATTGGCTTGCGCCCGGACAAGGCGCTATCTGACTTGATGCGCGAGGTGAAAGCCAACTCGTCCAAATTTATCAACGAGCAGCGCTGGCTTCCCGGCAAGTTTTCCTGGCAAGAGGGCTTTGGCGCGTTCTCCTACGGGGCATCGCAGTTGTCACAGGTCATAAATTACATCGAACGCCAACCGGAGCACCACACCAAACGGACTTTCGCGCAGGAATACGAGCTGCTGTTGCAGCATTTTCGCATTGAATACCATCCGGCTCACGTGTTTGCTCCAGCTGAGGACGTGACCTGATTGCAGGGCCGAGTGCCGCCCCGCCGGGGCTTGGTTGTCTATCTCCGCCTCTCGCTACCGACGTGCCGCCCCGCGGGGGCTGAACGAACGCACGTGGCGCTTACCTTTGCCCGCAGTGATGGGTCGCCCCACCGCGGCGCCAAACGCAAGAATGGCGACGAGGAAAGTCCGGGCAACGCAGAGCACCCTGCTTCCTAACGGGAAGGACCGGCGCAAGCCGGGACAGCCAGTGCCACAGAAAATTACCGCCTTGCTGGGGGCTTGGGGTCTTGGGAATTTAGGGACTTGGCTTGTTCAACGACAACCAAGTTCCCAAGACCCCAAGCCCCCAAGACCCCAAAGAGGTAAGGGTGAAAAGGTGCGGTAAGAGCGCACCAGCGGGCGGGTGACCGGCCCGGCTGGGTAAACCTCAGGGGTTGAAAGACCAAATAAGCTGGTACGCCGGCGCTTCTTCGGAAGCCTCGGCACCGGGCGGCTCGTCCGGCGCCAGCGGGTAGGTTGATGGAGCCTTTCGGCAACGACTGGCCTAGATAAATGGTGGGGCAACTGCTTCGGCAGTGGACAAAACCCGGCTTACAGACCCATCACCGGTCATCAAAAAGGCCCCTCTGGTACCAGAGGGGCCTTTTTGCATCTGCACTCTACGGAGCCTGCCAGCCGTCCCCTGGGCCAGCCGGATGGTTATAACGCGTTCCTTTGAGGTACACGACTTTGCGCAAGGATGTCACTTCGGCAGCATTTACGGCGGTGGCTTTGTTGCCGAAGTTTTGGCGCACGTAGGTCAGCACGTCGGCTATCTGCTGGTCGGTGAGGAAGTCCATCGGGGGCATCGCGCCGCTGTACGGCTTGCCCTTGATGTCCCGGTGCTGCATGCCCATGAGCACGGCGAGCACCATCTTGGGCCGGTCGCCCAGCACCTCGTTGGTGATGATAAGGGGCGGGTGCAGGCCCTCCACGCCGGTACCATCGGCTTGGTGGCAGCTCAGGCAGTGCTGCGCATACAGCGCTTTGCCCCGGACCAGGGAGGCGGCAACGGCCGGGGACGGCTTGGCTTTGGGCAGCGGTTTTTTCTGCGCGAAGACGGGCGAGCTAAGTCCGGCCAGCACGAGGACAAGGGCGAGAAACTGCTTCATAAACGTGCCTGCTGGTGGTTGTGCATACCGCAAATGGTGCCCTCGCCGTCGTCGGATACCCAGGGTGGGCAGCCAGGCCCCTGCCCCTGGGGCAGTTCGTGGAATAGCTGCCGTGTGAAACGCATTTCTGCTACAGCCGAGGGGCCAATGCCCGGCCGGCGCGGGGAGACGGCGAATATAAGCGCCGTCTGGCGGCCGATTGGACGGCCATGTTTCGTGCCCATGGCGCCGCTTTTTGCTACCTTCGCTCCGCTGCATTTGCACCCCATCGTATTCCACCCCGCATGCCCCGCATCCTCATCATCGACGACGAACGCGCCATCCGCAACACGCTGAAAGAAATTCTGGAATTCGAAAGCTACACCGTCGACCAGGCCGAGGACGGGCCCGCCGGCCTCGACATGCTCATTCAGCAGAAGTACGACGTGGTGCTCTGCGACATCAAAATGCCCAAGATGGACGGCCTCGAAGTGCTGGGCCGCGCCCAGGCCATGGGCACCGACGCCGCCTTCATCATGGTATCGGCCCACGGCAGCATCGACACGGCCGTGGAAGCCACCAAGAAAGGCGCCTACGATTTCCTGTCCAAGCCCCCGGACCTCAACCGCCTGCTCGTGACGGTGCGCAACGCCCTGGACCGCACCAAGCTGGTGAGCGAAACCAAAACCCTCAAGCGGAAGCTCTCCGTGACGAAAGGCTCGGCGATGGTGGGCTCGTCGGCCGCGCTGGGCGCTGTGCGCAAGGCCATTGAAAAAGTGGCCCCCACCGACGCCCGGGTGCTGATTACCGGCCCGAACGGCGCGGGCAAGGAAATGGTGGCCCGCCAGCTGCACGAGCTCAGTCAGCGCGCCCAGGGGCCGCTGGTAGAAGTAAACTGCGCCGCCATCCCGTCGGAGCTGATTGAGAGCGAGCTGTTCGGTCACGAAAAAGGCTCGTTTACTTCGGCCGTAAAGCAGCGTATCGGCAAGTTCGAGCAGGCCGACGGCGGCACGCTGTTCCTGGACGAAATCGGCGACATGAGCCTCTCGGCCCAGGCCAAGGTGCTGCGGGCCTTGCAGGAAAACAAAATCACCCGCGTGGGCGGCGAGAAAGAAATTTCGGTGAACGTGCGCGTGCTGGCCGCCACCAACAAAAACCTGATGCAGGAAATCGCGGACCGCAACTTCCGCGAGGACCTGTACCACCGCCTCTCGGTCATCCTCATCCAGGTGCCGGCCCTCAACGACCGCCGCGACGACATCCCCGAGCTGATTCAGAAGTTTCTCAACGACATTGCCCTCGATTACGGCAACAAGCCCAAAAAAATCGAAGGCGCGGCCCTTGAATACCTGCAGGGCCTGGACTGGCGCGGCAACATCCGCGAACTGCGCAACGTGGTGGAGCGCCTCGTAATCATGAGCGACGACACGATTTCGGAAGCCGACGCGCAGGCGTTTGCGGGGAAGTAGAAAATCACACCTTACAGTAAAATAGCAGCCTCAGAATTAATTAATTCTGAGGCTGCTTTTTTACTGTAAGAAAAATTACGGTTGATTGAGGTAACCTAAAACCGCAGCCTGAAATTTCTTATGATTTTTCTCGAGTAAGATAGCGTGACCGCCATCCGGTAAGGCAATGTATGCCTTATAAGTTGTTCCGAGCTTGGCAAAAAACTCAAGAGTTTCCGCTTCATTCGCAAGAAAGTCTTTTTCCGGGTGAATAATTAACGTTGGCACTTTAAGAAGCTCCGGTTTTAGAATAGGGAACTTGGTAATCTGGTCAACTACGACACCATTCGGGGATTTCGGGTCTGCTGCTAATACCTCCTTGACATATTTTTCAACGACATCAGGTTCATATTGTCCGGCAATGAAATCTGAGCGTGCAGCAGCTTCATTGTTAATCCTGTACTGCTCTGTTGGCATTGGTGCTGACCTGCTGCTAGGCCGGCCCTTCCAACCCATTGCATAAAGTATTATTTTACTAACTTTCTCCGGGTGATTCATCGTATAAAGCCCCGTTATTTGCGCACCCCAAGACCAGCCGAGAATAGAAATTTTACCAACGCCTTTCTGACCTGAAATGTAGTCAACCGCTGCCCCAATATCGTTAGCTGCTGATTCAGTGTCCGACCAATCTTTGTCCGTCTTCTCCGACTTGCCGTAACCATGTATGTCAATCGACCAAACATCATAACCGTTACGGGCCAGAAAATCCATCAACGAATAATCGCGGATTTGCAAATCAAAATCCGGCCTGCCAGACCATGTTTTGCCATGAACGAGCAATACAATTTTGCCACTTTGCTCAAATGTTTTTTCGAAATCCTTATGATATTTTTCCCACAAGTATATTTTCAGTCCATTACTCCTCGTGTAATGTTCTTTTCCGATGATGTCTTTATTTATTTTCGATTCCTGTAGTGTTTGAGCAAACAATATTTTTTGCCGGCTGGGTTTATGCTGCTGTGCAACATCACCTTCACGATACTCTTTAGAAATTTTCGTGCAGAATGTATTGTGTTTAAGCAGTGGGACCGAACTATTAAAACCGAATTCACCTGCTATTATCCTAATGCTTTCATCCCGTCTTTCTACATAAAATCGGTCAACAGCAATGAACGGAGTAATCAGAAAACCTGTCGCTGCTAAACAGGTTTTTATTGATGCATTACGTTTCATGATGATTGTTTAGAAGTGAATACGGTTAGACCGCTTATACAGCAGGTACGTCGAGGCATGTCGCACAGTACCGTGATACCCACTACTTCGGGGCGAAGCAGTAGCGGGCACCCAACTAAGCTACCGTTGGTAGGATTTGCGCTACAAAATACTGCGCAATGCGGATTTAGTACGCCGTTGCTTACGCCAACTGGTTGCAGCCGCGCACGTCGGAGTTGTCCATGCGGCCCAGCACCTCGAAGGAGCCGTCGGAGTACATGCGCGCCAGGTCCTTGGTTTCGATGAATGCACACGAATCTACGTTGGCCAGGTCGACGACGTTGATAGCGCCATCGGGCCGATTGTTGCCTACCGAGAACGGGTCCGAGGGGTCGCGCAGTAGCACCCGCAGCGGCGCGGGGCAGCGGAAGCGCCCGTCGCCGAGGGAGTAAGCCTGGCTGAGCAATTCCGTCATGCCGTATTCAGAGTGAATGCCAGCGGGGCCAAAGGCCAATTGTAATTCCTGGTGCAGCTCCTCGCGAATCATCTCGCGGCGGCGGCCTTTCATGCCGCCGGTTTCGAGGACCGTGAGGCCTTGCAGTTCCGGGGCGGGGCCGGTTTCGGCGGCAAAATCCAGCAGCGCGTAACTCACGCCAATGAGCATGACGCGGCGGCCGGGCACTTGCCTGGCCGTGGCCAGGGCGGTGCGCAGGGCGGCGTGGTCGTGCAGGAAAAACGCCGGCTGCTGCTGACCAGCCTGCCGGGCAAAATAGGCCACCATGGCCACCAGCGACGACTGCCCCTGCTCCAGGTACGAGGGCAGCAGGGCCAGGAACGTCCAGTCCGTGAGCGGGCCGTAGCTCAGCTCGAAGATGCGCGCGGCGTTGGCGCGGTACAGGTCAGGGTCGCGCACCAAGTGGCGGCTGCGCTGCTGCAGCGTGGTGCCGCTGCTGAGAAAAGTCTCCCGCGGCACCCATTCCGCGGGGGCGGTGCATACGGCGCGGGTCTTAAAAAACTCGATGGGCAGAAAGGGAACTTCCACTAAGCAGTCCACGGCGGCCGGGCGGCGGCCCAATTGGGCAAGGTACTCGGCGTAGGGGGGGCAGTGCGCGGCCTGGTACCGGAAAAGCGCCAGCGCGGCGGCCTCAAACGTGGCCGCTGTCACGCGGGGCAGGCTTTGCAGAAACTCAGAACGGAAACTCATGGCCGGGTCGCGGGGTTAAGGACCCATGCCGAACCAACAAGGGCGGCAGTTCGTTGGGAAAAATGTACTTTGGGGCCGCTTCGGCCGTTGTGCTTTCGTCTTGCCACTTCCTGTATTTAATATGAACCTGTTTCGTACCCTGAGCGGCGCCGCGGTTTTGTGCCTGACCAGCGCGGGCCTCAACAGCTGCATCAACGCGCCCGACTACGCCGAAGAGCCCACCATCACCTTCAAAGAAGTGAGGGTGACGCACGTGCCGGCCGGCATTGAAATCGCCACCGACACCCTTGAGTTTGTGCTGGACTACCGCGACGGCGACGGCGACCTGGGCCTCGACCCCGACGACCTCCTGAATCCGCCTTTCTTCCAGGAATCCGGCGCGCCCCGCAACCGGAACAGCTATAATTACTTCATCCAGCCGCTGGCCCGTAACCTTGCCGGCGTTTTTGTGCCTTACCTCATCCCGGGCACCCGCTTAGGAGATTACGATGGCAGGTTTCCGCGGCTGGTGGAAGCCACCGATACCAAGGCGGCCCCCATTCGGGGCACGATGCGCTACAAGCTGCCCCTTTCCCTGGATGGCGTCAGCTATTTCGAGGGCCAGGTCCTGAAATTTGAAATCAGCATCCTGGACCGAAAGCTGCACGAGAGCAACAAAATCACCACCTCGGAAGTGAGGCTGGGCTTGTAGGACCAGCCCCACTTCTGCTTTAGTAAATTTCAGGGAACCGCTCGGGCGCGGCCTCGGCCATCAGCTCGTACACGGTGTCGAACACGTCCTCGGCGTTGGGCTTGCTGAAGTAGTCGCCGTCGGAGCTGTAGGCCGGGCGGTGGGGCTGGGCGGCCAGGCAGCGCGGCTGCGCGTCGAGGAAGCGGTAGGCCTGCTGCTCGTCCAGCACGTGCTGGAGCATGAAGGCCGTGGCGCCGCCGGGCACGTCCTCGTCGGCAAACACCACGCGGCTGGTTTTCCGCAGGCTGTCGGCGATGCGGTGCTCCAGGTCGAAGGGCAGCAGCGTCTGCACGTCGATGACTTCCACCGAGATGCCCACTTCGGCGAGTTGCTTGGCGGCTTCGAGCACCACCCGGCACATCGAGCCGTAGGTCACCACGGTCACGTCGGTGCCGGCCTGCAGCACTTCCGGGCGGCCCAGGGGCAGGGTGAACTCGCCCACATTAGTTGGAATTCGTTCTTTCAAGCGGTAGCCGTTGAGGCACTCCACCACCAGGGCCGGCTCGTCGCTGCGCAAAAGGGTGTTGTAGAAGCCGGCGGCCTGCACCATGTTGCGGGGCACGCACACGTGCATGCCCCGCAGGCTGCTCAGCACCAGGCCCATGGGCGAGCCGGAGTGCCACACGCCCTCCAGCCGGTGCCCGCGGGTGCGCACGATGAGCGGAGCCTTCTGGCCGCCCTTGGTACGGTACTGGAGGCAAGCCAGGTCGTCGCTCAGAATCTGCACCGCGTAGAGCAGGTAGTCCAGGTACTGAATTTCGGTAATGGGGCGCAGGCCGCGCAGCGCGGCCCCGATGCCCTGCCCCACGATGGTGCACTCGCGGATGCCCGTATCGGTCACGCGCAGCTCACTAAACTTGTCCTGCAAGCCCGCAAAGGCCTGGTTCACGTCGCCGATGCGGCCCACGTCCTCGCCAATGGCGAAGATGGTGGGGTCGCGCTGGAAGTTGGCGTCGAAGCAGGCCTGCAGCACCTCGCGGCCGTCCACCACGCCGGCATCGGGCGCAAACGTGGCCGGCACTTCTTCAATGTTGCCCACGGCGTACTCGCTCTGGCTGAACAGGTGGGAATTGTAGCGGTCGGCGTTTTCGGCCAGCAACTGCTCCAGGTGGCGCTGCACGGCGCGGCGGCCGGCGCTGCGCTTCTCGTGGCGCACATGGCGCAGCACCCGACGCATGGTCCGCACGGTGTCGGCCCGGATGGGCGTGGGGTTCGCCTTGAGCTGCTCAACCAGCTCGTGCAGCGTGTTCTCGGTACCGGTGTCGGCCACTAGCTTGTCGAGCAGCCCCACGGCCTCGTCGCGCTCCGCTTTGATGGGGTCGAAGAAGGCCGCCCAGGCGGCAGTGCGCGCGGCCTTGATGGTGGCGGCGGCGGCTTTTTCGATGTCGTCCAGCTCCAGCTCCGTGGCGTGGCCCTCGGCCAGCAACCACTCGCGCAGCTTGTGCAGGCAGTCGTGGGCTTCTTCCCAGCCCAGGCGGTCCTTGCTCTTATAGCGCTCGTGCGAGCCGCTGGTGCTGTGGCCCTGGGGCTGGGTAAGCTCCGTGACGTGGATGAGCACGGGCACGTGCTGCTCGCGGCACACGGCCGCGGCGCGCTGGTAGGTGTCCACCAGCGCGGCGTAGTCCCAGCCGCGCACCACGTAAATCTCAAAGCCCGACTGGCCCTCGCCATCGCGCTGCAGGCCGGTGAGGATATCGGAAATGCTTTGCTTGGTGGTCTGGTACTCGGCCGGCACCGAGATGCCGTAATGGTCGTCCCACACGCTCACCAGCAGGGGCACCTGCAGCACGCCGGCCGCGTTGAGCGCCTCGAAGAACATGCCCTCCGAGGTGCTGGCGTTGCCAATCGTGCCGAAGGCCACCTCGTTGCCGTTGTTCGACAGCTGCGAGTACTGGTGCAACTCAGGGTTTTGGCGAAACAGCTTGGAGGCGTAGGCCAGGCCCAGCAGGCGCGGCATCTGGGAGGCCGTGGGCGAGACGTCGGCCGAGGAGTTTTTGGTGAGCGTGAGGTCGGTGAGCAGGCCGTCCTCGTCGAGCATGCGGGTGGCGAAGTGGCCGTTCATGGCGCGGCCGGCGGTGGCGGGCTCGGCTTCCACGTCGGGGTTGGCGTAGAGCTGGGCGAAGTACTGCTCCCAGGTAATCTGGCCGATGGCCGCCATAAACGTCTGGTCGCGGTAGTAGCCGGAGCGGAAGTCGCCGTTCTGAAAGGCGCGGGCCATGGCCAACTGAGGCACTTCCTTGCCGTCGCCAAAAATGCCAAACTTGGCCTTGCCCATGAACACCTCTTTGCGGCCGGCGAGGGAGGCGTGGCGGCTTTCCCAAGCCAGGCGGTAATCGTCAAGTAGGTCGACCTTGGTGAGGGACGCGGCTAGCGAGGGCCTGGCGGTTTCGGCGGTGGGCATGTCGTGATGATGGAGCGGTGGGAATGAACGGGGAGGGCGAGGCGGCCGGGGCCGCGGGGCAAAAATACGGAATCGGGGCCGGGCCGGGGCGCGGGGGGTTTGGGCGTATATTTGGCTGGTAAAGAATTGACTTGTCGGACGCAGCCGGCGCCAAGGGCCAGCCCTTCTGCTTTTTCATTTCATTGTTAAAACGAAATTCCGCGGCGCCCGCCCGCACCAGCATTTGGTTTAATCTTACTTCTCCTTCATGAAACACCTCCTCACCCTCTGCTTGTTCGCACTTGCCTGCACGGCCCAGGCCCAGGCCGTGATGCAGTTCGAAACCGACAGCCACGACTTTGGCAACGTGCCCGAGGGCACGATGGCCACCCACGAGTTCCGGTTCAAGAACACCGGCAACCAGCCCGTGGTCATCGCCAACGTGCAGGCCAGCTGCGGCTGCACCACCCCGGACTGGACCAAAACGCCGGTGCTGCCCGGCAAGTCCGGCATCATCAAGGCCATGTACAGCAGCGCCGGCCGCCCTGGCGTATTCAACAAGACGGTGACCGTCACCAGCAACGCCGCAGAGCCCAGCAAGGTGCTCACCATCAAAGGCGCGGTGCTCACCAAAGCCGAAATCAAGCCCACCCTCACGGCGGCGCAGCTGGCCAAGTCGCCGCACCTGGTACTCGACAAAACCAGCTACGACTTCGGCAAGATGGAAGCCGGCCAGCAGCCGGTGGCCCGCTTCACGGTGAAAAACACCGGCAAGTCGGCGCTGGTGCTCGGCGCCCTTGCGGCCGGCTGCTACTGCGTGGGCTACAAGACGCCCCCCGCCCCCATTGCGCCCGGCCAAAGTGCCGTCATCGAGCTGCTCTACAGCCAGCGCCAGCTCGGCCAGGTGAGCGACGCGGTGACCATCAGCTCCAACGACGTGAGCGGCGACGCCAAAATCGCGCTCAAAGCCACCATCGTGCGCGACCTCGTCGGCAACAGCATGGTGAAGGAAAGCGGCACGGCGGTGCCGTTTAAGTAGCACCCTCCGAGCTGCGGATGCAACCTGTTTTTGGGGTCTGTTGAAAAAATTTATTGCCGAAGTGCGCAACCATTTAGCCCGGGTATTTATCAAAGTTCCAGTCCCGGTGGACGGCCTTTCATTAACCTGCGTTATCGTAGCCGATTGAGTAATGCTCCTGACTGGCGCAAATATTTGGCCGGCTAGGGGAGTACGAAGAGCCATCCGAAAAATAAATTGAACGTCATGCTGAGCTTGTCGAAGCATCTCTACCGCTCCGTTGAATGGCTCATATGAAGCGGGCGAGATGCTTCGACAAGCTCAGCATGACGTTCTTTTCTCATCGCGCTTATTTCTTCGGATAGGCTTTGAGAACCTGAAGCTGGGGATTGGATGAATTACAAACCACTAAGCTGCTTGTCATGAGAAATCGGGTTATTACACTGCTATGCTTGGGAATTACTTTGTTACTCGGAGGCTGCCGGGAGAAGTGCGAAGACCCGGCGCCCGATTTAATCCGCAAACGCTGGATGGTGCAGCAGGTAGACGGTGCGGCAATCATGCTTTCCAGTTATTCACATGATTACAATTCTTTTATTGAATTTAGCGCGCAGGGCAACAAGGTGTTAGGCCTGGCCGCATGCAGCTCCATCAAGGGCAAGTTTACGCTTGGGGCGGGTAGCCAGCAAATAAGCTTTACCCAACTGACGTCGACTCCGGGCAATTGCTCCGATTTAAATTTTGCCAGAAATTACCTGGCCGCGCTACCCCAAACCAAGCGTTACCAAATTCAGGGGAGCCAGTTGCTACTTTACGACGATGACAACTTGGCTGCAAAACCACGGCTGGTTTTCGAGGCGGCGAAGTAGCTGAGTCCTTGGCATAACCAGTTTCTTCTCGCTTGCGAGAAGTTTTTTTGATGCTTGGCCAAAGGCCTTACCAAACTGGTAAGGCCTTTTTTCGGCCAACTAGTAATTAATGGACTGTCCCCCGAGCGCAGCAATATCCGTCACATGCACACCCCAGCTTCCCCCGCTCCAGACGATTCCGAGCCTTACCGGGCACCCGCCCAAACGCGCATCGGCCACGTGCATTTGCAGGTCACGGACCTGGACAAAGCCCTGGCGTTCTACCACGGCATTTTGGGCTTCCAGATTGTGCGGCGGTTTGGCAACCAGGTGGCCTTTATTTCGGCCGGCGGCTACCACCACCACATCGGGCTCAACACCTGGAACAGCCTGGGCGGCCCACCCGCCCGCAAGCAGGGCGCGGGGCTTTTTCACACCGCCATTCTCTACGCCACGCGGGCCGAACTGGCCGGCGCGCTCCGGCAGCTGGCGGCGGCCAATTACCCCCTCACCGGCTCGGCCGACCACGGCGTGTCGGAGGCCGTGTACCTCGACGACCCCGACGGCAACGGCGTGGAGCTGTACTGGGACCGGCCCCGGGAGCAATGGCCCCTGGCCCCCGACGGCAGCGTGCAGATGTACACCCGCGCCCTGGACCTGGCCGGGCTGCTGGCCGAAAAGTAGCCGCCCCGGCCGCGCCACAAGGGAACCGGCCGCCCTATCTTTGCGTCTCGCATTCTCAACTCCTGGTTTAACCCCTTCCCACCCCTCCGCACATGATAATCGGCGTTCCCAAGGAAATCAAAAACAACGAAAACCGCGTGGGCCTCACGCCCGCCGGCGTTGCCGAATTGCGCAAGCACGGCCACGCGCTGCTGGTGCAAAGCACGGCCGGCGAAGGCAGCGGCTTCAGCGACGAGGAATACCAGACGGCCGGCGCTACGCTGCTCGCCACCATCGCCGAGGTGTACGAGCAGGCCGAGATGATTATCAAGGTGAAGGAGCCGATTGCCGAAGAATATTCCCTCATCAAGGAGAGCCAACTGCTGTTTACTTACTTTCACTTTGCCAGCGGCGAGGAGCTGACCCACGCCATGATAGCGCGCAAGGCCGTGTGCCTGGCCTACGAGACGGTGGAGCTGCCCAACCGCGCCCTGCCCCTGCTCATTCCGATGAGCGAAGTGGCCGGCCGCATGGCCCCGCAGGAAGGCGCCAAGTACCTGGAGAAACCCCTGAAAGGCCGCGGCATTCTGCTGGGCGGCGTGCCCGGCGTGAAGCCCGCGCACGTGCTGGTGCTGGGCGCCGGCATTGTGGGCACGCAGGCCGCCAAGGTGGCCGCCGGCCTCGGCGCGCAGGTCACCATTATGGACATCAACTTAAACCGGCTGCGCGAGCTTGACGACTTCATGCCGAAAAATGTGGTGACGCAGTACTCGAACGAGTACAACATCCGCGAAGCCATCAAAACCGCCGACCTGATTGTGGGCGCCGTGCTGATTCCCGGCGCCAAGGCCCCGCACCTCATCACGCGCGACATGCTCAAGACCATGCGCCCCGGCACGGTGGTCGTGGACGTGGCCGTGGACCAGGGCGGCTGCATCGAAACCTGCCACCCCACCACCCACGAAAACCCGACCTTCATCATCGACGACGTGGTGCACTACTGCGTGGCCAACATGCCCGGCGCGGTGCCCTACACCAGCACCCTGGCCCTGACCAACGCCACCCTGCCCTACGCCGTGAAGCTGGCCAACCTGGGCTGGCAGGAGGCTTGCCGCCGCGACGAGGCCCTGCGCCTCGGCCTGAACGTGGTGCACGGCGAGGTCGTCTACAAAGGCGTGGCCGACGCCTGGGGCCTGCCACTGGTGAACGTGGAAACCGTGCTGGAGCTGGCCGTGGTTTGAATTAAAAATTGAGAGTTAAAAATTAAAAAAGCCTTCTCGACAATACGTCGGGAGGGCTTTTTAATGATTTCAGATTCCTCAATTTTTAATTTTTAATTCTCAATTTTTAATTGATGTTTCCTTCCCCTGCCATTCGCCTGCTGCTGCGCCGCCTGGCGCTGCTGATGGCCGTGTACACGCTGCTGCGGCTGGGCTTTTACCTGCTCAATTTTGGGACTTTCAAGAGCATCAACGCCGGCGCGGTGCTGCTGGCGTTTGGGCACGGGCTGCGGTTCGACGCCTCGGCCTTGCTGTGGCTGAACCTGCCGCTGGTGGCGCTCTCGCTGCTGGTGCCGGTGGGGGCGCGGGTTGGGCAGCAGGTCCTGCGGGGCTTATTCGTGTTACTGAACCTCCTGGGTTTTTTGCTCAACGTCATCGACTGGGAGTACTTCAAGTTCATTGGCCGCCGGCTGAGCAACGAGTGGAGCACCATCGGCGACGACCTGCAGCGGCAGGCCGGGCAAATCGGCAAGCACTACTGGTACCTGGCGCTGCCGCTGGCGGCCCTGGTGTACCTGCTGTGGCGGCTGTGCCCCATGCCCAGGGCCGCAGCGGGGCGGGTAGCGGCCCCGGCGAGCGGGCGGCAGTGGCTGCTGCGCGGCCTGGAGTTCTGCGTAGTTGTGGGCTTGGTGGTGCTGGGGCTGCGCGGCGGCTGGCAGCTCAAGCCGCTGCGAGCCGGCGCAGCTTTCGACCAACAGCCCGCCGTGCTGGGCCACCTGGCCCTGAACAGCACCTTCACGGTGCTGAAGTCGTTCGACGAAGTTCCGGTCGAACGCAAGGCTTACTTCCCGGAAGCCCGCGCCCTGCGCCCGGTCTTCGGGGCAGCGGCGCTGCCATACCGGCCGGCCCCCGCCCCGCCCAGCAACGTGGTGCTGCTGCTGCTGGAAAGCTTCAGCTCCGAGTACACCGGCGTGGAAAACGGTGGCCAGGGCGGCTACACGCCTTTTTTCGACTCGCTGGCCACCGCGCCGGGGTCCCTGCTGATGCGCGAGAACTACGCCAACGGCCGGCGCTCCATCGAGGCGCTGCCGGCGGTGCTCGCGGGCCTTCCCTCCCTCATGGACGAGCCCTACATCACGTCCAGTTTCCAGACGGCGGAGCTGCACGGGCTGGGCGAAATGCTGGGCCACCACGGCTACCACACGGCCATGTACCACGCCGGCATCAACGGCACCATGGGCTTCGACACCTTCGCCGGCCTTGCCGGCGTGCAGCGCTACTCCGGGCTGAGCCAGTACCCCGGCGGTGCCGGCAGCCCCGATTTCGACGGGCACTGGGGCATTTTTGACGAGCCGTATTTGCAGTTTTGCAACCGCGAGCTGGCCGCCATGAAGCAGCCTTTCTTCGCCACGGTCTTCACCCTCAGCTCCCACGAGCCGTTCACGGTGCCCGCGCAGTACCAGGGCAAATTTCCGGCCGGTACCCAGCCCATTCACCCCACCATTGCTTACGCCGACCTGGCCCTGCGGCAGTTTTTTCGGGCGGCCCGCCAGGCGCCGTGGTACCGAAACACGTTGTTTATCCTAACTGCCGACCACACCTCCCAAACGGACCAGCCGACGTACCAAAACCCGCTCGGCTACCACAAAACGCCGCTGCTCCTGTTCCGCCCCGGCCCGCCGCTACCCGCCGCCAATCCGCACCGCATCACCCAGCAGGCCGACGTGCCCGCCTCGGTGCTCGACGTGCTGGGGCTGCGGCAGGAGCAAAAGCTGCTGCTGCCCTTCGGTTCGTCGGTGTTCGACACGGCCCGCGCCAGCCGCGCCGTGTTCCGCGACGGCGAGTCGTATTTCCTCGTGCATTCTGATTTCGTTACCGAGCTGAAAAACAACAACATCGTGCGGCTCTACCCCTACCAAACCCACTTCATCCCGAACGAGCCGCTGGCCAACCCCGACCCGGCGCTGGTGCGCAAATACGGGGACGAGCTTCGGGCATGCGTGCAGTTCTACACCAACGGGCTGCTGGATAATCGGCTGTACAAGTAGCCGTTGCATTCGCAGTTCAGAACCGGCAAAGCCATCGAAAGCCACGTTACTCGGAATGGTAATAACGGAGGGATAAATGCTAATAATAGCCAATAAGGCACTATTCCTCCCGCTGCGCTCGTTGGTGGCAATTCAAAGTCTCTCCTAATGGTTGGAGCCGACAAATTTTCTTACCAAACCCATTCGCTATGAAAAAGCAACACATCCTGCCCGTCCTCCTGCTGCTTGCCTCGGCCAGCTATTCGGCCCGTGCTCAAACCAGCACCAGCACCACCAAGGAAACGACGGTTACGCCGGCCCCGACCACCTACCCGGCAACGCCCCCCGCCCCCGCATCGGCGACTCCCGCACCGACCACCCCGGCCCCTGCGTCAACCACCACCACGGAGTCGACCACGACCACGACTGACCCCGCAGCTACGACGGTGCCCGCCCCCGCCGAGCAGTCCATGCCCGCCGATACGAAGCTGAAGGAAAAGCGCAACAAGGCCAAAGCAAAACCCCAGAAATAAAGCCTGAAGCGCTTAGTCGCTGTTGTAGAGCCCGGCCGCACCCAGTTGCGGCCGGGCTTTTTTTCTCTACGGCCCAAATAGCCGCCCAATCCCCGGCTTCGGGCGTCGCGCTACCGCTGCAACGCCGCCGCAAACGCCGGAATCTCGGCCAGCCGCTCGTTGGTTCGGGTGGCGAAATCGACGCGCCAGCAGTAGTGCACCAGCCCGTTGGTGAGCAGCAGCAGCGGGGCGCCGATGGTGAGGTTGTAGGTGGTAGCCTGGCGGGCCACGGCCGCGTCGATGGCCACGGTGGGCGCCTTACATTCCACCAGCAGCAGGGGCTGGCCGGCCGGGTCCAGGGCCAGCAGGTCGGTGCGCTTCCGGCGCTGGTTGTAGCGCAGGCCGCGCTCCAGGGCCAGCAGGCCGCGCGGGTAGCCGAGGTGCGTAATCAGGTAGTGCACCACGTGCTGGCGCACCCATTCCTCGGGCGTGAGCACCACGTGCCGGCGCCGCAGCCCGTCCCAGATGAGGGGCTGGTTCGTGGCTGATTGCGTAAGTTTGGCCTCGAAAGGCGGCAGGTCCAGCACTTGCATCACCTCCAAAGGTACCTTTTCCAATGAGTGAATGAGCGGATGGGTGAATGGGTGAATGAGCATAGCCGCTCCTTTTGCCTTGTTCACCCATTCGCTCATTCACCCATTCACCCATTGTTCCCACCCATGAAGACCAAAGAGGAAATTGTCAACAACTGGCTGCCGCGCTACACCGGCGTGCCATTGAGCGACTTCGGGCAGTACATTCTGCTCACCAACTTCAGCAACTACATCCACATGTTTGCCGAGCAGTTCGGCGTTGAGGTGCGGGGCCTCGACAAGCCCATGCAGACGGCCACGGCGGGCGGCATCACCATCATCAACTTCGGCATGGGCTCGCCGATGGCCGCCACGGTCATGGACCTGCTCTCGGCCGTGAAGCCCAAGGCGGCGCTGTTTCTGGGCAAGTGCGGCGGGCTGAAGAAGACCAAGCTCGGCGACCTCGTGCTGCCCATCGCCGCCATCCGCGGCGACGGTACTTCCGACGACTACCTGCCCAAGGAGATTCCGGCCCTGCCCTCCTTCCGCCTGCAGCGCGCCGTGAGCAGCATGATTAAGAAGCACGAGCTGGACTACTACACCGGCACCGTGTACACGACCAACCGCCGGGTGTGGGAGCACGACCAGGAGTTCAAGGACTACCTGCGCCGGGTGCGCGCCCTGGCCGTGGACATGGAAACGGCCACCATCTTCGTGGTGGGCTTCATGAACGACATCCCGCACGGCGCCCTACTGCTGGTGAGCGACAACCCGATGACGCCCGAGGGCGTGAAAACCTCGGAGTCGGACTCCAAGGTGACGACCGACTTCGTGCGCCAGCACCTGCAAATCGGCATCGAGTCGCTGCTGGAATTGAAGAACTCGGGCGAGTCGGTGAAGCACATGCGGTTTGAGTAGGGTGGCTTGCCGTGTGGCCTCTTGAACGTCATGCTTATCTGGCGTCCGCTTGCCGAAGCATCTCTACTGCAATACTAATTCTGATTAGCTGCGCGGTAGAGATGCTTCGGCAAGCGGACGCCAGAT
>NZ_JANNOD010000118.1:0-21928 GCF_031398885.1 Hymenobacter sp.
CGCCGCCGGCCGGAGCGCCGCCCTGGCCGCCGCCTTCACCGCCGCCGCCGCCCTCGCCGCCGCCTTCTTTCAAGTCGTCGTTGTTGATGCTGCGGCCGCGGCGCGGGGGGGCCGCCGTGAGCTTGCCGATGCGGTAGCTCAGGTTTACCCGGAAGCCCAGGGTTTGCGTTACGCGGCGGCTGGCCTGGTCGATGAGCGGCGACATTACGGTGCTGCGCACCGTGATATTGGGCGTGAAGAAGTTATCAACCCCAAAGCCCACGCTGCCGCGCTTCTCGGCAAAGTCGCGCTTCACGCCCAGGGTGTAAAAGCCCTGGCCGCTCTGCTCGCCCTGCAACTGCACCTGGCGCCCGCGGTAGAACGCGAAGGCCTGCACGCCCCACACCGGGGTGAAGTTGTAGGAGCCGCCCACCCGGCCGCTCACCACCCAGCCCTCGTTGGCGGCGTTGAAGTTGCGGTCGGATACGTTGTTGGTCAGGGTGGCGTAGTAGGTGTCGATGCCCGCGTTCAGGTTGGCTTTGGCGCCGCTCGCAAGGTTGGCAAACAGGCTGCCGCCGTAGGCCCGCTGCCGCCCGATGTTGGCATACGTGGTTTCGACCGTATCGACGCCGCGCACCGTGCGCAGTGCCTCGATGGAGCCGCTGGTGTTGCGCACGAACGTGCTAAAATTAAGGTTCAGGGCCTTATAGGCCGTGCTGTAGCCCAGCTCAAAATTGTCAGTGAATTCCGGTTCCAGGATGGGGTTGCCGCGGCTGATGTCCTTGGGGTTGGCGGCGTTTTCGTTGGGGTTGAGGAACTGCAGCGAGGGCCGCTGAATGCGCTTGTTGTAGGCCAGCTTCAGCACGTTGCCGTTGGCCAGCTTGCGCGAGAAGTTCACGCTGGGCACCAGCACGCCGTAATCGGGGATGTTGACCGGCTCCGTGGCGGTGGCAAAGTCGGCGTCGATGACGGTGTACTCGTAGCGCAGGCCCGGCTTGACGGTGAAGCCGTGGGGCAGGGTCACGGTGTAAGCGGCGTAGGCGGCCGTCACGTTTTGGCGGTAGTTAAACTGGTCGTTGTTTGCCAGGCCCACGCCCGCCCGGGGCGGCAGCACCTCGCCGTTGGCCCCGAAGCTCACGGTGCTATAATCCGAATTGACGCGGCGCAGAATGTCCTTGGCGCCCAGCTCCAGAATCTGGGTTTTGCCAATCGGGTTCTGGTAGTCGAACTGCACGGTGTACTCCTCGTTGTAGCTCGGGTTGTCGTTCTCGATGCGGCTGGGGCCGTCGGCTTCCGCGTCGAAAATGTTGTTGGTGAAGGTGTTGGTGCGGTCGTTGCGGCTGAAGAGCGTGAGTACGCTGAACTCGTGCTGGGGCTTCTCGAACAGGTGCGTGTAGTTGAGGCTGGCGTCCACGGTGCCCGAGAGGTCCTCCACGGCCACGTCGCGCCGCGAAGACGAGAGCGGAATGCCGGTTGGCGTCTCCCCCGCGTAGGTGGCCGTGGTCAGGCCGTCCTGGTTGTTGCGGGCGCTGCGCGTGCCGTACGACACCGACGCTTGCAGGGAGTTGAACTTGTTGAGGTCGTAGTCCCAGCCCAGGGTGTAGCGCCCGAAAATCTGCTGCAGGCGCGTGTCGGCGGCCTGGGCCGTGGTGAAGGGCGTGCCGCCGGCGATGGGGCGCGTGGTCTGTACGTTCGAGAACTCGCCCGGCGCGTTGTACTGGGCCCGCCCGAAGCCGCCCAGCGAAAAGCCCATCTTGCCGGTGCGCAGGCTGCCGTTCAGGCCCAGGTTGCTGCTGCGCAGGCCCGTGCTCGTGTTCACGCTCAGGGTGGCGCCGCGCAGGTTGTCGGTTTTGGTGATGATGTTGATGATGCCCCCCGAGCCCTCGGCGTCGTACTTGGCCGAGGGCGAGGTGATGACCTCCACGGTCTTAATCTGGTCGGCCGGAATCTGCTTCAGCGCGTCGGCAATACTGCTGGCGGCAATGGTCGAGGGCTTGTTGTTGATGAGCACCCGGATGCTGGAGCTGCCACGCAGGCTCACGTTGCCGTCGAGGTCCACGCTTAGCAGGGGCACGCGCTTGAGCACGTCGGTGGCGTCGCCGCCGCGGGTGGTCTGGTCGTTCTCGGCGTTGTAGATGGTGCGGTCCACCCGCTCCTCGATGAGGGCTTTCTGGCCGGTCACCACCACTTCGCCCAGTTTCTGGGCCGCGGCGGTCAGGGCCACGGTGCCCAACTCCGTAGGGTTGCCGGCGGCTACGGCCACGCCGGCGCGCGCCTCGTTTTTAAAGCCCAGAAAATTGATTTGGACCGTGTAGGTGCCGGCCGGAATGCCCGCCAGCACAAACTGGCCGTCGTCGCCGGCCACGCCGCCGTTCACCACCTTGCCGGCCGCGTCGAGCACCGCCACGGTGGCGTAGGAAACCGGTTTGCCGGTGCCCGCCTCCGTCACGGTGCCGCTGATGCGGCCGGTGGCGGGGCGCGGGGGGGCGGGCGCGGCCGGCGGGGCGGGGCGGCCGCCCGCGGGCGGGCTCTGCTGGGCCGAAACCACGGGGGCGCTGCCCAGCAGGACAGTTAGCAGAACGGCGGTGGCGAGTAGGCGTTTTTTCATGTGATGCATAACGGCCAAAGTGCCGAAATTGGGGCCAGGGGTTGCAACTGCGGTACGATGTAGGGCGGGGGTGCCCCCGCCCGGTGCCTGAGCCCGCCACGGCGTTGAAACCGGGCGCGCGCCGGACCGTGCGCGCGCCGGGCGGGGGCACCCCCGCCCTACTTGTTTTCCAGCTACAACAACACAAAGGTCTTCCCAGGGCCGCGGGCCGGGGCACAAACTAGATTATCCCCGGCCAAACCCCGACCAGGGCCCCGATTCCATCGGCGCCAACAACCGCACTTGGCCGCTCGTCGTACCTTTGGGCCGGCCCAACAATCTTTTGGCCGGCCAGGCGGTTACACCCCGTCACCATTCACCACGCCTGCCCCGATGATAGTTGAACCCGGCCCGCTACTCGCGGCAATTGACTCGCCCGACGACCTCAAGAAGCTTGCTCCCGAGCAGTTAGTCCAGCTTAGTACCGAGCTGCGCGAGTTCATCATCGATTCGGTGAGCATCTACGGCGGGCACTTTGGCGCCTCATTGGGCGTGGTGGAGCTTACGGTGGCCCTGCACTACGTCTTCGATACGCCGCACGACCAATTGGTGTGGGACGTGGGCCACCAAGCCTACGGCCACAAAATCCTGACCGGCCGGCGCGACCAGTTCCCGACCAACCGCCGCTACCACGGCCTGTCGGGCTTCCCCAAGCGCAGCGAGAGCGAGTACGATGCTTTCGGCGTGGGCCACAGCAGCACCAGCATCGGCGCGGCCTTGGGCATGGCCGTGGCCTCGGACTACAAGGGTGAGAAGGACCGCCAGCACATCGCCGTGATTGGCGACGGGGCCATGACGGGCGGCATGGCTTTCGAGGCCCTCAACCAGGCCGGCGTGGTGAACTCCAACCTGCTGGTCATCCTCAACGACAACTGCATGAGCATCGACCCCAACGTGGGCGCGCTCAAGGAGTACCTGACCGACATCACTACCTCGCGCACCTACAACAAGGTGCGCGACGAGCTGTGGAACGTGCTGGGCAAGCTCAGCAAGTTCGGCCCCAACCCCCAGCACATTGCCCGCAAGGTGGAGGCCGCCATGAAGGCCACTTTGCTCAAGCAGAGCAACCTGTTCGAGGCGCTGAAATTCCGCTACTTCGGCCCCGTTGATGGCCACGACGTGCAGCACCTCGTCACCATTCTCAACGACCTGAAGACCATTCCCGGGCCCAAGCTGCTGCACTGCGTCACGGTGAAGGGCAAGGGCTACGCCCTGGCCGAGCAGGACCAGACCCTGTGGCATTTCCCCGGCTTGTTCGACAAGATTACCGGCGAAATCTCCAAGAAAACGCCCGATAAGCCCCAGCCGCCCAAGTACCAGGACGTGTTCGGCCACACCCTGGTGGAGCTGGCCGAGGCCAACGCCAGCATCATGGGCGTGACGCCGGCCATGCCCTCGGGCTCGTCGCTGAACATCATGATGACGGCCATGCCCGAGCGGACCTTCGACGTGGGCATTGCCGAGCAGCACGCCGTCACGTTTTCGGCGGGCCTGGCCACCCAGGGGCTGGTGCCGTTCTGCAACATCTACTCCACGTTCATGCAGCGGGGCTACGACCAGGTAATCCACGACGTGGCGCTGCAAAACCTGCATGTGGTGTTCTGCCTCGACCGCGCCGGCTTCGTGGGCGCCGACGGCCCCACCCACCACGGCTGCTACGACCTGGCCTACATGCGCTGCATCCCCAACCTGGTGGTGTCGGCCCCGATGAACGAGCAGGAGCTGCGTAACCTGATGTACACCGCCCAGCTGCCCGAAAACGCCGGCCCCTTCAGCATCCGCTACCCACGGGGCGAGGGCGTGATGCCCGCCTGGCGTACGCCGCTGCAGCGGGTGGCCGTCGGCACGGGCCGCGTGGTGCGCGCGGGCGAGGAGGGCGGCGTGGCCATCCTCAGCATCGGTCACATCGGCAACTACGCCGTGAAAGCCACCGACACCCTGGCCGCCGAAGGCCTGGATGCGGGCCACTACGACATGCGCTTCTGCAAGCCGCTGGACGAGGAAATGCTGCGCGACGTGGCCCGCCGCTACCGCGCCATTGTGACCGTGGAAGACGGCTGCCTGCCCGGCGGCTTTGGCTCGGCCGTGCTGGAGTTTCTCACCGACCACGGTTTCCACCTGCCCGTGCGTCGCCTCGGCATCCCCGACCGCGTGGTGGAGCACGGCACCCAGGACGAGCTGTATAAAGAGTGCGGGTTCGATGCCGCCGGCATTGCGGCGGCGGTGCGCGAAATGAGCATCAAGGTCAAGGCCGCCAGCCCGGAAACGTTGCTGCGGTAAGCGGCCGGCGGCTGACGGGATTTTTAGAGACGCTAGGAAGTCCTCGTAGCAGTTGCTGCGGGGGCTTTTTCGTGTTAGCTACAAGACCATCTTTCGTGTTGAAATCCAGGAAGCAACGGACACGGTTGCAGCTTAGTCCCGCCTCCGTCATCGTCGTTCGTTTCCTCGGGTGCCCACTTCAAAGGGGCAGCGGACGCGCGCCGCCCCGCCCGTACTTCCGCCGCCGCCCCTACCTTCGCAGCTCCGAAACATACCAGCCCCGTGGTTATGCAAAAGAAAATCGTATCAGTTGGCGGCATTGCCTGCGGCAGCCCGGAGCTGTTTCTCATTTCCGGGCCCTGCGTGATTGAGAGCGAACGGGTGATGTTCGAGACGGCCGAGAAGCTGCGCCGCGTGAGCGAGTCGCTGGGCATCAAGGTCATCTACAAGTCGTCGTTTCAGAAGGACAACCGCTCGTCGGCCCGCTACTACGACGGCCCGGGGCTCGACGAGGGGCTGAAAATGCTGGCCCGCATCAAGGCCGACTACGGCTTTCCGCTGCTGAGCGACGTGCACTACCCCGAGCAGGTGGCCGCCGCCGCCGAGGTGCTCGACGTGATTCAGATTCCGGCCTACCTGTGCATGCAGACCACGCTGGTGCAGGCCGCGGCGCGCACGGGCAAGGTGGTCAACATCAAGCACGGGCAGTTTCTGGCGCCCGACAACATGGACAAGCCCGCCCAGAAGTGCGTGGAGGCCGGCAACGACCAGGTGATTCTGACCGAGCGCGGCTACACCTTCGGCTACAACGACCTCGTGGTGGACCCGCGCAGCTTCTACTACCTCAACCAGACCGGCTACCCGGTGGTGTTCGACATCACGCACGCCATCCGCAAGTACGGCATCCCGTCGGCCGACCCCAGCGGCGGCAACCGCGCCGTGATGCCGGCCATTGCCCGCGCCGGCCTGGCCGCGGGCGTCGACGGCGTGTTCATCGAAACCCACCCCAACCCGGCCGAAGCCCTGTGCGACGCCGCCTCGCAGCTGTGCGTGTACGACCTGGAAGAATTCCTCAAGCCGCTGCTGGAGCTGCACGCGGTGGAGGTGAAGTACCGCCCGCAGCCGGTGGCGGCCGGCGCGGGCCGGGGGGCTTAGCGGCCCGCGCCGACCGCTAATGAGCCCCCCAACCCTGGCAAGATTCTCCCGGCCACGAAGTTCGCAAACCGCGCGGACAAGGGCTAAACGTCAGCAACCAAGCCGCAACCCGTTTAACCAGCGGTTGACAGTTAGCTGTTAGCTACCCGCGTTCAGTTGTTAGTCTATGTTTTTTCTCCGGCTACCAATTGGACGCGACCATCTAAAAATGACCCATCAGTCATTAACCCCTAATCCCTAATGGAGCTGTACCTTGACTCAGTCGATTTCAAAGAAATCGAACAAGCCTTTGAGCTGGGCACCCTCGCGGGCCTGACCACTACCCCCACTTTCATGCACCGCCACGGCGTCACGGACATCGACGCCGCCATTGTGCAGCTGGCCACCATGGTGCCCGTGCTGCAAGTGGAAGCCCTGGGCGACAACGCCGACGAGATTTACCGGGAGGCCCAGCGCCTGCTGGGCCTGGGCCTGGACCCCAAGAAGACGGTGTTTAAGATTCCGGTGGCCATCGAGGGCATCAAGGCGTGCAAGCGCCTGACCGACGCCGGGTTGATGGTGAACGTGCATCTCGTGTATACTCTCCAGCAGGCGTACATGGCCATGATAGCCGGCGCCACCTACGTGTGCCCGCTCGTGGGCCGCCTGCAGGACCAGGGCTACGACGCCCTGGCCCTGGTGGAGCAGTGCGTGGACATGGTGGACAAGTACGGCTACGACACGAAAATCATGTTCTCGTCGGTGCGCCACGCCGAGCACGTGCGCAACGCCATCAACCTCGGCGTGCACACCATCACGGTGCCGTGGAGCGTGCTGAAAAACCTCACCGAGAACAACCTGACCGCCCTGGGCACCCAGCAGTTCGTGGAGCATACGCGCCTGACCACCCTGCGCGTGCGCGACGTGATAAAAGACGCCAACCCGACCGTGACGGCCCAGGACACCATCGGCGACGCCGTGGTGCGCATGTCGGAGGCGGGCTTCGGCGCCGTCACGCTCGTGGACGAGGCCGGCCGCATCCAGGGCATCTTCACCGACGGCGACCTGCGCCGCGAGCTGAAGCAGACCGGCACGGCCACGCTCACCAAGAAAATGAGCGAGCTAACCTACAAGACCCCGCTCGTGGTGGAGCGCGACGCCCTGCTCTACGAAGTGGTGGCGCTGTTCAAGCAAAACCGGGTCGACAACCTGATTGTGGTCGAGGACGGCCGGCTGGTGGGCATGCTCGACGTGCAGGACCTAGTGAAAATGAACCTGATTGGCTGAGCCGACCCGCGCGGAAGCAGCCCGGGAAGCCGTAGCCCGCGCCCGCGCCAGGCCCACCCGCCTACAGCGCCTCGGGCAGCGCCGCCAGCAGCGCGTTCAATCCCTGCTCGGCGTCGGCGCCCAGGTGCACGCGCAGGGTGCGGCGCCCGTAGCTGCGCAGCGCTTCGAAGTCGCCCAGGGCCTGGGCGTTCTTGAAGGTGCCGAAGGTGTAGGAGCGGCCGGGCAGGGCCAGGTCCCGCGGGTTGTCGTCGGTGAATTGCACGAACAGGCCCGTGTTGGGTCCGCCCTTGTGGTACTGGCCGGTGGAGTGCAAAAAGCGCGGTCCGTAGCCCGACGTGGTGGCGAGGTGCAGCCGCTGCTGCACCCGCCGGCGCAGCGTCTGGAGGCTGGCGCTCACGGCGGGCGTCTCGGTCAGGTAGGCCTGCAGGCAGAGGAAGTCGCCGGGGCGGGCCTGGGCGAAAAACGCCTGTAGCACGCCCGCGGCGCCTGCGCCGCCCGCGGCCGAATAGTAGGCCACGCCGTTTTCGGTGGCCACCGGCCGGTTGGTTTCGGGCAAGCGGCCCTGGGTTTCCACCACCTTCATCAGGCTGTCGGTGGCCGTTTTGGCGGCTTGCACGTTGGGCTGGTCGAAGGGGTTGATGCCGAGCACGGCGCTGGCCACGGCCGTGGCCACCTCCCAGCGGTAAAACTCCTGGCCCAGGTCCAGGGCGTCGTCCAGCAGGATGGTGATGGTGGGGTGGCCGGCTTGCTCCAGCGCCTTCATTTTGATAATATTGGCTTCGTCGGGCTGGTCCCGGTAGCCCACGTACACAAACACCCGGTCCGCGCCGTAGAGGCCTACCTCGCCGAGCGGCTCGCCGGCCACCGGCAGAATGCCCGTGCCTTCCTTGCCCGTGCTTTCGGCGATGAGCTGCTCCAGCCACAGGCCCAGGTCGGCCAGGGCTTCGGGCACCACCAGCGTCAGCTTGTCGCGGCCCAGCGGTGCCAGCACGCCCAGGGCCGCGCCCAAGTCCAGGCCGGGGTTGTGCGCCACCGGGCCGTAGGCGCCGCAGGCCCGCATCATGCGAATGGCGCGTTCCAGCAGCTCGCCGATGGGCAGGCCGTAGAGCGCCGCCGGTACCAGCCCAAAGTAGGAAAGGGCCGAGAAGCGCCCGCCCACGTCGGGAAAGTTCAGGAAGATGCGGCGGTAGCCCTGCGCCGTGGCCGCGGCCACGAACCGGGAGCCCGGGTCGGTGATGGCCACGAAGTTCTCGCCGGCCCGGTCGCCTTTCAGCTCCTTGAGCTTGGCGTAGAAATAGTCGCCGAAAGCCAGCGGCTCGGCCGTGGTGCCCGACTTGCTGGCCACGATAAACAGCGTCTCGGCCAGCGGCACCGCGGCTTCAATCTGGCGCACGGTGCCGGGGTCGGTGGTGTCGAGCACCGACAGCGGCAGGCCGGCGGCGCCCTGCGCAAACGCGGCCTTGAACACAATGGGCGCCATGGTGCTGCCGCCCATGCCCATCACCACCACGTGCCGGAAGCCGGCGGCCTTCACCTCGTGCACAAATTGCTCGATTTCGGGCACCGCGCCCACCATCGTCTCGGCCACCCGCAGCCAGCCCATGAAGCTGCGAATGCTCTGCTGCCCGGCTTCGTCGGCCACCCACAGCGCGGCCTTTTTCTGCCAGAAGCCCTCGGTGAACTGCTTGTCGTTCAGCTCCTGGATTTTGGCGTCAACGGCCGCTTGGTAGCCGCCCAGGCGCATGGTGGCGGGGGCCACGCCCTGCTTGAGCGCCTGCTTGCGCTTCAGGTCTAGGGACAGCAGCAGCTTGCCAAACGGCTCGTTGAATTTCTGGGCGCCGTCCGCTTCGAGGTGGTTGGTGAGCTCTTCCAGGTTCAGCCCCAGCTCGGGCAGGCGGCGCAGCACTTCCTGGGCCCGCGCCACGCCTTGTTCGAGGCGGTCGGCGGGCTGGCCCTGGGCGCGGAAAATGTCCAGCGTCTCCACCGGCACGGTGTTCACAGTGTGGGGGCCGATGAGGTTTTCGACGTACTTCAGGTCGTCGTACCGGGGGTTTTTGTTGCCGGTGCTGGCCCACAGCAGGCGCTGGGTTTCGGCGCCCTGGGCTTGCAGCGCCGCCCAGCGGGGGCCCGCAAAAATCTTCTTATACAACTGGTAGGCCTGCTTGGCGCTGGCCAGGGCCACCTCGCCCACCAGCGACCCGGCCAGGGCGCCACGCTCGCCGCCTTCGGCCGCAATTTTCTCCAGCAGCGGGTCGAGCAAAACATCAATCCGGCTGAGGAAAAAGCTGGCCACCGAGTCGATGCGCGCCAGGGGCCGGCCGGAGCGCACCCGGTCTTCGAGGCCCGCCAGGAAGGCTTCGGCCACCAGGCGGTAGCGCTCCAGCCCGAACAGCAGCGTCACGTTCACGTTCACGCCCTCGGCGATGAGCCGGCGGACGGCGGGCAGGCCTTCGAGGGTGGCCGGCACTTTTATCATGACGTTGGGCCGGGCCACGGCCTGCCAGAAGCGCAGCCCTTCCGCGATGGTGCCTTCGGTGTCGTTCACCAGGGCCGGCGATACTTCCAGGCTCACGTAGCCGTCGCGGCCGTGGTCGGCGCCGTCGTAGAGCGGGCGGAACAAGTCGCAGGCGTGCTGCACGTCGGCCACCGCCAGGCTGGTGTAGATTTCGTCGGTGGTTTTGTCCTGCAGCGCCAGCGCCCGGATGGTGGCGTCGTAGTCGTTGGTTTCGCCGATGGACTTGGCAAAAATGGCCGGGTTCGAGGTCACCCCGCGCAGGGCTTCGTCGGTGATGCGGCGCTGCAAGTCGCCGTTGATGAGAATTTTGCGGCGAATAAAGTCCAGCCAGATGCTCTGGTCGAACTGGCGAATGGCAACGAGAGGGTTCATGGGGGAAAGCGTTTGCGAAAACCAAAGGTCCGGCAAGAACGGCGTTGTTTTCATCCGCCGCCCCCGGAATCGCGCGCGCCGCCCTAAAATCAGCGTCTGCGGCCGCGGCGGCTGCTTGGCTTTTCGGCGCGTGGCCCCGCGGCCCGGTTCCTGGGCGGGCACAGTGAAGGTGCGGCGCTACTTTTGCCGCCATGTCCGCTACGCCCAACCCGCCCACCATCGTCTTCCTCCACGGCTTTGCCGAAAGCCGCGAGGTGTGGACCGACTTCACCCGCGCCTTTCCCGACGGCTACCGGCTGCTGGCGCCCAACCTGCCCGGCCACGGCACCAACCTGGCGCCCGTGCCCGACTTCTCGATGGAGGCCCAGGCCCGGCACGTCATCGACTACCTCAACCAGAAGGGCTGCCCCGAGCCCGCGCTGCTGGTCTGCCACAGCATGGGCGGCTACGTGGCCCTGGCCCTGGCCGAGCGCTGGCCCGAGCGGGTGGCCGGGCTGGCCCTCATCAACTCCACCGCCCTGGCCGACACCGACGAGAAGCGCCAGAACCGCGAGAAGAACATCGGCTTCGTGGAGCGCCACGGCGGGGCCAAGTTCATGGAGTCGTTCGTGCGCCCGCTCTTCGCGCCCGCCAACCGCGACCGGCTCACCGACGCCCGCGCCCTGCTGGAAGAAATCGGCAAGGCCACGCCCGAAACCACCATCATCGGCGCGATGCGCGGCATGGCCGCCCGCCCCGAGCGCACCCAGGTGCTGAGCGGCGCCAAGTTTCCGGTGCTGCTGGTGGCCGGCAAGCACGACGTGGCCGTGCACTTCGAGGACGCCGTGCGGCAGGCCGCCCTGCCGGCTGTGGGCCACGCCCTGTTTCTGGAAGGCAGCGGGCACCAGGCGTATCTGGAGCAGCCCGGGGAAACGCGCCGGGCCGTGCTGGCGCTGGCCGGGGCGGTGTTTGGGGGCTAGCGGCGGGCCCGGCTCCGCTGGATGACAAAAGTGCAGGGCAGCACGTAGTACATGCGCACCGGCCGGCCCTGAAGCTGAGCCGGCGCAGTAGCAGCGGGCAGGGTCTTGACGATGCGCAGCACTTCGGCATCCAGCGCCCGGCCGGCGGTGCCTAGGACTTCGGGGTGCTCAACGGCTCCGTTCTCAGCTACTTCAAAGTACGCGTAGACCACGCCTTCCTGGCCATTGCGCAGGGCCTCCACCGGGTACCTGGTTTGAATTTGAACAAACGATGTCAAGCCCTTGGTCGATGAGCCGAACAGGTCTTTTCGGACCGGGTCGGCCACCAGCCGGTCGTAGAACTGCTTGTGCTGGGCCTGCACCTGTTCCGCTAGCGTGGCAAAAATCGGCTTTTGGTCCGTATAACAATAGGGCTGCGCCGCCTGAGGCGTGGTAAAATCGAGCATGAGGCTAATTTTGGAGTCGGTACCGGCCGGAGTAGTCGGGTCGGGGGGGGCGGGCTGCCAGGCGGGCATCCGGGCTTCGAGGTAGCTGAGGGCCGTAGCGGCCGCCTTGAGCAGTTCCCGGTTTGCGGGCCGGGGCGGCGGCACCAGTTGGAAAATCTGCGGCTGGCCGTCGGGTTTCAGCTCAAATTGCACCAGCACGCGGCCCGTTGGCGCCGGAGTGGTGAGCCGCGTGCTGCGGTACACCAGCGCCCGCAGCGAGTCGGGGCCGCCCGGGTAGCGGGGGCCAGTGTAGGCGGCCGCCGGGGCGGTGGTTTGGGCGAAGGTGCTGGGCACCGCCATGAGGAGCAGCGCCGCCGCCGTACTGAGGCGAGTAAGCAGCTTTTTCACGTGATTAAGTAGAGTGAATCGAGCACGCAAGCTAGCCTCATTCTTCCAAAAAAAGTCCGTATTCAACGAGAATACGGACTTTTTGATGAGAATTAACGAAGCAGTAATACGCTAGGCGCTTCAGCTGTCTTGCACGCCGGCGCCGGTGATGGTGTGGCCGCGCAGGCCCGCCCCGCGGGTCTGGGCGTACCAGTCGGTCAGGGCGTATACCACCAGAAACACCGCGCCGGCCGCCACGAACAGGTTGCGGGCCGTCTCGTTGTCGTTGGCAAAGCCGAAGAGCCAGGGCGAAGCGAGGAAGACCAGTCCACTCACCAGCTCCAGCTTGCCGTGGAGCGGAAAGGGCAGCACCCGCACCAGTGCCAACGGCATATTGGTGAGCAGGGAGACGACTAGGTAGCCGCCGGCCAGCACGTAGCACACGGTGGCGTAGGCGCCTGCGAAGCCGAACAACCACGGGGCCAGCGCGAAAAAGGCGCACGTGGCGTAGTCGAGTAGGCCGTGCACGGTGGGCGAAATGGCTTTCATGGCGGGCTGATTCAGAGGGTGAAACAATAGGCGTTTTACGACAGCCACCCGTTGTTTGATATGGCCGAGCTTGGATGCGGCGCTCAGAACCCATTCAAATAGGTCGTCCTGCTCAGCTGCGCGGACGCCAGCTGAATAGGACCGTTTTCTTCCGGGCCTATTCAAGGAAACTCCTCATTCCTCATTCCTCATTCTTCATTAAGCGCAGCGTCCCGCGTCACACCAGCCCGCGCATTTGCTCAAAGCCGGTGCCCAGGATGGCCGCGTCGTCGGCCCCGAGCCAGTCGCGGAGCACGGCGGCGTAGATACTGCGGAAGTCGACCTGGTGGCGCAGGTCGCCCTGGTCGAGGTTGGCGAGGTCGGGGGCGTCGTTCACCACGCCTTTCGTCTGGAGGGCGCCGCCGGCCAGGAACACGTTGTTGGCCGTGCCGTGGTCGGTGCCGTTGCTGGCGTTCTGGCCCACGCGGCGGCCGAACTCGGAGAAGACCAACACCAGCGTGTTATCCCATTGGTTGCTCTGCCGCAAGTCACCGGCCAGGGCGGCCAGCCCGTCGCCGAGGTCGGCGAAGAGGCGCTGCTGCTGCTCCTGCTGCCGCACGTGGGTATCGAAGCCCGACAAGGCCAGGTAGTACACCCGCGACTCGACGCCGGAATTAATCAGCTCGGCGGTGGTTTTCAGGTTTTTGCCGAACTCGGAGTTGGGGTAGGCCCCGGCCGACTTGTAGATTTTGGATTTGTCGTACAGGTAGTCGGCCGACGAGGCCGTCTCGGCCAGCGTCTTGTAGAGGTAGTCCACCTGGTCGTGGTGGGCGGGCGCGGTTTCCTTACTCACCCGGCTCAGCAGGCGGTTTTGGGTGAGCTGGTGGAATTTCTCGGGGTTTTTGAGGGCGAGGCCCTTGCGCACGGTGCCCTTCAGGGCCAGGCTCAGGGTGTCGTCCACTTCCAGGGCGTGGTAGGGGCGCTGGCAGTCGGGGCAGTTCGAGTCGAGGTAGCGGCCCAGCCAGCCGGTGCTTATCACCTGGTCGGCGCCCGAGCCGCTCTGCCAGATGTCCATCGAGCGAAAGTGCGAGCGGTCAGGGTTGGGGTAGCCCACGGCGTTGAGCACGGCCAGGTGGCCTTGGTCGTAGAGGCCCTTCAGCCCCTTCAGCGCCGGGTGCAGGCCCAGGTCTTTATCGAGGGCCAGAATGCCGGCGGTTTCCCGGATGCCCAGGGTGGGCCGGGCCTTGTAGTACAGGTCGTTTTTGAAGGGAATGACGGTGTTCAGGCCGTCGTTGCCCCCGCTGAGCTGCACCACAATCAGGCGCCGGGCGCCCGGGGCGTTGCCCAGGCGGGCCAGGCCCGGCCCCCGGTCCAGCGCGTGCAGAAACTTGGGCACCAGCAGCAGCGTGCTGGCCAGGGCGGAGGTACGGAGAAAGTTGCGACGGGTGGAAGCCATAAGGATAAGTCGAAAAATAAGTAGGGTGCGGGGCGGGCCCCCGCCCGGCTGTTCGGGTCGTTTTGATGATTTTGTTCTGCTACGGGCGGGGGTCCGCCCCGCACCTTACGCCAGCTGGTACTCGGGCAAACTCAGCAAGCTGATGAGCGTGGCCCGCAGCGCTTCGGCGGGCTCTTTCTGGTGGGCGGCCTGCTGCACCAGCTCCAGGCTTTCGGGGCGGATGGTGGCCTGGAGCAAAAATTCGCTGAGCCGGGCGGGCTGCTGGGCGGCGGGGACGGCGCCCAGCAGCTGTTGCAGCGGGGCCAGCGACAGGCGGGCACCGGCGCCGGGCCGCACGGTGCGCTCGGCCCGGGTCAGGTTGGGGGCGAGGTCGTTTTCGTCCTGCTTGAGGGCCACGGCAAACTCGGCGTTGCGGAACAGGATGGCCGGCAGTTGCAGGCGCAGCAGCAGCGACGACGAGTCTATCCAGTTGCGGCCCCCGGGCCAGCCGGCCACGTTGGGCGGCTGAAACAGGGTTTGGCCCAGCGCCTTCTGGTAGCCCAGTAGCGGCCGGTCGTTGTCGAGGCGCAGGCCCAGGGTGCGGCGCAGGCCCGCCAGCAGCTCCACCGGCGACTTGATGTGGGTGCCCACGTTGGCCGGCTCGTAGAACCAGTCGGCCGAGAACAGGCGCTCCATCAGGTCGGCCAGGTCGTAGCCGCTGCGGCGGAAGGCCACTGCCAGCGGCGCGATGTGCGCCGGGTTGGGCACCTCGTTCACGAAGAAGCGGTACACTTTCGTGACCAGAAACGTGGCCGCGGCCGGCTGCTCCAGAATGAGCCGGAGCACGTCCTCGCCCGTGAGGTTGCCGGTGCGGCCCAGAAAGGTTTTGGGGCCGTCGTCGTGGTCCCGCGCCCGAAACTTGAAGTTGCCTTCGTAGTCGTAGCCCCAGCCGGTGAAGGCGCGGGCCGCCTCCTTCACGTCCTGCTCGCGGTAGTTGCCGCGGCCCAGGGTGAAGAGCTCCATCACCTCGCGGGCGAAGTTCTCGTTGGGCTGGGCCTTGCGGTTCTGCTGGTTGTTGAGAAACTGAAGCATGGCCGGCTCGCGGCTCACGGCCAGCAGCAGGTCCGGGAATTTGCCCAGGGCGTGCTGCCGGGTGGTGTTGTGCAGGCTAAGCGCGGCGTTGGGCTGGCGCACGCGGCAGGCAAAGTGTCCGTGCCAGAACAGCGTCATCTTCTCGCGCAACTGCGCCGGTGAGGTGGCCATGCGGTCCATCCAGGCCGTGCTCATGTTCACGAATGCTTCGCGCAGGCCCTGGTTCTGCAGCTTGCGCTGCTCGGGCGTGAGCTCGGCCCGGCGCGGCCGAGGCCCGGGCGGGTCGGGGAGCGTGGTCACGGGGCCGTCGGACGCCGGTTTTTTGGTCGAAGCCGGCGCGGCCATCACCAGGCCCCGAGGCTCGGCGTAGCTCAGGCCAGGGCCGGCCAGGGGAGTGAATTGCGCGGAATCCTGGCGCAACTGGCGCAGGGCTTTGCGCGGGCTCTGGCCGGTGGCCACGTCCTGCGGGCGCGGCCCGAAGCCGGCCCGCCAGTAGAGGTGCTGAAGTTGCTGGGTGCTGGTCATGCCCTTTCAGACGCTTACTCGGGGCCGGGGTTTAAAAATACCTCAGCCGCCGTCGAAACACCCCAAGGCGCCATGCCTGAACAACCCCAAGAAAATCAATAACTCACTGCTCACCTGGAACAGCCTCCAGCGGGCTGGATGTTGGGGGTAGGCGGTTTCCCAAATCGTATACGCGGCGCGGCTGGCTTCACCTCACCCCCTGCCCCTCTCCCCAGGAGAGGGGAGCCGGACGACCAGTAACACGGTTTGGGAAACCGCTGTAGGAGGGCAGTTGGCATCAGCACAGCGTGCTGCGGTTCGGCCAGGGGACAAGTGAAATTTAAAGCGGCTCCACAATTGTGGTGCGTACCAGGGCAGAGTTAAGAGTTAAAAGACCGACAGTAGTATTTTTAACTTTTAACTCTCAACTTTTAACTCTACCCTGGACCCGGAAGCCGCCCTAATACCGCAGCAGCTTTAGCCGCACGGTGCGCTGCGAGCCTTCGAGGCGGAGGTAATACACCCCGGCCGCCAGCGTTTGGGCGGAGAAATCAAACGGCAGCGTCGTGGCGGGTTGCGTTAGCTGCCGCTGCCCGGTGGCCACCACCGCGCCCAGCGGTGAGAGCAGTGTATAAGTCACGGGACCTTCCAGCGGCCGCGACAGCTCCACCGTAAAACGGCCCGTGGCCGAAGGGTTCGGATAAACCTGGGCCGTCAGCTCGCTCGCCGGAGTTGGCTGCCGGCTTGCGGCGGTGCCCGTTGGGGTGTTTGTGGAGGCCTGGGCGGCGGGCGGCGCTTGCTTCCAGAGCTCGACGCCGGAGAAATTGGCGTCGCCGCCGCTGGCGGTCAGCTGTACGGCGCCGGGGGCGGCCAGGGAGAAGGCGTAGGGCCCGAGCTTCTGCCAGGTGCCGGCCGGGCCGCTGTTATAGTCGGTCAGCACGGCTTGCCCGTTCACGCTCAGGCTGAAGGTTTCCGGGTTGTTGTCCTCCCACACGTAAAGGTAGGCCTGGTAGGCGCCGGCCGGCAGGGCCGAGAGGGTCAGGGCGAGGGGGTTGCCGTAGACGCAGGACTGAATCATGCCCGCCCGCGCCGCGTCGGTGGCGGGCAGCAGGGGCAGGGCCGCGCTGGCGAAGGGCGTGCCGTTGGTGGTGTAGTTGGGGGCCGTGGTTCCGGCCCAGGCGTTGCCGTCGAGCGTCACCGCCGGCCCGTTCAAGTTCACCGCCCGGTAAAAGGCGTAGCTGCCGCCAACCGGGGCCGGGTTCACCACCACCGTGGCCAGGTCGGCCGGGCTGGCCGTGCCGGCGTTGTCGGTGACTATCAGGCGGAACGCGTAGGTGCCCGCCACCAGGCCGCTGGCGGTGAGCGTGGGCGAGTTGGCGCCGCTCAGGGTGGCCGCGGGTCCGCTGGTTTTCGTCCAGGCGTAGGTGGCGATGCTGCCGTCGGGGTCGGTGCCACTGCCGCTCAGGGTGGCGTTCAGCGTGGTGCTGCCGGTGGCGAGTGTCAGGGCCTGGTCCGGGCCGGCGTTGGCCGCGGGCGGCTGGTTGGCGGGCGGGGTGCCGGTTTGTTTCCAGAGCTCGACGCCCGACAGGTTGGCGTCGCCGCCGGCAATGGTCAGCTGCAGCGTGCCGCCGGTGACGGTCGTGGTGAAGGGCCCGAGCTTCTGCCAGGTGCCGGCCGGGCCGCTGTTGTAGTCGGTCAGCACCACTTGCCCGTTCACGCTCAGGCTGAAGGTTTCCGGGTTGTTGTCCTCCCACACGTAGGCATACATTTGGTAAGTACCGGCCGGCAGGGCCGTCATCGCGAAGCTCAGGTTGTTGCCGTACACGACGTCGCGAATCATGGTGGCGCGGGCCGCGTCGGTGGTGGGCAGCAAGGGCACGGCCTGGTTGGCGTAGGGCGTGCCGTTGGTCGTATAGTTGGGGGCCGTGGCCCCGGCCCAAGCGTGGCCGTCGAGCGTTACCGCCGGCCCGTTCAGGTTCACCGCCCGGTAAAACGCGTAGCTGCCGCTGGCCACCGGTGCGAAAGTGGCCGTCACGGTTTTGTTGCCGTCCATGGTCAGGGGCAAGGGGTTGGCCGTGCCGGAGGCGCTGCCGCCCCAGCCGGTGAACGCAAAGTCGGGGGCCGGCACGGCCGTCAGGTTCACCACCGTACCAGGGGCGTAGGAGGGCTGGTCCGGGCTTTTGCTCACCGTGCCCCCGTTGCCCGGGCTCACCGCCAGCGTGAAGGCCGGCGGGTTGGAGTCGGTGACGGTGAAGGCCACGGTGAGCGGCGCGCCGGCCGTGCCCGTGCCGTTGGCGCCGCTGTAGGGCGTGCCCGTGAGCGAGTACGAACCCACCGTGGGCGTCCAGTCGTTGTAGTTGCCGTTTACCTGCCCAAACAGGGCGTAGGGTCGCACCGATTCGGTCCGGGCCTGGGTTTGCGTTCCGCTCAGGGCCATCACCACGCTGCCGGTGGTGGCCGGGTTCGCATTGGCCCGGATGTTCAGGTTGCGCGTGGGCAGCTCGGCCAGGTTGATGACCGCGCCGTTGGCAATGGCCAGCACGTCCTCGTTGGTATCGGACTCTACCAGCGTGAAGCTGGTGCCGGTGCAGTCCGGGTCCAGCCGCACCTCCGTGGTCGTGGCCAGGCCGGCGGCGTCGGTCACGGTGAGGGTGATGCGGTAGTAGTACGTTTCGGCCCCGCAGCCGTAGGGCGCCAGGGTGGTGGTGGTCTGCACGTTGGTGTCGACGGCGTTTGGGTGCTGGTGGGTGGCGTGGTGCAGAATCGTCTGCCAGCGGTACGTCAGCTGCGCGCCGCTGTGCTCGGCGTCGGTCACGGCGGCCGTCAGGTTGTAGGTCGTGCTGCCTGTGATGGGGTACAGCGTGTTCAGGGCCGGGCTCGTAATGGTCACCGCCGGGGGCGTGTTGTTCACCGATACCGTCAGCGGAAAGGCCTGGTTGGTGCTGCCCTGGTTGTCGGTCACGGTCAGCGTCACCGCGTACCGGGTGGGGGCCGCGGTGGCGGGCGTGAAGGTGTGGGCGGGGTTGGCCAGCGCGCTGGTGGTGCCGTCGCCAAAGTCCCAGGCGTACGTCAGCGGTTGCCCCTCCGGGTCGGTGGAAGCGCTGCCGGTGAACTGCACGGCCAGCGGGCCCGGGCCGAAGCTTTTGTTGGCCGAAGCCACGGCCGTCGGCGCGGCGTTGCCGCCCCCGAGATAGCTGATTTTGCGGATTTCGGACGGAAAGAAATTGACGTAGAACAGGCCGGTTTCGGTCGGACTCACGGCAAAGGCCACCGGGACGGCGCCGCTGCCCACAAAATCCCGCACCACCAAGGGCTTGTTGGCGGCGTCCAGGGTCATGCTGCGAATCCAGCCGCCGGTGTAATCGCCAAAAAAATAGGAGTTGGCGTAAGGCGCCGGAAAATCAGTGTACGGGTAAAACACCCCGCCCACGGAGGCGCTGCCGCCGAATACCGACCCCTGCACCGGCGAGTTGCCGGCCCCGAGAAAGGCGTCGCCCGCCACTCCATTCACGAAGATGCCGGTACGCGCCGGCCCCGTGGGGGCGTGGTTCCAGTCGATGAGGGGCCGCGTCTCCACGAAGGTGGGAATTGTGGCCGGGACGGACTGCGCGGCATTACAAGGGTTCGGGAAGGGCGCCGTGCCGGTGGGCGTGGCCCGTTTCAGCAAATTCTGAAACGTGAAGAATTGCTGCGTACACCCGTTCACGTTGAAGAGCGGGTTGGGCGCGTCCTGGTTGGCCACCGGGAAGTCCGCGAACAAAGAATTGGGGGTCAGACCTTCGTAGATGGGCCAGCCCAGGTTCAGGCCGGGCCGGTTTACCACGTCGGCCTCTTCCCAGGTCGAGGCGCCCACGTCGCCGATGTACAGCGTGCCCGGGTTGCCATCGGCCGGGTTGGTGCTGCCCGAGCCGGGCTTCAGGTTCATCCGAAACGGGTTACGCAGCCCCAGGCCCCACACTTTGGAAGCGGGCGCGGTGGGGTTGCCGGCCGAATAGTACGGGTTGCTGGGAACGCCGGCCCCGGTGAGCGGGTCGATGCGCAGAATCTTGCCGTTGAGCGAGTTCACCATCTGCGAGCGCAGCGCCCCCACGTTTTCCTGGGGCCGGATGATGCCGTCGGCCAGGGCCGTGGCGTAGTAGGTGTTGTTGTCGCTGCCCCGGTCCCCGTTCTCCACGTTGGCGCCGTCGCCGGTGGTTATCAGGAGCGTGCCGTCGGTCCCGAAGGCCAGCGACCCCGTCGAGTGGCTCCGCTCGATTACCGGCAACCCGGTCGACTTGGTGGCCCCGAGCAGAATCGTGCGGCTGGCCGGGTTCACCGCGTAGCCGCCGCCCGCGCCCGTCACCTTGGTGGCCGTGTAGCGCGTCAGGCGGCCAATGGTGGCGCTGAAATAGTCGTTTTTGGCGGGGTCGTAGGCGGCGGTGCCAAAGTTCAGCAGGTAGTGCCGGTCCACGACGTAAAACACGTAGAAGTAGCCGTTGGTGTCAAACTGCGGGTGCAGCGCGAAGCCCAGCATCCCATGGTCATGCCAGGCCCCCACCTCCGGGCTGATGTCGAGCAGGAGGTTGCGCTGGTTGTTCTCGACCACCCACACTCGGCCGGGCCGCTCCCAGACAAACATCTGGGTTCCCGTCTTATTAAAAGCCAGCCCCACGGCCTCGTCCCACTGGCCCGAAACGAGGGTGGATTGAAAACCGCTGGGCGGCGCCTGGGCCCGCACGGCCGGCCCGGAAAATAGCGCGAGGGAAGCGCACAAAATGAGTATCCGAAGTATCATAGCTGCCTCAGGTGGGGGTTTTAAGTCGCGAAAAGAATAGGACAGGGGCAAAGCCAAAAGCGCTGCTGCCTGGCGGCTCCGGTACCAGGCAGCGCAATCGGAATATTCAAAAGCCAGCCGAAAGCAAATCGACGGTGAAGGGCATTCAGAATACTAATATAAGGGCCTTATTTTGAAGTATTAGCCAAGGTGTATATTTTTTAAGTTATTTTTTTTATAATCATCGTTATAACTATTCATCCAATGAAGCTTGGTTTCACAACATCTTGTGTTGGTAAGTTCATTTTTACCCTTTTAGAAAAATGAAGCCCGCTCGCTTGCCGTGGCCAATTCCGCGTCTGTTGGCTTCCATGCCTGCACTGGTAATAGGGGTTCTTCCTTCAAAAGAGCGGATTTATACGCCAAGCCCTCTTTTGCATTCTGAGCGAAAGCTTTTATTTGGCAGACAAACGGTTCATTTGCAGTGCCAAATACCCCCCAAGCTAAATGGATACCAGTGTAACCTACCCCGACCGCGTTCGGGCTCCTAAGCAGCGCAAAAAGCTCATCGACAAGGGCGTAACTAACGTTATGCCGTATTGCCGCCGATGTTCGCTATTATCGCTATTAGCGTTGCTATTGGTATCTCCTTTATTGGTATTGCCTTACCTACTGCCTCATCAAGTAGCAGTTAAGTCACCGAATTTCTCTACGGAAAATGTTAAGTTCGAGAGTATGGGGGTCACGCTGGCTGGGACGCTTCTTAAACCCAAACATCCGGTTGCGGCGGTAGTCCTCGTACATGGATCTGGTCAGGAAAAGCGGATGATGGAAACGGCGTCGCTTTTGGCTGAAAAGGGCATCGCGGTATTGACGTATGACAAACGCGGTGTGGGCGAATCGGGCGGAGTTTATGCAGGCCCGGAAGTTGGCACCAATAACATCGATGCGGCCAATCTCGACCTATTGGCGGTAGACGCCAGCGCCGCCGTTAACGTGCTCTCGTCGCATTTGTCAGCCAGGCAGGGGCCGATTGGCCTAATGGGTTTTAGTCAAGCGGGCTGGGTAATTCCACTGGCTGCCAACAAGAATCGGACAGTGCGCTTCATGGTGTTGTTTAGCGGCCCCGTTGTTACCGCTCGTGAGCAGCTTCGCTTTCAGTTTTTTACGCAAGGAAATCTCGATTTTTGGGCGACGCACACCGAAGCGGAGGCCCGCGAGCACCTGCACAACGACCCTGACCGGTATCAATTTGCCGACACCGACGTGCGGGATGCCCTTGCCACGCTCTCGATTCCGGGAATTTGGCTCTTTGGCGGCAAGGATATTCAGGCTCCAGTGAGCTTATCAATGGAACACTTGGATGCGCTTAAAGCACAGGGCAAGCCCTATCAGTACCAGTTGTTTCCAGACTTGGGACATAACACAGCCTCCGCGAAATCGAACGAGCCATTTAACGCTGCCATTCAATGGATTGAAGCCCTGCGTCACCCTAAAAAAAAGAAAATAACTAACTCAAGTTGCGGACTACAGAAGGGTAGCCCCCGTGGGGCGGCACGTTGGTAGTCAACCCGTTCTAAACCCGTTTTTCCAGCCCCGGCGGGGCGACACTCGGCCGACGAATGTCGCCCCGCCGGGGCTTTAGCGCCTGA
>NZ_JANNOD010000129.1:0-49849 GCF_031398885.1 Hymenobacter sp.
CAGAGCGGAGCGAAGCATCTCGCCCGCATCGTTGAACGATTGAATTACTACCCCACGCGAGATGCTTCGCTCCGCTCTGCATGACGTTCCTGTTGCTCACTGCTCACTGCTCACTGCTAATTGCAAACTGCCAACTGCTCATGTATACCAACCCCGTCATCGACGACAATTTCCCCGACCCCACCATCATCCAGGCGGCCGACGGCTGGTATTACGCCTACGGTACTCAGACCAAGCGGGCGGGCGTTATTATCAACCTGCAGGTGGCGCGGTCCCGGGACCTGACCAACTGGGAATACCTCGGCGAGGGCCTGCCCCAAAAGCCTGCCTGGGCCCGCGAGAGCCAGAAAATCTGGGCGCCGCATGTGAGCGCGTACGGCGGACGCTATTTTCTGTACTACTCCGCCCGGCCCGATGGCGCCGCCGACCTCAGCCTGGCCGTGGCCGTGGCCGACGCCCCGGCCGGGCCCTTCGTGGACAGCGGCCGGCCGCTGCTCCCCGGCCCCGGCTTCACCTGCATCGACCCCATGGCCTTCGACGACCCCGCCACTGGCCAGCGGCTGCTGTACTGGGGCTCGGGCTTCGGGCCCATCTGGGTGCGTGAGCTGGCCGACGACCGGCTGAGCTTCCGGCCCGACCGCCCGGCGCGGGCCCTCATCCAGCCCAGCCCTTCCGATGACCCCGATGACTACCATCGCCTCGTCGAAGCGGCCTGGGTGCACCACCGCGCCGGCTGGTACTACCTGTTTTTTTCGGGCGACAACTGCTGCGGGGCCCAGGCGCACTACGCCGTGCTGGTGGCCCGCGCCCGCCACGCCACCGGCCCGTTCGAGACCTACGCCGCCGCCACTGCCAACCCCCGCGCCGCCCTGCTCGCTGCCAACGCCCACTGGGGCGCCCCCGGCCACAATTGCGTGGTGACCGACGCCGCCGGCCAGGACTGGCTGGCCTACCACGCCATCGACCCGCGCCAGCCCACGTTCGACGCCATCGACGACTCGGAGGGCTACTCGCGCCGCGTCCTGTTGCTCGACCGGCTGGACTACGCCGACGGCTGGCCCGTGGTGGCGGGCGGCGGGCCGTCGTGGCAGCCCCAGCCCGCGCCGGTGGGGCAGGAGTCCTAGCCAGGCAGCGGGCCCTCCACGGGCTGGCCATTGCCGAACGACGGGCGGGGGCCACCCCGCCCCTGCGAATACCGCCTGGGAAACTCCGGTGGCTGTTGTGGCGCCGGGCCGAACCGCTATACCTGATAATACTTAACACGGCCTGCAAAGCCGCCAGCGGGCCATTCCCCGTATCTTGGGCAGCCGTTAGTATTCGCTTAGTATTCGCTCTTGCCTATGTCGTCTACGTTGTCGTTTCTCCGCCGTGCTTGCCGTCGGGCGGCACTGGTTTTGGGCTTGGGGCTGGCCGGAACCGGCTTGGTACGCGCCCAGATTTCCGCGCCCGCAACGCACTGCCTGATGCTGCCCATCGAGCCGGCCCGGCGCGCGCAGCAGTCGGCCCTGGTGGTGGAGGCGCAGGTGCTCGACGCGCAGGGCTTTTGGGACGCGGGCCACGGCCGGCTGTTCACCCGGCACCGGCTGCGGGTGTTTTCGCTGCTGAAAGGCCAGGTGGCCGACACCACCGGCCTCGTGCTCGTCACCGAAGGCGGCCGGCTGGGCCTCGACCAGCAAACCCTCACCAACACGCTGCGCCTGACGGCCGGCCAGCAGGGCATTTTCTTCCTGACGCCCGCGCCCGCCGCTTGGTCCGGCCTGCCCACCGCCGCCGGCCATGCCTACACGCCCTTCGGCAGCGAGCAGGGCTTCATCGAATTCGACCCCGCCGAAGGCACCGCCGCCGAACCATTTCAAACCTATGCGGCGCTCGACAAAGGGTTCTACCAAAAAATAACTGCCCTCACCGGGCAGCCGCGTCGGGTGTTGCAAGCCAATCCGGCCCTGATTGCGGCTGGCCGACCGGCCCGGCGAACCACCCTGGCCACCATCGCCGGCCTGGCGCCGCTCAGCCTGACGGCCGGCACCGGGGCGGTGCTCACCATCACCGGCGACGGCTTTGGCAACAGCCGGGGCAGCGGGTTTGTCGAGTTTAAAAACGCCGACGACGGCGGGGCCACCCGCGTGCGGGCCCGCGACGCCGACTACCTCGCCTGGACCAATACCCGCATTCAGGTGCGGGTGCCCTCGGCGGCCAACGGCGGGCAGCCTGCGAGCAACGGCCGCCCGGCCGGCTCGGGCACCGTGCGCGTCGTTGCGGCCGACCAGACGGCCGTGGAAAGCACCGGCACCCTCACCATCGTCTACGCCCTGACCAACGTGGAAAGCACCACCGGGGACTTACTCCAGCGCCCCAACCACATTGCCCTGAACGCCACCGGCGGCGTCACCTTCCGCTTCGGCCCCAATTTCACCGCCCGGGCCGCCGCGCTCGCCGCCTGGCAGCGGGCGCTGGCCACCTGGCGCTGCCAGACGGGCATGAACTGGGAAGTGGGCCCGGCCAGCCCCACCAACGCCATCGCCGACGACGACCAGAACGTGGTGGCCTTCGACGCGGGCTCCGAGCTGCCCGAGCGGGTGCTGGGCCGCACCACCAGCTACTACCGCGGCTGCTTCGCGCCCGGCGGCGAGGTGATATTCTGGGTGAAGGAGATTGACCTGCAGTTCGACGACGCGGCCAACTTTCAGCTGGGTCCCGGCCCGGCCGTGGGCGCCCTCAATCAGATTGACTTTGAAACGGTGGTGGTGCACGAGCTGGGCCACGCCCAGCAGCTCAGCCACCTCAACCTGCCCGGCGCCGTGATGCACTACGCCATCGCGCGCGGCCAGAACACCCGCACCCTCAACCCAACCAGCGACGTGGCCGGGGGCCGGCAGGTGCTGCGCGGGCGCAGCTTCCAGAACCTGGGCTGCAGCGGCCCGGCCCTGCTGCCGGCGCCGCTCACCGGCTTCACGGCCCAGTACGCGCCCGCCACCGGCGTCGCCCTGGCCTGGGCCACGCGCGACGAGTGCTTCCTGAGCCGCTTTGTGGTGGAGCGCAGCCGCGGCATTGACACCACGGCCTGGGAGCCGCTGGGCACTGTGACTGCCCGCCCCCCCGCCGGCCAGTACCAGTTCACCGACGCGCAGCCGCCCGGTGGCCTGCTCTACTACCGCCTGCGCCTAACGCGGCCCGATGGCTCGCTCGACAACGCGGCGCCCACGCTGCTGAACACGGAAGGCGCCACGGCCAGCGTCGGCATCTTTCCGAATCCCGTGGTCGGCAGCCAGCTCCAGGTGCAGTACCCGGCCGCGGCCGCGGGCACGGTCGTCTTCCGCTTCTACGACGCGCTGGGCCGGAAAGTGCGCGTCACCGCCCTCGCCGCGTCGGCTGGCCTCAACGTGCTACCCCTGGACGTGGCGGGCCTGGTGCCGGGCCTCTACGTGCTGCACTGGGAGGACGAGCAAGGCAGCACCGGCAGCCGTAAATTCGTACGGATTTAAAGTTGTCCGTTGTCAGCTTTCAAACTCACTGACAACGGACAACTAACAACGGACAACTAAAAACCGATGTCCCTCAGCCCCATTGTCCTCAGCATTCCCATCTACTTCGTCCTCATCGGGGTGGAGCTGCTGGCCGAGCGCTGGCAGCAAACCAAGCGCTACCGCCTGGCCGACGCCCTGACCAACATCAGCTGCGGGATGACGTCGCAGGTGGCGGGCGTGTTCATGCGCATCGTGGGGGTGGGGGCCTACACGTTCGTGTACCAGGAATTCGCCATCCTGGACATCCGGCAAAGCTGGACGGCGGGCATTCTGCTCTTCATCCTGGCCGACCTGGGCTACTACTGGGCCCATCGCCTCAGCCATCAGATTAACCTGTTCTGGGGCGGCCACGTGGTGCACCACCAGAGCGAGGACTACAACCTGAGCGTGGCCCTGCGCCAAAGCTCACTGCAAAGCCTGTTCACTTTTTTCGTGTACCTGCCGCTGGCCGTCATCGGGTTTGAGCCCGTCTTTTTCGTGTACGTCTCGGCCCTGGCTACGCTCTACCAGTTCTGGATTCACACCGAGTTTATCGGCAAGCTGGGCCCGCTGGAATGGGTGCTGAACACGCCCTCGCACCACCGCGTGCACCACGGCCGTAACCCCCGCTACATCGACAAGAACTACGCCGGCGCCCTCATCGTGTGGGACCGGCTCTTCGGCACTTTCGAGCCCGAAACCGAGCGGCCGGTGTACGGCATCACCGTGCCGCTCCAGTCCTGGAACCCGATTTGGGCCAACGTGAGCCACTACCCGGCCCTGTGGCGGCAGGTGCAGGGCACGCCCGGCCTGGCCAACCGCCTCCGGGTCATCTTTGGCCGGCCCGGCTGGCGGCCCGCCGAGCAGGGCGGCCCCCTGGCCATTCCGGCCGTGGACGAAACCACCCACCAGAAGTACCACGTCGCGCCGGCCCGCGGCGTGCCCGGCTACGTGCTGGCCCAGTACGTGGTGCTGGTGGGCGTGGCCGCGCTGTTTGTGTTCACCCAAAAAAACATGGAGCCCGCCACGCGCTACCTGCTGGCCCTCTGGATTGCGGCGGGGGTGGTGGCCGGCGGCGGCTTGCTCGAAAACCGGGCCTGGGCCTGGCAGCTCGAAGTGCCGCGCCTGCTGGGCTCGCTGGCGCTGCTGGTGGCGCTGCTGTGGGGAACGGCGTGGCTGCCGGGAGCTGCTGGGGCGGGCGGCGTGGCGGTGCTGGCCTCCGCCGCGTGGCTCTACAAGCTGCGGCCGGTGGGCGCAACGGCGACCGATGCGGCGGCCGGGGCCACGGCGTAGGCGGCCAGTTTGGCTTCGTCGAGGTTGCCGTTGAGCCACTCGTCTTCGATAGCCGCGCCCAGCTTTTTGTAGAAGGCAATAGCCGGCTCGTTCCAGTTCAGCACCTGCCATTTGAGGCGCACGGCGCCGGTGGCCCGGGCTTCGGCCACCACGGCGTCGAACAGCAGCCGGCCCAGGCCGCCGCGCCGCGCGGCCTCGGTCACCACCAGGTCTTCCAGGTACAGCATCCGGCCCTTCCAGGTCGAATACGCGGTGTAGAACAAGGCCAAGCCGATGATGTCGGCCGCGTCGTTTTCCAGCACGAAAAAGCCGAAGATGGGCGCGGGCCCGAAGCCGTCGCGCTGCATGGTGGCCAGCGTGTTGGTCACGGCCTCCGGGGCCCGCTCGTAGGCGGCCAGCTCCCGGATGAGGGCCAGGACCTGCGGCAGGTCGGCTTCCACGCCGCGGCGGATGTTACAAGGAGCAGTTTGCAAGGAGCAGGGAGCACTAATAAGGTCGGACCAAACAGCAGCGGTAATAATAAAAACGAGCAATGAAAAACGCCTCACCGGGCATTGCTCACTGCTCATCACTTACTGCCCATTGTCTTATCACATCTGCGGCTGCATCTTTTTGATGTCCTCGGTGGCATTCACCGAATTCAGCTCGCGGTATTGGGAGGGTTGCTTGGCACCCTTGGTGGTGTCGGGGGCGGCGGGCAGGGGCGGCAGCGCGGCGGTGGGGATGTCGTCGTCGCCCTCCGTGGCCGAAGGACCGCACGAGGGCAGGATGAGCGAGAGCAAAGCAGCGGCCAGCAGGCCGGAGAAAAGCGTTTTTTTCATGTAGGGGAAAACGAATGCGGGCGCAAGTTACGCACGGTGGACGGCTCGCGGCGCGGCAAATCAGGGGTTTCCCTACGGTGAAGGGGGCATTTCTGTTGGAACAGGCAGCGCCTTTTCGGTAGCTCATTCGACCACCGTGAACCACGGCACCCCCAAGCGCCCAGGTCCCAGGGCAATGGTGACCGGCTGGCCTTGTTGCACTTGCTCGTAGTACGTGCGGCTCACCCTCAGCTCATTGGCCGAAGTAATTGGCCCCCAAGGACCGACTTCGAGGTAGTACTTGGCCCTCCTGCCCGGAATAAAATGCTTGCCCAGCACCTGCGGCGTGAAGGTGGTGGCGGGGCCTTCGTCGTACACGGCGTTGACGGTGAAGCTGGCCACGTAGCCGTAGAGCGAGGCCAGCAGCGCAATGGTGCCTCCCACGCGGAGCACCGAGCCGCGATGAAGCAAAAAGCGGCGGCTGCCAACGGCCAGCAACAGGGCCACGCCCGCTGCTGCCGCGCCCGCCAGGGGCCACAGCGGGGCGTGGCTGACTATCTTGTAATCCGCATCAGTCCGAAAAAACAGCGCCATGCAGGGCAGCACAAAGGCGTAGAGCATCGACGAGTAATCACTGTCCCGGGTGACGTCCACGCGCAGCGCGTTGGGCAGCCGCCACAGGGCGGCCATGGCCAATGCCGGCAGCAGCAGGCCCGCCCCAATGGCCCATTGGTACGGGCGCGGCGCAAATAAAATCCAGGCCCCAGTCGCAATGCTGGCCACGTTCAGCCCGAAAGCTATTGTTTCGGCGCGCTCCTGATTTTTGACCCGCTCCGCCGGGGTGCGGCCTAGGTTTTGCTGCTCCCAGGAGCGCAAGTCGGCCCTGGCCCGCCGGGTGTCTGCCCGGTCGAGGTTGGGGTAGTGCGCGGTCAGCCAGCTCACAATTTCCGCCTTCCGCTCGATGGTTGGGCTGATTGCAAGGGTGGGTAGTCCGACGCCTTTCGGACAAATGCGGAGAAGGTTGTAGCCAACCCGGAAGCCGCTGATGGCGTCCAGGGCCAGAACCTTGGTTCCGAAAATCCCCACTTGGCAAATGTGCTGCTGGTAAATGATGAAACGCCCCCGGGCCGCACCAAGCACCGCGCAAACCATGACGCCGGCCAGGCCCAGCCCCAACGCCGAAAAACCGGCGACGGCGCTCCCCGTCGAGTCCTTGTTTTCCGCCATCAGAAAAGGCAGGGCCAGCGAGCACAGGGCCAGCGGCGGGGCCAGCAGGTAGATGAGCGTGCGGTAACCTTTGGCCATGCGGTATTCCCGGTCCGGGAGGGCCCGCGAAAGTGACTCCATCGTAGAGAAAAAGCGCTGGGGTGAAACAACATCTATATACTAAAGTAGTAAGGTGGTTTGGGACTTTTCAATTCGCAGCCGGCCCGGGCGCTTAGCGGCCCGCGTACCTTTGCCCCGCCGCTGGTGTTTCCGCCAGCTTTTTCCGCGTGGTCCAACTTTCCGTCGTCATCATCGCCTTCAACGAAGCGGCCAACATTGCCCGCTGCCTCCAGGCCCTGGGCGACGTGGCCGACGACGTCCTCGTCGTCGATTCTTTTTCCACCGACGCCACCGTGGAAATCTGCCGGCAGCACGGCGCCCGCGTCGTTCAGCACGCCTTCGCCGGCTACGTGGCGCAGAAGAACTACGCCACCGCTCAGGCCAAATTCGACCACGTCCTGCAGCTCGACGCCGACGAAGTACTGACCGAGGAGCTGCGCGCGTCCATCCGCGCGGTCAAGCGGGACTGGCAGCACGCCGCTTATTCGCTGGCCCGCCTCACCAACTACTGCGGCCACTGGGTGCGCCACGGCGGCTGGTACCCCGACTGCAAGCTGCGCCTCTACGACCGCCGCCGGGGCCGCTGGACCGGCTTGCTCCTGCACGAGCGCTACGAGGCAGACGCCGGCCAGACCACCGGCCAGCTCGCCGGCGACGCCCTGCACTACTCGTACCATTCCATTGCCCAGCACGTCAGCCAGCTCAACAAGTTCACCAGCCTCACGGCCCAGGAGCTGGCCCTGCGCGGCAAAACCCGCGTTGGTCTGTTTCACCTGCTGCTCAAGCCACTGTGGAAGTTTGTGCACGGCTACTTCTTTCGGCTGGGTCTGCTCGATGGGTTTGCCGGGTTGTGCATCGCCGGCATCTCGGCCTGGGGCGTGTTCCTGAAATTTGCAAAGCTCAAAACCCGCACCGAGCGCGCCGAAGCATGAGCCCGACGTTCCTCGTTTCCCGCACCGATGCCATCGGCGACGTGGTGCTGACCCTGCCGGTGTGCGGACAGCTGAAGCAGTTATTTCCCGGCTGCCGGGTGGTGCTCATTGGCCGCACCTACACCGCGCCGGTGGCGGCGGCCTGCCTGTGGGTTGATGATTTCCTGAACCTGGACGAGCTGCTCGGGCAGCCCGAGACGGAGCAAGTGGCTGCGTTGCGGCGTTACGCGGCCGCGGCCATCGTCCACGTTTTCCCCCACAAAGCCCTGGCCCGCCTGGCCCAAAAGGCCCGGATTCCCGTTCGCATTGGCACCCGCAACCGCTGGCAGCACTGGCTCACCTGCAACCGCTTGGTCGCCCTCAGCCGCCGCCACTCGCCCCTGCACGAAGCCCAGCTGAACCTGCAGTTGCTCCGGCCGCTGGGTTACGCCCAAACGCCCGCCCTGCCCGCGGTTGCCGAACTGGTTCGACTGACCTCAGTGGAGCCCTTGGCGCCCGACTTGCAGCAGCAGCTAGCCGCCCGCCAGCCCCATCAGCTCAACGTCGTCCTGCACCCCCGCAGCCGGGGCAGCGCCCGCGAGTGGGGCCTCGACCGCTACGGTCAATTGGCCCGGCTACTGCACCAGGCCGGCCACCGCGTGTTCGTCACCGGTACGGCCGCCGAGGGGGAGGAGCTGGCCGGTTGGCTGGTGCAGCACGCGCCCTTTCTCGCCGCCAACCTCACCGGCCGGCTCAGCTTGGCGCAGCTTCTGGCCTTCCTCGCCGCTGCCGATGGGCTCGTGGCCGGCAGTACCGGCCCGCTGCACCTGGCCGCGGCCCTGGGCCGCCACGCGCTGGGCCTGTACCCGCCCATCCGGCCCATGCACCCCGGCCGCTGGGCGCCCCTGGGGCCGCTGGCCGAATTCATGGTATTCGACAGGCCCGGCTGCGAAGACTGCCGCGCCCGCCCGGCGGCCTGCACCTGCATTCGCGCCATCGCGCCGCTGGCCGTAGCGGCGCAGGTGCTGGCCTGGCTGCCGCTACCTTTGAACGCCCAGCGCCCGTAACGGCCCAAACAACGACTCCTGCTGTCCGGTTGACGGCCAGCCAGCGGCGCAACCTACCCGGCAGTGCAATCCGTACATCAGAACCGGCCATGCTTGCCGAGCGCGGCCAGTGGGCTATTGCTCACCCCGGGCAACCGGCTGCGGCTTCGACGGTTCCTACATCTGGCCGATGCCGTTGGGGCTGAGCAACCCGAAGGCCCGCCGCCGCCGAGTAGTAGGTTTCGCTAAATTTGTCCCAATTCTTCATTAGTTGCAGGCTTCGGCCTGCTATTCCCCCCGCCCACCTGTATGAGCGATTCCCCCGAACGGGTCAAACTGAGCAAAGAGGAAAAAGACCGGCGCTTCCAGGCCGAGCTCATGCCCGTGCTCGACCCGCTCTACAACTTTGCCTATCGCCTCACCCTCGACGAGGACGACGCCAACGACCTGGTGCAGGAAACCTACCTCAAAGCCTACCGCTTTTTTGAGTATTTCGAACCCGGCACCAACGCCAAAGCGTGGCTTTTCCGCATCCTGAAAAATTCGTTTATCAACGATTTTCGCAAAAAAAGCAAGCAGCCCGCCAAGGTTGACTACAGCGAGATTGAGGGCTACTACAACCCCGATGACGTGGAGGCCGAGGGGGAAATCGGGGCTTCGTCGTCCGACATGCGCCAGCAGTCGGCCCGCGACTTGATTGGCGACGAAGTGGCCAGCGCGCTAAATTCTTTGCCAGTGGATTTTCGCACCGTCATCATTCTTTGCGACCTGGAGGGATTTACGTACGAGGAAATGGCCAAAGTGCTTGATATCCCGATTGGTACGGTGCGGTCAAGGTTGCACCGGGCACGTAACTTTCTCAAGGATAAATTGGAGAAATATGCGCAGTCAATGGGGTATGGCAATGATGGAATAGACAACGACGCGGAACTAACCGCGCCCGATAATAATTAACCCTCCCAGCAAGCATCCGCTACGGCGGTGCGGCGCCCTGCTGTTCCTCTCCCCATTCCTGTATTTTCACTTATGGACCAATCCGCTACTACACAAACCAACACGTCGGCCCCCGTTGCCATGTCTCCCGACAACGGTCCCGACTGCGAACGCGTGAACACTGTACTCGACCAACTCATCGAAGGTCAGCCCGTGACGGCGGAGGACGAGGACTACCTCTACGACCACGCCACCGACTGCTCGCCCTGCTTCGACGACCTCAAGAAGCAGCACATTTTCATTGGCTTCCTGAACCAGCGCGTGTCGCGCCAGTCCATTCCGGCCCAACTGCACGACGCCATACTGGCCCGGGTGAGCGCCGAAACGGCCTAATACCGGACCCTTCTGGCTAGCTTTGCGCAATGCAAGGCAAAATCATTGTGTTCTCGGCGCCGTCGGGGGCGGGCAAAACCACCATTGTGCACCGGCTCATGCAACGGCTGCCGGAGCTCAACTTTTCCATTTCGGCCTGCACCCGCGACCGCCGCGGCCGCACCGAGGCCAATGGCAAGGACTACTACTTCATCTCCGTCCAGGAATTTCAGGACAAGATTCGGCACGACGAATTTGTGGAGTGGGAAGAAGTGTACGAAGGCGCTTTCTACGGCACGCTGAAGTCGGAGATTGAGCGCATCTGGGAAAGCGGCAAACACGCCATCCTCGACGTGGACGTGAAAGGCGGCCTCAGCATCAAAGAGTTTTACAAAGACCGGGCGCTGGCCGTTTTCGTCCGCCCGCCGTCCATCGAGGTCCTGGAGCAGCGCCTGCAGGCGCGGGCCACCGACTCGCAATCCAGCATTTCCTCGCGGGTGTACAAGGCCAATTTCGAGCTGGCCTTCGAGGACCGGTTCGACGTGACCGTCGTCAACGACAACCTCGACGAGGCCTCGGCCCACGCCGAAAAGCTGGTGCGGCAGTTTATCAGCGCCGAGCTGGCCATCGTCTGAATGGGTTCCTGGTTGCTGGCTCCTTGTTTCCGAAGCTCTATCGAAGCTCCATAAAGGAAGGGCCGCTAACCAGAAACCAGCAGTCAGAAACCAATAACTAGGACCATGACCAGCCGCATCGGACTCCTGTTCGGCTCGTTCAACCCGGTGCACACCGGCCACCTCATCCTGGCCGAGCACTTCGCCACCCGCACCGACCTGGCCGAAGTCTGGTTTGTCGTCTCGCCCCTCAGTCCCTTCAAACGCACTGCCGACCTGCTGTCCGCCGCCGAGCGCCTGCGCCTGGTGGAACTGGCCATTGCCGGTAACCCGCGCCTGCGGGCCGAGGGCATTGAACTTGGCCTGCCGCGCCCCAGCTACACCATCGCCACGCTCGATGCCCTGCGCCAGCGCCACCCGACGCATGAATTTGTGCTGCTGATGGGGGCCGACAACCTGCCCGGCCTTTCGCGCTGGCAGGAGTCCGCCCGCCTGCTGGCCGGGGTCGACATCTACGCGTATCCGCGCCCCGGCGCCGACCTGCCAGACGTGGCTGCCTTTCCCCGTGTGAAGGTCGTGGCCGCGCCCCTGCTTGACATTTCCGCCACTTACATCCGGGAAAGCCTGCGCGCCGGCCGCAGCATTCGCTACTTGGTGCCCGCCGCGGTGGAAGCCCAACTCCTGAGCCAGCAGCAGCAAAACTCCGCGTAACTCCCTTTTCACTCCTTCAAAACTCCGTGCGGAAACAATGCCCACAAAAAAAGCCCGACGGTAATCCGCCGGGCTTTTCTGCGCCAGGAAGCACATTCAGATGGTCATAATCTCCGATTCTTTCTTGCTGAGCGTCTTTTCCACTTCGGCAATGTAGGTGTCGGTGGTTTTCTGCACTTTCTCTTCGGCGCTCTTTACGGCGTCTTCCGAAGCGCCTTCTTTGAGCAGCTTGCGCAGGGCCTCGTTCACGTCTTTGCGGATGCCGCGCACCCGCACCTTACCGGCTTCCGACTCGTTCTTGGCCTGTTTCACCAACTCGCGGCGGCGTTCCTCCGTCATGGCGGGGATGTTGAGGCGCACGCCGTCGGCATCCGACACCGGGTTCAGCCCCAGGTCGCTGCTTTTAATGGCTTTGGCGACCTCGCTCACCATGTTTTTTTCCCAGGGTTTGATGAGCAGCGAGCGGGCGTCGGGGGCCGTCACGGTCGCAATCTGGCTGATGGGGGTGGGCGTGCCGTAGTAGTCCACGCGCAGGCCGTCGAGCATGGCCGGTGAGGCCTTGCCGGCCCGGATGCGGCTCATTTCCACGCCCACGTGCGCCAGCGCCTTGCTCATCGATTCGGCAAGGTCGTCGAGGTAAAACTGAATTTCTTCGTCCATCTTCGTTTGGTTGTCAGTTGTTGGTTGTCAGTTGTCAGCACCGGCCCCCGTTTTCAGTGCAAACTAACAACCGACAACGAGCAAGTGACAACTAAAAGTTAGGCCTGCTCCGGCTGGTTGCCCACCAGTGGCTGCAAGGCGCTGTGCTTGGGGTCTAGCAGCGGCTTGCGGCCGTCGCGACGGCCCGTGCCGCCCATGCTCACCAGCGTGCCCATCGGCTCACCGTTCAGCAGGCGCTGCAGATTGCCGGGGGTGTTCATATCGAACACGATGATGGGCAGGTTATTTTCCTTGCACAGCGTGAAGGCCGTCATGTCCATCACGTTCAAATTCTTGGCCAGTACCTCGTCAAAGGTGATTTCAGCAAACTTCGTAGCCGAAGGGTCCTTCTCCGGGTCGGCGGTGTAGATGCCATCTACCCGGGTGCCCTTCAGCACCACGTCGGCCTCAATTTCAATGGCCCGCAGCGAGGCTGCCGAGTCGGTGGTGAAGTACGGCGAGCCAATGCCGGCCCCAAAAATGACCACGCGGCCCTTCTCCAGGTGCCGCACCGCGCGCCGCCGGATGTAGGGCTCGCACACCCGCTGAATGGTGAGGCCCGAGAGCAGCCGGGTGCTCACCTCCAGCTTCTCCAGGGCGCTTTGCATGGCCATGGAGTTGATGACCGTGGCCAGCATGCCCATGTAGTCGCCCTGCACACGGTCGAGCCCAAAGGCTTCGGCCTGCGCGCCGCGGTAAATGTTGCCGCCGCCAATCACGACGGCCACCTGCACGCCCGTGGCGGCCACGGCCTTGATTTCGGAGGCGTACTGCATCAGCCGCTCGGGGTCGATGCCGAATTGCTGCTGGCCCATCAGTGCTTCGCCGCTGAGCTTAAGGAGAATGCGGTTGTATTTCAAGGGCATGTGTGCTGGCGCGTCTTTTACTTGAGGCCGCGAATTAAGTCAATGATTTGGGACAGGCCGGTCGTGGTTTCCTGCTGATACTTCTCCGTGTCGCGGCGCAGCTCCAACACGTTTCGGTTCACGTCTTCCAGCTTGCCCTCCACGCGTTCCAGACGTCCTTCCACGCGCTCGAGACGTCCCTCCACGCGTTCGACTCGGTTTTCCATGCGCACCACCTTCGTGTTCAGTTCGCTCTGACCCTCGCGCAGGTGGGCCAGTTCTTCTACCGTGCGGTCTTGCTTGCGCAGCATCTCAACCATCACATCTTCTAGTTGCTTAAACCGTTCGTCAGTTGTCATGATGGAGAAGAGAACGTGAAAAGAAGCTTTTTTGAGTTGAAGCTACGAAAACTGCACCAGTACCTGGCCTTTCTGCACGTTGTCGCGCAGGTTCACTTTGAGACTGCCCACCGTGCCGTCGGCCGGCGCTTTCAGGATGTTTTCCATTTTCATGGCTTCCAGCACCAGCAGCGGGTCGCCTTTTTGCACGGCCTGGCCGGGCGTCACCCGAATGTCGACGATGAGCCCGGGCATGGGGGCCTTCAATTCGTTTACCTTGGCGGTGGCGGCGTTGCTCATGCCCAAGCGTTCGAGCAGCAGGTCGAACCGGTCCTTGGCGTGCAGCTCCACGCGCTGGCCATTCACCTTCAGCACGATGTTTTTAGTGACGTAGTCGGCCGAGACAACTTCGGCGTTGTAGGAGCGACCTTCGTGGAGCACGTGGAAGCGGCCGGCTCCCAAATCCGCTAAGTCCCAGGCCAAAGGCTGGCCGTTGAGCGTGACGGCGTCGGCGGCGCGGTAGTCAACTTCCCAGATTTGGTCGGGGCCGGTGCTGATTTGGAGCATCTGAAGCGGGTGGGATGGAGCAGGAGCGGGCCTAAAGGTAGGCCTAATCTCAAATTAATTCGGAAATTGAGGCGTTTTTCGCCCGTAGTCGTTGGCATGAAGTATCTGGTTTCGGGCCTCACCAGCCTGCTGTTGTTTGTCCACCTGCTGGCCCCGGCCCAATCGCCCACGCGGAGCCCGAGCAAGCCCGCGACCAAGGCCCCCGTCAATAAAAAAGCAATTCCCGCCGCGGCGCCGGCCCCCGCGTCGGCGGGCATCGTGGTGCCGTCGTGGCTGCCGGCCGATGCGCCGCTGCAGCCCGCCGCCACCGTCCTCACCGACGTGCTCGACACCAAGCTCGACGTGCGCTTCGACTACAAGAAGCAGTATTTGCTGGGCACGGCCATCCTCACGCTGCGCTCGCACTTCTACCCGCAGTCCGAACTCGTGCTGGACGCCAAGGGCTTCGACGTCCAGAAAGTGGAGCTGGTGAGCGACAAGAAAAACAAAAGCCTCAACTACAATTACAACCGGCGCAAGCTGGTCATCGCCCTCGACCGCGCCTACCCGCGCACCACCCCTTACCAGGTCCGCATCGTGTACGTGGCCCGCCCCAACGAGCTGCCCCAGGGTGGTTCCGCCGCCATCCGGGCCGACAAGGGGCTGTACTTCATCAACCCGCTGGGCCTGGAAAAAGGAAAGCCCCGCCAAATCTGGACCCAGGGCGAGACCGAGTCCAGCTCCTGCTGGTTTCCGACCATCGACAAGCCCAACCAGCGGATGACCCAGGAAATCAGCCTGACGGTGGAGAAGCAATTCAAGACGCTCTCCAACGGCCTGCTCACTTCTTCCAAGGTCAACGCCGACGGCACCCGCACCGACACCTGGAAGCTCAGCCAGCCCCACGCGCCTTATCTGGCCACCATGGTCGTGGGCGAATTTGCCGTGGTGAACGACTCCTGGCGCGGCAAGCCCATCGATTACTACGTGGAGCCGCCGTTCGCCGGCACGGCCCGCGCCGTATTCGGCCGCACGCCCGAGATGCTCGACTTCTTCTCCAAGAAGCTGGGCGTGGAGTATCCCTGGGACAAATACGCCCAGGTGGCCGTGCGCGACTACGTGAGCGGCGCCATGGAAAACACCACCGCCACCACCCACGGCCACACCATTCAGGCCACCCGCCGCGAGCTGCTCGACGCCAACTACCAGACCGCCGAGTCCACCATCGCGCACGAGCTGTTCCACCACTGGTTCGGCGATTATGTCACCACCGAATCCTGGGCCAACCTGCCCCTGAACGAATCTTTTGCCGACTATTCCGAACTGCTGTGGGCCGAGTACAAATACGGCGCCGACGAAGCCGGCCTCGTTCAGGCCACCAAGCTCAACAACTACCTCGAAGAAGCCCAGAGCAAGCGCGAGCCCCTTGTCCGTTACCGCTACACCAACCGCGAGGACATGTTCGACCGGCACTCGTACGACAAGGGCGGCCGGGTCCTGCACATGCTCCGCAAGTACGTGGGCGACGACGCTTTCTTTGCCTCCCTCAACCGCTACCTCGTCCAGAATAAGCAAACCTCCGTCGAGCTATCCAAGCTGCGCACCGCGTTTGAGGAAACGACCGGGGAAGACCTGATGTGGTTTTTTAATCAGTGGTTCCTGCAGCGCGGGCACCCGGAGCTGCGCATCACGCACAGCTACACCAACGGCCAGGTGGCGCTCCGGGTGCGACAGGTGCAGGATACTCTGTTTCAGCCTGTCTTCCGCCTCCCCGTATCGGTGGCCGTTTGGACCAACGGCAACCTGCCTACCGAGCACCGCATCACCGTTACCAAAGCCGACCAGACGTTCGCCCTGCCCGCCAGTCAAAAGCCCAGCTTGGTCAAATTTGACAGCGGCAGTCACCTGCTGGCCCAGTTCGACGAGGAGCGGACCCAGGACGAGCTGGTGTTCCAGTTTTACCACGCCCAAGGTTACCAGCAGAAAGCCGAAGTGCTGGAACTGCTCCAGAACAAGACCGACGAGCTGGCCGTGAGCGGCCTCATGCGCAACGCCCTCAACGACAAGTTCTACGCCCTGCGCCGCACCGCCCTCGACCACCTTCGGCGCTACCGCGGCCCCGAGCCCGAGGCCATGCGCAAAGACATCCAGCGCCTCGCCACCACCGACCCCAACTCCCGCGTCCGCGCCCAGGCCCTCGTCACCCTCGCCAGCTTTCCCGACGGCAAGTACGGCCCCATCTACGGTGCCGCCATCACCGACAGCTCCGCGCTGGTTGCCGCCGCCGCGGTCGACATCCTGGCCAAGCGGCCCGAAAACAGCTCCCGTCAGCAAGTGGCCGCCCTCGACAACACGACCAGCAGCCCGCTCATCCTGGCCGTGGCCAACTTTTATTCCCTCAACGGCGGCCTCGACCAGTACCCGTGGTTCCTGCGCCGCCTGCCCGACGTGGCCGAGGCCGACCTCTACGCCTACTTCCAGTCCTTCGGCACGCTCATGACCCATATTCCGCCCGTGGAGCGCGATAAGGGCCTCAAAGTTTTGGAAGAATACGCCCGCAATGCGCCGCGCTACGAAATCCGTCTCGGCGCCTACCGGGGCCTGGCCTTGCTCATGCCCACCAATCCCGCGCTGAAGGCCGTGCTGCAAAACATTCGCGAAAAAGAAACCGACGACCGCCTCAAGGCTTTTTATAACCTCATGTAGCAGCTAACCTTATGTAGCAGCGCCTGAAGCAGCTTTTTGGAAAAAAGTCCCACCTTTTTTTGGTATACCGCTTGTCTGGTGTGAGAAAAACCTTAATTTTGCGCTTCCTTACGAAACACTACTGCTTCGGTGGCGGTCAAAACGAAAGAATTCAACTGCCTGGCAATCGGCCAGTCAGCACCAAAATCGGGGAGGTTCCAGAGCGGCCAAATGGGACAGACTGTAACTCTGTTAGTGTAAACTTTCGAAGGTTCGAATCCTTCTCTCCCCACGGTCGAAGTTTCAGGTTTTTGGTTTGAACGGAAACCTGAAACGAGAAACCCCCAAAACGCGGGAGTAGCTCAGTTGGTAGAGCGGCAGCCTTCCAAGCTGCAGGTCGCGGGTTCGAACCTCGTCTCCCGCTCACTTGATAGCTATCAGCCTCTGGCTGATAGCTGCTAGCTCAGAAGAACAGAAAACTAACAGCTAATGGCTGTCAGCTAAAAGCCCCAAAGAATAAGCCGTTTTAGCTCAGTGGTAGAGCACTTCCTTGGTAAGGAAGAGGTCATGGGTTCAAATCCCATAAATGGCTCACATTATAACTCAAGTCCGTTGGCCAATATTTTCGGGCCGGCGGCGCGGTTCTCTCCGGTCAGCGACGCACAGTTTTCTAGTAGTAGGGGCTGGGTATCGCTTTCTTGTTATAGGGTCGTATTTACCCTTCACATTCACTTCACCACCTCTTTTTTTACTCTTTACAATGGCTAAAGAAAATTTCGACCGGTCCAAGCCGCACGTTAACATCGGCACCATCGGCCACGTCGACCACGGCAAAACGACCCTGACCGCTGCCATCACCATGGTGCTGGCCAACAAGGGCCTAGCCGAAAAGCGCGATTTCGGTTCGATTGACAACGCCCCCGAAGAGAAAGAGCGTGGTATCACCATCAACACCTCGCACGTCGAATACTCGACGGTGAACCGTCACTACGCCCACGTGGACTGCCCCGGCCACGCCGACTACGTGAAGAACATGGTGACCGGTGCCGCCCAGATGGACGGTGCCATCCTCGTGGTAGCTGCCACCGACGGCCCCATGCCCCAGACCCGCGAGCACATCCTGCTCGCCCGTCAGGTAGGCGTGCCCCAGCTGGTGGTGTTCATGAACAAAGTGGACATGGTGGACGACCCCGAGCTGCTTGAGCTGGTGGAGATGGAAATCCGCGAGCTGCTCTCGTTCTACGACTTCGACGGCGACAACATTCCGATTATCCAGGGTTCGGCCCTGGGCGGCCTGAACGGCGACGCGGCTTGGGTGCCCAAAATCGATGAACTGATGGAAGCGGTTGACTCGTTCATTCCGATTCCGGCTCGTCTCACCGACCTGCCCTTCCTGATGCCGGTTGAGGACGTGTTCTCGATTACGGGCCGTGGCACGGTGGCCACCGGTCGTATTGAGCGCGGCATCATCAACTCGGGCGAGCAAGTGGACATCTTGGGTATGGGCGCTGCCCAGGGCCTGAAGTCGACGGTGACCGGGGTGGAAATGTTCCGCAAAATTCTCGACCGCGGCGAAGCTGGCGACAACGTGGGCCTGCTGCTCCGCGGCATTGAAAAAGAAGCCATCCGTCGCGGCATGGTTATCTGCAAGCCCGGTTCGGTAACGCCTCACCAGAAGTTCAAGGCCGAGGTCTACGTGCTTTCGAAAGAGGAAGGTGGCCGTCACACGCCTTTCTTCAACAACTACCGTCCGCAGTTCTACCTGCGCACCACCGACGTTACCGGCATCATCACCCTCCCCGAGGGCGTTGAGATGGTAATGCCCGGCGACAACATCACCATTACCGTTGAGCTCATCGCGAAGGTGGCAATGGAAAAAGGCCTCCGTTTCGCTATCCGTGAGGGTGGCCGCACGGTGGGTGCCGGTCAGGTAACCGAAGTGCTCGACTAGGCTCCGGCTTAACAGCAAAAAAGCCGCTTCCGAAACCTCGGAAGCGGCTTTTTTACGCTGGAGCAGAAGGCACTGTTTGTTTTGTCTGCTGTTTCTCTTACCTTTGCACTCCCTTTGGCGAAATCTGCTTTATGGGAATGTTCTTACACGAGTGTAGTTCAAGGGTAGAATAGAGGTCTCCAAAACCTTTGATGGGAGTTCGAATCTCTCCACTCGTGCACGTTGGGCCGGTTGGCCCGCTCCATGTTGTTGCAGCGGTAACGCTGTTTTTTTCCTCAAGCAATGGACAAACTGAGCAATTATTTCCGCGCCACCATCGAGGAAATGCGTTACAACGTGACGTGGCCCTCGTCGACGGAACTGCAAAAAAGCGCCGGCTTGGTGCTGATTGGCTCGCTCATCTTTGCCGTGGTCGTGGGCGTCATGGACATCAGCTTTGAGACTTTGCTCAAAGCCTTTTATAACTCGTTTCGCTAGTCAGCACTCAAGATGGGCGAATTGAAATGGTACGTGGTGCGCTCCGTGAGCGGCCAGGAAAAAAAAGCCAAGAACTACCTCGAAACCGAACTCGGCCGGCACAATCTGACCGAGTTGGTGCCGCAGGTGCTGATTCCGGTAGAAAAGGTGTTTGAGATGCGCAACGGCAAGAAGCGTGTCCGCGAGCGGAACCTCTACCCCGGCTACATCATCATCCACGCCGACCTCGGCCATGGGGAAGTGGACCACATCATCACCAGCACGCCCGGCGTGATTGGCTTCCTCGGCGACAAAGACAAGAAGGACGCGGCCAACAACAAGCCCGTTCCGCTGCACATCTCCGAAGTGAACCGCATCCTCGGCATCGTGGACGAAGCCGAGCAGCAGACCACTGCCACCCTCGACAAGCCTTACGTAGTGGGCGAACTCGTGAAAGTGGTAGATGGCCCGTTCAATGGCTTCTCTGGCAACGTGGACGAGGTATTTGAAGAGCGTAAGAAGCTCAACGTAGTCGTAAAAATCTTCGGCCGCTCGCAGCCGGTAGAGCTAAGCTACACCCAGGTAGAAAAAGAAGTATAGCAGAACGTCATGTCGAGCGCAGCCGAGACATCTCGCTCGCTTCGTCTGATAGTTTAGTCAACGACACCACCGAGTTGCTTCGACTGCGCTCGGCATGATGTGCTAGCCGATTCAATTAGTAAAAACAACCACGCCAGTTATTCACTCCGAACCGGCGGGGCTTCCAAACAGGAGTTTATGCAAACTGAGGCGAGCGCGAGTTACGACGCAGGAGTCCCAGCCAACACAATCAAATGGCCAAAGAAATCAGAGGTTATCTGCGCTTGCAGATAAAGGGAGGCTCAGCGAACCCATCGCCGCCGGTAGGACCTGCACTTGGTAGCAAAGGCTTGAATATCATGGAGTTTTGCAAGCAGTTCAATGCGCGCACCCAAGATAAAGCCGGCCAAGTTTGTCCTGTACTCATCACCATGTACACCGATAAGTCGTTCGACTTCGTGGTGAAGACGGCCCCGGCTCCGGTGCTGCTCATGGAAGCTGCCAAGCTGCAGAGCGGCTCGAAAGAGCCCAACCGCAACAAGGTAGGCTCCGTGACGTGGGACCAGGTGCGCACCATCGCCGAAACCAAAATGGCTGACTTGAACGCCTTTAAGGTGGAGTCGGCCATGAAATCGGTGGCTGGTACGGCCCGCAGCATGGGTATCACCATCAGCGGTACTTCTCCTTTTGCTGAATAATTAAACGGAGAACACACAGATGGCAAAAATCACAAAAAAGCGCAAGGAAGCCCTTGCCAAGCACGACCTCACGGAAGTGCGCAGCCTCCTGGAGGCTGCCAAAGTGGTGAAGGACATTACCTACACCAAGTTCGACTCTTCAGTTGATATCGACGTGCGCCTCGGCGTGGACCCTCGCAAAGCGGACCAGATGGTTCGCGGCGTGGCCACCCTGCCCCACGGCACCGGCAAAGTTGTGCGGGTTCTGGCGCTGGTTACTCCCGACAAGGAGGCCGAAGCGCTGGCCGCCGGCGCCGACTTCGTGGGTCTGGACGACTACATCGCCAAAATCGAGAAAGGTTGGACCGACATCGACGTCATCATCACCATGCCGGCCGTGATGGCCAAAGTGGGTCGCCTGGGCCGCGTGCTCGGTCCCCGTGGTCTGATGCCGAACCCGAAGTCGGGCACCGTGACGACCGACGTGGCCAAGGCCGTGCAGGAAGTGAAGGCGGGTAAAATCGACTTCAAAGTTGACAAGACCGGCATCATTCACTGCTCGGTGGGTAAAGTGTCCTTCAATGAGCAGATGCTGGCCGAAAACGCCTTGGAGATTATCCAGACGTTGGGTCGCCTGAAGCCCTCTTCGTCGAAAGGTACCTACATCAAGAGTATCACGCTCAGCAGCACGATGTCGCCCGCCGTGCCGGTGGACAGCCAAGTAAACTCCGCTAACTAATTAACCAACCAAACATGACCAGGGAAGAAAAACAAACCCTCGTGGATGAGTTGAGCGGAAAAATGCAATCGCACAACTCGTTCTACATCGTCGATGCTTCGGTGATGTCGGTGGCGAAAATCAACGATTTCCGTCGCCTGTGCTTCAACCGCGGAATGGAATACAAGGTGTACAAAAACACCTTCATCCGGAAAGCGCTGGACACCTTGGGCCACGACACGTCGGAGATGGATGACGCGCTGAAAGGCCAGTCGGGCGTGTTGTTCTCTGCGGAGAGCGGCTCGGCGCCCGCCAAGCTGTTGCGCGACTTCTATAAGGCGCAAGCCTACGGCCGCGGCGTGACGCCCAAGCCGGTGCTGAAAGGCGCTTACGTGGATGCCAGCATCTACATCGGCTCCGACCAGCTCGAAGGTCTTACGACCCTCAAGGGCAAGCAGGAGCTGCTCGGTGAACTCATCGGCCTGCTACAGTCGCCTGCCAAGAATGTTATTTCGGCGCTGCAAAGCGGCGGCAATAAACTGGCCGGTATCCTCAAAACGCTTTCCGAAAAAGAGGCCGCCTAAACGCCACCCCTTTTTCGCACTTCAATTTAAATTTTCAACAACACTTTTTTTAACAATCTACAGAAATGGCAGATTTGAAAGCATTCGCTGAGCAGCTCGTAAACCTGACGGTGAAAGAAGTAAACGAATTGGCAACCATCCTGAAGGACGAGTATGGCATCGAGCCCGCTGCTGCTGCTCCCGTGATGATGGCTGGCGGCGGCGCTGGCGCTGCTGCTGATGAGGCCCCCGAGGAGAAGACGTCGTTCGACGTTATCCTGAAGGCGGCCGGCGGCGCTAAACTCGCCGTGGTGAAACTGGTGAAGGACCTGACCGGCCTCGGCCTGAAGGAAGCCAAAGAACTGGTTGACGGCGCTCCCAAGGCCGTGAAAGAAGGCGTAACCAAGGACGAGGCCGAGTCGCTGAAGAAGCAGCTCGAAGAAGCCGGTGCTGAAGTAGAGGTTAAGTAGTTTCTGCTCCTGAAGCACTTCCGGACCCGCTTCGAATAAGGATTAGACCTGGCAACTTAGCCAGGTCTTTTCCTGTTTGTAGTCCGGCAGTTGCCACAGACTTTCGTTTATAGAGTATTCCGCGCCCCTCAGGCGCTTTTTTGGACTGTGCCCAGGCCTACGCAATTGGCTGAGGATGGGTGCTTTCCGCGGGCCAACGTAACGGTTGGCGCAAATAATACGCTTCCGTGTCCATCTTTTAACCCCCCTACGCATTGGCTACACCGAAAGCAAAAACGGCCGCCCTGAAAAAGGCCGCCGCCGAGCGAATTTCATTCGCAAAGATTAGAAAGGTTATTGAGTACCCGGACTTCTTGGACGTGCAAGTACGCTCGTTTCAGGAATTCTTTCAGCTAGAAACGGCTGCTGAGCGCCGTTCTAACGAAGGACTGTTCAAAGTGTTTGCCGAGAACTTTCCGATTTCGGACTCGCGCGAAAACTTCGTGCTCAACTTTATTGACTATCACGTTGACCCGCCGAAATATTCGGTTGACGAGTGCATCGACCGCGGCCTGACCTATTCGGTGCCGCTGAAGGCCAAACTCCGGCTGATTTGCAACGACAAGGACAACGAGGACTTCGAAACGATTGAACAGGAAGTGTTCCTCGGGAACATCCCGTACATGACCGTAAAGGGCTCGTTCGTTATCAACGGCGCCGAGCGGGTTATCGTATCGCAGTTGCACCGCTCGCCGGGCGTGTTCTTCGCCCAGAGCAAGCACACGAACGGCACCAAGCTGTACTCGGCCCGCATCATTCCGTTCAAAGGTTCGTGGATTGAATTTGCCACGGACGTGAACAACGTGATGTACGCGTACATCGACCGGAAGAAGAAATTCCCGGTGACTACGCTGTTGCGCGCCATCGGCTACGGCACCGACAAAGACATTCTCGACCTGTTCGGTTTGTCGGAGGAAGTGAAGGCCGACAAGAAAAACCTCAAAAAAGCCGTTGGTCGCAAGCTGGCGGCCCGGGTGCTCCGCACCTGGACGGAAGACTTCGTGGACGAAGACACTGGCGAAGTGGTGTCCATCGACCGCAACGAAGTGTTGCTGGAGCGTGACGCTACCATTGAGGAAGCCGACATCGACGTGATTCTGGAGGCCGGCGCCAAGTCGGTGATTCTGCACCGTGAAAATGTGAACATTGCGGACTTCGCAATCATCTACAACACGCTACAAAAGGACAACTCCAATTCGGAGAAGGAAGCGGTTGAGCAGATTTACCGTCAGCTTCGCAACACGGAGGCGCCGGACGAAGAAACCGCTCGGGACATCATTCAGAAGCTGTTTTTCTCGGACAAGCGCTACGACCTCGGGGAAGTGGGCCGCTACCGGATTAACAAGAAGCTCCAGATTGGCATGGACCAGGAGTCGCGGGTGTTGACCAACCAGGACATTGTGCTGATTGTGAAGTACCTGATTGGCTTGAGCAACTCGAAGGCCATTGTCGATGACATTGACCACTTGAGCAACCGCCGCGTGCGCACGGTGGGTGAGCAGCTTTACGCGCAGTTTGGCGTGGGTCTGGCCCGGATGGCGCGGACGATCAAGGAGCGCATGAACGTGCGCGACAACGAGGACTTCAAGCCGGTGGATTTGATTAACGCCCGGACGCTGTCCAGCGTTATCAACTCGTTCTTTGGTACGAACCAGTTGTCGCAGTTCATGGACCAAACCAACCCGCTGGCCGAGGTGACGCACAAGCGTCGCGTATCGGCGCTCGGGCCGGGAGGTTTGTCGCGTGAGCGCGCTGGTTTTGAGGTACGGGACGTGCACTACACCCACTACGGCCGGCTGTGCACCATTGAAACGCCGGAAGGACCGAACATCGGTCTGATTTCGTCGCTGTGCGTACACGCCCGCGTGAATGCCATGGGCTTTATTGAGACGCCTTACCGCGACGTGAAGAACGGCAAGGTGGACATGAGCGCTAACGTGAAGTTCTTGACCGCTGAGGAAGAGGACACCCACCACATCGCCCAGGCTAACTCGCGCCTCGACGACAAGGGCAACCTGACTCAGGAGTTGGTGAAAGGCCGTTTTGAAGGCGACTTTCCGGTGGTGAACCCGTCGGAGTACTCCTACATGGACGTGGCCCCGAACCAGATTGTGTCGGTGGCCGCTTCACTGATTCCGTTCCTGGAGCACGACGACGCTAACCGGGCCCTGATGGGCTCGAACATGCAGCGCCAGGCCGTGCCGCTGCTCCGCCCGGAGGCTCCGATTGTGGGCACGGGTCTGGAAGGCCGCATTGCCAGCGACTCGCGCACCCTGATTATGTCGGAAGGCGAGGGCGTGATTGACTACGTGGATGCCAACAAAATCGTGGTGAAGTACGACCTCACGGAGGACGACATCATGGTGAGCTTCGACGCCGAGCGGATTACCTACGACCTCATCAAGTTCCGTCGTACTAACCAGGACACCTGCCTCAACCTGACGCCGCTCGTGAAGCGCGGTGAGCGGGTGACCAAGGGCCAGGCTCTGTGCGAAGGTTACGGCACCAACCAGGGCGAACTCGCTCTGGGCCGCAACATGCAGGTGGCGTTTATGCCGTGGCAGGGCTACAACTTCGAGGATGCCATTGTCATCTCGGAGCGCGTGGTGCGCGACGACATTTTCACCTCGATTCACATTGAGGAGTTTGAGTTGGAAGTGCGCGAAACCAAGCGCGGCGAGGAAGAGCTGACTTCGGAAATCCCGAACGTGAGCGAAGACGCCGTGCGCAACCTCGACGACAACGGCATCATCCGCCTCGGCGCGGAGGTGAAGGAAGGCGACATCCTGATTGGTAAAATCACGCCGAAAGGCGAGACGGACCCCACGCCGGAGGAGAAGCTGCTCCGCGCCATCTTCGGCGACAAGGCCGGCGATGTGAAAGATGCCTCGCTTAAGGCGCCGCCCTCCTTGCAGGGGGTGGTGATTGGCACCAAGCTCTTCTCGCGTCCGAAGAAAGACAAAAACCTTCGGGCCAAGTCGAAGAAGGAAGTGGAAGACCTGAAGGCTACCTACGCGCAGGAACTGCGCGGCGTGAAGGCCATCATGATTGATAAGTTGGTGCAACTGCTGGAAGGCAAGACGAGTCAGGGCATCAAGCACCGCTTCGGCGAGGAGATGATTGCTAAGGGCGTGAAGTTCAACCGCAAGAACATCAACGAGGGGATGTTCCCCGAGAAGAACCCTTACAAAGACGAGAGCAACTACGCCGTGCCGGAAGAGGTGAACCTGTTCAAGGACCTGATTCTGGAAGGCTGGACGGCCGACGCCCGCGTGAATGGCCTAGTGTTGGAGCTGGTGCGTAACTACGCCAAGCGCCGCAACACCATCACCGCGAAATTCAAGCGTCAGCGCTTCACCCTGGAAGTGGGCGACGAGCTGCCCGCCGGCATCGTGCAGCTAGCCAAAGTGTACATTGCCAAGAAGCGCAAGCTGAAGGTAGGCGACAAGATGGCCGGCCGCCACGGCAACAAGGGCGTGGTAGCCCGCATCGTGCGCGATGAGGACATGCCCTTCTTGGCCGACGGCACGCCGATGGACATCGTGCTGAACCCGCTCGGGGTGCCCAGCCGCATGAACATCGGGCAGATTTACGAAACCGTGCTCGGCTGGGCTGGCCTGAAGCTGGGCCGCACTTATGCAACCCCAATTTTCGACGGCGCGACGGAAGCCGAAGTGTCAGCGGAGTTGACCGAGGCGGGCTTGCCCACTTTCGGCCGGACCTACCTGCACGACGGCCTGACCGGGCAGCAGTTCGACCAGCCGGTGACCGTGGGCGTGATTTACATGCTCAAGCTCGGTCACTTGGTGGACGACAAGATGCACGCCCGTTCCATCGGGCCGTACTCGCTCATCACGCAGCAGCCGCTGGGTGGTAAGGCGCAGTTTGGAGGTCAGCGCTTCGGCGAGATGGAGGTGTGGGCTCTGGAAGCTTTCGGGGCTTCTAATGTGCTCCAAGAAATCCTGACTGTGAAGTCGGACGACGTGGTGGGCCGTGCCAAGGCGTACGAAGCCATTGTGAAAGGCGACGTGCTGCCCAAGCCGAATATCCCCGAGTCGTTCAACGTGCTGCTCCACGAACTCCGTGGTCTGGCATTGGAAATCACCTTGGAGTAGTTTGGCTGAATGGTTAGTTGCCGGAGCCTCGGCTTCGGTAACTAACATTCGTCACTCATATATTCTGTAATGCCAACGGTCTTACGAATTGCTGGTTTTCGTTTTTTCTTTTATAGCAACGAGGGCAGCGAGCCGCCTCACATTCATGTCGAACGGAGCGAAGAAGTCGCGAAGTTCTGGCTGGAACCCGTAGAGTTGGTGAGCTCATTCGGCTTTTCTGCGAAGGAAATCAATCAGCTTCGTAAGCTCGTTACCGAGAATCAGCCTCGCCTAGTGCAATCCTGGCATGAATACTTCAACTAAGAAACCCGAAACTGTTTTCGCTGCTGATGTTTGGTTCGACGACAGCAAGCTGTACGTTCGCCTGACGGATGGGCGTGAAATTGGCGTCCCGATTGATTGGTACCCGCGTTTGCGTGATGCTTCGGAAGCAGCCCGTAGCGACTGGCGGCTCATTGGCCGTGGCCAGGGCATTCATTGGGATACAATCGACGAGGATTTGTCAGTTGCCGGTTTTTTGAAGTTATAATCGTCATTTTCTAAGTTCCATTTTTCACGATTATCTCAACAACATGTAATGAAGCACATGGTCGCCATAGTAGGCTTATCAATGAGTCCGGTATTCGTGTACGGGCAGAACTGTGATGTCATCAAAGCGGAGAACAAAAAGCTTAAGGCTGAAATTGCTTTCTTGAAAGGTAGTACCACTACGGCTAGTAGCGCTGGATTCAGTGGTATTTATGCTCCTCAAATTCAGACTAGCAATGACATTGATTTTGAACTGCAAAGCGCGATTGGTGACAAGAAGACTCAACTCGTCACGGTGGTAATTAAGTTTACGAATAAGGCAGCAAACAAGGAAGGATTTATCACTCCAATTGAAAACTTCTCTAGTTCAGAGGGAGAAGAATTTGCGCTCAAAGGTGGCTTTGGAGGCTACAGAACTCTTGCTACCGACGCTCCACTGCGGGGGACGTACGTATTCGGAGATGTTTTGCCCAAGATTACTACTATAAAAATGCTACGAGTGCCTTTTGAATTCAAGCAAGCCAATTACAAAAGACATCAGGTTGAGTTCAGGGATGTCACCATTAATTGGAAGTAAACTCGGATTATTAATGTAGTTCTCTTCTGACAAGTGCTAGTGCATAGCGCAAATCAAAAACTCACCACCAGGCAACCGAAGCCACTAACCGAGCGACACCTATACACGAGAGTAAGAAAACGCTTCTGTGAAAGAAGCTGGGGAAGCTGTCCCGAGATATGGTCAGTTCAGCAGCAAGATTCCCTGGGCAACTTAATCGAAGGCCTTCTTATCCTTAGCCTGACAGTGAGATTTACAACTGACCTTTTGGAAGGGGCTTTGCCAGACATACCTATCTGTTCGGCAAAGGACCTTTTAAAAGTGTCGAACTGTTTGGAACTCTTGCGCGCATCTGGCGATGAGCGGAGAACCAAACAGCAACAAAGCCAACAGCTAACAGCTTAAAACCAATCAAATGGCTTTCGCAAAAAACAAGAAACTGGTACAGGATTTCTCCAAAGTCACCATTTCGCTGGCCTCGCCCGAAGCAATTCTGGAGCGTAGCACCGGCGAAGTGGTGAAGCCGGAGACCATAAACTACCGCACCTACAAGCCCGAGATGGGTGGCTTGTTCTGCGAACGGATTTTCGGTCCGGTAAAAGACTGGGAATGCCACTGCGGCAAGTACAAGCGCATTCGCTACAAGGGCATCATCTGCGACCGTTGCGGCGTGGAGGTGACCGAGAAGAAGGTGCGTCGGGAGCGCATGGGCCACATCGAGCTGGTGGTGCCCGTGGCCCACATCTGGTACTTCAAGTCGCTGCCCAACAAAATCGGCTACCTGCTGGGCCTGCCCACCAAGAAGCTTGACCAGATTATCTATTACGAGCGGTACGTCGTAGTGCAGCCCGGCACGCTCGCCGAGGAGGGCGTACAGATTCTCGATTTCCTGACCGAAGACGAGTACCTGGACATCATCGACAAACTCCCCCGGGAGAACCAGATGCTGCCCAACGAGGACCCCAACAAGTTCATCGCCCGCATGGGGGCCGATGCCTTGCACATGCTGTTGGAGCGCATCAACTTGGATGAGCTAAGCTACTCGCTGCGGGACTCCGCGGCCCACGAGACCTCGCAGCAGCGTAAGGCGGAGGCCTTGAAGCGCCTGCGCGTGGTGGAAGCATTCCGTGACGCCGCTACCCGCGTGGAGAACAAGCCCGAGTGGATGGTCATCCGCATGGTGCCGGTTATTCCGCCGGAACTGCGTCCGCTCGTTCCGCTCGACGGTGGCCGTTTTGCCACTTCCGACTTGAACGACCTGTACCGTCGCGTTATCATCCGCAATAACCGTTTGAAGCGTTTGATTGAAATCAAAGCGCCCGAGGTGATTCTGCGGAACGAGAAGCGGATGTTGCAGGAAGCTGTGGACTCACTGTTCGACAACTCGCGCAAGGTGAACGCCGTGCGCGCCGAAGGCAACCGCGCCTTGAAGTCGCTGTCCGATATGCTGAAAGGCAAGCAGGGCCGCTTCCGGCAGAACCTGCTGGGTAAGCGGGTTGACTACTCGGGCCGTTCGGTTATCGTGGTGGGTCCGGAGCTGAAGCTGCACGAGTGCGGCCTACCCAAGAACATGGCGGCCGAGTTGTTCAAGCCGTTCATCATCCGCAAGCTTATCGAGCGCGGCATTGTGAAGACGGTAAAATCGGCGAAGAAAATTGTGGACCGAAAGGACGCCGTAGTCTGGGACATCTTGGAGAACGTGCTAAAGGGCCACCCAGTGCTCCTCAACCGGGCGCCTACGTTGCACCGCTTGGGTATCCAGGCGTTCCAGCCGCGCCTCATCGAGGGCAAGGCTATCCAGTTGCACCCGCTCGTTTGTACGGCTTTCAACGCCGACTTTGACGGTGACCAGATGGCCGTGCACGTGCCCCTGGGCCCGGCCGCTATTCTGGAAGCTTCGATGCTTATGTTGGCTTCGCACAACATCCTGAACCCGGCCAACGGCGCGCCCATCGCGGTGCCGTCGCAGGACATGGTTCTGGGTTTGTACTACGTAACCAAAGGCAAGCGCAGCACCGACGACGAGAAAATTCAGGGCGAAGGCCGCGTGTTCTACTCGGACGAGGAAGTGGTGATTGCCCTGAACGAGGGCCAGCTCTCCAAGCACGCCTACATCAAGGTGCGCACACAGATTCGCGATGAGAACGACGACCTTGTGACCAAGGTGGTGGAGACGGTGGCCGGCCGCGTGCTGTTCAACCAGCTCATCCCAGAGGAAGTCGGTTTTGTGGACGAGCTGCTGACCAAGAAGAAGCTCCAGCAGATTATCTCGACGGTGTTCAAGCGCACGGGCATGGCCCGCACCGCGCAGTTCCTGGACGATATTAAGACCCTCGGTTTCCAGTCGGCCTACAAAGGCGGCTTGAGCATGGGCCTGGGCGACATCCAGATTCCGAAAGAGAAGGACGAGCTGGTGCTACAGGCGCAGAATGACGTGAAGGCCGTGACCCAGAACTACCAGATGGGTCTGATTACCGACAACGAGCGGTACAACCAGGTCATCGACATCTGGACGCGCATCAACAACCAAATCACGGAAACGCTGATGGGTAGGTTGGAGCGCGAAAACCAGGGCTTTAACTCCATCTACATGATGATGCACTCGGGAGCCCGCGGCTCGCGCGAGCAGATTCGTCAGCTGGGCGGCATGCGTGGCCTGATGGCCAAGCCGCAGAAGTCGCTGCAAGGCTCAATTGGCGAGATTATTGAAAACCCGATTCTGTCGAACTTCAAAGAAGGCCTGGACGTAATCGAGTACTTCATCTCGACCCACGGCGCCCGGAAAGGCCTGGCCGATACGGCGTTGAAAACGGCCGACGCCGGCTACCTGACCCGTCGTCTGGTGGACGTGTCGCAGGACGTAATCGTGAACGAGCCGGATTGCGGCACGCTGCGCGGCATTGAAACCTTCGCGTTGAAAGACAACGAGGACATCGTGGAGCCCCTGGCCGAACGCATCCTGGGCCGCGTAACGGTGCACGACATCATCGACCCGATTACCGGCGACGTCATTTTGACTTCTGGTTCGGAGATTAAGGAAGACACGACCCGCCGCATCGACGCGACGGCCATCGAGTCGGTGGAAATCCGCTCGGTGCTGACCTGCGAAAGCAAGCGTGGCATCTGCGCCAAGTGCTACGGCCGCAACCTGGCTTCGGGCCGCATGGTGCAGCGGGGCGAGGCCGTGGGCGTTATCGCCGCGCAGTCGATTGGGGAGCCGGGCACGCAGCTTACGCTGCGTACTTTCCACGTAGGTGGTACGGCCTCCAACATCGCGGTGGAAGCCAACATCAAGGCCAAGTTTGCCGGCGTGGTGGAGTTTGAGGACATCCGCACCGTGGCCACCACCACCGCCGAAGGCGTGAAGGGAGCCGTGGTGATGGGCCGCTCGGGCGAAATCCGGGTGGTGGAAAAGGGCACCGGCCGCATCTTCACGTCCAACCACGTTCCGTACGGCTCGTTCACGCTCGTGACGGAAGGCCAGGAAGTGGAAAAGGGCCAGGAGCTGAACAACTGGGACCCGTACAACGCCGTGATTCTGGCCGAGTTTGACGGTACCGTGCAGTTCGACGCCATCACCGAAGGCGTGACCTACCGCGAGGAGTCGGACGAACAGACCGGTCACCGCGAGAAGGTCATCATCGAGTCGAAGGCCAAAGACCAGAACCCGTCCATCATCGTGCGCCCCGGTAAGAAGGGCGACGCGGAAGGCCAGAAGGCCTACAGCATCCCCGTGGGCTCGCACCTAAACGTGGAGAACAACGACAAAATCAAGGCTGGTCACATCCTGGCCAAGATTCCGCGCTCGGTGGGCAAAACCCGCGACATCACCGGTGGTCTGCCGCGTGTTACCGAACTCTTCGAAGCCCGAAACCCGTCGAACCCCGCCGTGGTGTCGGAAATCGACGGCGTGGTCACCTACGGCACCGTGAAGCGCGGCAACCGCGAAATCTACGTGGAGTCGAAAGACGGCGTCAAGAAAAAGTACATGGTGCCGCTGTCGAAGCACATCCTGGTGCAGGACAACGACTTCATCCGCGCCGGCATGCCACTGTCGGATGGCGCCATCACGCCTTCGGACATCCTGAGTATTCAGGGTCCCGGCGCCGTGCAGGAGTACCTCGTGAACGAGATTCAGGAAGTGTACCGCTTGCAGGGCGTGAAAATCAACGACAAGCACATCGAAGTGGTCGTCCGCCAAATGATGCAGAAAGTGGTGATTCTGGATGCCGGTGACACGTCGTTCCTCGAAAATCAGGTGATTGACAAAATCATCTTCATGGCTGAGAACGATATGATTATCGACATGAAGGTCGTGACCGAAGCCGGTGATTCGACCAACCTGAAGCCCGGCCAGATTGTGACGGCCCGTCGCCTCCGCGACGAGAACAGCAGCCTGAAGCGCCGCGACTTGGCTCTGGTGCAAGTGCGCGACGCGCAGCCTTCGGTTTCGCGCCCCACGCTGCAAGGCATCACGCAGGCGTCGCTGGGCACGCAGTCGTTCATCTCGGCCGCAAGTTTCCAGGAGACGACCAAGGTGCTGAGCGAAGCCGCCATCCGTGGCAAGGCCGACCAACTCTTGGGCCTGAAGGAGAACGTAATCGTCGGTCACCTCATCCCGGCCGGTACTGGCTTGCGCGAGTACACGCGTCAGGTAGTAGGCTCGAAAGAGGAAATGGAGGCTGCCCAAGCCGCCAAGGCCGCCGAAGAAGTGGTGCCGGCCAAGCGGCCCAGCCGCGCCGGCAAGCGCGAAGTGTCGGCTGAGTAATCCGCCGTAGGTTTGTAATGGAAAAGCCGATTGGGGTAACCCGGTCGGCTTTTTCTTTGTCCTAAATTCCCGCGCTGATGAAACTCCATTCGCTTTCCGGGTTATTAATTTTCTTAACGGGCTGTTCTACGGATCCGAAACATTCGCCACTGCGAGAAGCTGTCAAGTCAAAGTATCAGGTGGGTCAAGTATGGTCTTACAATTCGCGTCCATCAGAACCTAATGCAAAGCTGACTATTGTTAAGGTTGAAGGCCAAGACAGCATTGGGAATATTATTCACGTTTACATAAGTAATATTAAGGTCAAGACGTCATTGCATCCTGAAAAATACAGCGAGACAATTTCGCACATGCCTTTTTCTGAAGCAGCTATTGATTCAAGTGTAGCTAAGCAACTTGGAACAGTAACTGAGCTTCCTGATTTCAAAGACGGCTACGATGAATGGCGTCAGAGTTTTGATGCTGGCCAGGCCGGAGTATTTTCTATCACAGTTGGAAAAGCGGTAGAATACATGGAAACAACTATGCTGGAAGTGCATGAGGCTAATGATTAGCCGACACATAATAGAACCCTCATACAGGACATTACTATGCAACCCACCGACCAAAACCCGGACCCCAACGCCATCAACATCGAGCTTTCCGAAGCCATGGCGGAGGGCGAATACGCCAACCTCGCCATGATTGCGCATAGTAACAGCGAGTTCGTGATTGACTTCATCCGCATGATGCCCGGCCTGCCCAAGGCCAAGGTGAAAGCGCGCATCGTCGTCACGCCCGAGCACGCCAAGCGCCTCCTGCAAGCCCTCACCGAGAACATCGAGCGGTTTGAAGCCGCCTTCGGGCCCATCAAGATGCAGAACGAAGCGCCTAGCTACCCGATGAACTTCGGCGGCGCGGTGGGGGAAGCGTAGGCTGAACCAGAAGCGGTAGTTGCGAAAGCGCATTCATTCTCCAATGAAGGCGCTTTTTTGTTGTTCTGACGGTAACCTCACCCCCTGACCCCCTCTCCACGGGAGAGGGGGCACCGGTTCGGCGTGGGCTTTAGGATTCCCTCTCCACGGGAAAGGGGCCGGGGTGAGGTTCTCACGGAGGGCGACTTCGCAACAGCCACAGAAAATTAACCTCCTCACGCTGTTTGCTATTGCGGCGGAATAACCTTACCTTTGCAAGCCAAATTTTAGGGGCAAACGGCTCCAAACAAACCATTTCGTAAATGCCAACCATCAATCAGTTAGTACGGAAAGGCCGGGAAGCTTTGACTACCAAGTCGAAGTCGCCCGCTCTTGATTCGTGCCCGCAGCGTCGGGGCGTGTGCACCCGTGTGTACACCACCACGCCTAAGAAGCCGAACTCGGCTATGCGCAAAGTGGCCCGTGTGCGCCTTACCAACGGTAAGGAAGTCAACGCATACATCCCCGGTGAAGGCCACAACCTCCAGGAACACAGCATCGTGCTGATTCGTGGCGGCCGGGTTAAAGACTTGCCAGGCGTACGTTACCACATCATCCGTGGCGCCCTGGACACCGCCGGTGTAAGCGGCCGCACGCAGCGCCGCTCGAAGTACGGTGCCAAGCGTCCGAAGCCGGGCCAGCCCGCCGCAGCCGCTGGCAAGGGTGGCAAAGGCGCACCCGCTAAAAAGAAATAATCAGTAGGGTCTTAAGAGCTTAGGGACTTAGGGTCTTGGTTGTCGGTTTGATAGCCAGGATCCCAAGCAGCCCCGCACTAAGTCCCCGAGCCCCCAAGTCCCCAAGACCCTATACAATGAGAAAGTCAAAACCGAAAAAGCGCATCTTGCTGCCGGACCCTAAGTACAAGGAGACGCTGGTGACCCGTTTCGTGAACTACATGATGTACGACGGCAAGAAAAACCTGGCGTACACTATCTTCTATGATGCTTGCGACCTCGTGGAGCAACGCACCAAGGAGAGCGGCCTCGAAATGTGGCGCAAAGCGTTGAACAACGTGATGCCCACCGTGGAAGTGAAAAGCCGCCGCGTGGGTGGTGCCACCTTCCAGGTTCCGATTGAAGTGCGCGCCGACCGCCGCATTTCGGTGGGGGCCAAATGGATGATTCAGTACGCGCGTCGTCGTGGTGAGAAAACCATGAAGGACAAGCTGGCTGGCGAAATCATCGCGGCCGCCAAAGGCGAAGGGGCTGCCGTCAAGAAGAAAGACGACACCCACCGCATGGCCGAGGCCAACAAGGCCTTCTCGCACTTCCGTTTCTAAATAGCCATTAGGTACTTGGGGTCTTAGGGACTGGGACTTTTTTGACGAGCACAGCCGTTAAACAACCCAAGACCCTAAGACCCCTGGTTCCTAAGACCCCAACCCAAATCATGGCCGTTAACAAAGAGCTTTACTACCTCCGCAACATCGGGATTATGGCGCACATCGACGCCGGTAAGACCACGACGTCGGAGCGTATTCTATATTATACCGGTAAAACCCACAAAATCGGAGAAGTGCACGACGGGGCCGCTACGATGGACTGGATGGAGCAGGAGCAGGAGCGCGGCATCACGATTACCTCGGCGGCCACGACTACCTTCTGGAACTACCCCACCGATATCAAGGGTGACCCGATTGCGGACACCATGCAGTATAAAATCAACCTGATTGACACCCCCGGCCACGTGGACTTCACAGTGGAAGTGGAGCGTTCGCTGCGGGTGCTCGACGGGGCCGTGGCCCTATTCTGCGCCGTGTCGGGCGTGGAGCCGCAGTCGGAAACGGTGTGGCGGCAGGCCGATAAGTACAAAGTACCCCGCATCTGCTTCGTGAACAAGATGGACCGCGCCGGTGCCGACTTCTTCAAGGCTGTGAACGAAATCAAGGATAAGCTCGGGGCCAACCCCGTGCCCCTGCAAATTCCGATTGGCGCGGAAGACACCTTCAAAGGCGTGGTGGACCTGCTGACTGGCAAAGCCATCGTGTGGGACGATGCCACCGAAGGCAAATCGTACAGCGAAATTCCCGTGCCCGAGGACTTGGTGGAGACCGTGGCCGAGTGGCGCCAGAAGCTCGTGGAGAGCGTGGCCGAATACGATGACGCGTTGCTGGAGAAGTTCTTCGACAACCCCGACTCCATCACCAAAGAGGAAATGATGGTCGTTATCCGCCAGGCGGTTATCGACATGAAGTTCTCGCCCGTGCTTTGCGGCTCGGCCTTTAAGAATAAGGGTGTGCAGACCATGCTGGATGCCGTGATGGCCTACCTGCCGTCGCCGCTCGACATGCCCGCCATCATCGGCACCGACCCCGAGAGCGGTGTGGAAATCGAGCGTCATCCCGACAACTCGGAGCCGTTCACCGCGTTGGCCTTTAAAATTGCGACTGACCCGTTTGTGGGCCGCTTGTGCTTCTTCCGCTGCTACAGCGGCGTGCTGGAGTCGGGCTCTTACGTGCTCAACAACCGCACCGGCAAGAAGGAGCGTATCTCGCGCCTCATGCAGATGCACTCCAACAAGCAAAACCCGATTGACCGGATTCAGGCCGGCGACATCGCGGCGGGCGTGGGTTTCAAGGACATCAAGACCGGCGACACGCTGAGCGAGGAGAAGTACCCCATCGTCCTTGAGTCGATGAGCTTCCCCGAGCCGGTAATCGGTTACGCCATTGAGCCCAAGACGCAGGCCGACGTTGACAAAATGGGCATGGCCATCGCCAAGCTCATCGAGGAAGACCCTACGCTGAAGGTGAACACTGACCCCGAAACGGGCCAGACGGTGCTGCGCGGCATGGGCGAGCTGCACCTGGAAATCATCATCGACCGGATGCGGCGCGAATTCAAAGTGGAAATCAACCAGGGCGCCCCGATGGTGGCCTACAAGGAGATTCTCACCAAGAAAGTCGACCACCGCGAAACCTATAAGAAGCAGACCGGTGGCCGCGGTAAGTTCGGCGACATCGTGTTTGAACTCGGCCCGAAAGAGACCGAGCCCGAAAAGCCCGGCTTTGAGTTCGACAACGCCATCGTGGGCGGGGTTATTCCCCGCGAATTCATCCAGCCGATTCAGAAAGGTTTTGAAGAGGCTATGAAGCAAGGTCCGCTGGCCGGTTTCCCGATTGAGGGCATGAAAGTGCGCCTCTACCACGGTTCCTTCCACGACGTTGACTCGGACGCCCTGTCGTTCGAACTCGCCGCCCGTGGTGGTTTCCGCGAAGCGGCCCGCCAGGCTGGCCCGAAATTGCTCGAGCCCATCATGAGCGTGGAAGTGGTGTGCCCTGACGAGTACACGGGTCCCGTCACCGGTGACTTGAACCGTCGTCGCGGCCTGATGAAGGGCATGGACACCAAAGGCGGTGCCCAACTGATTAAGGCCGACGTGCCGCTGTCGGAGCTGTTCGGGTACGTCACCGCGCTGCGCACGATTTCGTCGGGTCGGGCTTCGGCTTCGCTCACGTTCTCGCACTACGAGCAGGTGCCGAGCAACCTCGCCGATGCCATTGTTGCCAAAGTAAAAGGAGCTAAATAATACCGGTCACTAACTTGGTCAATCGGACCAAAACCCCCAATGAATCAGAAAATTCGCATTAAGCTGAAGTCCTACGACCACAACCTCGTGGATAAATCGGCCGAGAAAATCGTGAAAGCCGTGAAGGCCACCGGTGCCATCGTGAGCGGCCCGATTCCCTTGCCAACCCAAAAGGAGAAGTTCACCGTGCTACGCTCGCCCCACGTGAACAAGAAGAGCCGGGAGCAGTTCCAGCTCTGCACCTACAAGCGCCTCGTGGACATCTTCTCGACCTCGTCGAAAACTGTAGATGCCCTGATGAAGCTGGAATTGCCCAGCGGCGTCGACGTAGAAATCAAAGTCTGAGGATTCAATTTCAGTGTTAATTGAGAAAAGCCCCACCGCAAGAATGCGGTGGGGCTTTTTCTTTGGAACTTGCGGCAAATGAGCTGAAAAGATAGTTATGAAATTTACCTTGTTGGTGCTTTGTATTCTAAAAACACTCACTGGCCTATGTCAGAGCGGTTATTTGGTTGGCCGAGTAACTGAAAATACTACGGACAAAGGATTTGCAGGAGTTACTGTGTTGCTAAAGCAAGCAGACAGAGTCGTATCAGGTACCAGCACAGATAGCACAGGTGAATTTAGAATAAACAAGGTCGCGGTCGGTAACTACAGTGTCGAAGTTAAGACGATAGGTTATCGGCCCGAAACAGTGGAGAATGTAATTATAAGTGAAAACAGCGCTAAACTTATTATTCCGTTTCCTGGACCTTGTAAGTACGTCTACACAAAAGGAAGTAAGCCGGGCTGTGTTGGGGGCCACTCTGATAACATCATTCCAATAGTGTATGGCCTGCCAGGAAGCGCACTGATGAAGAAGGCCGAACAAGGTAAAGTGCACTTGGGAGGTTGTACGGTTTCAGATTGCGAACCCAGATACTACTGCACAATTCATAGAATAGAACTGTAAGAGCGCCTCATCCTACCTATTATGTAATCCGTCTTCAGCCTGGCCCGCTTACATAGAGCCACCTTTTTCTTCTGCGGCTGCGTCATCATCGGCATTTCATTAATGGGACTAGTATGTGCGGTCATGTACCGCCGGGCAGCTTATTTGAACCCTCGGCCGATATTCGGAAGCTTATTTCTAACGGTTTTGCTTTAAAATTGAAAACCGAGGTAGTCGCTATAGCCGAGTACGGGTAGCTCGCTGAACGGAGAAGCATAGTGTTTGCAGCTATTTCCTCACGTATACTCCGCGCCAACGGCCTTGGTATACCCGCTCATACGGTCCGATGCGAACGGGGGCCGTGCGCGGGATGTGGTAGGCCTGATTCCACTGGCGGTAATCGCACACGATGTAGCGCACGGTGTCGCGGGCAGCGGCAGCGAAAAAGTCCGGGAGCGGCTGCTCGTTATTGGTTAGCGCAAAATACGTTAGTGACCGTACCCGGTAGTGCGGCATTTGGCCGAAAAAGAAGTCGAGCGGGGCAATCACCTTCGCGCCGCGTTGCGGCATGTAGGTTGCCAGAAGCGCATTTTCGGCCATCACGTTGCCATCGGTAGCATTTTCCAGTAGCAGGTAACGGGTGCGGGCCACCCCGCCCAAAGGGTAAAGGCAGCAGACGAGCACCACGGCCCGGCGCTGCGTCCGGGTAAAATGCGGCCAGGCGCGGCTTAGCAAATCCACCGCGGCTGCGATGAAGAAGGGCACGAACAGCAGATAGTAGTAGACATTCATGCTTTTGGTGAGCAGCCAGAAAGCACCGAGTAGCCACAGCAGGTACTGCATACTTGCGGTCAGAACCAAGCGACGGGTAAGGGCGCGGGCCAAGACGGCCCCGACGATTGCCAGCACGAATACGGTTAGCGGCACTTCCCCGTCGCTGTGGAAAAAAAGCTTGTCGTACGAGGCCATGACTTTCAGCTTAGCCTGCCAGTGAAAATTAGCCTGGGCCGCGTGGTCGTTGCCAAACTGAAACAGTAACCGGTCCAACTGTCCGGCCAGCACGGCATCGAGGGCGTAGAGGCTCGTCACGATGCCCCCTACCAGCCCGAATGGCAAGGCCCGGCTCCATCCTTCCCGAAAAAGTAGCCAGCTGGCACCGGCCGCTAGGTAGATGATGCCGTTGAGGTGCGTCAGGCCGGCGAGGCCCGCCAGAACTGCTGCCGCGGCCAGAGTGCCGGTCGACCGCGGCGCCCGTTGCAGCAGCAGGAAGGAAGCAAAGCCAAATGCCAGGGTCATCGTTTCCGGCCGGTTGTCGACGCCAAAGAGCCAGAGACAGCCACACCCGATGTACAGCACCGCCGCCAGCCACTGCGCCTCGACTTGCCCCCGGAAATACCGAATCAGCAGCAGCAGCCCGACGACGGAAAACAGCATGGGCACCAGGCGGGCCGCCCAAATGGAGCAGCCCAGCGCCGCAAGCACCGGAACCTGGGCGTACACAAACGCTTTGTGGAAGACGAACATCTGCTCACCCCAAAAATTGTAGCCCCGAAACAGCTCGGACCGCACAATGCCACCCTTCAGCAACTGGTACGACTGCTCGGTACACCAGGCATCGTCGAAATGGGCAATGCGGTGGTACAGCGTGGTGGCGAACAAAACCAACAGCAAGCCAGCTACTATCCAGTAAGTCTTTTTGGGGAAAAGCACGAAATCAGTCAATCGGCTAGCGGGCGCGTCGGACATGAGAAATCAGTTGGCTAGGCGAGCAGTGCTTGGCAGCGTCCACAACCAGCAGGCGTAACGGCCTACGGGCCGGTGCGGGAGTTGAGGGAAAGTGGCTTGTACTTGCGCGGAATCAGCAGAAGTGGTGGTGAGTATGTAGCCCGGCCCCCGTAGTTTCCTCAATTCATTAGGCGGTATTATCTGCGCCGAGCGGGGGTAAGCCAGTAGATAAAACCGCAACGAGGCGTTGTACCCCGGCTGTCCCCCTACGGCCGTGAGGGGTCGAAAAGACTGGTAGAAACCAGTTGGAGCCACCACCGCCAACGGAGCAGGCGGCGCCGCTTCCCGGCCGAGCGCCCGCAGGCCGTAGCCGGGCCTCACCTCGGCCTCTTTATCGGTCCAACCAGTTCGAACCACGCGCCAAATGGTGGCTAACGGCGACACGACGAGCAGTACCACGAAGACAAAGCGCAGCCCCGTACGCAGGCTGCTATTCGGCTTGACGAGGAGGTAGACGGCGCGGGCCAAGCGAGGTGCTCCCACGCCAATGACAATGGCCAGCCACGGGTAGGCCGGCACCGCGTACCAGGCTATTTTGGTTTTGGCCACTGACAGCACCAGCAACAGCGACATTGCCCATGCTAACGCAAACCACGCCACGCGCCGGGCGCGGGCATCGGGGTGGCGCACGGCGAAAGGAATGGCTGGCAACACCAGGTAGACCCAAGGCAAAAACTTGCTCCGGGTCATTTCCTTAACGTAGTAATACCACGGGCCGACGTGGTCATCCAGAACTGTCGCAAACCGACCGCTCAGCTCATTTGCGTCGACGGCTTGCCAGTAGCCAGGAGCGAGCTGCTCCCGCGTGTAGTACCATCCCACCGCTGCCGCGCCCCACAGCAGCAGCGTCAACCACAGCCAAGGCGACAGGAGCAACCGGCGCCCACGGGGCAGCACCAGACAGTACAGCGCAACGCCGGGCAAAGGCAGGAGAGCGGCTACCCCCTTGGTAAGCGTCGCGGCAATTAATCCCAGGCCCACACCCAGCCACCAGCGACGCCGGCCGGTTTCCAGCAATAGCAGCAGCGATACACCCGCGCCGAGCTCCGCCAAGGTCAGCAGGGCATCATAGTCGCCGCTGCGGCCGTGGTGTTCGCCCACGTAGCCCAAGGCGCTGATGATGACAATGCCAGCAATTAAGCCACTCACGGGCCGTCGCAGGAATTTGGCCAGCAACCAATAAACCAAGCCGATGCTGGCCAGCGCCGCCAGCGCCGCCGGCAAGCGAATGGCCCATTCGGACGGGCCGAGTAGTAGAATGAGGCCGGCTTGCAGCCAGACCATGAGCGGCGGCTTGGTGTTCCACAGGTCGGGCTGGAACCCGTACGTGACGACAAACCAGTTGCTGCGCTGCGTCATTTCGATGGCGCTGACAGCTAGGCGCGCTTCGTCCCATTGCCGGAGCGTAAGGCCCGCCAGGTCAGCGAGCAGCCCAATGGCCGCGCCAATGCCTACCAGGAGGCCAGCGCGGCGTCCGAGGTAACGAAATTCAGGTAGGGTCCGAGTCATTCAAAAAGCAGCGCGCCAATCTTCGCGGCCCCCGAGCTGCCGATAGTAAGCAGAGTCGGTTCGGGTTTGGAAAAGCGTATGCGCCAAAAAGCGCACATACAACGCAGACGCAAAGATGAACCCACTCGCTGATTCCGGCGACGCAAGAACGCAACTAACGCGGCTAAGGGCCTCACCAGGAGAATATTTCGACGCTACTTTTGGAATTTCTCATTTGATTCCTTAGCTTTGCACTCCCTTAGCGAAAACGGCATTCGGCCGTTTTCTTTTTGTGTCATTTTATCAGTAACAGAATGCCTGGCATCATCGGTAAGAAAATCGGTATGACAAGCCTCTTCACTCCGGATGGGAAAAACATTCCCTGCACGCTCATTGAGGCGGGTCCGTGCGTAGTGACGCAGGTTAAGACTATCGCGAATGACGGCTACACCGCCATTCAAATTGGGTACGGCGAGAAGAAAGTGAAGAACACCACCAAAGCTTTGGTAGGTCACTTCACGAAAGCCGGTACGACCCCCAAGAAAAAATTGGTTGAATTCCGCCTCGACGCCGAATCGACCTACGCCGCTGGCGCCACCATCGATGCTACTCTTTTCGAAGAGGGCGAGTTTGTTGACGTAGTGGGCACTTCCAAAGGCAAGGGTTTCCAGGGCGTTGTAAAGCGTTACAACTTCCAGGGTGTTGGTGGCCAGACCCACGGCCAGCACAACCGCCTGCGTCACCCCGGTTCGATTGGTGCTTGCTCCTGGCCTTCGCGCGTATTCAAAGGAATGCGCATGGGTGGCCGGATGGGCAACGACCGCGTGAAAGTGCAGAACCTGAAGGTGATGCGCGTAGTAGGCGACAAGAACCTGATTCTGGTGAGCGGCTCGATTCCCGGCGCGAAGAATTCTTACGTGGTAATCGAGAAATAGACTAGTACGATGGAACTCGCAGTATACAACCTCAAAGGCGAAGACACCGGCCGCAAAGTGACCTTGTCTGACGCCATCTTCGGTCTCGAAGTAAACGAGCACGTGATGTACCTGGACGTGAAGCAGTACCTGGCCAACCAGCGCCAGGGCACGCACAAGTCCAAGCAGCGGAACGAGGTGCACGGCACCACGAAGAAACTGAAGAAGCAAAAAGGTACGGGCGGTGCCCGCGCCGGCAGCATGAAGTCGGGTGTGTTCGTAGGCGGCGGCCGGATGTTCGGTCCGCAGCCTCGCGACTATAACTTCAAGCTGAACAAGAAGACCAAGCGCGTAGCCCGCCTCTCGGCCCTGTCGAGCCTGGCAAAAGATGGCAAAATCTCCGTGGTGGAGAACATTGCCATGGACGCTCCCCGCACCAAGGACTTCCTCGCCATCATGACCGGCCTCAAGCTGAACAATGGCAAAAAGACCATGCTCGTGACCGGTGAGGTCAACAAGAACGTCATCCTCAGCGCCCGCAACCTGCAGAAAGTGAAAGTGTCGACGCCCATCGGCCTCAACACCCACGACCTGCTGAACACGGACACGCTCCTGATTTCGGAAGACGGCATGGCTTCATTGGTTGAACTCTATAGCACCGCCGAATAATGAGCACCCTGAAACGCCCCATCGTTACCGAAAAGGCCACCGGCCTTAACGAGAAAGGTCGCTACACGTTCGAAGTGGAGCGCACCGCCAACAAAGTGCAAATCAAGAAGGACATCGAAACGCTGTACGGCGTGACCGTGACCGACATCAACACAATGCGCACCATTGGCAAAATCAAATCCAAGGGTACCAAAGGCGGCCAGGTTTCCGGCCGCCGGTCCAATGGTAAAAAAGCCATTGTTACTGTGAAGGACGGCGACGTCATCGACTTCTACAGCAACCTTTAAAAAGGAGCTAGAAGCTAGGAGACAGGACTTAGAATACAAATTCTAGCTTCCAGCTCCTAACTCCTAACTCCCCATTCCCCGCCGCAAAAGCACAACTAGCTAGTAATGGCACTTAAAAAACTCAGACCAACAACCCCAGGGCAACGCTTCCGCGTTGCGCCGGCGTTCGACGAGATTACCTCCTCGACCCCGGAGAAGTCCTTGATGACTTCCCTCCCCAAAACGGGTGGCCGGAACTCTTCCGGTAAAATGTCCAATCGCTATATCGGCGGTGGTCACAAAACCCAGTACCGTATCATTGACTTTAAGCGTGACAAAGCCGGTGTGCCGGCTACGGTGAAGACCATCGAGTACGACCCCAACCGCACTGCCCGCATCGCGTTGCTGAGCTATGCCGATGGCGAGAAGCGCTACATCATCGCACCCGCTGGCATGCAAGTGGGTACGACGGTCGTATCGGGTACGGGCGTGGCTCCCGAAGTTGGCAATACCTTGCCGCTGCGCGAGATTCCCCTCGGTACCATCCTCCACAACATTGAGCTGCAGCCTGGTCAGGGCGCGGCCATGGCCCGCTCGGCTGGCACCTACGCCCAAATCGTAGCCCGTGAAGAGCGTTACGCCACGCTGAAACTGCCTTCCGGCGAAATGCGCATGGTCCTCGTGACCTGCATGGCCACGGTTGGTACCGTTTCGAATGGTGACCACATGAACACCCGGATGGGCAAAGCTGGCCGGAACCGGTGGGCTGGTCGCCGTCCTCGTACCCGTGGCGTGGCCATGAACCCCGTCGACCACCCCATGGGCGGTGGCGAAGGCAAGTCGTCTGGTGGTCACCCGCGCAGCCGCAACGGTCTGTTGGCGAAAGGCTTCAAGACCCGCGACAAGAAAAAGCATTCGGAGAACCTCATTGTGAGCCGCAAAGGCAAGAAGTAATATATGGCACGTTCACTCAAAAAAGGGCCGTACATTGACTTCCGGCTGGAAAAGAAAGTCACGGCACTCGAAACGGCTGGTAAGAAATCGGTGGTGAAGACCTGGTCGCGCCGCTCGATGATTTCCCCCGATTTCGTTGGCCACACGTTCGCTGTTCACAACGGCAATAAGTTCATCCCGGTGTATGTGACCGAGAATATGGTGGGGCACAAGTTGGGCGAATTTGCCCCGACGCGTAACTTCCGTGGTCACGTCGCCAAAAAAGATAAAGGCAAGCGCTAAGATGGAAGCAGTAGCAAAACTCCGCAATGTGCCGACCTCGCCTCGTAAGATGCGACTGGTGGCCGACCTCGTGCGCGGCAAGAAAGTGACCCAGGCCCTCGGCCTGTTGCGCTTCGAAGCCAACATCGGCGCCGAGAAGATTGAGAAACTGCTCCTTTCGGCCTTGGCCAACTGGCAGCAGCACAACGAAGAAGAGCGGATTGAGGACGCAAACCTCTACATCAGCGAAATCTTCGTGGACGAAGGACGCCAGCTGAAGCGCCTGCGCCCCGCCCCCCAGGGCCGTGGCCACCGCATCCGCAAGCGCAGCAACCACGTGACGCTGAAAATCGACACGAAAGCGGAGAAGCTCGGCAGCAAAGGCGCCAAAGCAGCCACCACCACTGAAGAAACCCCTAAGGCCGACGCCAAATCCTAAGTTAATATGGGACAGAAAGTAAATCCGGTTGGCTTCCGCTTGGGAGTAATCAAAGGCTGGGACTCCAACTGGTACGGCGGCAAGGACTTCGCCGAGAAATTGGTGGAGGACGAGAAAATCCGTAAGTACATCAATGCGCGCATTCAGAAAGGCGGCATCAGCCGCATTGTGATTGAGCGCACCCTGAAGCGCATCACCATCACCATCAACACGGCGCGTCCGGGTGTGGTAATCGGTAAAGGCGGCCAGGAGGTTGACAAGATTAAGGACGAGCTGAAGCAAATCACCAGCAAAGACGTTCAAATCAACATCTTCGAAATCAAGCGTCCGGAGTTGGATGCCAAGCTGGTAGGCGAGAGCATCGCCCAGCAGCTGGCCGCTCGTATCTCCTTCCGTCGCGCCATGAAAATGTCGATTCAGGCCGCTATGCGTGTTGGTGCCGAAGGCATCAAGATTCAGTGCGGTGGCCGTCTCGGCGGTGCGGAGATTGCCCGTTCGGAGCAGTACAAAGAAGGTCGTACGCCGCTGCACACGCTGCGCGCCGATATCGACTACGCTCTGTCGGAAGCTCAGACTGTGTATGGCAAAATTGGCATCAAGGTGTGGGTAATGCGCGGTGAGGTGTTCGGCAAGCCCGACCTCTCGCCCAACCAGCAGCTCACCAACCCCGGTGGCGACGCCGGTGGACGTCGTGACGACCGTGGCCCCCGTGGCGAGCGTCGTGAAGGCGACCGCGGCCCTCGTCGTGACGGTGGCGCTGGCGGTGCCGGTGGCCGTGGTGGCAACGACCGTGGCGGCAATGCCGGCGGTGGTGCTCCCCGCGGCGACAACGCCGGTCCCCGCCGCAACGGCCCCGCCGCTGGTGGTGGAGCCGCCGGTGGTGCCGCCCGCGGCCCGCGTCGCTAATTTATTCGGCTGGTTGTAGAGACGCATATTTGCGTCTCTGCGCTAGAACGAATGCCGCACTAATCTAGTTGGCGCGGTCCCGGAGACGCAAGTATGCGTCTCTACATCCCCCAAGAATCTTTTTTAAATTTCAATCAAATGTTACAACCGAAAAGGACCAAGTATCGCAAGATGCAAAAGGGTCGCGTAACAGGCCTGGCCTACCGCGGCAGCTCCATAGACTTCGGTTCGTTCGCTATCAAGTCGCTGGAGGTTTCTTGGATTACGGCTCGCCAAATTGAGGCTGCCCGTATCGCCATGACCCGTGCCATGAAACGCGAAGGGCAAGTATGGATTCGCATTTTCCCCGACAAACCCATTACCAAGAAGCCGGCTGAAGTGCGGATGGGTAAGGGCAAAGGCTCGCCCGAGTATTGGGTAGCCTGCGTGAAGCCGGGTCAAATCATGTTCGAGTCGGACGGCGTATCGCTGGAAGTAGCCAAAGAGTCGCTGCGTCTCGCGGCTCAGAAGCTGCCGGTTCGTACTTCATTCGTGGTTCGCCGCGACTACACGGACGCTGCCTAAGTCATGAAGAACAAGACCGACCACAAAGGCCTTTCCGCCGAAGCGCTGAAAGAGCAAATTAAAACCGAGCAGGCTACGGGCCAGCAGCTGCGTTTCGCCCATGCGATTTCGCCCCTGGAAAACCCGGCCCGCCTCAAGGCCAACCGTAAAAACGTCGCCCGCTTGCTCACCGAGCAGACGCGTCGGAACAACGAGCAGGCCGCTAACCCCGCTTAATTCCGATGGCAACCGACGCAACAACCCAAGACCAAACCACTGCCGAAGAAGCCTCGCGCAACATGCGCAAGGAAATCACCGGCAAGGTGACGAGCAGCAAGATGGACAAGTCCATCACCGTGGCTGTGGTGCAAAAGCAGAAGCACCCCAAGTACGGCAAGTTCGTGACCAAAACCACGAAATTCCACGCCCACGACGAGAAAAACGAGTGCGGCGAAGGCGACACGGTGCTCATCATGAGCACCCGTCCGCTGAGCAAAACCAAGCGGTGGCGCCTAGTAGAAATTATTGAACGCGCTAAATAATCTAATTCGATGATACAGCAAGAATCCCGCCTGACGGTGGCCGACAACAGCGGCGCCAAGGAAGTCCTCTGCATCCGCGTTTTGGGTGGCACGGGCAAGAAATACGCCAGCGTTGGCGACAAGATTGTGGTGGCCATTAAGTCGGCCATCCCTTCCGGCAACGCCAAGAAAGGCACCGTGAGCAAGGCCGTAGTAGTTCGTGTGAAGAAGGAAGTGCGCCGCAAAGACGGTTCGTACATCCGCTTCGACGACAACGCCGCCGTGTTGCTCAACAACAACGACGAGCCCCGCGGTACGCGCATCTTTGGCCCCGTGGCCCGCGAGCTGCGTGAGCGTCAGTTCATGAAAATCGTATCCCTAGCCCCCGAAGTACTCTAAATCATGGCTATCAGAAAAGCAGACCCCGTGCAACTGCACGTAAAGTCGGGCGATACCGTGAAGGTGATTGCTGGCGACGAAAAGGGCAAATCCGGCGTAATCAAGTCGGTAAACCGGGTAACCCAGCGCGTCATCGTTGAGGGCCTGAACCTGGTGACGAAACACAACAAGCCGAGCGCCAAATCGCCCCAGGGCGGCATCACCAAGATGGAGGCGCCCATGCACGTGAGCAACGTGCAGGCCATCAACCCCACCACCGGTGAGCGTGTGCGCAAAGGCGCCGCAGCTGCTGCAGCCCCCGCTGCCGCGCCTGCCAAAGCCAAGCGCGCCACTGCCAAGAAAACGGCGTAACCCGCCCCCCTACTCATGGCCCGTCTCAAAGACATTTACAACAAAGACATCGTACCCGCGCTGCAGGAGAAATTCCAGCTGAAAAGCGTGATGCAGGTACCCCGTGTCACCAAAATCTGCATCAACCGCGGCATTGGTGCCGCAGTAGCTGACAAGAAATTGGTGGACAACGGCGTGGAAGAGCTGACGGTCATCACCGGCCAGAAAGCCATTGCCACCATTGCTAAGAAGTCTGTCTCGAACTTTAAGCTCCGCGAAGGCATGCCCATCGGTGCTAAAGTGACCCTGCGCGGCGAGAAAATGTACGAGTTCATGGACCGCCTCCTGACGGTGGCCCTGCCCCGCGTGCGTGACTTCAAAGGCATCAACGACAAAGGCTTCGATGGTCGTGGCAACTACACGCTCGGCGTGAAGGAGCAAATCATCTTCCCCGAAATCTCGATTGACAAAATTAAAGGCATCTCGGGCATGGACATCACCTTCGTGACCACCGCCGAGAACGACGAGCAGAGCTACGAGCTGCTCAAAGCCTTCGGTATGCCGTTCGCTAACGCTAAAAAAGAAGCTTAATCTCCCGAATCCATGGCCAAAGAATCCATCAAAGCACGGGAGCGCAAGCGCATTGCCACCGTGGCCCGCTACGCTGAGAAGCGCAAGGCTCTGAAAGCTGCCGGCGACTACGAAGGTCTCGACAAGCTGCCCAAAAACGCTTCGCCCGTGCGTTTGCACAACCGCGACATGATTGATGGCCGCCCCCGCGGCTACATGCGCAAGTTTGGCATCAGCCGCGTGCGTTTCCGCGAAATGGCCCTCGCCGGGAAGATTCCCGGTGTGACCAAGTCGAGCTGGTAGTATCCGGTTTAGGACAAACAAAAAAGCCTCTGAATAATCAGGGGCTTTTTTGTGCTCATGGGTATTCCTTGACCAAGACATAAGTAGTTGCTTTGGCATCAAGTAATCTGAGTATATTCTCACCTAATGAACCTTGGCTCATTGCTATGCTATAAACACCGTCTTGAAGTGTTGAGTTAGCTTTTATCCTTTTTGGAGTATGATTCATAACTTTTAATTCACTTCCACTTCTTGACCATTCGAACGTTTGCCTTATCCCGTTTGCACTTATTATTTGGCCTGTATGATTGGAGTCTAATATGACTGTTGGGCAAGCATTGCATACGATACGTGTAGTTGTCTGAGTGACTTGGCTCTTATAGCTTTTGTTTATCCATATGTGCTCAGTCGCTGACATGGTCCAAGCGCCTATCAACGAATCTGACGCTAAAGCTTTTTGCTCTGCCAATGGATTAAGTTGAGCATGGCAAAAATGAGGGAGTCTAATGGCGATAAAACAGATAATGATGCACAATTTTTTCATACTCAGAATAGGGAAGATTTGTACATCTAAATTTAGTAAGTCTTCATCCTATAATTTGTCAGATTGAAATAAAGATTCTCAATAGAGCCTGCCGCCCCTCCAAGTTTCTCCAGATGCGCGCCGGGCGGGTGGGGGAAAAGGCGAGGTGGGCCAGGAGCCGGCTAACGGGCACTTTGGCATATCGGGCCTTGGCTTGGGAATTTCTTTTGGAAGTCATCGTAGTATTGTGAATTGCAACTATGAAATAGAATACTGAACCCCCAACCATCTTTAACAATCTCTCATGGCCTTTTTTGAAAGCAACCGCGGCGGTGATAAGGCGCAGCCTCCGAAACCTAAGACCAGAACCCGGGAGTGGGCCGACTCGCTGATTTTCGCTGTTGTCGCAGCCACGCTGCTTCGTTGGTCGGCGGTGGAGGCCTACGTCATTCCATCGGAGAGCATGGAGCAATCCTTGATGGTGGGCGACTATCTGTTTGTGAGCAAGCTGCATTACGGACCCATCACGCCCCAAACGCCCTTGCAGGTGCCCCTTACGCACCAAACCGTGTGGGGAACGGGCATCAAAAGCTATTCTGACCTTATTCAGCTACCCACGTACCGATTTCCGGGTTTCGGCTCCGTTCAGCGCAACGACATTATTGTCTTCCACGTGCCGCATGAGCAGCCTTTGCCGGCCGATATGCGCACGCACCTAATCAAGCGGTGCATTGCGGTAGCGGGGGATGCTTTGGAACTGCGCGCGGGCCAGGTATTCCTGAACGGCCAGCCGGGGCCGGTAGCCGGCCAGCCCCAGACCACCTACTTCATGGCGGTGGAGGCTCCCAACGATGACATAAGGAAGGCTTTGCACGAACACGGCGTTGTGGACTACGCAGAGCCCGATGGCATTCCGCGGGTGGTTTCCGACGCCGCGACTGGTCAGGTAGGGTTTGTTATCAACTGCCCCGCCAGCGTAGCCGACTATTTTCGCAAGCAGCCCTACGTCAGGGCCCTTACTGTGACCGCGCCCGGGGTGGCGCTTTTCCCCGACGTGGCGGATTTTCATGGCACAGCCGCGACGAGCAACGCTCCCAACCGGTGGCAACTCGATAGCTACGGGCCGTTGCCGGTGCCCAAGAAGGGCCAAACGATTGCGCTAACGTCTGCGAACGCCGCGATTTACTACAAAATCGTGGCGCAGTACGAGCATAACCAGGGCATCAGTTGGAAGGAAGGCATGATTCAGCAAAACGGCCAACCGCTGACACGCTACACCGTGAAGCAGAATTATTATTTTATGATGGGCGACAACCGGCATAACTCGGAGGATTCGCGCTTTTGGGGGTTTGTGCCCGAAGACCATATCGTGGGCAAAGCCGTGTTTGTATGGCTTTCCATCGACCCTCACGCGGACTTCCTGCATAAAATCCGATGGAGCCGCATGTTCCGGTCAATCAGCTAAAAACAAGGTTGACTACTGGTTGACCGGGGCCGGAATAGTCAAAACGCAACCGGGGTTGCTCCACGCAGGAGCAACCCCGG